>CAZFYM010000006.1:45249-83922 GCA_964523755.1 uncultured Wenzhouxiangella sp. | reverse complement strand
AACCCGTAACCCGTAACCCGTAACCCGTAACCCGTAACCCGTAACCCGTAACCCGTAACCCGGAAACCGTTCCTTTCAATCTCCAAACCCTCGCCCAAGCCAAAACCTGCCTTACGTCCCCAATTACCTGAAACCTTCCCCGTCGCTTCGCCCTTGACACTTGACCGCATCGGGACTATCGTGGCGGTAGGTGGTAAATTGTGGGAAAAAGTGGTTTTCAGGCGTACTGGAGTAGTTAGCGGTGTTTTTTGGTGAAACGGCGATCAATCTGGATGCGAAAGGGCGCATGGCCATACCCACGCGTTATCGCGAGGATTTGGATGCGGTTTGCGGCCAGAAGCTGGTGCTGACCTACTCGGCCTTTGACGCCGGCTGTTTGTGGATCTATCCCGAGCCGGAGTGGGAGCGGGTGCGTGAACAGGTGATGGGATTGTCGACTTTCAACCCCTCACATCGCAGCCTGCAGCGCCGCCTGGTCGGATCGGCCACTCAGCTTGAGCCCGATGGAAACGGACGCGTGCTGCTGCCATTGACGCTGCGGCAGGTAGCCGGCCTGGAAAAACGTGTCGTGATGATGGGCATGGGCCAGCGCTTTGAATTGTGGAACGAAAACGTGCTTAGCCAGCGTCGTATCGAAGAAGAAAAGGAAATACAGGAGCAGGCCTCCGCCGAAATGGCCCAACTGGTCCTGTAGGCGACGATGACAGCGACGCAACAACATGTGCCGGTGCTGCTGGAGCCTGCGCTGGAGGCATTGAATATTGCGCCCGATGCGCGGGTGGTGGATGCCACTTATGGTCGGGGCGGCCACAGTCTGGCGATGCTGGCGCGACTGGGGCCGGACGGTCGTTTGATCGTGATTGACCAGGATCCCGAGGCGATTGCTCATGCCCGGGAAAACCTGGCATCGGATCCGCGGGTCACGATCTGGCACGGCAATTTTGCCGAGCTGGAACGCATGGCCCGGGAAACGGAAGTGCATGGCCGGGTTGACGCACTGCTGCTGGATGTGGGTGTGTCGTCACCTCAACTGGACTCATCGGAGCGCGGCTTCAGCTTTCGCGACGATGGTCCGCTGGACATGCGCATGAACCCGGATGCGGGCGAATCGGCTGCCGACTGGCTGGCGCGTGCCGAGGAAGCCGAAATTGCCCGCGTGATTTTCGAGTACGGGGAGGATCGTTACGCGCGACGTATAGCACGGAGCATTGTCATGGCCAGAGCGGAAAAGCCGATTGAGCGAACCGCCGAACTTGCTGCCATCGTAGCCCGGGCCGCGGGGCCTTCCCCTGCGGATCGTCATCCCGCTACGCGCGCGTTTCAGGCCATTCGTATCCATATCAATGATGAGCTGGGCGCACTGGATCAGGCACTGGAACAGGGCGTGGCCATTTTGGCCGATGGTGGTCGTATGGTCGTGATCAGTTTTCATTCGCTTGAGGATCGTCGGGTCAAACAGGCGTTTCGGCGACTGTCCAGTCCGCCACCGGCCAGCCGGCGAGTGCCGCTAGCACCGGATTTCACCCCTCAAGTTCGCCTGGTCGGCAAGATGATTCGTCCCTCCAGCAACGAAATCCGGGCCAACCCGCGTGCCCGCAGTTCGCGCCTGCGAGTGGTTGAGAAGATCGCGCCCGAGTCGCTCAATGGGGCATTGACATGATCCGCTGGCTGATATTTTTTGTGTTGCTGGCCGGGCTGCTGATATCAGCCGTGGCGGTGGTCGCCCTGCGCCACGAATCCCGTCACCTGTTTGTCGAATTGCAGGCTGCCGAGGCTCAGCGTGATCAGGTCAATGTGGAATGGAGCCGACTGCAACTAGAACAGGCCTGGCTGGCCGAATCCGGTCGGATTGAACGCCAGGCTGAGGCCAAACTGGGAATGCACCGACCGGAACGGGTCGGCATTCTGGTTGAGCTGCCATGACCGCGCCTGCCCTGCACAAGCAAAGTGCGATTCGCCTGTGGTTGACGGCGGGCGTCATGCTGCTGGCCTGCGTGGTCCTGGTTGCCCGGGCTATCAACCTGCAGGTGATGGAAACTGATTTTCTGCAAAGTGAGGGCGAGGCCCGTTTTCTGCGTGAAGTCGCCATACCGACCGTGCGCGGCAGTATTTTCGATCGCAACGGAGAGCCACTGGCGGTATCGACGCCGGTTGAATCGATCTGGGCGCACCCTGGTACCTTGCTGCAGGAAGTCGAGTACATCCCGATGCTGGCCGGGCTGCTGGAAACGCCAACCGAGGAACTGGAACGCCGCCTGACCCAGCGGGCAACCCGGGAGTTTGTCTGGCTCAAGCGGCGGGTGCATCCCGAGGTGGCTGACCGCCTGCGCGAGATGGCCATTCCAGGCGTCCACCTGGAGCGCGAGTATCGTCGCTTCTATCCGACCGGCGAGGTCACCGCCCAGGTACTCGGTTTTACCAATATCGACGACATTGGCCAGGAAGGCCTGGAGCTGGCTTACAACGGCTGGCTGCAGGGCGAACCCGGTTCCAAGCGCGTCATCAAGGATCTGTTTGGCCGGACGGTTCAGGAAGTCGAACTGATTCAGGATATGCAGCCGGGGCGCGACCTGCGGCTGACCATCGATCGTCGGCTGCAGTATCTGGCGTTTCGCGAGCTCAAGACCGCGGTGGTGGAATTCGGGGCCCGTTCAGGTTCCATTGTGGTCCTGGACGTTGGCACCGGGGAAGTGCTGGCGATGGTCAACTATCCATCCTACAACCCCAACTCCTCCGATCGGGTTGCCGCCGACGGGTTGCGCAATCGGGCGCTGACCGACGTACTCGAGCCGGGCTCGGTGATCAAACCGTTTGCCATGGCCGCGATCATGGAAGCGGGCATCGTCAGACCCGATACCCTGATCGACACCTCGCCCGGCACCATGGTGGTGGCCGGACACACCATTCGGGATGTACGCAACTTCGGTCAGATGACGGCGACCGGGCTTTTGACCAAGTCATCCAATGTCGGCATGGTTGATCTGGTGCTCAAGACGGATGCTCGCCATCTCTGGGGGGTGTACTCGCGCTTTGGTTTTGGTGCCGTGACCGGTACCGGATTTCCCGGAGAATCGGCCGGTGTGCTGCGCGATTATGAGCGCTGGCGCAAGCTGGAACAGGCAACGCTGGCCTATGGCTACGGCTTGTCCGTGACCCCCTTGCAACTGACCCGGGCAACCGCGGCTATTGCGGATGAAGGCCGGCTTCGCCAACCGTCGTTTATTGCCAACACTGATAGCCCGCCGCATTCGGTACTTGACCCGGCCCTGGCCCGCCAGCTTGGGGTGATGATGGAAACCGTTATCGAGCCGGGTGGAACCGGAACCCGAGCAGCGATTTCCGGCTATCGAGTGGCGGGCAAGACCGGAACCTCGCGCAAGGTCGGTGCCGGTGGTTACGATGATCGCTACCTGGCCAGTTTTACCGGCTTTGCGCCGGCCTCGCGTCCGCGCCTGGCCGCCACGGTGGTTATTCACGATCCGTCCGGCGAAGCCTATTACGGCGGGCAGGTCGCGGCACCGGTGTTTGGCCGGGTGATGGATGCGGCACTGCGGCTGTTCAACGTCCCGCCGGATCGGCTGGATGCGCTGGTTGCAGGGACCATTGCCCAGCCCGTTGTTCGCACGGAGATCGCGTATGACTGATCGACGTACTCCATTGACCTTGAGCGAGTTGCTGGCCGGGCTGGTACCGGTTGAGACCGGCGGCGACTTGCTGGTGCAATCGCTGGCACTGGATTGTCGCCAGATCAAAGCCGGTGATGTGTTTGTTGCCCTGGCAGGTCAAACGGCGCATGGTCTGGATTATCTTGACCAGGCGCTGGCCCAAGGTGCCGTTGCCGTGCTGCACGATGGCTATGGCCAGAGTCCGGCCTCCTGCGCGGTACCCCTGATCACGATTGATCGCTTGTCTGAATCTCTGCCGGAGCTTGCCCGCCGGTGCTGGGGTGATCCGGGTGCCAGCATGGATCTGATCGCGGTTACAGGGACCAATGGCAAGAGTTCGGTGGCCTGGCTACTGGCCCAGGCGCTGGATGGTGCCATGATCGGCACGCTGGGTATCGGTCGGCCTGGTCAGCATCGGCCTGGCAGTCATACGACCCCGGACCTGCTCAGCCTGTATCGGAACCTGGCCGAGCTGCGCGCGGCCGGAATCAATACCGTGGTCATCGAAGCCTCGTCGCACGCTCTGGATCAGCAACGCCTGGCCGGGCTGCGTTTTTCGGCGGTGATCTTTACCACTCTGGGGCATGATCATCTTGATTACCATGCCGACCGCAAGGCCTACGGCCAGGCCAAGGCCCGACTGTTTACTGACTACACCAGCCAGCGCCAGATCATCAATATCGACGATGAATTCGGTGCCGAGCTGGCCGCGCATCTTTCGGATTCACCGGGGCTGACCACGATCAGCATCAACGCTATCGAGTCTGCTGATCTGATGATCAGCCTGAATTCGGCTAGCCGAACCGGTCTCGACTGTTCACTGCGCTGGCCGAAGCAGGACCGGTCGCTGACTACCCGGTCTGCGCTGCTGGGACGCATCAATCTGTACAACCTGGCGATCGTGGCGGCCGAGCTGGCTGCGCGCGATTACAAGGACGCCGATATCTGCACAATGCTGGCCGGATTGAAGCCGGTACCTGGTCGCATGGAGCCCATGACCGGGCCAGATGACTGCCTGGTGGTGATTGACTATGCCCACACGCCAGACGCGCTGGAGAACGCGCTCAACAGTCTGCTCACGCTCGAGCCGGAAAACCTGTGGTGCGTGTTCGGCTGCGGCGGCAATCGGGATCGTGCCAAACGTCCCTTGATGGGACGCATTGCCGAATCGCTGGCCGATCGGGTGATCCTGACCAACGACAATCCGCGCCACGAGGACCCGCTGGCGATCATTCGCGAAATCCAGTCCGGGATGCGTCATCCGCAGCGGGTTCAGGTCCTGACCGATCGTGGCCAGGCCATTGCCCGCGCCTTGAGCCAGGCCGGTCCGGATGATCTGGTATTGATTGCCGGCAAAGGTCATGAAACCGAACAGATCATGGGCGATACCGCCCATCCGTTTTCTGACCTTGCCGCTGTTCAGCAGGCGCTGGAGGTGACCGCATGATGAAGCTCAAGCTGAGTCGAGTGGCGGAATTGAGCGGTGGTTGCCTGGTCGGTAACGACGTGTCCATTGACGGCATGGGCATTGACTCGCGCGTGGTTGCACCGGGCCAACTGTTTGCGGCGCTTCCGGGTGACCGCTCGGACGGTCATGATTTTGCCGCAGCCTCTGTCGGTGCCGGCGCCCGTGCCGCCCTGGTCAGTCGCCAGCTGGATCTGGCAGCGCCGCAGGTCGTGGTCGACGACGTGGCCATTGCCATGGGTGCAATTGCCTCGGGCTGGCGCGACGAGCTGGCGGTCAAGTTGATTGGTATTACCGGCAGCAACGGCAAGACCACGGTCAAGGAAATGACCGCCGCGATCCTGTCCGAGGTCGGGCCAACGTTGTCCACGAAAGGCAACTACAACAATGAACTGGGCGTTCCGCTGACCCTGGCCCGGCTGGATCACAGCCATCGCTTTGCGGTGATTGAAATGGGCTGTGGTCAGCCGGGCGACATCGGCTACCTGGCCGGGTTGGCAAGGCCGGTCGTTGGAGTGGTTACCAACGCCGGTCCCGCCCACCTGGAACGTCTGGGCAGCGTTGAAGGTGTGGCCAGAGCCAAGGGTGAACTGTTCGCCGCATTGCCGGCAGATGGCGTGGCGATTATCAACGCTGATGACCCATTCGCTGATCATTGGCGGGATACCGCCCGCCATTGCCGACGGCTGACGTTTGGATTGACCGATCAGGCCGATATTTATCCGGAAACAACGCATGGTGAGGCGCTCGACATGGTCACACCGGTCGGCCGAATCGCCACCCGACTGGCGCTGCCAGGTCAACACAATCGAATCAACGCGCTGGCCGCAACGGCAGTGGCAATTGCCCTGGAAATCGAGCCGGACACTATTGCCCGTGCCCTGGCTGGCATCCGCAGTCTGCCAGGCCGGCTGGAGGTGCATCGTACGGACGCTGGCTGGTGCCTGATTGACGATACCTACAACGCCAATCCAGCGTCGCTGTATGCCGGTTTGCGAGTGATCAGCGAAATGGACGGCGAACCGTGGCTGGTGCTGGGGGATATGGCCGAGCTGGGTGAATACAGCGACAAACTGCATCGCGAGATGGGCCAGGCTGCCTCCGACCTGGGTGTGCGACGCTTGTTCACCGTGGGTCCACAAAGCCAGGCCAGCCAGATTACTTTCGGTGCCGGCGCTACCCACTTCAGCGACCAAAAGGAACTGACCAAGGCCCTGGCTGAGGCGCTGCACCCGGGTGTGATCTGCCTGGTGAAAGGGTCCCGCTCCATGGGTATGGAACGCATTGTCCAGGCTTTGGTTGGTCAAAACCTGACAGGGGAGAAATGCTGATGCTGGTGTGGCTGTTTGAACATTGGCTGGCGCAGGATGTTGCGCTGTTTCGCTTTATTACCTTTCGCACCATCATGGCGGCGATGACAGCAATGGCCGTTTCGCTGGTGATTGGGCCTTATTTCATTCGCCAGATGACCCAGCGCCAGTATGGGCAGCCGATCCGCGAACTGGGCCCGGAAAGTCATCAGTCCAAGGCCGGAACGCCGACCATGGGCGGGGCGATGATTCTGATCGCGCTGATCATCAGTACCTTGTTGTGGTCCGATCTGAACAACCGCTATGTCTGGACCGTGTTGTTCGTTACTTTGGCTTTTGGCGGCATCGGATTTGTCGATGACTACCGCAAGCTCAAGTACCGTGACAGCCGCGGGCTTTCGGCACGCTGGAAGTACCTGTTGCAGTCGCTGGCAGCACTCGCGGTTGGCGTATTTCTGTACCACACCGCCGATGTACCGGCCAATACCACGCTGTATGTGCCGTTCTTCAAGGACGTGGCGATTCCACTCGGGCTGGGTTTTATCGTGCTGACCTATTTCGTGGTGGTTGGCTCGTCCAACGCGGTCAATCTGACCGACGGACTGGATGGTCTGGCAATCATGCCGGCGGTATTCGTGGCGGCCGGTCTGGGTATTTTTGCCTATGCCACGGGTAATACCATTTTTGCCAACTATCTCGGTATGGCTTATGTACCCGGCGTTGGTGAACTGGCGATCTTCTGCGCCGCCCTGGCCGGTGCCGGTCTGGGCTTTCTGTGGTTCAACACCTATCCTGCCCAGGTCTTCATGGGCGATATTGGCGCGCTGAGCGTCGGTGCCGCGCTGGGCCTGATTGCCGTGGCTGTGCGCCAGGAGCTGGTGTTTGTGTTGATGGCCGGCATTTTTGTCATCGAGACGCTGTCGGTGATTCTGCAGGTGGCTTCGTTCAAGCTGACCGGCAAGCGGATTTTCCGCATGGCACCGATTCATCATCACTTCGAACTCAAGGGCTGGCCCGAGCCGAAAGTGATCGTGCGTTTCTGGATCATCGCTGTCATGCTGGTGCTGGCCAGCCTGGCCACCATGAAGATTCGCTGACGCCATGGCTACCCGCGCACCCGCCAATCCCAGACAGGCCTCGCGCTGGCGTGATACGCCGCGCGCGGTCGGACTGGATCCGGTCATCGTGGTTTGCGCGGCGCTGCTGCTGGCGATCGGCATTGTGATGGTGGCCTCGACCTCCATGGCGGTGGCCGAGAACTACCGGGTTTCGCAATGGCACTATGTCACTCGCCACCTGATGTTTATCAGCGTCGGTCTGTTGGCCTGTCTGGGCTTGCGTCTGGTCAGCGTTCAGGTCCTGGACAGGCTGGCACGGCTGTGCCTGCCGCTGGCGGTAATTGTCCTGCTTTTGCCCTTTGTTCCGATGCTGGGCCATGAGGTCAATGGCTCGGTTCGCTGGATCGATTTGGGTTTCTTCCGCTTTCAGGTGGTTGAGGTGGCCAAGCTGCTGGTGATTATTCACGTGGCCGGTTATCTGGCCCGACGGCCGGAGCTCAATCGCGGGCGTTTTATCGACACCATCAAGCCGCTGGCGGCGGTGGGCGTGATGGCAGCCATTCTGCTGTTGCAACCTGATATGGGTTCGGCCATGGTGCTGGTGGCGATTGTTGGCGGCATGGTCTGGCTGGCCGGTGCCGCCTGGAAGCACCTGTTCGTGCTTGGCGCGACCAGCCTGCCGCTATTCGGTTTTGCCGCCATGGAGCCGTATCGCCTGCAGCGGGTGATGAGCTTCATGGATCCCTGGGCCGATCCGCTGCGCGGCGGCTTCCAGCTGGTTCAGGCTCTGATTGCCGTCGGCCGGGGCCAGGTGACTGGCGTTGGTCTGGGCTCCAGTGTGCAGAAACTCTACTACCTGCCCGAAGCGCATACCGATTTCATCTTTGCCGTGCTGGCCGAAGAAATGGGACTGGTCGGCATTGTCCTGGTGCTGACCCTGTTTGTGCTGCTGGTTGGCCAGATCTTTCGGATTGGCTTGAAGGCGCTGATGATGGAGCGTCCGTTCTCGGCCTACCTGTCCTGGGGTATCGGCCTGTGGCTGGGTATCCAGGCCTTGATCAGCATCGGCGTGAATCTGGGTGTCTTGCCGACCAAGGGGCTGACCTTGCCGCTGGTCTCGGCCGGTGGTTCCAGCCTGATCATGACCCTGCTGGCGATTGCCGTGGTGTTGCGAGTGGACTGGGAGCTCAAGCGGGTCGAACTCGAGCGTCCGCGACGCCGCGCGGGGTGGTCGGTATGAGCCGGGTCCGCGTCATGATCATGGCCGGTGGAACTGGTGGGCATATCTTTCCCGGGCTGGCGGTGGCCCGGTGTCTGGAAAACCAGGGCGTTTCGGTCAACTGGTTGGGTACGCCGCAGGGCCTGGAGAATCGCCTGGTTCCGGAGGCCGGGTTTGAACTTGAGAAAATCAATATCAGCGGCTTGCGCGGCAATGGCATGCTGGGTTGGCTGACTGCCCCGTTCCGGATTCTGCGCGCCATGATTCAGGCGCGTCAAATATTTAAGCGCAGTCAACCGAACTGTGTGCTGAGTATGGGCGGCTATGTTGCCGGTCCTGGCGGGCTGATGGCTCGTCTGATGGGTATTCCGCTGGTCATTCACGAGCAGAATGCGATCGCCGGCATGACCAATCGCTGGTTGCGCCCACTGGCCCGGCGCGTCATGACCGGATTCCCCGACGTGTTAGGCCGCGGTGAGCACTGCGGCAATCCGGTTCGCGCAGAGATTGCCGCCCTGCCTGATCCGGAGCAACGCTATGGCGACCGCGAGGGCCCACTGGTCATTCTGGTGATCGGCGGCAGCCAGGGGGCAAAGGTTTTCAACGAGGTGATACCACAGGCTTTGGCGCTGCTGCCCGAAGCATCCCGGCCGCGGGTTATTCATCAGGCCGGGCGCCAGTTCGATGCCACGAAACAGGCCTATGAGGCCGCCGGTGTCAACGGTGAAGTGATTGCTTTTATTGATGATATGGCCAATGCCTGGGCACAGGCGGATCTTGCCATTTGTCGTGCCGGGGCGCTGACCGTTGCCGAACTGGCGGCTGCCGGCGTGGCGTCGTTGCTGGTGCCGTTTGCGGCTGCGGTGGACGATCACCAGACGGCCAATGCCCAGTACCTGACTGCCGCACATGCTGCCTGGCTGGTCCCCCAGGGCGAATTCAGAGTTGAGAGCCTGGCCGAGCGCCTGCGCGGTCTGCGACGAACCCAGTTGGCGGCCATGGCCGGGCGCGCCCGCGCGCTGGCCCGGCCGAAGGCCAGCGACCTGGTGGCAGCGGCTTGCCTGGAGGTGGCCCGATGAGCCGTTCCAGCCGTCCGGCACCCAATCTGATGCATCGCGTGCAGCGCTTTCATTTCGTCGGCATTGGCGGGGCTGGCATGAGCGGTATTGCCGAGGTGCTGCTCAATCTCGGTTTCGAGGTTTCCGGCTCGGACCTGACCGCGTCGGACAGCGTGGCACAGCTGCGAAAGCAGGGGGCCGATATCCATATTGGCCATGCCGCCGAATATCAGCAGGGTGCCGATGTCGTAGTCGTTTCCGGCGCGGTGCCGGAGTCCAATCCCGAGCTGATGGCGGCTCGTGACCGCCGTATTCCTGTCGTTCCGCGAGCCGAAATGCTCGGTGAATTGATGCGCTTTCGCCAGGGCATCGCCGTGGCCGGCACGCACGGCAAGACCACCACAACCTCACTGCTGGCCGGGATTCTGGCCGAAGCCGGGCTGGATCCGACCTTTATCGTCGGCGGGCTGGTCAATGCCTTCGGCTCCAGCGCACGCCTGGGTGAAGGCCGTTACCTGGTTGCCGAGGCGGACGAGAGCGATGGCTCGTTTCTCAAACTGCAGCCGGTGATTTCCCTGGTCACCAATATCGATCGCGATCATCTTGACGCTTATCAGGGCAGTTTCGATCAGCTGCAAGCGGCCTTTCTGGAGTTCCTGCGCCATCTGCCGTTTTTTGGCGTGGCTGTGCTGTGCCTGGATGACCCACATGTGGCCGAGCTGATTCCCCTGGTCGGTCGCAATGTCGTCACCTACGGTTTCAATGATCGGGCCGACTTGCGTGCAACGGATCTGGAACAGCATGGCCAGCGTATGGATTTCAACTTGTGGCTGCCAGAAGCTGACCAGCCGCTGGCGGTCAGTCTGGTCCAGCCTGGCCGACACAATGTTCAGAATGCACTGGGTGCCGCTGCGGTGGCCTGGGAACTGGGGATCAGTGGCACCGATATTGTCCGGGGCCTGGCGGCCTTCGGTGGCATAGGGCGCCGCTTTGCGCGGATTGGCGAGCTCAATATTGACGGTCGCCAGGTGCTGGCTTTTGAAGACTATGGTCATCACCCGACCGAGCTGGACGCGGTGATCCGTGCTGCTCGCAGTGGCTGGCCGAACCGCCGACTGGTGCTGATCTTTCAACCGCATCGCTACAGTCGTACGCGCGATCAGTTCGATGCCTTCGCTCGTGTGCTGGCCGAGGTCGATGCGCTCATTCTGCTGGACATTTACAGCGCTGGTGAGAGTTCAATCGCGGGAATTGATTCCGATGTCCTGGCCCAGGCCGTGGCCCAGCGCGGTGATCTGCCACTGTTTCGGGTTGGCAGCATCGACCAGGTGACAGACCGGTTGCCGGAGGTCTGTGAACAGGGCGATTTGCTGCTGGTGATGGGCGCAGGCGATGTGGGTCAGTTGGCCAGCCGTCTGCGTGATTCACTTGGGGAGGTGTCTAATGTCCAGGTCTGATGCTCTGAGTTTTGGACATGTCGCCCTGGTGGTTGGCGGCGACAGCGCCGAACGCGAAGTGTCATTGCGCGGCGGCAGAGCCATTGCCGGTGCGCTGGAGAAACTCGGCGTGCAGTTCAGTGTGGTCGATGGTCCGCGCCGTTTGCTTGAACAAGTCGCTGCCGGTCATTACGACCGGGTGTTCAATCTGCTTCATGGTCGCGGAGGTGAAGATGGCGCGCTGCAAGGCGCACTGCGCATTTACGGCATTCCGGTGACCGGTTCCGGGGTCCTTGGTTCGGCGCTGACCATGGACAAGGTTCAGACCAAGCGAATCTGGATGGCGGCGGGACTGCCAACGCCACGCTGGCAGACCGCCAGCTCGGCCGATGATGCCGAGGCAATTGTTCAGACTCTGGGGCTGCCACTGTTCGTCAAGCCTGCGCGCGAAGGTTCGAGTATCGGCATGAGTCGGGTCGACGAAGCCGGCGATCTGCCGGCCGCACTGGACAGCGCGTTGCAATTCGATGCCACGGTACTGGTCGAGCAGTGCATCCGCGGGCCGGAATACACCGCTTCCATTCTGGGTCGTCGGGTTCTGCCGCTGATTGGTCTGGAACCGGCGCGTGTCTTTTACGACTATGCGGCCAAGTATGAATCCGGCGACACCCGTTATCGCTGTCCCTGCGGCCTGCCGGAGGAAAAAGAGCGTGAACTGGCCGACCTGTGCCTGGCGGCATTCGACGTGGTTGGCGCGACCGGCTGGGGCCGGGTGGATCTGATGCTGGATGGTGATGGCAGCCCGTGGCTGCTGGAAGTCAATACAACGCCGGGGATGACAGAAACCTCCCTGGTGCCCAAGGCGGCCAAGGCCGCCGGAATCGATTTCGAGGAACTGGTATGGCGAATATTGACGACCAGCCGGACCGACTGATCGGACCGGCAACGCTGGCCACGCTGGTGCTGCTGGGCATCGTGGTGCTGGCTGCGCTGTGGCTGCGAACGGGCCTGATTGGTGGCGGGCAGTGGCCAATCACCTGGCTGGATGTCGAAGGTGAGTTGCAGCGCACCTCGGTCAGCCAGATTCGTGCGGCGGCGATCGGTCCGGCCTCAAAAGGGTTTTTCTCCGTTGACCTGGAGCAGGTTCGCGATGCCATTCAGGCCTTGCCCTGGGTGGCTGGCGTGGAGGTCAGTCGGCAGTGGCCCGATGCACTGGGTATCCGAATCGTCGAACATCAGCCGGTGGCCCGCTGGAATGACGGATTTCTTTTGAGCGACCGTGGCGACCTGTTCTCGGTGGATGGCAGCGATGGCATGCAGGGGCTGGCCAGGCTCCGCGGTCCGGATAGCCGACGCCAGGAAGTGCTTGATGCCTGGAGAACAATGCGGGCTGAGCTGGGTGCTATCGGGCTGGATATTCAACGACTTGAACTGGACGAGCGCGGTGCCTGGATGCTGGAACTGGGCTCGGGTGTGGAACTGCTGCTTGGTCGTGAGCAGATTCGCGAACGCCTGGCACGCTTTATCTCAGTGCATGAAGTCCTGCGCAACCAGGATCGGCGGCCCGAGCGGGTCGACATGCGCTATACCAATGGACTGGCCGTGCGCTGGGCCGCCCAGCCTGCTGCGGTATCACAGCACCTGAAGGTGCCTGGTGACGGTGGGGTGGGGGAAAGCTCGACTGGCATTGAAATTCAAAGCGGGATCAAAGAACAGCATGGCTAAGCGCCCTGACAAATCATTGGTCGTTGGCCTGGATATCGGCACCAGCAAGATCGTTGCCATTGTCGGTGAGATTCAGCCCGACGGCCAGGTCGAGGTGATCGGCCTGGGCTCGCATCCGTCGCGCGGGTTGAAGCGCGGTGTCGTGGTGGATATCGAGTCGACCGAGCAGTCGATTCAGCGTGCGGTCGAAGAAGCCGAGCTGATGGCCGACTGCGAGATTCACTCGGTGTTTGCCGGTATTGCCGGCAGTCATATCCGCTCGCTCAATTCGCATGGCGCGGTAGCCATCCGTGACAAGGAAGTGGTCGACGGCGATGTGGAACGGGTGCTGGAGTCGGCACGCGCTGTCGCCGTGCCGGCCGATCAGCGCATCCTGCATGTGCTGCCGCAGGAATACGTGATCGACACCACCGATGGCATCCGTCAGCCGGTGGGTATGTCGGGCGTGCGCCTGGAAGCGCGGGTGCACCTGGTGACCGCGGCTGTCAGCGCGGTCCAGAACGTGACCAAGTGTGTCGCCCGCTGCGGCTTGCAGGTTGACGATCTGATTTTGCAGCAACTGGCTTCCAGCTTTGCGGTGCTCAGCGACGACGAGCGGGATCTGGGTATCGCGCTGGTCGATATTGGTGCCGGCACAACCGATGTGGCGGTTTTCACCGAGGGCGCGATTCGCTACACCACCTGCATTCCAATCGCCGGTGACCTGGTGACCAATGATATTGCCGTCGCCTTGCGCACGCCGACCGTGCATGCCGAGGAAATCAAGATCAAGTACGCCTGCGCGCTGGAGCAGATGGTATCGACCGATGAAACCATCCAGGTGCCCAGTGTGGGCAACCGCGAGTCGCGCCGGCTCGAACGCCAGACCCTGGCGCAGGTGGTCGAAGCTCGCTACCGCGAGCTATTCAATCACGTCCACAAGCAGCTTCGCCAGTCCGGCTTCGAATCCATGATTCCGGCCGGCCTGGTGCTGACCGGCGGTGGTTCGAAGATGGAAGGGGTGGTCGAACTGGCCGAGGAAATTCTGCATATGCCGGTCCGGCTGGGCACGCCCCAGGGCGTGAGCGGCTTGTCCGAAGTGGTCAGCAATCAGATTCACGCGACTGGCGTGGGTTTGCTGATTTACGGATCACGCTCCGATGATCGGCGCCGTCGCCCATTGGGTCGCGGTGGTGAAGGCATCTGGGAGCGGATCAAGAACTGGTTTCAAGGGGATTTTTAGGCGATGAAGAATAACTTGTCGTCTGTAGAGAGTTTCGGGCAAGGCAAGGGAGCGGCACAACGTGTCCGCCAAGAAGACACGTGTCGCCACCCTGTAGTCCGATGGTTGTTGTTGATTGAAATGGCGAGCTGAAGGAGATATCCATCATGCCTTTTGAACTGATTGAAAATTACACACCGGGTGCGACCATCAAGGTCATTGGTATTGGCGGAGGCGGCGGCAACGCCGTCAACCAGATGGTCGAGTCGGCCATCGAGGGCGTGGAGTTTATCTGCGTCAACACCGACTCACAGGCCCTGAGAAATTTCTCGGGCAAGTCAACCCTGCAAATTGGCTCTGGCGTTACCAAGGGCCTGGGTGCCGGAGCCAATCCCGAGGTAGGCCGCCAGGCCGCCCTGGAGGATCGCGAACGCATCACCGAAATGCTGGCCGGGTCCGATATGGTCTTTATTACCGCCGGTATGGGTGGTGGTACCGGTACCGGTGCGGCACCGGTGATTGCCCAGACCGCCAAGGAAATGGGCATTTTGACCGTGGCCGTGGTGACCAAGCCGTTCCCGTTCGAGGGACAGCGTCGCCTGGCCGTTGCCCAGCAGGGTATCGATGAACTGGGTCATCATGTCGATTCCCTGATCACCATTCCGAATGCCAAGTTACTGAGTGTGCTGGGTGCTGAAATTTCCCTGCTCAACGCCTTCAAGGCTGCCAACCAGGTGTTGTCCGGTGCGGTTCAGGGCATAGCCGAGCTGATCACCCGTCCGGGCCTGATCAACGTCGATTTTGCTGATGTTCGTACGGTAATGAGCGAAATGGGCATGGCGATGATGGGCTCGGGTACGGCATCCGGCGAAGACCGCGCTCTGATGGCAGCGCAATCGGCGATTGGTTCACCGTTGCTGGAAGACGTCAACCTTAATGGTGCCTGCGGCATTCTGGTCAATATCACGGCCGGCCTGACCATGACCATGAAGGAGTTCGAGGAGGTCGGTACCACCATTGCCGACCTGGCCAGTGACGATGCCACGGTGGTGATCGGAACGGTGATCGATCCTGACATGGGTGACGAGATCCGGGTGACGGTGGTTGCCACCGGGCTGGGCGATCAGCCTGGCCGCCAGCAGCGACCGATGAAGGTTGTGCGGACCGGCACTGACAATCGTGCTGTCTTTCGCGCCAATGAAGATCACCACGGCCATCACAGCCGTCAAAGCAGTCAGGTGCAGCGCGACAGCGGTGACAGCGACAACAAGCGCGAAAGCGGCAAACTGTTTGGCGAGCAAAAGGAGCTGGATTATCTCGATATTCCGGCCTTTCTGCGCAATCAGGCCGACTGATACACAACTCGGGTCTGGGGAATGTTTTCAGGCCTGGGGGGTCGAAGCCGTCATCGGCCCGGCGTCGCTGTACTCGCCAGCGGCGTCGTCGGGCAGGATGTTTGGGGGGGCAACCAGCCCTTGAGTGACACGGGTGTGACAATAGCTGTTGCGCGCGTGCCACAGCTGTGGCCAAAACCACGAAAAAGGGTTTTTGCCATACTTTATATGTGCTACCATGCGGCAGCGCATTGTCACAGAAAGGTTTTATGCCTTGATTAAGCAAAGAACTCTGAAGAACGTCATTCGGGCCACGGGCGTTGGCATGCACACCGGAGAAAAGGTGGTCATGACACTGCGGCCGGCACCGGCCAATGCCGGCATCATCTTTCGCAGGGTAGATCTGGACCCTGCGGTCGGGATCAAGGCTGACCCGCACAATGTGGGTGATACAGCTCTGTCGACCACGCTGGTCAAGGATGGGGTGCGAGTCGCCACCATTGAACACCTGATGTCTGCCCTGGCTGGGCTGGGTATCGATAACCTGTATGTCGACCTGACCGCCTCGGAAGTCCCGATCATGGACGGTAGTGCCGGACCATTCGTTTTTCTGGTGCAGTCGGCCGGCATCGCCGAGCAGAATGCGGCCAAGCGTTTTCTGCGGGTTCGCAAGACCATCGAAGTGCATGACGATGACAAGTGGGTCCGGTTCGAGCCTTACGACGGATTTCGGGTGGGTTTTACGATTGAGTTCGATCACCCGGTCATTCGCAGCCACTCCTGCCATGCTGACCTCGATTTCTCCACAACTTCCTACCTGAAGGAAGTGGCGCGCGCCCGAACGTTTGGCTTTATGCGCGACATCGAGTTTCTGCGCCAGCGCAACCTGGTACTGGGTGGTAGCCTGGATAACGCCGTGGTGCTGGATGACTACCGTATCCTGAACGAAAACGGCCTGCGTCATGAAGACGAATTCGTCAAGCATAAAGTACTTGACGCGATCGGTGATCTGTACCTGATGGGCCGCAATCCGATCGGTGCCTTCACCGGCTTCAAATCCGGCCATGAACTCAATAACCAGCTCCTGCGCACCCTGCTGGCCGACGCCAGCGCCTGGGAAGAAGTCACCTACGAAGACAGCGACCACGCCCCCATCTCCTACGTCCAACCCGCCCAGGCGATTTAAAAACAAAGTCAAAAGCCAAAAGCCTCACGCAGAGGCGCAGAGGTCGCAGAGGAAAACAAGCAAATAAATAATAATAAAAATCAGATCGTTATTCTGGTTTTAAGGTTTTAACCCTTCATTCCTTCTTTTGCTTTTCTCTGCGTTCTTTGCGCCTCTGCGTGAGGCTTTTATCTTCTTTTTCTTTTCAGGTTTTCGAAAAGTCTGCCACGATGATTCGGGTTTTGGTTAGTTCTCCGGGCCAGATCTGTTTTGCCTGGTCGAGCAGATTCTCGGCTTCCAGGCGGGCGCGGCTGGCCCAGGCTGGGGAGGCGGCGGCCAGGACCAGGCAGTTGCCGTCGACGCAGGCGACGCGGATGTTGCCTCTGGCGGCCTCACCCAGGTGAGTTTGCAATCGGGAATCCAGGGCTTCGAAGGCCCCGCTGGCCCTCAGCAGGGAGGCCATGCGCCGGTCGTCGCTAGCCACGGCAGATACGGATTTTTCACCTCGATCGTTCATGGCACCATGATAGCGCTGCCGGACCCCGAAACCCGACTTTCCACGCTACAATGACAGGTTGGCCGGTTGCGCAGGTCGCCGACCGTCCCCAATTCTACATTTCCGAGCGAATACGACGGTTACTGGAACTTTGAATGTTTAAAGCCCTGATCACCAAAATCGTGGGCAGCCGCAATGAGCGGCTGATCAAACAGCTGCAGCAGGACGTCGGGGCGATCAATGCCCTGGAACCTGAATTCAAGGAGTTGTCAGACGACGCGCTGCGCGCCAGGACCGAGGCGTTGCGTCAACGCTATCGCGACGGGGCAACACTGGATGAGCTGTTGCCAGAGGCGTTCGCCGCCGTGCGCGAGGCGTCGGTGCGAACCCTGGGTTTGCGTCACTACGATGCCCAGTTGATCGGCGGCATGGTCCTGCACCAGGGCAAGATCGCCGAAATGAAAACCGGCGAAGGCAAAACCCTGATGTCGACACTGGCGGTGTATCTGAATACGATTGCCGACCAGGGTGTTCATGTGGTCACCGTCAACGACTACCTGGCCCGCCGCGATGCCGACTGGATGAAGCCGATCTACGAGGCGCTGGGTTTGAGTGTGGGCGTTTCGGTGCCCGGTATGACGCCGGCAGCCAAACGTGCTGCCTACGCCGCCGATGTGACTTACGGAACCAACAATGAGCTCGGTTTCGACTACCTGCGCGACAATATGGCCTTCAAGCTGGAACAACGGGTCCAGCGCGGTCAGTTTTTCGCTATCGTTGATGAGGTGGATTCCATCCTGATTGATGAGGCACGGACTCCATTGATTATTTCAGGCCCGGCCGACGAAGGCCCGGAGGTCTATGTGCGGATGAACAAAATCGTTCCGCACCTGGATCGCCAGGCCGAGGAAGATGGTCCGGGGGACTTCAGTGTGGATGAAAAAACCAAACAGGTTTATCTGACTGAAGACGGTATGGCCAAGGTCGAGCAGTTGCTGGTCAAGGCCGGCATGCTTAAGGAAGACGAAAGCCTGTACAACGCCAACAACCTGGCGTTGATGCACACTCTTAACGCATCGCTCAGGGCTCACCACCTGTTTGCCCGTGACGTGGACTACATTGTCCGCGATGGCGAAGTGGTCATCGTCGATGAATTTACCGGCCGGACCCTGGCTGGCCGGCGATGGTCGGAAGGCTTGCACCAGGCGATTGAAGCCAAGGAAGGGGTGCCAATCCAGCGTGAGAATCAAACCCTGGCCTCGATTACGTTCCAGAACTATTTCCGCCTGTATGACAAGCTCTCCGGGATGACCGGAACGGCCGATACCGAGGCCTATGAATTCCAGAGCATTTATGGCCTGGAAGTGGTCGTGATTCCGACCCACAAGCCGATGATCCGTGAGGACCGGGCCGACCTGGTGTTTTTGACTCAGGCCGAGAAGTTCGACGCCATCGTCGAGGATATTCGCCAGCGGGTTGCCGAGAAGCAGCCGGTGCTGGTCGGTACGACCTCAATCGAAACCTCCGAACTTCTGGCCAAAAAACTCAAGCAGGCCGGCGTCTCGCACGAAGTCCTCAACGCCAAGCAGCACGAACGCGAAGCCCATATCGTGGCCCAGGCCGGCCAGCCTGGTGCAGTGACCATCGCCACCAACATGGCTGGCCGCGGTACCGATATCGTACTCGGCGGGAACCTGGAAGCCGAATTGGCTGAGCTGGGTGAGAATGCCAGCGAGGCGGATCGTGAGCGGGTTCGCGAGGCTTGGAAAGTCCGCCATCAGGCGGTCATCGACGCCGGTGGACTGCATATCATCGGCACTGAGCGACATGAGTCGCGACGTATCGACAATCAGTTGCGCGGCCGCTCCGGTCGCCAGGGCGATCCCGGGTCCAGCCGTTTCTACCTGTCACTGGAAGACAATTTGATGCGGATTTTTGCGTCTGACCGCATGGGCGCGATGATGCAGAAGCTGGGAATGGACAAGGGTGAGGCGATTGAGCATCCCTGGGTGAGCCGGGCGATCGAAAACGCCCAGCGCAAGGTCGAATCGCACAACTTCGATATGCGCAAGAACCTGCTGGAATATGACGATGTTGCCAATGATCAGCGCCGCGTGATCTATTCCCAGCGCAATGAGCTGATGGAAGCTGACGATATCCACGACACCATTGAGTCCATTCGTGCCGAGGTCTTTGAGGGCTTGTTCGCCCGCTTCATTCCACCCGGTTCGGTCGATGATATGTGGGAGCCAGAAGGTCTGGAAAAGGCGCTGGAAGGGGAATTTGGTATCGACGCCCCGGTGCGCCAATGGCTTGAACAGGACGATGATCTCGATGAGGAGGGCCTGTACAAGCGGGTCATGGACGCGGTCGAGGCGCACTACCAGGCCAAGGAAAAAATGACCGGTGCGGACGTTATGCGGCAGTTCGAAAAGGCCGTGATGTTGAGTATTCTTGACCAGCAGTGGAAAGAACATCTGGCGAGCATGGATTACCTGCGTCGCGGCATCAATTTACGCAGCTTCGCGCAGAAAAAGCCGCAGCAGGAGTACAAGCGCGAAGGCTTCGCGATGTTTACCGAGATGCTCGATGCCATGAAGCACGAGGTCATGAAGGTGCTGGCGCGGGTCAAGATTCGTGATCAGGACGATGTCAGCGCCGTGGATGCCGGCCGTCAGCGCGAGACGCCGATGCAGTTTCAGCACGCCGAGGCTCAGGCCGCCGGTGGAACGCCGGCGGGCGGACCGCCCGGATCGCAGCCAGCGCAAGCGACTCCCGAGACCTTTGTTCGCGAAGGTCGAAAGGTCGGGCGTAATGAGCCGTGCCCGTGTGGATCGGGCAAGAAATACAAGCAGTGTCACGGCAAGTTGGGGTGACAACAACGGGTTTCCGGGTTCCGGGTTCAGGGTTCAGGGAGGGTGCGGACTCGGCTTTGGTATCGAAGGCCGCTACCATTGTTGTGGCTGCCGGGGTCATTCGGGATGCGGATGGCCGGCTGCTGCTGGCGCAGCGGCCGGTTGGCAAGCATCTGGCCGGCCTGTGGGAGTTTCCGGGTGGCAAGTGCGAGCCCGGCGAGTCAGCCCACGACGCACTGGCCCGCGAACTGGATGAAGAAGTCGGGATTCAGATCGACGAATCCCGGCCGCTGCTCAGTCTGACGCACGCCTATCCTGAAAAAATCGTGCGCTTGCTGATCCGTGAGGTTCGCCAATGGCATGGCCAAGCGCATGGGCGTGAAGGTCAGCCAATACGGTGGGTCAGTCTCGATCAGGCTGCCAGTTTGCCAATGCCGGAAGCTGACCGCCCCATGCTCAAGATGCTGGCCGTGGATCCGCGCTATGTGATCACTCCCGATCCCGGGCAATTCAATTCAATCGATGCCTTTCTGGCGCACTGGCAGCAATGCCTGGATGCGGGTTACCGATTTCTTCAGCTATGTGCGCATTCGCTGCCGATGGACCAATTGGCCACGCTGGCTGAACGCTGCGGTGAAGCGGCCCAGGCCTGTGACGCGCGCTGGCTGCTTAACGGCCCGGCAGACCTTGCTGTGCTGGCCGGTGCCAGCGGCGTCCATCTGGGCTCCGAACGGCTGGCCCTGACCCGAAAGCGACCGTTGCCAGGCAATTTTCTTGTCGGTGTTTCCTGTCATGATGCCAGTGACTTGGTCAGGGCCGGGCAGATCGGGGCCGACTTTGTCTGCCTGTCGCCAGTCCGGTGCACTGAGATCGATCCGACCGCACGACCGCTGGACTGGAGTGGTTTTGCCGCACTATGTGAATGCTCACCGCTGCCTGTGCTGGCGCAGGGCGGAATGGCGCCATCTGACCTGGTTCAATCGCGCAAGGTCGGCGGTTTCGGGGTCGCCGGAACCTGCGGGTTTTTCGGGGCATGAGTCGCTGGCGTGCCGTTGAATTACCACTCAAGCGCCGAGCGCTGCCGCGTCATGGCCATCTGGAACTGTGGCTGACCGATCTGGCCGAGCTGCCGCTGGATGCCGGCCCGACCGGCCTGAATCGTCGCGAGCGGGTACTCAAGCGGCGTATCCAGCAACGATTTGTCCTGCGATTGCTGCTGGGCAGCTATCTCGGTATCCCCGGCAAGGACCTGAAAATCATCCAGGCCGACGGCGGCAAGCCGTGTCTGGCTGGCGAGCAGGCAATCAGCGGACTCAAGTTCAATATGTCGCACTCGGGGAATTGGCTGGCCATTGTTGTGGCTCGCGGGCTGGAAGTTGGGGTGGATCTGGAGTGTCAGCGCACTTTCCGCCGGCCAGTCGATCTGGCCCGCCGCTTCTTTACCGACAGCGAAGCCGATCACTTGGCGCAATTGGCCGAACCCGAGTGTTCTCAGGCATTTCTCGACCAGTGGACCGCCCGGGAAGCCCTGGTCAAGGCTCAGGGCTGTGGCCTGGCCGGCGCTCTGGGGCACATGGCCTTGCACTCCGATCCACCACGCATAAAAACCCTGCCGGAAGACTGGCCGGAAGACTGGCAACTCATCGCCCCGGAATGGCCGGGCGATTTGATCGGTCACGTCGCCGCCCCCACAAACCAGGCCGAACTGGACTGCTTTTTTCTCAAGACGAAATAGGAAGGGCAGGTTCTCAAGGCTCAAGGCAAAACCATTCAAAGGTTATCTCGCGCAGAGTCTTCAACCCCGTGACCGGGACCGCTGTCGCGCAGCGAGCAGTTTGTTCGATGAGAGGCGCAGGGACGCAGAGAAATAATTTTTGAAAAGTTTCTCCTCAGCGCGAGCCTAGCATTAGCTTTTCCTTGATCCTTCTCTTACCTCAAAGCTCGCCACCCAACCACCAGACCGAGGAGCAGGCTGCCGAGGGCAGGCAGTGAGGCTTGGCCGAGCATGGGCGTGACCTGGTAGCCGGCCAGGACGGCTCCGGCGACGATCAGGCCGGCGGCCAGGATGGCGCCGGGCAGACGGCGGTTGTGCCGGCCGAGCTGGTCGGCGAGTCTGGCCAGGTCATCGGAGTCGATGCGGGTGTGGATGCGACCGCTGCCGGCCATCTTGAGGTATTCGTAGATCAGAGTCGGCAGTTCCGGGCTGCGGGCGAGCATGCCGGGGAGTTGACGGGAGATGCGCTGGGCCGTGCGCGGCAGACCGTATTTCTCACGGTAAATGCTTTCCAGTTCCGGTTTGGCGACTTCCCAGATATTGATCTTGGGATAGAGATCGCGACCCATGCCCTCGATATTCAGCAGGGTTTTTTGCAGCATGATCAACTGCGGCTGAATGGTCAGCTTGAACTTGCGCGCGACGCTGAACAGGTTGATGACCAGTTCGGCGAAGGATACCTCTTCCAGCGGGCGGGTGAAGGCCGGTTCGCAGACCGTACGCGCGGCTGCTTCGAGCTGGTCGACGCGAGTGTCGGCGGGTACCCAGCCGGCTTCGACGTGGAGTTCGGCCACCCGACGGTACTCGCGATTGAAAATGGCCAGGAAGTTTTCGCCAATATAGTAAAGATCCTTGGGCGTGAGGCTGCCGACGATGCCGAAGTCCAGCGAGATAAAGGTCGGGTCAGCCGGGTCGGAGGCATCAACGAGAATATTGCCGGGGTGCATGTCGGCATGGAACAGGTTGTCCCGGAACACCTGGGCGTAAAAGATCCGGATGCCGCGTCGGGCCAGTTTTTCCAGGTCTACGCCCAGGCGCTTGAGTTCATCAATCCGGCGCACCGGAATGCCACTGACCCGCTCCATGACCAGCACGCGTTTGGCCGTCAGGTCCCAGTGAATAGCCGGGACGTAAAGATCGCTGGAGTCCTCGAAATTGCGCCGGATCAGCGAGGCGTTAGCTGCTTCAGCCTGCATGTCCAGCTCGCCTTCGATGACGCGCTCGAATTCGCTGACCAGATCGTCGGGTCGGATGCGGTCACCTTCGGGATGATAGCGTCGGACCTGTCGCGCCAGACTCTTGAGCAGCGCCAGGTCACGACGGATCTGGTGGTCAATGCCGGGCCGGACGATCTTGACCACCACGGCTTGACCGGTTTTCAGGCGGGCACCATGGACCTGGGCAATCGAGGCCGATGCCAGCGGCGTGTTTTCAAACTCGGCGAACAGGGTATCGATCGGGGCTTCGAGTTCGTTCTCGACAATCGCCCGGGCCTGATCGACATCGAACGGCGGGACATCATCTTGCAATCTGGCCAATTCGTCGGCGATATCGACCGGCAGCAGGTCACGCCGGGTCGACAGGATCTGGCCGAATTTGACGTAAATCGGGCCCAGTTCCTGCAGTGCCAGGCGAAGCCGGTGCCCGCGAGTCAAGTCATTGACGGATCGCCGGCCTTTCCAGGGCAGTACACGAGCCAGGCGAAAAAGACGCAGCAACGGCAGGCCGGTGAGAATGTCATCGAGGCGATAGCGTGCCAGCGTCAGTCCGATGCTGGCCAGGCGCAAGCCATGACGAATCATGCCCGACCCTCGCGGCGAAGCCTGGCTCCCAGTCGGTCGGTGGCCTCGCGCAATTCGTCCACCTCGTGGACAAATTGTTCGACCTCGGCTCGGGTTACCAGCAAGCCACTTTCCTCGCGCAGATAATGAGCGATCTGATCACCAGCAGTCTCCACGCTGCTGCGGCCGAAGCGCGCGGCATCGTTGAACGCTCGCCAGAGTTGGTGACCGATGACCTCACCGAACTGGCGCACCAGCAGGGACTCCCAGTCGGGATCAAGCTGGCGCAGCAATTTCTCCAGGGCCTGGGCGGTACCGGCATCGCCTTCGATGCGAACGCCGCTGCCCGGCGAGCGCCAGTCGGGCACGGCCATGGCCAGCAATGCCATGGGTGAACCGGCAATGGTGGTGTCGGGTTTACGGTCTGATTCGCGCGGCCATTCGGCCCGGACGGTCAGGCGCTCGCCAGTGCCGGAGAAAAACAGATCAATACCCAGCCCCTCGAGCTTGAGTTGCACGGTTCGGCCGGACAGGCTTTTGAGCTTGTCGACGGCGGCCGGGTCCAGTGCAATGGTCTGGTTGAACGCCTGGTCAATCATGCGCGCCAGCAGGCCGGGCAGCGGGGTGAGATAACGGCTCATCAGACCCGGGCTCCGCGATGAATGGCGCAGATACCACCCGACAGGTTTTTCCAGCTCACTCGTTCAAAGCCGGTCTCGCGCAACATGCCGGCCAGGCTTTCCTGGTCGGGAAAACGACGAATGGATTCGGCCAGGTAGCGATAGCTTTCGGCATCACCGGCAATCCGCTCGCCCAGGCGTGGCAGCACCTGGAACGACCAGGTGTCATAGACCTTGGCCAGCGCCGGTAGCCCGACCTTGGAAAACTCCATGATGTGAACCCGTCCGCCGGGCTTGAGAACGCGATGCATTTCCGCCAGCGCCTGGTCGCGCCAAGTCACATTGCGAAGTCCGAAGGTGATGGTGACATGGTTGAAGCTGGCATCGGCAAACGGCAGCGCTTCGGCATTGACCTGCAGCCAGTCCAGCCCGCCGACCTGACCGGCATTGTCCATCCGCGAACGGCCGACCGAGAGCATGGCATGGTTGATGTCGGCCACGGTGACCTCGGCACCGGCCGCTACGGCCAGCCGTGCAATATCACCGGTACCGCCGGCCAGATCGAGCAGACGATCACCTGAGCGGATACCGCAGCCGGCGACAAAGTGACGCTTCCATAGACGGTGAATCCCGAGCGACATCAGATCGTTCATCAGGTCGTAGCGCTGCGCGACCGAGCTGAACACCTTGCCGACCAGCCGGGTTTTCTCCTCGGGTGCTACCTCTTTGAATCCAAAATCCGTCATCGCTCTATGACTCTCTTATCCACCAAGATTGTTAAGTTTTGCAAAAACCAAAACCTTTTGAACGCAAAGACACGCGCAGGCGTTTTCCGTCAAAAGGCTTCTTGCCTTCGGCAAATCGCCATTTGCATCCGAACTGCGCTAAGACGCTAAGAAATGCGATTTTGATTAAAACCTTTGCGTCTTCGCGTCTTTGCGTTTAAAGGTTTCGTTGTTACTGCTGATTCTGCGCTTCCTGCAGGCGTTCGGCATAGCGTTTCTGATTGGCTGCCATGTTAACCCCTAGCTCGTAAAGGAATGACCAGGAATAGATGCCGGTGTTGTGACCGTCATCGAAGTGCAGCACCACGGCATAGCTGCCAATCGGCTCGATGCGCTGGATATTGACCGTTTCCTTACTCGTCAGCAGTTTGGGCTCTGACAGGCCGTGGCCGCGGACCTCGGCTGACGGGGAGTGCGTGCGCAGATACTCGCAGGGCAAGTCAAAACTGGCCCCGTCATCGAATTCAACGACCAGTCTGCGGCGGGAGGTTTCCAGGCGGATCTCGGTGGGTTCACGCATGGATCAGCCCGGCATCGTGTAGTAGGTTGGTGAGCCCGGTCCGACCGGCATGCCAAGGCCAAACACCCACACAAAGAACAGCGCGGTCCAGAAGACAAAGAAAAAGATCGAGTAGGGCAGCATGGTGGCAATCAGGGTGCCAATGCCGAAGTTCTTGTCATAACGGGTCGCCCAGGCCAGGATCAGGCCGAAATAGCTCATCATCGGGGTGATGATATTGGTGGTCGAATCGCCGATCCGGTAGGCGCCCTGGATGACTTCCGGCGAATAACCGATAAACATCAGCATGGGCACGAAAATCGGTGCGGTGACCGCCCACTGGGCCGAGGCCGAGCCCAGGCTGAGATTCACAATGCCGCAAATGATAATGAAGAAAAGAAACACCAGCGGTCCATCCAGTCCGATGTTCTGGAGAAAATCCGCGCCGGTCACGGCCGTGATCAGTCCCAGGTTGGTCCAGCCGAAAAACGCCACGAACTGGGCGGCAAAGAACACCAGCACCACGTACAGGCCGAGGGTGGCAATCGCCGAGGCCATGCCGTCAATCACATCGCGATCGGTTTTCATTGTGCCCACGACCTTGCCGTAGGCAAAGCCGGTGACCAGGAAAAATACGAAAATCCAGGCCACGATAGAGCGGAAAAACGGTCCCGATGAGGCCAGGAATCCTTCGCCGGCGGCCGCCGGATCTCTCAGTACACCGGTTTCCGGAATGACCAGCAAGGCGATCAGACCAAGCACGCCAAGCACCGCCAGTCCGGCCGCCACCAGGCCGCGTTTTTCATCAGCGGTCAAGGCCTTCATCTGGCTGTCGTCGAGTACCGACGGGTCGGCGCGAGAGTCGTCGTAGCGGCCCAGCTTGGGCTCAACAATGAAAATGGTGACCAGCGATCCAATCGCCGTGATCATGAAAGTACTCAGGATCATGAAGTACCAGTTGGCGGTGGCATAAACCTCGTATTGCGGGTCGATCAGGCGGGCCGCTTCCTGGGTAATGCCGGCCAGCAGCGGATCAATGGTGCCCAACAGCAGATTGGCCGAATAGCCACCGGACACGCCGGCAAAGGCCGCCGCCATGCCAGCCAGCGGATGACGCCCCAGGGCCAGAAAGATGGCGCCGGCCAGTGGCACCAGCACGACGTAGCCCATTTCCGAGGCGGTATTGGAGATCACCCCGGCAAAGACCACGGCGACGGTGACCAGGTGCTTTGGAGCGTTCATGACAATGCCGCGCACCATGGCCGACAGCAGGCCGGATTTTTCGGCCACGCCAACACCCAGCATGGCAACCAGCACCACGCCCAGCGGGGCAAAGTTGACAAAATTGGAAACCAGGTTGCCCAGAATCATGCGCAAGCCGTCAGCGTTGACCAGGCTGACAGCTTCGATCATGGTCCCGTCGGGCACGTTCGGACGCGGATCCTCAACCGCCACGCCCAGCCAGCCGAACAGGCCGGAAACAAACACCATCGCCGTGGCCAGCAGGGCAAATAGCGTGACCGGATGCGGCAGCAGATTGCCCAGCCATTCGACAGTGTCCAGAAAACGAGTGAACGCATTGCGTGGCGCCAGTTCAGGCGCTGAAGTGGGCGTAGACACGATTGGGCCGGCTCCGTTTCAGTCATCAAAGAGCCCGGATGATAGCAAGTGCTGCGTCTGCTTGCCGGGATAGATAAAAAGCCTCACGCAGAGGCGCAGAGGCGCAAAGGACGCAGAGAAAAGCAATAATGGGTTAAAAAAAACAGGATTTAGAAAGACTTTCTCTTTTTATCCTCTATTTCCTTTTCATTTCTTCCCTTCTTTCCTCTGCGACCTCTGCGTCTCTGCGTGAGGCTTTTTTGGTTTTGCTAGGCACGATCCGCGCGGCGGCGGAGGTAGTTCAGGAGGTCGACGCGGGTGATCAGTCCGAGAAATTCTTCGCCATCCATGATGATGGCGACGTGGTCGCGGTTGAAGATGGGGAGCAGTTCGTCGATGGATGCGGTGCGCTGGACGGATTCCAGATCGGAGACCATGGCGGTATTGACCGGCTGTCCAAAGTGTGACTCATCCTCGTAGACGGCCAGCAGAATGTCGGATTCATCGATGATACCGACGATACGTTTGCCATCCATGACCGGCAACTGGGAGATATCGTAGAGCATCATGCGCTTGTAGGCGTTGGCCAGCGATTCTTCGTGGCCGACGGTGATGGCGTCGCGACTGGCCATGGGCCGGGCAATCAGGTCGCGAAGATCGCCGAAATTGCTGCCGGGCAACAGCCCATGGTCGCGCATCCAGTGGTCGTTGTAGACTTTGGACAGATAGCGGTTGCCGGTATCACAGACCAGCGAGAGCACTTTTTTCGGTTCGGTCTGCTCGCGGCAGTAACGCAAGGCTGCGGCGACCAGCGTTCCGGTCGAGGATCCACCCATCAGACCTTCGCGTTTGAGCAGCTCGCGCGCGGTCAGGAAACTCTCCTTGTCGGAAA
Source organism: uncultured Wenzhouxiangella sp. (assembly GCA_964523755.1). GTDB lineage: Bacteria > Pseudomonadota > Gammaproteobacteria > Xanthomonadales > Wenzhouxiangellaceae > Wenzhouxiangella. Next base: position 55,985 of record CAZFYM010000006.1, on the reverse strand, counting down.
TAGCGTAGGCTTTACTGACCCTGGAAAAGTCACTGATTGTTGGCAGGAAGTCTTCGCCGATACCTTCCACCAGCCAGCCGCCGGCATCGTCGCGCACGTTGCCGGTGGCGATGTAGTCGGCCAGGATGGAGCCTTCCGGGTCGGCCAGTACCAGTTCCAGGTTCGGCGCTGCCTTGGCAAAGTAGCGGCTCAGCCCGGTTACGGTCCCGCTGGACCCGACCCCGATCACAACGGCATCGAGTTCGCCGTTCATCTGCGACCAGATTTCCGGGCCGGTCATGGTCTCATGGGCCAGCGGATTGTCCGGATTGCCGAACTGGTTGATGAAATAGCTGTTGTCGGTTTTCTCGGCGATCGAAGCGGCCAGATCCTGGTAGTACTCCGGGTGGCCTTTGCCAACGTCGGAGCGGGTAATCACTACATCGGCACCCAGCGCCTTGAGGTTGGAGATTTTTTCCCGGCTCATCTTGTCCGGAATCACCAGTACCAGCCGGTAACCTTTCTGTGCGGCCACCAGAGCCAGCCCCAGACCGGTGTTGCCTGCCGTTCCTTCGACCAGAGTAGCGCCGGGTTTGAGATCACCCCGGCGCTCGGCCTCATCGATCATGGTCAGCGCGATTCGATCCTTGATCGAACCGCCCGGATTGGCGCTTTCCAGCTTGAGATAAAGCTCGCAGGGCCCGGTGTCGAGGTGGTTGACCCGGACTATGGGTGTATTGCCGATCAGGTCGAGAACATTGTTGTAAACAGACATACGGGCCGAATGATTACGGGAGTGACTGGCAAGATAGCTGATGGAAAGACGAAAAGATAGGGGTTTCCGAGTTCCGGTTTCCGGGAAAGGCAAAGGCAAAGCCGGTTCAAAAGAAGGGTTTGGGTAATGTTGGCAACGTAAAAGGCCCCCCGGAAATCCGAGAGGCCCAAATCCGTTTTTACCGGTACCCGGTACCCGGAAACCGAAAACCGTGTTTCAAGCTGCCTGCGCCTGGTCCATGATTCGGCTGAGTTGATCTTTGGTCTTGAGTTTTTCGCGTTTGAGTTGGTTTAGAGCCAGATCGTCCATTGGTGCGGTACCGTTTTCGGCAGCTATCACACGTTTTTCGAGCTGCTGATGGTGGTTGTGCAGGCGGCGGAAGTCTTGATTGTTCTTGAGCAGTGCTTCCATCTGTTCCTGACGGTGTTCGAACATGGCATTCTCCTTTCCATGGGGTGAAGAGCGCCGCGCGTGTTGATGCCCGATACGCGCCGCGCAGGCTTGAAGGAGGCCAATGCAATTGGCCCCAATAAAGTGAAATGGGAATGGTGGCAGTTGCCAGGCCGGACGACGGCTCGTGAAGCTCCGAGACTGATCAGTGCCCATGCGGGAGACTGAGCCCCGACGGCCCGGTGAAATTGTTGTGAGGCAAGCGTCTCGCTCGAATCTGTCACCATGGTCAATGTAGTTATACCGTCTGTTGGGTGCCGAATCAAGGCTGACCTGATCGCAGGTTCAGTCGTCGAGCAGGATCACATCCACGCGCCTGTTTTGACTGCGGCCCTCAGCGTTGTCGTTGCTGGCGATCGGAAAATCTTCGCCCATCCCGACGGCTTGAATACGATCGGCAGCGATTCCCATGGCTACCAGCTCATCGCGCACTGATTCGGCCCGTTCCCGTGAGATTCGTTGATTGACACTGGCCGGACCGCTGGAATCGGTATGGCCTTCAATCCTGATTCGTTTGTCAGGCTCGGTTTGCAGAAGTTCCACCACGTCTTCCAGGTTGCTGCGTGCGGCCGGCTGCAAACGGGTCTGGCCCAACTCGAACAACACATCGCCGAGCGTGATGACGACACCGCGGTCGGTCTGGCGAAGTTCCAGCAGTTCGAGTCGTCGGCGTAATGAGTCAGCGGTCTGGGTTGCCAGTTCGGCTTCGCGCCGGGCCAGTTCAATCTCGCTGGCCTGTGCCTGGGCCAGTCGACGTGCTGCCTCGGCTTCCTCGCGTGCCTGGGCTTCGCGCAGACTGGCCTGCTCGCGCAACTCCTCGGATGTCATGGCATCGCGCCGGGTGCGTTCGATTTCCTCGCGCACAGCCGTGCTTTCCATGCGTGCCTGTTCGGCTTCCCGCCGCGCCTGTTCGACTTCCAGCCGGCTGGCTCGCAACAACAGTTCGGTGCGTTCGCGTTCGATCGCGTCCATCTGGTTCTGAGCCTGCGCGCGGAACGCATTCGAGCGAGCAATCTCCAGGCGTTTCTCGGCCAGCAGAATACGGTGGCGCAATTCGTCTTCGCCCAGGCCCTTGATGCCGGCCTGGCGAACTGCTCGCTCGGCGTCGGCCAGGGCAAGTGGGACCAGTGAAGACAGCTCGGTATTGTCTCTGAACTGGGCCAGGTCGGCCTGCAGATTATCCAGTGCGGTATCTTCACGCGGTTGGGCTGCGCAGCCTGCCAGAGCGGCAAGCGCGGCCAGAATCAGCAATCGATTCAGGGCGTTCATCGCAGCACTCCCTCGCCAAAGGCTTCTACCAGGTCGTTCTTGAGTTCATCCAGGGCACGCTGCTGGTCGGCCAGATTGGCGCGAGTCAGTGCTGCCTGGGTGCGGGCCAGTGCCAGCTGGGCTTCGATTTCGGATTCGTCGGCCAGACGCCTGGCCAGGTCACCCTGGTTTTCCGTCAGAGCGATTTCTGCGGCCTTAAGACGTTCGCGGGCGAACCGCAGTTCCAGCGGCGAGTATTCATTGGCACCAGCGCTTTCGGCTTGGTCGATCGCCGAGAGGGCATTATCGAGCAGGCTGAAATCCGGCGGAAGGGTGGCGCAGGCGTTCAGCAGGGCTGCGACAATCAGGGTGAGTATCAGTCGGAACGGTGTCATTGCTTGGATCTGGCCTTTGGCGTTTGTACATGGCTTGCCTGGGCCGGGCGGTCATTCAGCGTCAGGCTGGTTTTCCGGCGCGGCGCGGACAACGGCATCAATGGTATCGAGTTGAGCGCAAATTTGTCGGATGCGTGACATCGGCGACAGATTGCAATCAAATCTACGGGCATTATAGACCTGTGGCAGCAGACAGCAATCGGCAAGACCGGGTTGGTCACCGTGGCAGAAGCGGCCGGTGGATGGATGATCCAGCAGAGCCTCGACCGCAGCCAGTCCGGTTTCGGTCCAGTGGCGGTACCAGGCCAGTTTGGTGTCCTCATTAACGCCCATTTCACCCACCAGGTATTTCAGCACCCTGAGGTTGTTGAGCGGATGAATATCGCAGGCGATCACAGAAGCCAGGGCGCGCACCCGAGCCCGACCCGCGGCATCGTGCGGCAGCAACGCCGGTTCGGGGAAGCGTTCTTCCAGATACTCCAGCATCGCCGGGGACTGGGTGATCACCATCCCGTCATGTTCCAGCGTTGGCACCAGCCCCTGCGGATTGAGATTCAGATAGTCCGGCGCATACTGCTGACCTCCGTCTTGCACCAGATGCACCGGCCGAATGTCGTAGTCTAGGCCTTTCAGATTCAACGCCATGCGCACACGGTAGCTGGCTGAGGAGCGGTAGTAAGAATGAAGGACTGGTTTGGTGCTCATGGCGGGTTATTTTGAGGCGCGCTAGCGCCGATACTCCACCACTTTCTGCTCAATAGCGCCGAAGATCGATGCCCCCTTTCGACTTTTCATCTCAATCCGGACCGTGTCGCCGAATTGCATGAACGGGGTTTCGGGTTTGCCGTTGGCGATGATTTCCAGCATGCGTTTCTCGGCCAGGCAGCTTGCGCCGCGGGCGGTGTCCTGGTTCGCGATCGTGCCGGATCCCAATAGTGTGCCAGCGGCCAGCGGTCGGGACTTGGCGGCATGGGCGAGTAGTTCGGCAAAAGAGAATTGCATGTCCTCGCCGGCTTCGGGTTCGCCGAACAGCTTGCCGTTGTAATGGGTGATCAGCGGCAGATGAAGCTTTTCGCCGTGCCAGGCGTCGCCGAGTTCGTCGGGCGTGACCACGACCGGGGCCAGCGACGAGCGCGGCTTGGACTGTAAGAAACCAAAGCCCTTGGCCAACTCACCGGGAATGAGATTGCGCAGCGACACGTCGTTGAGAATGGTGACCAGCTGGATATGTTCGGCGCATTCGGCCGGCGTGGCACCCATCGGTACATCGTCGGTGATGACACCAATCTCGGATTCGAAATCAATCCCCCACTCGGTCGAGCCCATGGCGATATCGTCCAGCGGACCCATAAAGCCGTCGGATACGGCCTGGTACATCAGCGGATCGGTTTCAAAGCTCTTGGGTACCTCGGCCCCTCTGGCTTTTCTGACCCGCTCGACATGGGGCAGGTAAGCACTGCCATCAAGAAACTGGTAACAGCGCGGCATTGGTGCGGCCAGCGAGTTGAGGTCCAGGTCAAAACTGTCTTCGGCCCGACCGGCGTTGAGCGCGTCATACAGACTATTGAGACGCGGGGCTGCCTGATCCCAGTCGTCCAGCGCGGCCTGCAGATGCGGCGCAATATCACGCGCCTCGACAGCGCGGGAAAGATCACGGCTAACAACGACCAGTGTTCCGTCACGGCCGCCTTGTTTCAGGGTTGCTAATTTCATAGGATCTCAGTGCGGTTGGATTGAAAAAAGTCAAGGGTAGAGGGATGATCCGCCATTCAGCCCTTCCAGCTATCCACGTATTCCTTCCATTCAATGCTATCAGCAGCATCGGTGACATCCAGCGCGTCTCGAGTGTCGATCATCACGGCGACTTCTTCGGTTGCGTCCGACTTGGGCTTGAACGCGTTGTTCAGGGCTTTCGGATGCGGGCCGTGGGTAAAGCCGCAGGGGTGCAAGGTCATCATGCCTGGATGAATATTGTCACGCGAGAAGAAGTTGCCGGCATGATAGAAAATCAGCTCGTCAAAGTCATCGTTGTTGTGGAAGAACGGGACTTTAAGGGCGTCCGGATCGGTTTCGAATGGACGCGGTACAAAGGTGCAGACCACAAAGCGCTGGGCAACGAAGGTGGTGTGAGCCGATGGCGGCAGGTGATAGCGATGACTCATCAGCGGGCGAATGTCACGCCAGTTGATGCGCACCGGCATCAGGTCACCTTTCCAGCCCACGGCATCCAGTGGGTTGAACGGGTAGGAGATGGTCGAAAGCCGGTTGCGCCGCTTGACCACGACCTGCCAGGGCGTATCGCCCTGCTGGGCCCGGAAGGCATCGTTAATTTGTGGGCTGTCGAGCATGGCCGGGTCGAAAATCGCATGCGGTCCGACCAGGCCCTTGTCGGGCAGCATGTAGCTTGAGTTGGTGGCCTCGATCAGCAGCGCGTTAACGGGTTCATCCGACTCAATTCGCCACATCGTTCCGCGCGGCAGAACGATGTAGTCGCCGTCGCGAAAGGCCAGGTGACCGTAGTCGCAGAACAAATCACCGGACCCGGCATGGATGAAAAGCAGTTCATCGCCGTCGGAATTGCGCACCAGCTTGTCCATGCGGCCAGAACTGTGCCAGCTCCGAATCCGGGTATGCGAGTTGTGCATCAGTTCGGCTGCGTCCCAGGGCAGGGCACTGGCATTGTCGAGCTTGTTGGTGTCGAAGGCGCGTGGTTGCAGCGGCCCCTCGAAATCGGTCCAGCCGGTTGGCAGCCTGCTGTGATACATGTGCGTGGCCGGGCCAAAAAAGCCCTCCTTGCCAAGTTCGCGCTCGTAAGTCCCATCGGGCAGATCACAATGCGCCTGGCGCGATGCCTTGCCTTCAACTTTCGGATGTGTGATCCAGTGTTTCATGTGTTTGCTCCGTTGGTACTACGCAGGGAGAAGGGTAGAAGGGAAGGAGAGTAGAGGGGAAGAAGGGTAGAAGGAAAACCTTCTCCCCCTCTACCCTTCTATCCCTCTACCCTTTCTCACAGTACGCCGCGTTTTTGCTGGTCGCGTTCGATCGCTTCGAACAATGCCTGGAAGTTGCCTTCACCAAAACCTTCGTTGCCCTTGCGCTGGATGATCTCGAAGAAAATCGGACCGATATTGGTCTGGGTGAAAATCTGCAGCAATTGTTTGTCCGGCTGGTTCATGTCGGCATCGATCAGGATCTTGTTCTTGCGCATGCGCGGCACATCCTCGCCGTGATTCGGGATGCGCTGATCAATAACGTCGAAATAGGTGTCCGGCGTGTCCAGGAACTGAATGCCGTTGGCATGCAGCGCTTCGACCGACTCATAGATGTTTTCCGAGTACAGGGCAATATGCTGAACGCCTTCGCCCTTGTACTCGTCCAGGTATTCGTTGATCTGGCTTTTGGGATTCTCCGATTCGTTGATGGGAATGGAGATATTGCCGTTGGGGGCCGTCATGGCTTTTGAACGCAGGCCGGTCTGGGCACCCTTGATATCGAAATACTTGACTTCGAAAAAGCCGAACAGCTTCTCATAAAAACCCGCCCACTGGGCCATATTGCCGTTGTAGACATTGTGGGTCAGGTGGTCGATAAAGGTCAGGCCAACGCCCTTGGGATTGCGCTCGACTGACGGATCGAATTCAAACGCTTTTTCAATGTCGTCAATGCCGCCGGTCAGATACAGGACGCTGCCACCAATGCCGGCGATGCAGGGCGCATCCAGCGCCAGGCTGTCAGGCTTGTGATCTATGGTTTTGGCACCGTTGGCCAGCGCGGCCTGGCGGGCCTTTTCCGGATCGCTGACACGCAGCGCGAACCCGGTGCAGGCCGGGCCGTGGGCGGCAGCAAAGTCACTGGCAAATGAATCCGGGATTTCATTGACCAGGAAATTGATCCCGCCCTGCCGATACAGGGTTACCGCACGGTCGCGATGGCGTGCCACGGGGGTAAAGCCGAGGCTTGCAAACAGTTTGTGAAGCAGGGCCGCGTCGGGTGCGGCGAATTCGATGAATTCGAACTGCTGGACTCCCAGCGGGTTGGGGCGTTGTTCGCTCATTGCCATCTCCTTGGCGACGTTCATTGGGGCGGCGTTCATTCGGGTCGCCGGCGAAACCGGACTTGCTCATTGATCCGATATTAGTTACATTTGAAACCAATTTCAAGTGCCCGCCCCGGATCGCATGCTCAATCTCGAAACCTTTCTCCCTTATCGTCTTTCGGTACTGTCCAACCAGATCAGCCAGGGGATTGCCCGTACCTATGAGCTGCGCTACGGCTTGAGCGTGACCGAATGGCGCGTAATCGCCATACTCGGTCGCTTTCCGGGCATATCGGCAAGCGAGGTGGCCGAACGCGCCGCCATGGACAAAGTCGCGGTCAGCCGGGCCGTGCGCAGGCTGCTGGATGCCGGACGCATCGAGCGCCAGGCCAACGATGCCGATCGGCGCGCCAAGCATTTGCATTTGAGTGCCGAAGGCGAGGCGGTCTACGACGCCATCGTTCCGGCCGCCCTGGCTTATGAGCGGGCGATTGTTTCGGCGCTCGATGATGGTGAAAAAAGGCAGCTGGCGCGCTTGATCGACAAACTTTCCGCAGCCAGTCACGAGACCGTCGATTGAGCTCCTCGACATCCGGGGCGCTGCCCGTCGTCTTCCGGGATCGCTGGTTATGTGCCGTTGACAAGCCCTGTGGCCTGATGATTCATCGCAGCAAGCTCGGCACCGACAGCACATTTGTTCTTCAGATTCTGCGTAAACAGCTGGGCCAAAGGGTCTGGCCGATTCATCGGCTGGATCGGGCAACCTCCGGCGTTTTGCTGTTCGCCCTGAATGCTCCTGCCGCAGCCGCGATGGGCGAGCAGATGATGGCGCGACAGATCACCAAGGTCTATCTGGCCATCGTGCGTGGTCACGTCGATGAATCGGGGGTCATCGACCATGCGCTCAGAATTGAGGACACGTCCGCGCCACAGGATGCCCAGACGCAATATCGTTGCCTGTCCAGGATTGAGTTGCCTGTCGCGGTGGGGCGTTATCCCAGCGCTCGCTACTCGCTGGTCGAAGCCCGGCCACTGACCGGTCGAATGCATCAGATCCGACGTCATTTCAAACACATTTTTCATCCGATCATTGGTGATACAACCTATGGTGAAGGCCGTCATAACCGCCTGTTCCGTGAACACTTCGAATGCCGCCGTTTATTACTCCACGCCAGCGAGCTGAGCTTCCAGCATCCCGCTTCCGGACAGAATCTTGTTATCGAGGCTCCGCCAACCGGAGACTTGCAACGGGTAATGGAAAGGTTTGGGTGACTAATCCATCTCCCCCATCTCCCCATCTCCCATCTCCCCTTTCCTCTTTCCTCTTTCCCCTTCCCCTTCCCCCTTCCCCTTTCCCCTTTCCCTCACCTCCTGCTTGCCATTGCGTTAGTCTGTCGGCTACTTCCAACTTATCGAGCAACTCCATGACAATCCAGATTTTCAGCCACTTTGACGGTGGCAATATCGAGGTGATCCGGGCCGGGGGGCCGGACGATATCGAGCTTCGCATTCGCCATGATGCGGGGGATGAGCATTTGCAGTGGTTTTACTTCCAGGTCTGCAATGCCGCCGGCAAGGACTGCGCATTCGCCATTGCCAATGCTGGCGAGGTTTCCTATCCGGTGGGGTTCAAGGACTACCAGGCCGTGGCATCTATCGACCAGGAACACTGGTTCCGGGTGCCGACCGAATTCGACGGCAAGCGCCTGGTGATCCGCCATCAGCCGGATACCGACGTCATCTACTATGCGTATTTCGCGCCCTACTCGCTGGCCCGTCATCAGCAGCTGATTGCCAACGCGCTGACTTCGCCACGGGTCAGGGCCGAGACGCTGTGTGCCACACCCGATGGCCATGCCCATACCCTGCTGGTGATTGGCGATGAAGAGCCCGGTCGCAAGAAGCTGTGGGTTACGGCACGGCAACATCCGGGAGAGACCATGGCCGAGTGGTGGGTCGAAGGATTCCTGACCCGTCTGCTCGACGAGGAGGACCCGGTCGCTCGCAGTTTGCTGGAGCAGGCGGTGGTCTACCTGGTGCCCAATATGTGCATTGATGGCAGCGTCCGTGGTCACCTGCGCTGCAACGCGCGTGGCAGGAATCTCAACCGCGAATGGGCCAACCCGTCCCGGGATGACTCGCCCGAGATTTACTACGTGATCGAAAAAATGAAACAGACCGGGGTCGATTTCGCCTTTGATGTGCACGGTGATGAGGGTTTGCCGTTCAACTTTGTTGCCGGTGCCGAGGGCACGGCCAGCTGGTCTGATCACAAGCAGCAACAACTGGATGACTTCAAGACCCTGCTGGCCGAAATCAGTCCGGATTTCCAGACTGAACACGGCTATGAGGTCGATGCCCCCGGCTCGGCCGATTTGAAAAAATGCACCGACTTCATGGCCGAGACATTCGATTGCCTGGCCATGACCCTGGAAATGCCATTCAAAGACTCCGCCATTACGCCACTGCCGGAAACCGGCTGGAGCCCAGGCCGCTCCCAGCTACTGGGCATGGCCTGCGTCGACGCCTTCTGGCGCACCCTGCCGCGCTTGTAGTTTGGTTTGGTTGGTTCGATTGGTTCGGTTGGTTAGAGCCAAACCAAAAAACCAACTGAACCAAAATACCAACCGAACGAAAAAACTAAACCCGATTCGCCGGATCAACCAGTTCCAGGTGGCGGAAGGCGATGCCGGCCTGGGTGCGGTTGCGGACTTCGAGCTTGGCGAAGATCTCGCTCATGTGGGCTTTGACAGTGCGTTCCTGGATGCTGAGTTGATCGGCGATCTGCTTGTTGAGCTGGCCGTCGGCGACCAATTTGAGCACACGAAACTGCTGCGGGGTGAGCTGCGACATGCGGCGGGCCAGGTCCAGATCATCGTTACTGCTGTCGGTATCGGCAACCGCCCGGGCCAAATGTGGCGGAATCCATTCATCACAGGCAAGCACGGTATTGAGCGCTTCGGTCAGTTCATCCAGACCCGAGCTTTTCGGGATGAATCCGGCCGCACCATGATCCAGTGCCCGTCGAATAACACGCGGGTCTTCATTGGCCGACACCACGACAACCGCAACGGCCGGAAAATGGCAGCGAATACCGACCAGGCCGGTCAGGCCCTGATTGCCGGGCATATGAAGGTCAAGTAGAACAAGGTCGATATCCTCGCGCGTTTCCAGCGTGTTCAGGGTTTCGGGCAGATCGCGAGCCTGCAATATTTCTGCCCCGTCCAGGCATCCCTCCAGGGCCTGCACCAGCGCCCCACGGAAAAGTGGGTGATCGTCGGCGATTAGAACACGGGTGGGCATGGCGGAAGTCGGAGGTTAGAGGTCGGTGGTCGGAGGACCGAGGACCGAGGACAGGAGACTGAGGCAATGTCGGCCCAGATGCGGCTGTCAGCACTGATGACAAGCACCCGAAGTGAGGAATTCATGAGGTATATGTTCAAAGTATCGTTAAAGCCCCTGGCTAGACTAGCAGACTTGATTCGGTTCCATCGCCTGTACCAAAGTCCATTGCCCACAGGTGAGCGGGCACTGGTAGGCTTGGCGGTCTGGAATCATCCATGCTGGAGCAGCCATGCGTCAATTCTTTCTGCCTGTTGTTTTACCCGTCCTTGGGCTGTCGCTGCTGACTGCCTGTCAAAACGATGACCCGGCCCAGGCTGATTTGGGCCGATTGGCTGCCCGGCTGCCCGACGTCGTTCTCGAGACCACTCATCGAGATGACGATGATCTGATCACGGCCGGGCTTGGTCTGGAAGGTTTGATGGCCAACGCGCCCCAGCCCACCGACCCGCTGGCCCCGTCGGCAGCCGAACTGCGCCGCCTAGCCATCTACTCGACCTGGCGCGGACTG
>CAZFYM010000006.1:0-45239 GCA_964523755.1 uncultured Wenzhouxiangella sp. | reverse complement strand
CCATGGCCACCGGGACAGGGCGAGCCGTGTCTGCGCGCGAGCGCTCTGGGAGTTCGGGTCCCTACTTGGATTCGAGCAATGACAATAGGGCATCGGCGGTGTCTGCGGCGCTGAATCCGGCCGGTGGCGTCGGCGGGTTGATCAAAGACCTGCCACGCCAGACCGGCCGCGAATTCATGGCCTTTCTGACCTTGCCGGAGCGTACTCATCCGGCCCGGGTCCTGCTCCAGTTGCCGGACAACTTTGACTCTGATGCTCCGTGCCTGGTCGTCGCGCCGGCATCGGGCTCGCGCGGGGTTTACGGTGCCGTTCCGATGGTCGCGCCGTGGGCATTGCCCAAGGGCTGTGCGGTGGTTTATACCGACAAGGGTGCCGGAACGGACTACTTCTTGTTCGATGACGGCGCCGGTGTTGGCCTGGACGGTCGGCGAGTGCCGGCGGGTTCGGCCAAGCTGGGGCTGGAACCGGCGATGATGGAGGACGCCGACCACACCATCGCGATGGCCCATGCCCATTCAGGCGACCATCCGGAAGCTGACTGGGGTGAGTACGTGCTGGATGCCGTGGTCTTCGGCTTGCAGTTGCTTGAGCGCGAACTGTCAACGCCTGTCAATCCCGGCAATACCCGTGTTATTGCGGCCGGCTTGTCCAATGGTGGCGGGGCGGTTCTGAGGGCTGCTGAGCGTGATCAGCAGGGCTTGCTGGATGGCGTGGTTGCCTTGATGCCCAATATTTCCGCCCCGGGTGTGCCTCATCTGTTTGAACTGGCCACCCTGGCGGCGCTCTATCAGCCTTGCCTGCTGGGCGATCTGGACTACACCATGACACTGGTGCTGGGCAATCCGCTACTGGCCGCAGGCGGTCGACAGCGCTGCGGCGCGCTGGCGGCAATGGGTCAACTCGATGCGTCAGAACCGGATCTGGCACGCGAACGTCTGCTGGCTGCCGGCTTCGACGAGGCCGCACTGGGCCTGGCACCGGTCAATATCGCGCTGGACCTGTGGCGCTCGGTGGCGGTGACCTACGCCTCGGCCTACCTGGGCCGCGGCCCGCTGGACATGCCATGTGGCTACTCATTTTCGACGGCCTCGGCCAGCCCGGCCCAGCGCCAGGCCTGGTGGGCTACCCACTCGGGTATCGCCCCGGGCGGTGGCATCGAATTGGTTGACGGCCTGGCTGACGGCAGCGATTCGGCTTTGCCGGGCCTTTTGTGCCTGCGAGATCTACTGACTGATCAGGGTGAAGAAGGTCGGCAGTTGCGTGCTGCCATCGAGGCTACGAGAGCGACTGCAAGGCCATCCAGTGTGCCGATTCTGATTGTCCACGGCCGCGACGATGGCCTGATTCCACCAGCACTGACATCGCGTCCCTGGGTCACCCAGGCTCGAAACAATGGTGCCAATGTCGCCTACTGGGAAGTGGCCAACGCCCAGCATTTCGACGCGTTGCTGGCTGCCCCCGGCGTGGGCGAGCGGCTGGTTCCCATGCTGCCCTATGGATGGCACGGACTCGATCATATTCAGGCGGTGCTCTACGGTGAACGTGAGATGGGATCAGATCGGGATATCCGCACCACCCCGGTACCGGCAGGGCAAGTACTAGAGCTGGGGAACCTGGGCTTGGACTGATCGACAGCAGGATGTGCGCGAGGGCTGGCAGCTTGCGCATTGCTCTCCGGGCGGCCCGATACCATCTGAGGCCGCAAACCCGGTAGAATCCCGCGACTGCCTATGCAACTGATTCGACACATCACTCCCTCGGTCGAACGGCCGCCTGCTTGCGCGCTGGCGATCGGTAATTTCGACGGACTTCACCGCGGTCATCAGGCGCTGGTGAGGCAAGTCTGTGCCCGTTCGGACGAGCTGGTGCCGGCCTTGATGTGTTTCGAGCCGCTGCCGGCCACCTGGTTTCGTCCCGATCAGCCGGTCAATCGCTTGCTGAGCGTGCGCGACAAACTGGCCTTGTGCCGTGCCTTTGGCCTGGAGCGGGTCTATATGCCGCGCTTCAATGCCGGGTTTGCGGCGCAGCAGGCGCAAGCCTTTGTTGCCGAGAGAGTTGTGCGCGGGGCCGGAGCCCGGCATGTTGTCGTAGGCGAAGACTTTCGTTTCGGCGCGCGCGCTGCCGGTGATGTGACTTTGCTGGCAAAGCTGGGCAAGGAACTCGGCTTCGAGCTGACCGTCGTTGGTCCAGTACTGGAAGGTGAACAGCGTATTTCCTCGACCGGGGTACGCGAAGCCCTGGCCAGCGGCGACCTTGACCGGGCGCGCTTGTTGCTTGGGCGAGCCTACAGCCTGTCAGGCCGCGTGCTCCGCGGTCGCCAGCTGGGACGTGAGCTGGGATTTCCGACGGTCAATTTGCGTCCGCCGCTGCCGCCGGCCTTACACGGCATTTTCGCCGTGCGCGTGTCCGGGGCCGGGCTGGATCATCACCCGGGCGTTGCCAGCCTGGGTCAGCGGCCTACGGTAGCCGGTACCGATTGGCTACTGGAAGCTCATCTGTTCGATTACGATGGAGACCTGTACGGTCGGCATTTGAACGTCGAATTCGTCGAATACCTGCGCGCCGAGGAAAAATTCGACTCGCTGGATGGCATGATCGAACAAATGAAACATGATGCTGACCAGGCGCGCACCGCCCTGGCCTGAACCCTGAACCCTGAAGCCGTTAGTGTGAGAATGGACTACAAAGAGACAATCAACCTGCCGCAGACCGACTTTCCGATGAAGGCCTCGCTGGCCAATCGCGAACCGGATATGCTGAAACAATGGTATGCCGACCAGCTATATGAACGAATTCAGCAGGCGACAGCCGATCGCCCGGCATTTGTCATGCACGACGGCCCGCCCTATGCCAACGGCGATATACATATCGGCCATGCGGTCAACAAGATTCTCAAGGACATCGTGGTGCGCTCGGCCCTGATGGCCGGGTTTCGAGCTCCTTATGTGCCGGGCTGGGATTGCCACGGACTGCCGATCGAGCTCCAGGTTGAAAAGAAAGAGGGCAAGGTCGGCCAGAAAGTCGATGCGGCCACTTTTCGTCAGAAATGCCGCGAGTATGCCGACCAGCAAATCGATCGCCAACGCGAGGATTTCAAGCGCCTGGGTGGCCTGGGTGACTGGGACCGGCCTTATGCGACCCGTGATTTCAGCTACGAGGCCGACATGTTGCGTGCCCTGGCGAAGATTGTCGAGCGTGGCCACTTGAAACGTGGCGTCAAGCCGGTTCACTGGTGCTTCGACTGTGGCTCAGCCCTGGCCGAGGCCGAAATCGAGTACCAGGACAAGACCTCGACTGCGGTTGACGTGCTGTTTCCGGCGGTTGATCCGCAAGCTCTGGCTGACCTTTTCGGTGCCTCGGGATTGTCCGAGCAGGCCGGGATCGTGATCTGGACGACCACTCCGTGGACGATTCCTGCTAACCAGGCGGTGTGTCTGAATGCCGAACTGGATTATGACCTGATCCGTGGACGGCGCCATGGGAAGGTTCTGGAGATCACGGTTGCCAGTGAGCTGGGCCAGGCGGTTGCTGCCCGTATCGGGCTGGAGTCGGTCGAAGTTTTGGGAACGGTCAAGGGTCAGGCACTCGAGCATCTGGCGATTGATCATCCGTACAACGGCCAAACCGTTCCGGTGATTCTGGGCGACCATGTCACCACTGAAACCGGTACCGGTGCGGTCCATACGGCCCCGGGACATGGTCAGGAAGATTTCGAGGTCGGTCAGCATTATGGCTTGGCGGTGGTCAATCCGGTCGACAGTCGCGGGATTTTTGTCGCAGGAACACCGGTCGTCGAAGGCGAATTCGTCTGGAAGGCCAACGCGACCCTGGTCGAGCATATGCGCGCCAACGGCACCTTGCTCGCCGATGAGCCCTTTGCACACAGCTATCCGCACTGCTGGCGACACAAAACACCAACGGCATTTCGCACAACCCCGCAGTGGTTTATCGCCATGGATCAGGCCGGTCTTCGCGATCAGGCGCTTAAGGCCATCGATCAGGTGCGCTGGGTGCCCGACTGGGGACAGGCGCGCATTCGCGGCATGATCGAATCGCGCCCGGACTGGTGCATCTCGCGCCAGCGCACCTGGGGCGTTCCGCTGGGATTTTTCATCGACTCCGATACCCAGCAGCCGCATCCGGATACTTCGGCCATTCTGATGAAGCTGGCCGATATCGTGGCCGAGGAGGGTGTCGATGCCTGGTACTCGAAGAACATTGCAACACGTCTGGGTGTGGACCCGGAGCGATATGAACCGGTGCCCGATATTCTTGATGTGTGGTTTGACTCCGGCGTCTCCCACTACTGCGTGCTCGACCAGCGTGCGGAGCTGACCCGCCCGGCCGACCTGTATCTGGAAGGCTCCGACCAGCATCGCGGCTGGTTCCATTCGTCCTTGCTGACCTCGGTGGCGATGCATGGCCAGGCACCGTATCGGCAGGTGCTGACCCACGGCTTCACGGTCGATGCCGATGGGCGCAAAATGTCCAAGTCGCTGGGCAATGTGATTGCCCCGCAGCAAATCATGAACACTCTGGGTGCCGATATTCTCCGCCTGTGGGTGGCTGCAGCGGACTATCGGCAGGAGATGAATGTCTCTGATGAAATCCTCAAGCGCGTTGCCGATGCCTACCGCCGCATTCGCAACACGGCTCGTTTTCTGCTCGGCAATCTTCACCAATTCGATCCGGCGCGAGATGCCGTGGCCATGGACGAGCTGTTGCCGCTGGACCGCTACGCGGTTGATTTGGCTGCCACCCTGCAAAACGATATCGTCACAAGCTATCGCGACTATCGTTTTCTGGCGATCTACCAGCGGGTTCATCATTTTTGCAGCGTCGACATGGGTGCCTTTTACCTCGATATCATCAAGGACCGCCTCTACACCCTGCCCGAAGATCATCCGGCTCGCCGCTCAGCCCAGACGGCCATGCACCATATTCTTGAGGCACTGGTTCGCTGGCTGGCACCGGTGTGCTGTTTCACGGCCGAAGAGATCTGGTCGTCAATGCCGGGCCAACGTGAGGATTCGGTCACGCTCGCGACCTGGTACCAGGGCTTGAGCGAGGGATCGGACGAAGCCCGGCATTTCTGGCAGCGTCTGCGCGCGGTACGCGAAGTGGTCGGACCGCGTCTGGAGGCGCTTCGGCGCGAAAAAGCGATCGGCTCATCACTGGCTGCCGAAATCACGCTTCAGGCCGATGGAGAACTGGGCGAGATTCTGGCTACCATCGGTGACGAGCTTCGCTTTGTGTTTATCTCCTCGGATGTCCATCTGGGCCCGGTTGACCAGGCTATCGAATCGGTCGAGATCAATGGTGATCGCTTGCGCTTCGCGGTCCGCGCAACCGATCACGCCAAGTGCGTGCGCTGCTGGCATCATCGTGACTCGGTGGGTTCGGTGCCGGATCATCCCGAAATCTGCGCACGTTGCCACGAAAACCTGACCGGAGGCGGCGAATCGCGCCGTTGGGCCTGATCATGACCCCAATGCGTCCAAAAAAATATGCGCTGTGGCTTGTACTGGTCGCGGTGGTGGTGCTGCTGGATTACTGGACCAAGCACCTGGCAGTCCAGAATCTGACGCTTTATCGTCCGGTGCCATTGACCTCCTGGTTGAATCTGACCCTGGCGCACAACGAGGGGGCCGCGTTCAGTTTCCTGGCCAGTCAGGGTGGATGGCAGCGCTGGTTTTTCAGTGCCGTAGCCGTTGCAATCAGTGGCGTATTGCTGGTCTGGTTATGGCGATTGCCTGATCGGTCCCGCCTGTTACCGGTCGCGATCACGCTGGTGCTGGGCGGTGCCATTGGCAATCTGATTGATCGGGTGCGGCTTGGCTATGTGGTGGATTTCATTGACTTGCACTATCAGGGCTCACATTGGCCGGCGTTTAATCTGGCCGATAGCGTTATCGTACTCGGTGTCATTCTGCTGCTGATCGAAGGCTTTCTACCGCGCCGCGGACCGGAGCCGCCGCGACCGTGAAGCGGGCCGATGTCATTGTCGTTGGCACGGGCATTACCAGTCTGCTGACTGCACTGAAGCTGCATGAAAGTGGTCTGCAACCCTTACTGATTTCGAGCGAGACCGATTACTCTGAATTTCCCTTGCCGGATATGGCCATTCTGCCGCCCTGGCAGTCCGGCGAATGGGTTGATCGGCTTGAAAAAAGGTCCGCTGAACTTCTGCCGGAACTGGTCACGGGTCTTGGCCAGGCCACCGGCGTGGATTGCGCCATTAACCAAGTTGATCTGGTGATCGCCGGTGGGCCTGACGAAAAAGCGACGGCCTGGCTGACCGCCAGCGATCGACGCTGGCGGGAGGGGACCCTGGCTGAATTCGATCACAGCCTGGCCATGGGGCAGTTGCCGGGTTTGTTGATCAAGGATCGTATTGCCCTGTGCCAGCAACGCCTGGTACGAGCTTTGAGTCTGTATCTGCGTCAAAGCGGCGTGGAAATCATTGATCACGACCCGGTCCGGCGACTGGATATCGCCGGCAATATTGTGCTTGGCGCAGAGCTGATCAGTGGTGTCGTTCGTCGTGCCGAGGCCACGGTTGTCGCCGCAGCAGGCCGGACCGGGGACTTGCTGTTCGATTCGGGCCTGGAGCGGATCGAGGGTGCAGGCAGACGGTCAGCAGCACTGGTTTTTGCGCCCACCGTGGCGGCGTTGCGTGTTTTGGTCTGGACTGAAGAGCTTTGGCTGCTGCCGTTGAGCGATGACCGACTGCTGGCCGGCTTGGTTGCCCGGAATCCAAGTGCGGATAATCTGAATACAGCGACTTTACTGGAGCGGGTTTACCACTGGTTGCCGGGGCTGGGGCGGCACGATTTGCAGCAGCGTGGCCAGTTGGACACAGTCGGAGCTCATTCCCGACCATCCATTGGCTGCTATCCGGGTGTGCGCGGCTTGTGGATCAACAGCCATCACGAGGTCTACGGACCGCTTGTCGCACTCGCGGCGGCCGAGTTCCTGGTCGAACAACTGGCCGGTGGTCCGGCGGTTGCGGCGCTGGCGGTCAGAGTTGTCCGGAATTCCATGCAACATTCGGGTTAGACTTGTGGTCCAAGGTCCTGACGCCATATTCCATTTCGATGCTATCAAGCCATGCTTTCAAGTCAAGCTATCAACCCAAGTTATCAACAAATGAGGCGCTGTTAAAACCATGAATCAATCCTATCGCACGACAACTCTTTCCACCAGCCGCGACGTTGCGATCGACGACGATGCGCGCCGCGTTCTGCGCAACACCTGGAATCTTCTGGCCATGACCCTGGCCTTCAGTGCGCTGATGGCCTATGTGGCGATGGCCAACAACTGGCCACACCCAGGCCTGCTCATGACCCTGGGCGGCTACTTCGGCCTGCTGTTTCTGACCATGGCACTGCGCAACTCAGCCTGGGGTCTGTTGAGTGTTTTTGCCCTGACCGGCTTCATGGGCATGACACTGGGACCCATCATCAGCTTTTACACCGCAGCTTTCAGTAACGGTTCAGAGCTTGTGATGGCTGCTTTCGGCATCACCGCCGTGACCTTTGTCGGCCTGTCCGGCTTTGCCCTGGTCACCAAGAAGGACTTCAGCTTTCTCGGGCCGTTCCTGTTTGTCGGCATACTGGTGGCGTTCTGCGCTGGTCTGGGTGCCATCTTTTTCCAGATGCCCGCGCTGAGCCTGGCCGTATCGGCCATGTTTGCCTTGCTGATGTGTGGCCTGATCCTGTTTCAGACCCAGCAGATCATCCGTGGCGGCGAGCGCAACTACATCATGGCCACGGTGACCCTGTTCGTGTCCATCTATAACCTCTTCACCAGTCTGATGCACCTGCTCGGCTTCGCCTTTGGCGAGGATTGAAAAAAGACTGAAGGGCAGGGTTCGGCAATTTCAGGAGATGCAAATGATCATCAGTAAATCGACCAGGCCCCTGGTGGCGCTGGTTTGGCTGTTTTTGACCGCCACGGCCTGGGCGGAAGTCTATTCGGACGCCGCTCAGGTTCGGCCTTTGCTGCCCGGCAGCTCCATCCCGGCGTTCAAGCTGCTGGATGTGACGGGCGAAGCCATCAATGTCGACCCTGCCAATCTTGAGCAACCAATTGTGTTGACCTTCTACCGCGGCGGCTGGTGCCCTTATTGCAACCTCCACCTGGCCGAACTTCGCCATGCCGAGGAGCAGCTTCGAGAACTGGGCTTTGCCGTCTGGTTTGTCAGCCCTGACCGGCCCGAACTGTTGGCCGAAGGCCAGGATGCCACTCAGGGTTATCGTCTGTTGTCGGATGCCGATGCCAGCGTGACGGAGGCATTTGGTGTGGCTTTTCGTCTGGACGACGAGACCAACGAGCAATACAAAGGATTCGGAGTCGACCTGGATGAGCGATCAGGGGTGGCCAATCAGGTATTACCGGTTGCATCGACTTTCCTGATTGGAAGCGACGCCATTGTGCAGTTCGTTTATGCCAACCCCGACTACACGGTAAGGCTGGCACCCGAGGTGCTGATTGCCGCGGCGGAAGCGTATAACAGACAATCCCACCGTCGACTGCAAAAGGCGCGTTAAAGCGCCGGCGAGCCTGATACCCGTACTTGCCGCGACAGCGCCGAGAAGTGAGGTGCAAAACGCTTCCTGAGCACGCCTGTACTTCAGCCATCGCGCAAGAGGATTAGGTTTGGTGGCAGGCGGCAAGTGGCGTCACCTGCTGGCAAGCCCGAGGGCCGATCGGCATTATCGGTATGGCAGCGTTCACGGGAGCTTTGGTGCCAACGAAATTGATGCTCGATTGCCCTGGCCTGGAAGGCTTCCCGAGAATAATCAGAGGCTGATCGAAGCTGCACGATCGTGCCGAATTCCGCGACCCACGGCTTGCCAGCAGGTAACGCCACTTCCCGCTGATAGTTGGGTGCACGGGGAGGGTTTAACTGCCCGCCAGACTCTCAGTCTGCTGCATCGAGGGGTGTCGGATCCTTCGGGTCGGGCGGTGGAATGCGACATTTGAAAGTTACTGTTTCGCTAGCCGTTCATTGGGTAATGATGGTTGATCGTCGTCGGAATGGTCAGCTTGGCTGGTGCTGGAATTTTCGGCTTCGCAGGCAACCCAGGTGATGGCGCATTGACCACCGCATTGGTCAATGAATTTGATGGGTTCACAGGCACCGGAACCAAGTGATTGAAGCACTTGCTTGTACTTTTCGCAGCTGCAATCACATCTGAATTCACTGGCCTGGACCGGTGATGTCAGAAGATGAATGCCGAGCAGCAGCAGCAGCAGGATGAGGAGTGAATACAGCAATAGAGTCGTTGAAACGGTGGATGTTCTGACAGGCATAGGTATGGCCTCATTGAAAGCTTCGGTCGCGTTCGCTCGTGGCATCAATCTTTCCTTCGCGAACGATGAGATCTCAAGGCTGTTTCCTCTTGAGTACTTACGCTAGCCGTCCCGGCTAGAGTCGATGCTCTAATTTTGCCCAATGTCTTGGGGATTCGATGGATTTTCCGGTCAGCTTGCCTGGTACGGCTACAATGACAGTGCTTTCAAGAGGAGTAAGCTGATGAACAGGAAGGGTTTCTCGCTGGCGCTGCTAATTGCCGTACTCGTATCGACGGGTTGTGATTCCTCTGCGCCACCTGAAGAGTCTGACCATGTGCTGGATAGCTACCAGCATGCTCTGGATAAGGCCCGTGGCGTAGAAGACGACGTTCTCGAAGCAGCCGAACGCCAGCGCAAGGCGATTGAAGAGCAAGAAGGCGGCTGACTATTGCTCGAAACGATCTTCGAAAACCGGGTCGACGATTGGCTCGGTGGTCAGAGTAGCACTGTTATTGTCGGGATCGGGATCTGTCAGTCCTCCCGGAAGCACCACGGTCGCAGTATTGATCAGATTGCCGGTCAATCCGGCTGCGACCGAACCATTGACGGTAAAGGTCACTTCGCTGGCAGCCGGTAAATTGACCAGTTGCGTGATGTTGCCGCTCCCGGCGGCGTTACAACTGGCCCCATTGCTTCCCACGCAGGTCCAGGTCGGGCTGAGATAATCGGCTGGAAAAATATCGACGACCGTCGCGCCATTGGCCGTCGCCGGACCGGCATTGGCGACAACAAGGCTGTAGCTCAACGGTTCCCCGGCGGTGTAAAAGGTCGGGTTGGCAGTCAGGGACACCGATACATCAGCCTCGCTGCTGCCGGTTTCGCAGTCGACGACAGCACGAATCACCCAGTCGCCGGTAACGCCCAGTGAGGCGGCGTCAAACCAGGCGAAGCCGGTACCGAAATTGGTAAAAATGGTATTGCGCTGAGCCTGAATGCCATCCACGTCCCGAACCACACTGGGCCCGGCCGGAGCGGGTGGTGCCCCATCGAAAATCAGGGCGACGACGACCGTTTCATCCTGAACCACGGGCACGTTCAGCGGAATGACCTGGTTTTCGTCGAGAAAGCGCCATTCGTTGATGACACCATCATTCAATACCGGCCCGCCGATTGTGGCGGCCAGCGCACCGGGGTCAGGAAAGGTGCCGCTTCGGTAGATATCAATGGCCTGATGAATGGTCTGGCCGCTGGTTCCGCTCTGGGACCGCCAGAAAACCTGTGCCGCGACCAAATTGCCGTTGCAGGGAGAGGTCAGCCAGGATCCTGCTCCGCCGCCGGCAAGAAAGCCGGTAACGATCACCGCCTGGCTGAATTCAACCAGCGAATCGTTCTGCAGAGTGACTTCGGCGGCCGTTAACTGACCGCAAACGAGAAACACAAAAATAGACAACCGGTGTCGCTTCATGATGATCACCTCCCGATTCTTACAATTCGAGTATCAGGCGTTTTGCTGGCAGGGTCAAGGCGTCTCTGAGTTGGAAGGTAAACGACATATTGAATCTGATGGCAGGAATCTCGCCTGATTCTCGACTTCTTCTGTTGAGTGACTGATATTCAACAATGGAGGAAGTACCATGAAACTGAATAAACTGAAATTGCAGAAGGTTCTGGCGGCCGCGATTTGGGTCTCGTTGGGATTGACATCCACCTGGGCTGTTGCTGAGACCAGCGAGGATGTCGGGCCGGAACGGGTTCAGATCACCAACCCGGATGAATTGGAAATCCTGGGTTACTCGCGCAATGCGACAAATATCTGGAAAATGGTTCATGAAGAACCGCTACCAGATCGCTCAACCATGGCCGAAGACCAGCGAGAATCAACGATGGGTGGGGGTCTGACTCGGCGCACGACATACAGCGGTTTCGAATTCCTGCCGCTGACCGATGATGAAGATTACGTAAAAGGGCCGTCTTTCCTGATGCAGAATGGGGCGCTGGCCAGTCTTCGCAATACGCCCTCGATTTTTGAAGTTCAGGTTCAGATGCCAGATGAGTCAACCTGGCAATGGCTGGATATCTTCGGGTTCCATGATGCGGCCGGCAAGGAACTTAGAATGACGGTGTTGTCGCGTTGTGCCGGCAGTATCTTTGAAGCGGCAAATCCAGTAGAAACCGTGCTGGCAACAAGGACTATTACTGACACAGGCGGGAACTTCTGGCAGGGACCTGGCGTTGGCGGAGTAGTCATCAATAACGATCTTTGCAGCTATCACGTTCGCGCTGTTTTCTGGACCGATACAACCGCGCCCAGCGTCCAGATGCAATTGATCAAGGTCCGAACACAGTACAATATTCCCGCATCGCTGGCACCACTGATCTTCCAGGATCGCTTCGAAGGGTCATGAGTCAGGTCGCGGGACGTGCGGCAGCGCTGAATTCAAGGGCTTCGCAGTTGCTCGGATATTGCGATCAATCGATGCCTGAGTGGATCGGACGCGGCAAGCTCATCGGGTGGAATTGGGCTGATGGGAGCCAGAACCTCCAGAGCGGCTGTCGTTTCTTCGGTCGCAAGCATTGATTCGGCCAGCCCGATTCTGGCTCTCATGATCTGGTGATGCCGGGGTGCGAAAGAATCAATACTGATGGCCAGGGCCTGTTCAAGCAGTGCCCTGGCCGCAGTCGGATTGGATTGCTGCAGCAGGACCTCGGCGAGTTCCAAACCAATGCGTGCCGTGGCCGGATCATCCGGCCCGGCGGTGTCGCGGGTTGCCTCATAGGCTGCCTGAATCATGGCCAAACCCTGAGGATTGCCATCCCGATGCCATCTGAGTTGTCCAAGTATCGAAAGCAGGGCATTGACGCGAAGATCGGTCGCACCATAGTGTGCCCGGGCTTGCTCCAGAGTTGCGATCAGAATGCTTTCAGCCTCAGCATAGGCTTGCTTGAGCATCAGGCACCGCCCCAGGTTGGTCGAGATAGAAATATGAAAAGGGTGGTCTTGCCCCACGGACTGTTCAATCAACTCGATTGATGCGCGAAAGTAGGATTCAGCCTGATCCAGTTGTCCGATGCTCATATTCAGAAAGCCCAGATTATTCAGAGGACCTGTACGAACGCTTATGTTGTCAGAATCAGGTATTGATTCATGTATGGCCAGTGATTCGGCAAAGGCATCGATTGCCTCAACTCGCTTGCCTTGAGAGGCGAGTACCGCTCCCAGATTATTCAAACGCTGGGCCATCAGCAAATGCGGTCCGGTGAAAATGCTTTTGCTGAGCTCAATAGCCTCACGTAACGCTGCTTCGGCTTGATCCAGCTTGCTTTGCCTTCGCAAGAGGACTCCGTAGTCAGTCAAAGCCGTCGCCAACAGATAATAATCGGTGGGTGTGTGAGATCGTATCACCGACAAGGCTTGTTCATAATAGGCTGCGGATTCTTCCATCCGACCAGCCCGCTGCAAAGTTCTGGCAGTGCTGGACAGACCGTCCCCCAAATCGTCAGCAATATCAGCCTGGCGCTGAATATCCAGGGCTTCAAGATGAGCAGCAATGGCTTCTTCCCAGAGAAACCGGCTGCTGGCGGCAAAACCCAGTGCATGCAGTGCTTTTGCGAGTGTGATGTTGTCGCCGGTTTCGCGTAAGGATGTGGTTGCCAGTCTGAGCTCGTCAATGGCTGTATCAAGCTGGTCCAGATAGTGCAGAGCCTGGCCATGCAGCAACCGAAGGTTACCGATTACTTCATTGCTGTCAACACTTGTTGCCTGATGCTGTTCAATGGCTTCAGCCACGACCTCTCTGGACTCGTTCGTCATTCCAACATTCAGTAATAACTCACCAATCAGGGCCAACATATCCTGTTGCAATTCAGGTTGGCTGTCGAACTCGGTTCTTGCCAGATCTGCGCCCCGCAACAGCAATTCCCGCGTCGTCGGGACAGTTTCTCTTGGCTGACCATGCCGCGCATTCTCGAACAGGCCGGTAATGAAGTCATTGAGAACGCTGGCACGTTTAAATTCGGATTCCGCCGCTATCTGGGCCAGTTTGGCTTCCCGGGCTTGCCACAGCGCAAGGGCTGAACCCATGATCAGTGCAAAAGCGATTGCGGACAACGCGGCTGCAGGCAGCCAATGACGACGAATCCATTTTTGTGCCCGATAGCCGCGGCCTCCGGCTCTTGCGGAAACGGGTTTGTTCATGGACCATCGCCGCAGATCATTCTGCAGCAACGCGACATTTTCATAGCGAACATCCGGGTTATGCGCCATCGCCTTGAGACAAATCGCATCCAGGTCGCTATCGATGGCGGAGTCAAAAGTCGACGGCGCGGGGATGGTCTGGCTCGTTGACTCCCTGTTGAAAAACAGACGGGTTATCGTATCGCCGGAACGGATTCGTCGGCTGCAAAGCAACTCGTAAAGTACGGCACCCAGGTTATAAATATCCAGTGAAGTGGCGGGTATCGCTCCGCGAAATTGCTCAGGTGCGCAATATCCCGGTGAGCACAGGAGGTTGCCATTTTCCGGCGTCAGATCACTGGTAGCGCTGACCAGTGACGCAATTCCGAAATCAACGATTTTTACCTGTCCATCGTCGGAAACCAGAATATTCCCGGGCTTGATATCGCAATGGATGATCAATTGGCGGTGAGCAAATTTGATGGCGTCCAGGATTTGGTGAAACAGTCCTATGCGCCCTTTGATATCAAGGTTGTGTTCTCGGACATAGTCCGTGATCGGCAGGCCATGGACAAGTTCCATGACCAGATAGGGGATATTGTCCTGGTCAATTCCGCCATCGATCAGGCGAGCAATGTTGTGGTGCTCAAGCCTGGCCAGTATGCGGATCTCGCCAATCAGTTGATCGCGAGCCATGTCGCGACTGGCCTGCGGCAACAGCTTGATCGCAACCTGTTTGTCAAACTGCCCGTCGGCACGTTCACCGCGTAAAACCACCGCCATGCCACCGCGGCCGATTTCTTCCAGTGCGCGCCAGGGCCCAAGCAGTCGTCCGTAATAGTCCGCTGAACTTGCGCTGGGAGTTTCGGACCCGAACATTTCACCTGCCAGCGCCCGGAATGTCTGGTCGAGCAGCTTCGGGTCCGCGCAATCTCGAACCTGGAGCATCCGCTCAAGCATTTCGGCAATAGCCTTGGGTTCGTTGAGTTGGTCGAGCTTGCGTTGCCCGGGCGGTAGCAGGCTCAATTCGTCATACAGATCACAGATGCGTTTCCATTCGTTGGGGCTGAACACGGATGTATCCATTGCATACCTCCCTGATTTTGCTGTTGCAAAGTGACTGCAGGATTCAGTCTCGCCGCAGTCTGACGTGCAGGTAGGCTTTCGCCCGATCCCACTCTCGCGATGCCGTGCGCGGCGAGATTTCCATTAGCGTGGCAATTTCATCAACGCTCAGGCCTGCGAAAAACCTCAGCTCAACCAACTCGCGCTGCCGGGGTGCCATGTGCTCCAGGTCATTCAGCGCAGCTTCAAGGTCAAGCAGTTCGTCAGCCGTGCGGGCAATTGACAGATGGGCACGATCCAGTGTGACAGCTTGAAGGTCGCCGCCGCGCTTGTGCGTCTGGGTCGCCCGGGCCTGGTCCACGATGATTTGACGCATGGCGCGCGCTGCCAGGGCGAAAAAATGCCGATTTCCCTGCACATCAAGTTGCCTGGCCTGACACAGCTTGACGTAAGCTTCGGACACCAGGGCCGTTGGCGTCAGAGTCTGACCGTGGGGCAGGCGCCGCAAGCTCGCGCTCGCCTGCTTTTTTAAGTCGCTGTAGACGCGCTCGAACGCCAGGTTTAGTTGATCCGATTTGGCATTATGATTCATGGGCAGGTGTCGACAGCGAGCCGTGATCAATATCCGGTCAGCATCAGATATTGAGGTTGAAGAGTCCCACGATCCCGAAAATGATCAGGTAGATTGCAACAATGAAATTCAGCAGTTTGGGCATGACTAAAATTAGGATGCCGGCAATCAGGGCGAGCAAGGGCATCAGTTGAAGGTGAATGGTCATATCCAAGCTCCTCAGGCGTGATAGGAACTCCTACCATTAACCAGACCGGGAATCCTGTCAAGAGAGAATTTGTCACTCATGAGTAGGCCAAGTGCAACGGGTCGAACTGATTCTGGAATTGATGTGGTCGTCGTGGGGGCTGGAGCGGCGGGCCTGATGTGCGCGTTGGTGGCCGCGCAACGGGGCCGGCGGGTCAAGGTATTCGACCATGCTAACAAAGTGGGCAAGAAGATCCTGATGTCGGGCGGTGGCCGCTGCAATTTCACCAATTTGCATTCCGGGCCGGAAAATTTCCTCTCAGCCAATCCGCATTTTTGCAAGTCGGCCTTGAGTTGCTTCACGCCTTGGGATTTTATTGCATTGGTAGAGCGTCATGGCGTGCCGTATCACGAGAAAAAACTGGGCCAGTTATTTTGTGATCGTTCGTCAAAAGACATCGTCCGGGTGTTGTTGGCCGAATGCGACGCGGCTGGGGTGGCCATTCAAACACATAGTCCGGTCGAGATCGATCAACTGGGTCCACCACATCGAATCGTGTGCCACAGTGAGGTGGTAAATTGCGAGTCGCTGGTGATTGCAACCGGCGGATACTCGATTCCTCGAATGGGCGCGACCGGATTCGGGTTTGATCTGGCCCGGCAGCTTGGGTTGAACGTGCAGCCGACCCGGGCGGCACTGGTGCCGTTCGTGCTGGAAGGTCGAAAGCTCAAGCAGATCGACGGACTGTCGGGGATCTCGCTGGATACTTTCAGTCAGTCGGGCGTTGGCGGTTTTCGGGAAAATTTGCTGTTCACGCACCGGGGCCTCAGTGGTCCGGCCATGCTTCAGGTATCGTCCTACTGGCAGCCGGGCCAGCCGGTTTCAATAGATCTGCTGCCTGACCTGGACCTGGGAGCCTGGCTGCGCCGGATGCGCCATGAGCGGCCACGATCAAGCCTGAAAAATCTCCTGGCCGAGCATTTGCCTCGCCGGGTCGTCCAGCGCTGGTGTGATCTGTGGCTGCAGGACAGGCCCATCGGCGATATTGGTGATGCCGGCTTTGAAGTCTTGGAGAAGGCGATCAAACCCTGGCAGAGTTGGCCATCAGGGACGGAAGGCTATGCCACCGCCGAGGTCACTCTGGGGGGTGTGGATACCGGTGAGCTGTCCTCGAAGACCATGAGCTGCAATAAGCACCCCGGGCTGTACTTTATTGGCGAGGTTGTCGATGTCACAGGGCAACTGGGTGGTCACAACTTTCAATGGGCCTGGGCATCCGGTGTGGCCGCCGGTCAGGCGGTCTGACAGTCAAGATTTGCCTGCTTTGCTTGTCCAGGCGTTACAATCCGAATGCCCTTGTTCCGACCCGCACCGCCTTAGTTATGAAAATCCCGAAACGATTGCAGCCGCTGGCCGATGATGGCCTGATCGACGAAGTGCTTGCCGAATTGAAAAGCGGCAAGGAGGCGGATGTCTTTATTGTCCGGCGGGGCGGTGAGCGCTGCTGTGCCAAGGTGTTCAAGGAAGCCAACAAGCGCAGTTTCAAGCAGGCTGTGATGTACCAGGAAGGGCGCAAGGTTCGCAATACCCGGCGCGCCCGGGCGATGTCGCGCAAAACCAGTTTTGGTCAGAAAGAGCAGGAAAAGATCTGGGTCAATGCCGAGGTCGATGCGCTCTACAAGTTGTCTGCAGCAGGGGTCCGTGTCCCAAGACCGCTGTCATTTGTCGACGGCGTTTTATTGATGGAATTGATCACCGATGCCGAGGGCCGGGTCGCTCCACGCCTGGACGGCATGATTCTGGAGGCCGATACCGCCCGCATCTATCACGAACGTCTGATCGCCGAAGTCGTCCGGATGCTCTCGGCCGGCTTGATTCATGGTGACCTGTCCGAGTTCAATATCCTGATCGACGAGCACGGGCCCGTCATTATTGACCTGCCTCAGGCGGTCAATGCGTCAGCCAACAACTCGGCTGCGATGCTGCTGGTCCGAGACGTTGACCGATTGCGCCGATGTCTGGGTCGCTTCGCGCCTGATCTGCTGGATACTGATTATGGCAAGGAAATCTGGGCGTTATACGCCGCCGGTCGCCTGCAGCCCGATACTCGCTTGACCGGCGAGTATGTGCCGAAGCAGACCGATGTCAATCTGGACGAATTGATGGGCATCATTGATGCCGCCCGCGAAGAGGAACTCCAGCGCCGCGAGCGCCTGCATTCTGATGAAGTAGACCACTGAGCTGAAAGCACGGCTGAAGCATGACCTTTTTACCCCTGTTCAAGCAGCCGCCTGAGGTCAATCACTGCCGCGTTGGCCCGGGCGATGTAGTTGGCCATGACCAGCGAGTGATTGGCGGTAAAGCCAAAGCCACCGCCGTTGAGCAC
Source organism: uncultured Wenzhouxiangella sp. (assembly GCA_964523755.1). Lineage (GTDB taxonomy): Bacteria > Pseudomonadota > Gammaproteobacteria > Xanthomonadales > Wenzhouxiangellaceae > Wenzhouxiangella. The sequence goes on along the minus strand of CAZFYM010000006.1, from coordinate 27,556 downwards.
GATGGGACTGCGAATGGGGCGCTGGCTGGCTTCGAGTTCGCGGATGATCTGGGCAAAACTGGCCTCGGCATTCTTGTTGGCCAGCACCGCTTGGAAGTCATGCTCGATGGCTTTGAGGAAATGGATCAGGGCCCAGGTCGTGCCACGGGCCTCGTAGAAGACATTGTCGATCTCAAGCCACGGGGTCTTGACCCGGACCTCGGAACCCAGATTGCCACTGGGATGGGCGACGGGATCACCCGTCAGGTCCGTGTTGACGCGTCTCTCGCCAACGCTGGCCGATAGCTGTTGTCCGATATTGCCCAGCCGTTTTTCAACTTGCGACAGGTATTCGCGAAGGTTGTCGGCGCGGTCGTAGAATCGCGCGTCGGTGGGATCCTGGTTGCCAAGGCGTTCCAGATAGCCGCCCAGCGCCCGGATGCCTTTGCGATACTCGCCTTCGGTCGACGGCAAGATCCAGGCCCCGTAATCAAAACTGAACTGCGGGTCGGCTACCGCCAGGTCGCTGTCTTCCGCTGACTGGGTTTGCGAGCGGCTGAAATCGTTACGCAGGGTTCGTGCCAGGTCGCGTGCCTGAAAGATGACCCCGATCTCCCACGACGGAATATTGTCGAGCAAGACCCAGGGTGGCATGACGTCATTCTGCAGGTAACCGCCGCGCTTGTTGAGCAGCGTTTCCATCACCTCGATCAGTGTCGCGGTGGTGACATAGCCGGTGCGCATTTCGTGACCTGACTGTTCGGCTCTTGCCTGGGCTCTGGCGACAACGTCAAAGGGTTCCGGCTCGTGGTCAAGCCAGATCAGGTAAATCATGCACACCAGCACCAGGCCAAGTACGCTCAATGTGGCGATCCGGCGCCGACCGGTGCCGATTAGGCGGCTTAACCATTTCATGATTCGGGCTCCAATTCGGGTTGGGCGACCGCGGTGTAATCCGCGAGAATGAAGTCCATTGTACCTTTAGAGCTACGCATGCAACTCTTGCGATTGCATTTTCACCGGACAACCTGAACGCGATTACCAGGGCCTTGACCAGACGATAAAAAAGTGTTTAATCTCAGACAGGCTTTAGCAACGGGAAAGCTGGATGAGTATCGGATCGGGTAAGGGGATGACCGGTTCCGGCCCTGAAAGCGGGTAACACTGTGTCTGCAAAACAGAAACTGGCGGAATTGCTGCGCGCTGCCGATATCGAGATTGGCGGAAATCGTGCCTGGGACCTGCAGGTCCATGATGATCGTCTGTTCCAGCGCGTGCTGGCAGAAGGCAGCCTGGGTGCTGGCGAATCCTACATGGAAGGCTGGTGGGATGTCGAGCGACTGGACGAGTTTTTTGCGCGCTTGCATCAAGTTCGGTTCGATCGGCGGATTCGGACTTCGTCAATGCTGTTTCAGGTGCTGCTGAGCCGGATTGCCAACCGCCAGAGCCGTCGACATTCGCATCGGGTTGCTACCCAACACTACGATCTCTCGAACCATCTCTACCAGGCCATGCTTGGACCGACCATGCAATATACCTGTGCCTACTACGGTGCCGAGGGTGGCGCGAAGACACTTGACCAGGCACAACGTGCCAAGTTGGCGCTGATCGCCAACAAGCTGCACCTGCAGCCGGGAATGCGGGTGCTGGAACTCGGCGGGGGATTTGGCGAGCTTGCTCGCTATCTGGCTGCTGAGCATGGCTGCGAAGTCGTCAGCTATAACATCTCTCGCAAGCAGGTCGATTATGGGCGCGCGTTATGTGAGGGTTTGCCTGTTGATATTCGTTTGCAGGATTATCGTGAGGCCGCACGCGAAAATGAATCCTTCGACCGAGTGGTCAGTATCGGGCTGATGGAACACGTCGGGCCCAAGAACCATCGTGGTTTCTTCGAGCTGGCCAAAGCGCGATTGAAAAACGGTGGGTTGGCATTGGTTCATACCATTGGCAACAACACCAGCCGAACGACCACCGATCCATGGATTACCCGATATATTTTCCCGGGCGGTGTGATTCCCTCCGAGGTGCAGCTGACTCGGGCGAAGGAAGGTCTGTTTGTGCTTGAAGACTGGCATAACTTTGGCCCGGACTATGACCGTACCCTGATGGCCTGGGAAGCCAACTTTGTGGCCGCCTGGCCGCAATTGAAAGAAACGGAAAACCTTGACGAGCGATTTTTCCGGATGTGGCGCTACTACCTGGTCAGTTGTGCCGGTGCGTTTCGGGCGCGCGGTCTGAACCTGTGGCAGATGGTCTTAAGCCAGGGTGATGTGCCGCGCTACGTGCCTGTCAGATGAACGATTCACCCTGGGCCAGACATCGAGCGCGAGTCAAGGCGATTTCCAACGCGCTGGCTGATTCGATCGGGCCGGTAAGGCTGCGCAAATCGACCAGCAATCTGTTCCGTCCACGCGCGCAGGCCGATCGCACCGAAATCGATGTTCGGTCATTGAACCATGTGATCGCAATCGATGTTGATGCTGGCGTCGCCGAGGTCGAGGGCATGACAAGCTATGCCGATCTGGTCGATGCCAGTCTGCCGCATGGTCTTGCGCCTGCGATCGTCCCGGAGCTGAAAAGCATCACCATTGGCGGTGCGATGACCGGTGTGGGTATTGAGTCGAGTGCCTTTCGCTACGGACTGGTGCACGATACGGTCGATGAGATGGACGTGCTGATTGCCGACGGTCGTGTGCTGACCTGTTCACGCCAGCAGCGAGCCGAGCTGTTTTATGGCTTTCCCAATTCCTACGGCAGCCTGGGTTATACGACTCGGGTTCGCGTGCGACTGATCCCGGTTACACCCTGGGTGCGGCTTGAGCACACGCGCTACAGTGACGTCGATGCATTATTTGCTGATATCGAAACCGAGTGCAGCCATCCGACCTGTGCCTATCTTGATGGCGTGTGCTTCGCTCCGGACGAGTTTGTCCTGACACGGGCGTACTTTATTGAGTCATCGCCAGCCGGCGAGCAGTGCAGCGATTACACCTGGATGCGCCAGTACTGGCAAAGCCTGCGCCAACATAGCGTCGATTATCTGACCATTCATGACTACCTGTGGCGCTGGGATACCGACTGGTTCTGGTGCAGCAAGAATGTTGCGGCAAACTACAAGCTGATCCGATTGCTGCTGGGTCGCAAGCACCTTTCCAGCGTCACCTATCAGAAAATCATGCGCGCCAGTCACCACCCACCATTGAGCTGGCTGGCCAGTCTGCGTCCACGTTCCGAGTCGGTGATCCAGGATGTCGACATCCCGATTGCCAATGCCGCTGCGTTCCTGTCTGACTTCGAGGCTGCTGTCGGCATTCGTCCGGTCTGGATCTGCCCGTTTGTTGTACCCGATGGGCGCTTTCCCCTGTTCAGCCTGCGAACGGACAGCGCGTATGTCAACTTCGGTTTCTGGGATATGGTCCGATCAACCAAACCGGATGGCCACTACAACGCGCTAGTCGAGGAACTGGTCGCCAGGCACGGGGGCAAAAAAAGCCTGTATTCGCGCAGCACCTACGATCCGGCCAGCTTCTGGCAGGAGTACGATCGAAAAGCCTATGAGTCGCTCAAGCGCGACTGCGACCCCAAGGGGCGATTCCCGGGCCTCTACGAAAAGGCTGTTCAGCGGGGATAATCCTGGCTTGGACTGAGTCCTAACTTGAGCGTCTGACCTCGACCCATGAACTACGGCCGAACCAGGAACCAGCAGGGGTTTGACGAGTCAATATGTTTATTCGAAATTCAATCAGGAGACCACTATGTTGTCCCAATTCTTGTCTGTAACTGCTGCGGCCGGCTTGCTGGCGGCGTCTGTGGCTCAGGCCGAAAAGGCCGATGCGCAAGGCGTGGAGCTGGATATCCAGGAGTGGGAAGTGCCCTTCGAGGGATCTCGCTCGCGCGATCCCTGGGTAGGTGGGCAGGATCTGATCTGGTTTGTCGGTCAGCGCGCTCACTATGTTGGCCAGCTAGTTCCATCCACAGGCGAATTCCGGAAGTTTGATCTGGAAGACGGTGCGGGACCGCATGCCGTGATTGCCGACGAGCGCGGTGCCTGGTACGCCGGCAACCGTGCCGCTCACCTGGGGCTGCTGGACCCTGAAACCGGAGACATCAAACAGTTTCACCCGCCCGGTGACGGCCCGCGTGATGTCCATACCATGGCTTTCTCGAGCGATGGGCAGATCTGGTTTACCGAGCAGGGCGGCAATCGTATCGGACGTTTCAATCCCGCCGACGAGGCTTTCACCATGTTCGAGGTGCCCACTGAACGCGCACGGCCCTATGGGATTGTCGTGCATGATGATCAGCCCTGGATTGCCACTCTTGGTACCAACCAGCTGTTGACGGTGGTCAATGACAAACTGATACAGATCAATCTGCCCCGCGAGGAAACCCGCTCGCGTCGCCTGGCTGTCGACAGCAATGGCAAGGTCTGGTATGCCGATTACGCCGCCGGCTATGTTGGACGCTATGACCCCAATTCAGGGGATATCGAAGAATGGCGGGCACCATCGGCCAGCCAGTCGCGCCCCTATGCCGTCGCGATGGATGGCAAGGATCGATTCTGGATCGTTGAGACTGGCGTCGACCCCAATGTCTTCGTGGCCTTCGATACCCGCTCGGAGCAGTGGAGCGATTCGTTTGCCGTGCCCAGTGGTGGCGGCACCGTGCGTCATATGGTCTACGATGAAGACAGCAACTCGATCTGGTTCGGTACCGATATGAATACCATTGGTCAGGCGCGGATCAGCGATTGATGCGCCGATGGATAATCAGGCAGGCGCTGCGCTGCCTGATTCGGGTTGGGCTGGTTGTCGGACTGGTTGTCGGACAGATACCACTGGCGCTGGCCTGGCCGGATGGTCCGCCACCCGGTCATGTCGGGCTGGACGGGCAGGAACATTGCGGCCAGTGCCACTACGCCGGCCCACCGACAGACCAAGCGAGCGGTCTGGAAATGGTGAATTTGCCCGAGCGGGTCAACGCCGGCGAGGTGGTTGAGTTCTCCCTGCGCCTGGCCGACCCGGAAAGCCGGTTGGGTGGTTTTCAACTACTGGTAGTCGACCCCGATGGCGAAGCGGGCGAACTGCTTCCCGATGAATACCAGGCTTTGCAGAGTTACCAGGGTCGGAACTATCTGGGCCACACCCGGCCGACGGCATCGGCATCCAATGATGACAAGCATATGATTACCGAGTGGCCGATACGCTGGCGTGTCCCCAACCGCTCAGGAAGAGTACGACTGTTGTCGGCCGCGGTAGCAGCCAATGGCGACGATTCCGCACTGGGCGACAACGCCTATCGACTCGAGATCGAAGTTGAGATCCAGACCGACGGCAGCTCCGATGCAGCAGACTGAGAGGGCGGGAAAGCCAAGCCCTTGTATCAAACCTACCTCCTTTCTGCGATGGCGTAGAAGTGACAAATCGTCCGGGCTGGGATAGCGTTCTCGGTCAGGCAGGAATTGTTGGTGTTGACATCCTGATGAATATGGCGGCACTGTCTCTTAATCTGAAAGACTATGAATCATCCGTCAAGTGCCATTGGGCAGAGTTGCGGAGTGCCCAATACAACAGCAATCGTAAATCTGGCCTATATTCAACGTGAGCGTGGCGACTACGAGCGGGCCTTGTCGGGTTTTCGCCGTCAACTGGAACTGGACCGGGCTTCGGGCAAGTCGGATTCCCCAGCGGTGGCCCTCAAGAACATCGGGCAGACGCTGATGTTGATTGATCTTGATCACTTCAAGGAAATCAATGACCGATATGGCCACGATACGGGCGATCAGGTATTGGTGGTTTTCGCCCGTGCACTGGAGCGATGTGGAGATGAAAATGATCTACTGGTTTGCTGGGGCGGGGAGGAATTCATGTGGTGGCTGGTTGACAAAGGACTGAACGATGCTGTTGTCGCATGTCGGCCGAGGCCGACTTGTGACGATTCGTCCGACAGGTTCATGGCAATCGCTGCCGGACGGTTCGCTGGAAATTGAACAACTGGTTGATGAGCAGCGAATTGTCGCAGAGCGCTGTGTGTTTGAACCGGAAATCAAGCTTGGCAGATAAAAAGTGATCATGCGAACGACGTTATGAACAATGATCTGGAAGGATGAAATCTGATGGTTGCTTCAAGACGGCAATGGTTTTTGATTGTTTTTTTGGCACTGGCTTTTGCGCCTGTACACGCCCTCCCGCCGCTGCCGGAAGGACGATCCAATAATCCCTTTGTGCGTGTCGATGGCCAATCAGGTGTGGTCTGGTTTACCGGCCTGGGTATTTCTGCGGGTAAAACGCATCAGGATCTGCGTGCCGATGGCTGGTTGCTCAACGAGGCTGAAGATGCTGCCTGGCGGGCGGTGCCGGCATTGCCGGCATTCGAGGGTCTGGATGGCCGATTGGGCAGTCATGCGGTCGTTCTTGATGGTCAAATCATTGTTGTCGGTGGCTACACGGTGGCCGCCAACCACGCCGAGCGCTCGACTCCCGGTCTGTATCGGCTGGATCCTGGCGCTGAGCCCGGCTGGCAGCGGGTTGCCACAATGCCCGTGCCGGTTGACGATGCCGTGGCTCTGGTTCATCGTGATCTATCGCTGGTCTTGATCAGTGGTTGGAGTGACACCGGCAATGTCAATCTGGTCCAAGTCTGGAATGCCGGTTCAAAACGTTGGCGCCAGGCCGAACCATGGCCGGGCGCGCCGGTATTTGGGCATTCCGGAGGCATGTTGGGGGATCGCGTACTGGTTTGCGGCGGGGCAAAGATCGTCTATCCGTCCGAAGGGACGCGGCAGTTTGTGGCAAGTGAGGAATGCTGGTTGGGCAAACTGCGTGACGATGGTCTTGTCCGTTTTGACTGGCAGCCCGTGCCGGCGATGCCGGGTGGTTCGCGTTATCGTGCCGGTGCCATCGGTTTGCAGGTGTTTGGATCGGAGCGGGTCGTATTTGCTGGTGGTGCCGATCGCCCTTACAACTACAACGGCGTGGGCTACGACGGTAAGCCCGCGCAGCCCATTAGTCAGGTCGTCAGCTTTGATTTTGATCAGCGACGCTGGCACTGCCACGGGCTCATGCCGCAAGCGCGCATGGATCACCGATCCTTGGTTTATGACGACGGACAACTGGTCTTGATCGGCGGTATGAACACCGATCAGGAAGTGGTCGACGATACCCTGAGCTGGACGCTGGAGCCCCCGGAGGCCTGCTCCCCGGACTCCTGAAAATCCTATGGCGCAAGATGTGATTCCACATGAATCTCGTTTTCCAGAGTGCGATGAACCGGACAGCGGTCGGCGATTTCCAGCATGCGTTCTCTCTCAGCATCGGCAAGATCGCCGACAATGGTAATTGTTCGCGTCAATCGATCCACTTTCCCCGTCGATTTTTCACAGTCATTGCAGTCGTGAGCATGAATGCGATCATGAGTGACTTCGCAGCTCACTCGATTCACCTTCAATTGCTTGTGACGGGCATACATGTTCAGCGTCATAACCGTACAAGTGCCTAGCGAGGCTGCCAGAAACCGATATGGATCGGGGCCGACGTCATCACCGCCATGATCGCTTGGTTCGTCGGCGATCAGGGTATGCGATCCTGCCTGGACGCGGCACAGGAACTTGTCATCAGTGCGCCCGGTTACGCGCACGCCTGTGACGGATTCAGCCGTTTCGAATTGCAAAAAGCGGCTCGCCCAGGCCGCAATGACGGTGCCGGCGTAGCGTGAATCCGCCTCCCTGGAGAGCAGATGATCGGCATCGTCCAGGCTGACAAAACTCTTGGGATGCAAGGCGGCGGCAAAAATCTGCTGAGCATTTTCCACCGAAACCGTCGTATCGTTCGGTGCGTGCATGACCAGCAGGGCGCGACGGAGATTGCGCAGGCGAGTTTCGAGTGAATGCGTTCGGGCATCGACGACAAAATCCTGGCGAATGCGAAAAGGCCGACCGGCCAGTCGTACCTCGGCACTACCTTCACGTTCGATATCTTCGAGATTACTTCCCAATTGCTTGAGGACATGATCCGGGTCGGCAGGCGCGGCCAGTGTCGCAACGGCGCGCACTGAGTCCAGCCTTTCGGCGACAGCCAGAATGGCAGCACCGCCCAGCGAATGTCCGACGAGGAGCTGGGCTGGGGCATATTGTTCAGCTATCCAGGCAGCGGCGTCTTCGAGATCGTCAAGATTGGAAGAAAACGTGGTATCGGAAAAATCGCCCTGACTTTCGCCCAGACCGGTGAAGTCGAAGCGCAGCACAGCAAAACCCGATTCCGCCAGTGCGCGGGTGATATTGCGGGCCGCCTTGATATTGCGCGTACAGGTAAAGCAATGGGCGAAAACTGCTGTGGCCTGATAGATGCCGCCCGGTGGCAATTCCAGATTGCCGACCAGCTCCAGGCCGGTGCGATTTTTGAATATGATTTTTGACATGGACAATCCTGATAGCGTGACGGGATACGAATCGTTACTTGTTGAGGTAGCAGACCGCAATGAGCGGGGATAGCTTGCGGGCAAAGGGCAAATCTATCGGCCCGCGTCTTCGAATCGATCAAAGAACAAATGCGAATCAATGAAAAGAGCATCAGGCAGAATCAGGAGCTGTTGGGCCAGATCGTTGCCACTGATCGTATAGTCTTGATCGACATCAATGAACAGCGAGGTGTAGACGTCGTAAGCGCCGAGGCTCAACACGGGCGGAATGTCGAAATTGCGCGAGATGGTGGATGGGCCTGGTGGCAAGTTGACCGGCTGGTCGTTGGCTGGGTCGTCAATAAACGGGCCAGGTGGCTGGCGCAGGCTTGCGCCAATCAGCACATGGTCATGTGACTGTGGTGCCAGATTTCGTACGTCCAGCTCCAGCACGACGCGATTGCCCGGACCGGCCTGGTCGGGTAGCACACGAACGGCGTCAATCACCAGCACCTGAGAGATGGTCGCGGTGCGCAGATTGGAACCATTGCCGCTGGCGTTGTAGTAATGATTGAGCTGCCATTTCCAGTTTTGCGGCGGAACTTCCCGGGTCCAGAAATGATTGCCCCATTGGCTCATGCCGCGGCCATGGCCAAAGCAGGCCCGGTCGGTGCCGACCGGGTCAGCGAGACAGGGCCAGCCGGTGGCCGGCGAGCCGACCGCACCGTTGCCGCATGACAAGTCGCTATTGCTGCAACTCAACTCGCCGAGCAGGGAATTGTTCTGGGCCGAGTATTCTGAGCGAAAGACGGCACCATTGCGAATCAGCATCAGGCCCGAAGTGGCTTCGCTGGCCAGGTTGGTATTGCTGTGCGTGCCTGGCTCGTTGACCTGGCAGCAGGCCGAACTGCATATATCATAGGCTGTCTGTGGCGGATTGATTGCGTGCCAGGCACCGAAACTGCGATAGGCCACCGAACCGGCGGCCAGCGCGTCAAAGGCCCAGGATGCGATCCACTCCTTGGGCAGGCCACGCCGGGTGTATTCCTCCAGGCTGAAGGTGCAGCTGTGTGGACAGTTACCGGTGCAGCAGCGGGTGCTGCAACTGGCATCGGCGAATCCAACGGTGATGCTTGCCGGTGGTGGGTTGCCGGCCAGCCCGCCTGTATCAAGGCTGACAGGTGGGTTAGGTCTGGCCTCTGGCCGGGCCGGGTCCTGGCGCAACTGGCGATGAGCGCCAGCCACTGGCGAGCTTTCACCCAGTGTCACAGGCAGCGAAAACCCGCCTGGTCCGAGCAACAGGTCAGGGTGGTGCCATTCCGGATGATCGTCACTTGTTACTCGAAGTTGCAACGGTACCGGCAAACCGTTGACGATCATTGGCGCGGCGATGTCAACTTCGAAATACCCATCATCCTGACTGAGGGTCTCGGCCATGCCGTCAGCGATATTGATCCGGGCACCCGCGACAGGCATGAAATGGGGAGCCGAAGACACCCAGCCACTGATGATCAGTCGATCCGGCTGGCCGGCAACCGGTATCACCGGGGGCTCAATCGGATCCAGCATCAAGGTCCAGCTTCGGTTTTCTGTGCTCGGACGAAGCACCGCGTGCAGTGGACGATAGCCGGACGCTTCCACTCTTGCAGCGGTGGGACCAACCAGTACCAGTTTATCGCTGCCGCCGATCGTGACTGAGCGCGCCTGCCTGTCTTCCAGCAAGGCATTAATGTGAGCCACGCTGGCGGGAATCGGACCGTCAATTTCGAGCAGGGTGATCTGACCGGTCAATGCTATACCGGTGATGGCATCACGCACGAACAGTTCGGCCGCATCGGCCTCAGCCAGGCCGAGCCAGGCTGTCATGGCCGTCGCGATGGATATTCCGATTGATCGTCGATGGGTCAATTTATTCAGCTGATTGTTTCCAATAAATCTGATGGATCAATAACGGATCCGATTGTACATCAGTCATCGTGTTTTCGACGGCAGGCCTCGACGACCCCTAATTCTGACCTGCCGCGAAAAAATCCAACGACTGACTTGCGCCACCGAGCTTCGCTGTGTAGGCTAAGCGGGTTTGGAGTATTCACAAAAGCGTCATACGCAAAGCCTTTCAGGGCCGTAGATCATTGAAGTTGTAAGGTATTCTGATTTCTGAGCGAGTCCAATTTGCGTGCCGCTCAGTCGTGGCACGGGACGGAGTCAGGTGCCGCGGCGGTTGCCGTTCGTTCGGTTTACGGTAAGCAGGTCTTTAAGGGGATTGTTGGCATTTTCAGTTGCCAGGTGTTAACCACGTTGAGGAGAGCAATAGTATGTCCAAGGAGCAACCCAAACTTAGTTTGATGGCCATCGCCTTTGCATCGGCGTTTCCGGCCTTTCTTGCCGGTAACGTCGCGGCTCAGGATGAGGCGGAATCGGCGAATCTTGATCGAATTCAGGTGACTGGTACGCGAATCAGGCGCACGGATTCAGAAGGGCCTGCACCGGTACTGGTCATTGGCCGGGAGGAGATTGAACGCTCCGGTCATATTCGTCTGGCCGATCTGCTACAGGAGCTGACCTCATCCGGTTCAGCGATCAATACCGCCTTCAATTCACCGGACTCGGGTGGTGATGGCGGCGAGCGCGTTTCATTGCGTAACCTGAATCCGGAGCGGACACTGGTTCTGGTCAACTCTCGGCGCTGGGTCAAGGGTACGACTCAGGCTGGCGTATCCAATAGCGCTGATTTGAGTACCATTCCGGCATCCGCTGTCGAGCGCATTGAGGTTCTGACCGGCGGTGCTTCCTCAGTCTATGGTTCAGATGCCATTGCGGGTGTTATCAATATCATTACGCGCAAGAACTTTATCGGCACTCAGGCGTCGGCGCAATATGGAATCACTGATGAAAACGATGGAGATGAGGAAGCTTACAATCTTACGATCGGTCGTGGTGATGAGAGTAGCAATATTCTGGTGAGCCTGAGTTACAACAAACAAGATGAAATCATGGCCGCGGACAGAGCCATTTCCCGTGTACCGAGGTTCGGCGTTGACGAGTTCGGTGGGCCGGTTAGCCGCGGGTCTTCGGCGACTCCGGAGGGTCGATTCATTGTGACTGACCCGAATACCGGGCAGACTGTCGATTTGACCCGGCGGGAAGGGGCAAGCGGAACCTCGCTGGACGATTTTCGACCGTTTGATGGTACGGTTGACCGCTTTAACTTTGCCCCGGATAATTTTCTCCAGATTCCGCTGCAACAGACTTCGCTGTTCATCAATGCCACGCATGAATTCTCGCCGCAACTGCGATTCTTTACCGAGGCCTTGTTTAATAATCGCGAGTCTGTCCAGCTTCAATCTCCGGTTCCGCTGTTTCTGGGCTCGGCCGGAATTCTGCCTTTGAATGTGGGCGTGTCGGCAGAAAACCCGTTCAATCCCTTTGGCTTTGATCTCGATCCGAATTCCAACCTGATCCTGATTGGACGTCGCTTTATCGAAGCAGGGACACGCAACTACCAGTCAGATGTTGACACCTGGCGCTGGACCGGTGGACTGGAGGGCGAGTTCTCGGTCGCTGATCGTCGCTTCGATTGGGATGTTTCCTATACGTTTTCCGAGTCCAAGCGAACCCAGTCGATTGAAAATCTGGTCAATCATGATCGCCTGGCATTGGCGCTGGGACCGCTGGATCAGTGCACTGGCGAGTGTGTGCCGTTCAATATCTTCGGCGGCCAGCTGGGTACCGGCGATGTGCCCGGCAGTGGCGGTTCGATCACACCGGAGATGATCGACTTTGTGACCTTCACAGCGGTCGAGAGAAACGAACAGCGTATGGTTAACTGGCTGGCCAATATTACCGGCGAGATCATGCAATTGCCAGCAGGACCACTGGCGTTTGCCGCCGGCTTTGAGAAGCGCCGCGAGTTTGCTTCTGATACGCCGGACTCCATCAGTGCCGCCGGGTCGGGTGCGGCCAGCGTCAGTGGTGGAATCAGAGCACCGACTTCGGGTCGTCTGAATCTCGAGGCCTGGTATGCCGAGCTGTCGGTGCCGTTGCTGGCTGGTGTGCCGGGTGCTGATCTGCTGGAACTCAGCGGTTCGGTCCGTAATTCCGATTTCGACCAGTTCGGTTCGGAAACCACGACTCGCGTCGGATTGCGTTGGCGTCCGGTGCGCGATCTGTTGGTGCGCGCCAGTTTTGCCGAAGGTTTCCGGGCACCGGGTGTGCAGGATCTGTTCGGTGGTCTGGGTGTTGCCGATCCGCAGCTCAATGACCCATGTTCCAACTTCCTGGTGGGTGGTGCTTCGCAAACCGTTATCAATAACTGTATCTCGCAGGGCGTGCCGGCTGACGGCAGCTTTGAGCAGATCAACCCGCAGATTCGCATTACCCGCGGTGGCAACCCGGACCTGGAGCCCGAGACCTCCGACTCATTCACTGTAGGAGCGGTCTGGAGTCCGGATTTCGTGCGAGGACTGGCAGTATCTGTCGATTACTATGAAATCGAACTGGACAACACCATCACCTCAATCGGGGCTCAAAGTATCCTTGATGCCTGCGCCCAGTCGTTGCGCTTGTGCGATCTGATTGATCGTTCGGTGTCGGGTGAGGTCTCCCGCCTGCTGGATACCCAGGTCAATATTGGTAGCACCGATGTTGCCGGTGTGGATTTCACCGTCAGCTACGCGCTGGCCGATACTCCGATTGGTCGCTTTACGGGTGTCTGGAATGCCTCTTACCTGGATAAGTTTGAAGAGTCCGTTCCGGATTTCTCCGATGCCAGCGCACCGGAGGAGGTTCGTGATCTGGTCGGGACATTGTTGCCCGGACAGCCTGATCGCAGTTTCCCCGAGTGGCGCCAAACGCTGGATATAACCTGGGAATATGGTTCATGGGATGCGCTCTGGAGTATTCAGTATGTCGATGGCTTCCGTGAAAGTTGCTCCGATGGGCTGGTGCCGACCTTCAGTTCACTGGGCCTTTGTACTAATCCTGATCCGTCCAACCCGACCAATGACATTGGTTCGGTAACGTATCACGATATTCAGGCCAGCTATCGTCTTGAACAGTTTGATCAGTTCAATACTCGGTTCACGCTCGGCATTGATAATCTGTTCGACAAGGATCCACCGGTTTCAATGGCGGCCTTTGCCAACAGCTTCGATGCAACTCAACATCGGATTCCAGGCCGCTTCTTCTACGGTCGGATCAATTTCGACTTCTGATGCGATTGACTTAAAAAAGCGTTGATAAACCCAACCCGCGGACCACTGGTCCGCGGGTCATTGGAAAGCCGTTTGAATATCACTCCCAATTTCGCCGTTCCGATGATTGAAACTCGTCATCCGGATCCGGCTGATCTGAACCGCGCATTGCGTGATTTGATGCTGGAACGGGAAGGACCGGACATCGAACCGACGACGCCTGTACCGACACTCAAGCATCGGGTCTTTGAGAGCCACTTTCAGTTCTTTGCCTGGACCGACCCGTGTGTGCAGGAACTGCGTCAGTTCGTGATTTCCAATCTGGTCCAGGCGGTCAAGGCGCTCAATGGCTACGACGACGCGCAGATGGCCCGATTGCGGGTTCACAACCACACCTGGTTTCACATTACCCGAACCGGCGGCTATGCTTCCGGGCATAACCACCCCATGGCCTCATGGTCCAGCGTCTATTGTGTCGATGGTGGCGACGCCGACAAGTCCGACCATCCGGATAGCGGCATACTGCGGTTTGGCGATGTCAAACCGGCCGGCAGTGTATTCCTGGATCCAGGCAACATGCACCTGAACCGACCATTCAATCACGGGTCCATCAACTACCGGCTGGAGCCTGGACAGTTGGTCATCTTTCCGTCCTGGCTGATGCATGAAGTCACGCCCTATCAGGGCGAGCGGGAACGGATCACCGTGGCTTCGAATTTCTGGTTCAGCGCGTAGAAACCTCAGCGACCGAAAAGTTTTCCGGCCATGCTCATCAAGCCGACTGCACCGCCCAGTGATTCCAGGGTACCGCCGCTGGAGGCCTTGTCGACCATTTCCGGCACGGCACCTTTCAAGCCTTCCAATGCGGTATTTTGATCCAGCCCGAGCTGCTCAGCAAATCGACTGATCTGATCGCTGCCGAACATCGACACAAGCTGGCCGGCATCGATACCTGCGTTGCCGCCATCACCAAGCCAGGACTGGGCCAAGCTGGCCAGTCCGCCACCCTGCATCTTGCCGATCAGTGCGCCCAGATCGACATTGCTGCCCTTGCCGGGCATCAGCAATGCCAGCGCCGTCATGATTTTGTCCAGTGGCAGCGACTTGGCGGCCTGCTGACCAGCCGATGACTGAAACGCCTTGGCGCCGATTTCCAGTAGTTGATCAAGTTTCATGACTGCGTCCTTTTGATTGTTGAATTAGCACCGACCGCCCACTCTCTGGTGAACTGGTGCCTGGAGAAATTATTGCTGATAGCGAATCTCGCCCCCGACCATCGTCATCAAAACCTCGATATCGTCCAGTTGATCATCGGCCACGGTCAGGATGTCGGCATTGAGCATTATCAGGTCAGCGCGTTTGCCCGGCGTGATGCTGCCAAGCTCGTTCTCATCGAACACGGCCTCAGCACAGCCGATGGTGTAAGACGCAAGCGCTTCCATCCGGCTCATGGCTTGTTCAGGGAAAAAGCGTTCGCCATTGGCCATATGCCGGGTCACCGAGGAAGCGTAGGAGGCGATGGGCGAAATCGACTCCACCGGCACGTCGGTGCCGTTGCAAATCGTGGCTCCGGCATCGAGCAGGGCCCGCCAGACATAGGCACGTTGCCGGGCCCGTTCCTGGCCCAGTCGCTGCGGAACCCAGGGGCCGTCGGAGGTGGCGTGCACGCCCTGCATGGACGCGATTACGCCTAGCTCCGCGAAGCGCGGGACTTCATCCGGATGTAGGGTCTGGGCATGTTCGATGCGCCAGCGCAAGTCATTATCAGGGCGCGAGCCCAGCAGATCGGCATACAGATCCAGGACTTCACGGTTGCCGCGATCACCGATCGCATGCGTATTGAGCTGAAACCCGTACTCCAGCGCAATCTCGGCCGTTTCCCGCAGATTCTCCAGCGAGGTCTGCGGCAGGCCGGAGGTATCAGGCTTGTCGGAATAGGGGTCAAGCAGCCAGGCACCGTGGGTACCCAATGCACCGTCAATATTGCGCTTGAGAGCGCGCACGGTCAGAAAACCGTCACCGTGGCCGATCATGCGGTAGTCGGCCAGGTGTTGGCGCAAGTCTTCGTTGGTCTCGTGACGCACGGCAATATGCAGTCGCACCGGCAGCCGACCCGCCTCGGCCAGCGCTTTCAGGCGACCAATATCGGCAAAATTCGTACCCATGTCATGGAAGCTGGTGATGCCGTGCCGCAGGGCTTCCTGGCCAGCCAGTTCGACCTGGCGTTCGAAGCGGGCCTGGCGCTGCGCCTCACTTAGTGCGTTTTGTGCTTCTTCCAGCCTGGCGCGCACGGGCACCTGCGCGGCCTGACGTAGGAAGCCGGTTGCTTGACCCTGCTCGTCGCGCACGATAGTGCCGCCTTCGGGATCGGGTGTCGCGTCGTCGATGCCCGCCAGCTCAAGGGCTGCGGCATTGGCATAGGCCGCGTGACCGCTGGCGTGGAACAGTACAACCGGGTTTTGCGGACTGACCGTACTCAAGGCGCGATGATGCGGTACGCCGTCATAGGTCGGTTCCTCGGACGGGCTCCAACGTTCCTGGTGCCAGCCGCGGCCGAGAATCCACTCGCCGGGTTCGGCCTGCTCGGCCGCCTCGGCGACCAGCCCTACAATGTCATCGAACGAGCGGGTCGGCTGAAGGTCAAGAATCATCAGCGCCTGGCCCAGCCCAAGAAAATGGCCATGACCCTCGATAAAGCCGGGCAGGACAACTTTTCCGTCCAGGTGGATAACGTCGGTATCGGGCCCGGTCAATGCCGCCATGTCTTCGGCACTGCCGACGGCCAGAATGCGCCCGTCTTTCACGGCGACGGCTTCAGCCTCGGGCTGGTCACCATCGACGGTAATGACCTTGCCGCCGGTCAGGATACGGTCGGCTGTTTTGCCCGACTGCATGATTTCGGCTGTGGGTTCCGACTGGGGCTCGGATGAACTGGATGAGGTATCGTTCTGATTCTGACAGCCGGCAAGCATGAGCGTCGGAGCCAGCAGCAGGGCAGCAAGTGAGCTTTTCATGAGTTCCCTCGGTGTTGGATTGTATTTGGACGGGGTTACCAGGCAATCCCGTAGTCCTCGCCGTAGTCGCTGGCCGCGCCATGCATGGCGCCGTGTTCATGATCGAACCAGATGGCGGTGGTCGGATTGTAGGTGCGATCGACCAGTTCGACCTCATAGCCCATTTTCGCAAGTTCCGAACGCGTGTAGGTCGACACCATTGGGCTGACCTGAATCTTGCCCGGTTCGGCCTGGTGAGCACCGAACGAACTTTGCATGTTGAAACTCTGGATATGCCCGCGACCGTCAGCGGCCTGCTGCACGTTCATGTCCCATTCGATCATGTTCAGGAAAAACTGCAACAGATTCTGGTCCTGGCTGTCGCCCCCCTGGACGGAGAAAGCCATCAACGGTCTTCCGTCTTTCAGCGCCAGGCTCGGGGTCAGGGTCACGCGCGGTCGCTTGCCTGGTTCGACCACATTATAGGGATTGAGCTGTTTATCGAGCACAAAACTTTGCATGCGCTGGCTTAATCCCACGCCGGAATTTCCGGCAATAAACGCCGGAATCCAGCCGCCCGATGGGGTGACTGACACCACCCAACCCTCGGCATCGGCAGCCTGGATTGACGTTGTGCCGGCCAGAAACCCTTCACGCTGGCTCATGCGATTGGCTTGCTGAAAGCCGTCCACGCCCATGGCTTCGGCATCCGGCGGGTTGGGCGTCCATTGCTGCAAAAGCTCGCCAAAAGGATTGCTCTCACCCTGGAACGGGTAGGGGTCGCCGGGCTTGAGATCGTCGATCATGTGATCGAAGGAAATCAGTTCACGACGCTGAGCTGCGTATTCTTTGGACAACAGTCCGGCCACCGGCTCGGCCGGCGGAAAATACGGGTCACCATAGTAGAAATCGCGGTCGGCAAAGGCCAGATTCATGGCCTGGTAGAGGGTATGAACATAGCGGGTGGAGTTGTAGCCCATGGCTTTCAGATCAAAGCCTTCGAGGATATTCAAAGTCTGTAACAGCACCGGTCCCTGGGTCCAGGTCGTGAGCTTGTACACATCAACGCCGTGATAGTTGGTGGTCACCGGCTCTTCGATCAGCACTTCCCAGTTGGCCAGATCCTCGGCGGTAAACAGCCCGCCATGCGCGCGCGTGGCGCGGACGATTTCCTCGGCGATATCACCGCGATAGAAGCGGTCGTTGGCGGCATATATGGCTTGCTTGCGGGTCTTGCCATCGGCAAGGGCTGCGGCTTCGGCCTCAACCAGCTTTTCCAGCATGGCTTTGAGATCCGGTTGACGAAAAATCTCGCCCGGCGCGGGTGCCGCGCGCTGGTCGGAATTGTCGGGATCGTAGTGCGGTAGAAACACTCGGCGTGAGTCCGGCCATTGCTCAAGAATCTCCCGTCGACGCTCGATATTGGCCGCCTGAGATGCCTCCAGCGGATAACCTTCGGTCAACTGGATGGCCGGGGCCAGTACCTGGGCCAGGCTGAGATTGCCGTACTCGGCAACCATCACCATCAAGCCACCCGGCGTTCCCGGCGTGGTCGCAGCCAGCGGACCGAATTCCGGCGGGTACAACATGCCCTGATCACGGAAAAATTCGGGTGTCGCCCCGGTCGGTGCCACACCCAGCGCGTTGATCCCCAGCACTTGACGGGTATGCGGGTTGTAAATCAGCGCTTGAGTCTCGCCGCCCCAACCGAGCACATCCCACATCGTCGCCGTTGCCGCCAGCATGGCCGCCGCCGCGTCCACCGCGTTGCCGCCTTGCTGAAACATCATCGCGCCGGCGGTTGCACCCTGCGGTTTGCCGGTCACCGCCACCCAGTGCTTGCCGAGCAGAATGGGGCGATGGGTTTCCTGGGCCAGGGAAGACATTGCTGTGGTCAGTAAGAGACCGATGATCGCTGCAGACATGGCGCGACGACCATTCGGGAGCCAGTTGGGTAGGTGCATGCGAATTCCTCGAGCGATGTTGCTGAATTGATCATGAAGCATACCAGACCCGTTTCTGGCTCAGAAGCCCGGAATTGGATGGACTTGAGCGAATTAGATTGTCAGCAATCGGTCCTCTTCGCGCAACAGGAACAGTGCAATGCAGGCTGCCAGCATCGGAATCGCGGCCAGGAACAGCATGTTGTTGAATGGATCCAGGTATTGCTGCCACGAGGACAGGGTCGAGATGGTGTGGGTGATCATTACGAAGCCATAGGTCCAGAACTTCCACAGGCCAAGCAGAAAGGCGATTTCAATGGCCAGTTGTGCGATCCCTATCGTCATCAGAATCTCTGTTCCCATTCCTGAAATAAAGTAGAAGTTTTCAAAAATGGCTGCAGCATGGCCTGGCTGGAGCAGTTTGTCCAGCGACCACATGGCCATGACGATAAACACGCCCAGGCGGAGCAGGAATAGCGGTAGTTGCAGTTTGTTTGTATCTGGCATTGTAAAGATTCCTCCGTGTGTGATTCCCGTCCGGAACCAAGAGTGTGACGGCCTGATTTCTATCTGACTCGTTCGGTTTCAGGATGAAAATTGTACCAGGCGAACCAGAACAGGCGCATTGAAGAATAGGTGTTGCCTGCTTCATCCGTCGCCTGTACTGAAGCATCGGGCAACTGCTCGATCCGCAGTGATTTTTCGCCCAGTTTGTATTCAATCGGCTGGTCTTGTTCAAGACGGCTCTCGAATACCGCCAGCTTGTACTGTCCGATCTCGAATCCGAAAACCACCGACTTGGGATGTATGGTCAGGTCGCGCTGGGATACCGGGAAGGCCAGTCGGTCAGCCTGATCGTATTGATCATAACGTCTGGAGTCGCCATAGTCCCGATCTGTGCCGGTATCGGTCGACAGGACCAGAGTGTTGGGGTGGGCCTGACGCCAGGTTTTCCAGTCGGTCATGGCCATCGGCAGGACTTTTAGTCGATCACCCATGCGCGGCCCCATGATGGCCTGGCCGGTGATCTGCTGCCACAGGGAATTGGTGGTGCGATCGTACATGACCAAATCGGAATCATGTAAAACGCCGGCTACGCCAAACTCGGCAATCTCGCCATCAATCCGGGGGTCGAACGCCACACCGGAGCCGCACAGCGGGCACCAGGTCACGGCAATCGGCTGACCGGCAATCGTGTCGTTGACGATTTCATGGTAATCCATGATCCGGGCCGGATAAGCACGTTGTTCGCCGTTGATATTCACACCCATAATCAATTCATCTTCGCCAAGGAAGTCAGCGTCATCGGCAGCGACGTATTTCGGGTCGTCTATGGAAGGAATGCAGTCACGTTGGGGACAGCCCTGGTAGAGTTCATCGTAATTGACCAGTGATGGTGTGTCGGGTCCGTATCCGAAGGTGTCAACCAGGATGTCGCTGTCGAACGGGTTTTTTTCTCTTTCCGGTTGGGTTGCCTGTGCCACGGATTCAGAAAGCCAGGTTTCATGGACATGCAGCCAGAGCAGACCGTTAGGGACCTGATCGTCGGCCGCAAATACCACGCTGCTCAGGCGGCCGCGTGTCGGCTCACCCTGACGAGACTGCCATTCCTCATAGGTGAAGATTGCCGTGTTGCCATGGCTCTTGTGCAGTTTGACGTTACGAATCTCAAGCGTAGCCTGGCCATCTGAGTTGTACTGGCTGCGCACTGCCTCAACGATGGCTTCGCGGTTGAGAATGCGCCCGTCAGGCATGATGATAACGAAACCGTCTGCCAGCACCTGATCAAAGCGTTCGAATTCGACCTCCTCGCTTCCGCGGTACCAGTCCTGAAAGAACTGATGAAGCTGGACAATCTCGCGTTCGCCGTGTTCGGCCAGCACACCCTCATCGATAGCGCTGAGTCCAGTGTTCGAAAAAAGTGAGCCGACAATCATCAGGCCTGTCAGGATCAGGGTCTTGCAGCTTGGGATTTGCATATGATTTTTCCATGAGTGATTTTAAGAGTAGTCTAATGCCTCGGCGTTGAACACGCGAGTTTCCTTGTTCGCGGCCTTCATTTACCCCAACGTTGCATATATTTTCGGAGCTGGAAGCCCGGAGCGTAGCTTCACCCTACGTGAGGACTGGCAACGCGAGTACAGACCGCATCATGTGTTCTACCCACCCGGCCACTGCTGGTGCCTGATCGCGCATGAGCTGGCCGGGGTACGGGTCGCGATACAGGTGAGCGTAGAGTGGCCCGATAAGACCAAAATCACCAATTGACAGCGCTTGTAAGTCAGAATGGACGGTGATTTTTCGACAAACGGGATGCCTTTTTTGCGCAGATAGCTGCGCAATTTACCCGAGTAAAGCGAATATTCAGCGCCATACATCACATAGTGGCCAACCCGGTCACTCATCCATTCGCCTCACTCAGCCTTCCCATTGGTGCCCGCTGAAAGCCTGATCAAGCTCGGGCTGGTTGACATGATTGGAATAGTTGCTCAGTGTCTTGACCGCCAGGGCCAGGACGATCTGCATGATGTGAGCTTCATCAAAACCGGCGTCGAGAAAGTTCTGAACATCGTCCGGGGCGGGCTTGCCCCGGGTCTGGAACATCACACGGGTGAAATGGCTGAGTGCAGCCAGTCTTTCGTCTGGAATCTCGGTGCCTTCACGCAGCGCCTTGAGTGTGTCTTGCGGTACACCGGATACCTTGTCGGCCAGCATCGAATGGGCACCCATGCAGTAACCACAGCCATTTTCGCGACTGATGGTCAAAAAGATCACTTCCTGTTCGGCCGGCTTCATGCCGGAATTCTTGCGAAATTGCTCGTAGCCATGCATGTAAGTGCTCAACAGGCCCGGCACCTTGGCCATATGGTGGTACATCTCGGGTACGAAGCCCAGCGCCTTTTGCGCACTTTCCAGCAATGGCCGGGCGGCGTCACTGGCATTGTCCAGGGTGGGAGCAGGATGATTGATCTTGTATATGGATGTCATGGTTTCTCCTTTGTCGCTTGAATTGGATGGCAACACAGACCGGAACAGAGCCTTAAGGCTTTCATCGAGATTCACTCGTCCATGTCAGGCTTGCCGCGCTTTTGCTTGATATCACCGCGATGGCGCTTGGCTTTCAGGCGCTTTTTCTTGGCCGAGCGCGAGGGACGGGTAGCGATGCGCTTGCGCGGCTGGTAGTGTGCTTTTTCGATCAGTTCGGCCAGGCGCTCGCGGGCTTCTTCGCGGTTGCGCAACTGACTGCGATGGCTTCTGGCTTCGATCGTGATGACCCCCTCACCATCGGCCCGGCTACCGGCCAGCTTGATCAGGCGCGCCTTGACCGGGCCGCTGAGAAAGTCCGATTGCCAGACAGCATATTTGAGCTGAACGGCCGTTTCGGTGCGATTGACATGTTGCCCGCCCGGGCCGCCAGCCAGCGTGAACTTCTCGTCCAGCTCGTTTTCAGGCGGCAGATAGCGTGGTCGGTCGGAACCTGATAAAACGGTCATTGGATTATGGTAGCTCAGCCGGCATATCATTGTGGCTGATGACCAGTAACCAGTAACCGAGGGAGAAGTGCCATGATGTTGCGTTTTATCATTTCAGGTTTAGTGCTTGTTTGCTCCGCAGGGTTTTCGGCCCAGTCCGCAGATGATTCGGACCAGAACTTGGCCCATCAATCCGAGCCCGCCGCCTTCGATGCCGAGCTGGCGGCCGAACTGGGCGCGGATGACTACGGCATGCGCCGCTACGTGATGGCATTTTTGCGGGCGGGTCCTTCGTCCGATCTGGACCCGGAAGCCATTGCGGATATTCAGCGAGGACACATGAATCATATGCGCCGGATGGCTGAAGACGGTCACCTGGTGTTGGCCGGGCCATTTCTGGATGGCGGCGAGCTGCGCGGAATTTTTGTTTTTGCCGTCGATACCCAGGAAGAAGCTCGCCAGTTGACCGAGGCTGACCCGGCAGTGCAGGCTGGTCGCCTGGTGATGGAACTCAAACCGTGGTATGGCTCAGCGGCTTTAATGCGGGCTGCAAGCATTCATGGGTCGATTGCTCGCGAGAACCCCTGAGTATCGTTATTGTGATGCCTATCACATAACTGCAATTCGTTGCGATTTGTTGTCGGGCGAAGCTTGCCGCAACGGCCTTGACCGGCGTAGTCTGTACGGTCGGATTAAGGGTGGGAAGGTCCAGTGATCATGACCGATCGCGACTGGCGCGAATTTGTGAGTCTGCGTGAGCGGGCCCGGCAGCGCTTTGCCGAGGAAACCCTGGCGCGGCTTTTGCGGATCAGCCTGGATGAATCGCTCAGTATTGCCGAGCGTCAGCGCCGCGTTTTCGCATTGACTGATGAACGCCGCCGCGAGCAGTCCGCCTTGTTTGACGATTTTTGCCGGGCCACCGCCAGCTTTCGGCTGCACATGATGGTGCGGCAGCGATTGCTCAAGCGCCGCGAGCTCGACAACCTGAGTCTCGAAATCCGCCGCGCCGTCGGCAGCGACGATTGACCTCAAAAGCCGCAGATTTTGGCAAACCCGTCTCTTGAGCAAGTGCCTCACGACCGAGGCATAGCGTGTGCAAAGGAGTCTATCCAACATGACGGTTCACCCGCCTGCGCTACCATGTAGGCGTTCCTGAGCTGTCAGAACCAAGAAAAATGAAACGAGACCAGATCGATTTCCCCCCTCGTCACGAACCGCTGCGCGAAGATGTCAGCCTGCTGGGTGCCCTGGTTGGTGAGCTGTTGCGTGAGCAATGCGGCGAAACACTGTTCCAGCGTGTCGAGGATGCCCGGTCAGCGGCCATTGACCGGCGTACAGGGCAGGGTACAACCGCAGACCTGCTCGACCTTTGCCGCATTGACGACCCGGCGGTTGCGAGCGACTTCGTGCGCGGCTTCTCGGCCTGGTTTCGCATGGTCAATCTGGCCGAGCAGGTCCACCGCATCCGCCGTCGCCGCGAGTACCAGGCCGAGGGTGCCGGTATCCAGCCAGAAAGTCTGGCCGATGTGTTTTCGCGTCTGCGCGAGGCCGGCACCGGCTGGGAAGCGGTTCGCGAGCTGTTCGATGAACTACTGATCGAGCCGGTTTTTACCGCCCACCCCACCGAGGCAACCCGGCGTTCGGTGCTGGAAAAAGAGCAGCGTATGGCGCGTTATCTGGTTCAGCGACTCGATCCCGGATTGCCGGCCAACGAGGTCAATCGACTGATTGATCGCGTCCGGATGGAACAGACCATTGCCTGGCAGACCGCCGAGCAGTCGCAACAACGCCCAACCGTGGCCGACGAGGCTGAGCATGCCCACTTCTACCTGGCCAATGTGCTCTATCGGATTGCTCCGGTGTTTCATGAACACCTGGCCGAAGCGGTCACCACCGCGTTCGGCGTCGAGACCTGGCCGGGCGACCTGCCAACCGTTTTGCGCTTTGGCTCCTGGGTCGGCGGTGATATGGACGGCAATCCCAATGTCAACGCCGACACCGTGCTCGATACCTTGGCTGAACAGCGCCGCCAGGTGATTGGCAACTACCGGCGCGAGATTGCCAAGCTCAATCGCCTGTTAAGCCAGACTGATGGTCGGGTTGGGATCGACCAGGATCTGAGCCAGCGGATTGCGGCCTACCGACAGCAAATGCCGGCGGTTGCCGAGGCGATCCCGCTGCGCCATGCCGATATGCCTTATCGGGTGTTTCTGTACCTGGTCGATCAACGCCTGGCCGATACCCTGGCCGAAGGTGTCAATGCCTATGCCGGCCCGGACGAGTTGTGCTCGGATCTGCAGCGCATCATTGGCAGCCTGGCCGAGCATCGCGGCACCCGGGCCGGTTTGTTTCCGGTCCAGCGTCTGCGTCGCCGGGTTGACATGTTCGGATTCCACTTGGCCGCCCTGGATTTGCGCATCGACTCCGGTGACCTCCACGAAGCCGTTTCCCGTCAGCTCGATGATGCCGCCTGGCCCGAGCGCCCGGCCGATGAGCGCACGGCCCGATTGATCGAGATCCTGTCGAAGTCTCACGCGCTGGTCGAGGATGATCACCCCGTACTGAACTTGTTAAGGGCTGCAGCGACTGCGCATCAGCGCTTTGGCAGCGGTGCCATTTCCACCCTGATTGTCAGCATGAGTCGCAATGCCGACGACGTGCTGGCCGCTTGGCTGATGGCCAGGGCCGCAGGTGTTGAGGATGGGCGGCTGGACCTGGTGCCGCTGTTTGAAACCGTCGATGATCTCAAGGCAGCCGAAGGAGTGATGTCCGGTCTGCTGGAACTGCCGCTGTGGCGCGACTTGATCAAGCTGCGTAACAATCGGCAAATGATCATGCTGGGCTATTCCGACAGCAACAAGGACGGCGGCATGGTCGCTTCACGCTGGTCGCTGCAGGACGCCCAACGCAAGCTGGTCGCCTTGTTCCGCGAGCAGTGTGTGCGAGTCACGTTTTTTCACGGCCGGGGTGGTACCGTGGGTCGCGGCGGTGGCAAGACTCATCGCGCTGTGCTGGCTTCACCGCCGGGTTCGGTTGCCGGTCGCTTACGCATGACCGAGCAGGGCGAGGTCATTCACCGCAAGTATTCCATGCGCGCCATTGCCATCAGAAACCTGGAACAGACGGTGGGAGCGGTTATTCAGGCCAGCCTGGATACGGCCGCTGCCCGGCGTGATCACAGCCAGTGGCATCAGTGGATGGCCCGCCTGACCGAGTTAGCACGCTCCTCGTATCGAGACCTGGTGTACGGCGATGACGCCTTCTCCGACTATTTCCGATCGGCCACGCCAATTGACGTGATCGAGCGCATGCGAATCGGATCGCGCCCGGCCTCACGGGCCAGGAAATCCGGTATTTCGGGCCTGCGCGCCATACCCTGGGTGTTTGCCTGGGGCCAGAGTCGGCACGCTTTGCCCGGCTGGTATGGCCTGGGCAGCGGCCTGACCCGACTCGCCGAAGAAATCGGCGAGAGTGCACTGAAGGAGATGGCGACAGACTGGCTGTTTCTGGCCAACCTGCTGGAAGACGCCGAAATGGCCATGGCCAAGGCCGATATGAGCATTGCCGAACACTACGCCGACCTGGCCGGCGAACTGGGCCAGCGTTATTTTCCACTGATTCGCGAAGAGTTCGAGCGCACCCGGCAGATGATCTGCCAGCTCAAGGGTCAGGATGCCTTGCTCGACAAGGATCCGATCCTGAAGCGCTCGATCCTGCTCAGAAACCCGTACGTTGACCCGATGAGCTATGCCCAGCTGGATCTGCTCGCTCGTTGGCGCGCTGGCGAACGCAAGGATGAGGCACTGGAACAGGCCCTGATCGCCAGCGTGCACGGCATTGCCCAGGGATTACAGAATACCGGCTGATGCTGCCGCGTGATTATTGGCTTGCCATTGTTCAATGGCCGTCGGGCGCGCAAACCAATAGCCCTGAAAGCCATGACAGCCCTCACACTGGAGGAAATTGAACTGTTCACGGGTCTCCACGCCTTCGGCGATGATGTCCAGGTCCAGCGCCTGTCCCATCGCAAGAATGGCTTTGACGATCGCCTGATTGCTGGAATTTTCGCTCATGCTTGAAACAAAGGACTGGTCGATTTTCAGTTGGTCGAAGGGCAGGTTCTGCAGGTAGGACAACGAGGAGTAGCCGGTCCCGAAGTCATCCAGCGACAGCGATAGTCCAAGCTTTTGTATCTCGCGCATGCGCTGTCGCGTATGGGCAATATCATCGAGCACGACGCTTTCGGTCAGCTCCAGTTTGAGCCGGGTGGGGTTTGCCCCGCTGTCTTTGAGATGCTGTTCGATTCGCGCGACAAAGTCGGGCTGGTGAAACTGGCGGGCGCTGATATTGATGGCCAGGATCAGATCTTGTGTCGCCTCATCGCTTTCCCAGCTCTTGAGCAACCGGCAGGCCCGTTCCAGCACCCAGTGACCGATCGGTACGATCAAGCCGGTCTGCTCGGCCAGCGGAATGAATTCGCCAGGAGAGATGCGCCGTCCGTCGGCTTGCTGCCAGCGCAGCAGTGCTTCGGCACCTATCAACTTGCCGTCGCTACGATACTGGGATTGCAAATCCAGGCTTAATTCCCGGTTGGCGATGGCATCGCGCAGACCCGATTCCAGCGCTGAGCGGGCCTCGGCGGCAGCCTGCATCTGTGGGCTGAAAAACAGCAACTGATTACGACCGCTCTGTTTGGCATTCTGCAGTGCGATCTCGGCCCGGTTGAGCACGACATCCGGCTTTTGCTGGCTCGGTTCGAACAGGCAAATCCCCATGCTGGTGGAGATTCGCAGCCCGGGTATTTCAGGGTCGATCTGATGCGGCTGTTCAAGTTGGTTGAGCATCGACTCCGCCAGCTGTCGTACCTGAACCAGTGCCTGCTGTTCGTTCACGCCCAGGTCGGAGAGGATTACGGAAAACTGATCGCCGGCAATTCGCGCCGTTGATTCGGCTTCTGGTAGATTTTGGATGAGTCGGTTGGCGATGCCTTTGAGCAAGAGGTCACCGGCCTCAAAGCCCTGCACATCGTTGAAGAATTTGAACCCGTCCAGGTCGAGGATCATCAAAGCCGCATAGCTGCGCTGGTCTGATGATCTGTTGGCAACTTCGCCAAGATGTTTCAACATCAAGGCGCGGTTGGGCAGGTCAGTCAGACTGTCGTAATAGGCCAATCGCTCAATCATGGCCTCGGATTCACGCTGCGCGGTAATATTCTGTTTGATGCCCACATAGTGGGTGATTTTGCCATCTGGCTGGCGGATCGGTGCCAGAACGGCGGATTCGATGACCTCACTGCCGTCTTTGCGGCGATTAAGCAGCTCACCGCGCCAGATATGTCCTCTGGCCAGTGTCGACCATAGCTTCGCGTAGGTTGTCTTTGGTGTTCGGCCGGAGGCGAATACCGCGGGGTTTTGTCCGATCAGCTCATCGCGACGATAACCGGTAGTCTCCAGCAAGGCATTATTGACATACTCAATACGGGGCTGGGTATCGGTAATCAGAATACTGGCAGGACTTTGCTCAACCGCTAGCCCGAGTTTACCGCCTATTTTGCAAAAACACTGCTCCATCATGGTCTTACA
>CAZFYM010000005.1:66318-86047 GCA_964523755.1 uncultured Wenzhouxiangella sp. | reverse complement strand
CCTTCACCCCTTCACCCCTTTTCCCCTTTTCCCCTTTTCCCCTTTTCCCCTTTTCCCCTTTCCCCTTTCCCCTTTCCCCTTGATCCTTGTTTCACATTCCCTCCGTGCCTCTTCGGACGTTCGGTTAAAATCACCGCAACGACAACAATGGAGGCATCACCCGCATGGCCGGTCACAGCAAATGGGCCAATATTCAGCATCGCAAGAAGGCACAGGATGCCAAGCGAGGCAAGATTTTCACCCGTCTGGTGCGCGAAATCACCGTGGCCGCGCGTGAAGGCGGCGGTGATCCGGATGCCAATCCGCGCCTGCGCCTGGCCTGGGACAAGGCCAATGCCGCCAATGTGCCCAAGGACAATATCGAGCGGGCGATCAAGAAGGCAACCGGCGATCTTGAAGGTGTCAACTACGAAGAGCTGCGCTACGAAGGCTATGCGCCGGGTGGCGTGGCGGTGATGGTCGATTGTGTGACCGATAACCGTAATCGCACGGTCGCGGCCGTGCGCCACGCGTTTTCCAAGCACGGCGGCAATCTGGGCACCGACGGCTCGGTGGCCTATATGTTCGAAAAGAAGGGCGTGATCACGTTTGCGCCGGGCACCAGTGAAGAGTTGGTCATGGAGGCCGCGCTGGAACTGGGCGCCGAAGATATCGTCACCGACGATGATGGCAGTATCGAGGTGCTGTGTGCGGCAGAAGACTTCGAAGCTGTTCGCGATGGGCTCAAGCAGGCAAACCTGGAACCGGAAGAAGCCGAGATCACCCAGCGTGCCGACGTTCTGGTTGCTGTGGACGTTGCTACCGGTCAGCAGTTGCTGAAGTTTCTCGATGTGCTCGAAGATCTCGACGATACCCAGGATGTCTGGTCCAACGCCGATATTCCCGCCGAAGCCTTTGATGACTGATGCGTATTCTCGGCCTGGATCCGGGTTCGCGCATTACCGGTGTTGGTATCATCGAGGGTGAGCGACTGATTCACGCCGAGTCGGTGCGCCTGGGCGGAGGCCCCATGCCCGAGCGCCTGGGCCTGATCTTTGAGCGCCTGGCAGCCATCATCGCCGAATTTCGCCCCGACATTGCCGCTGTTGAAACCGTTTTCATGAGTCGCAACGCGCAGGCGGCGATCAAGCTGGGCCAGGCGCGCGGGGCCGCCATCTGTGCGGCCGTGGCCGCCGGTCTGGAGGTTTACGAGTACGCGCCGCGCGCGATCAAGCAGGCGATCGTCGGTCGGGGCGGTGCGGCCAAGGAGCAGGTGCAGCACATGACCCGAATATTGCTGAAAACCGATGCGCGCATGGGCGAGGATGCGGCCGACGCACTGGCCGTGGCACTGTGCCACCATCACATCAGCCAGACCAATGCGCGCCTGCCGGCCGGGGTGGTACTGCGATGATTGCCCAGCTCAAAGGTACGGTCATCGATCGTCAACCGCCACAGGTCGTGGTCGATATTGGCGGAATCGGCTACGAAGTCGAGTGCCCTTTAAGTGTATTCGACCAGTTGCCGCAGACCGGCCAGCCGGTCACGCTGCTGACCCAGTTGATTGTTCGTGAAGATTCGCAGACGCTCTACGGGTTCATGCGTCGTTCGGACCGGGCGTTGTTTCGCGAGTTGCTGAAAGTCTCCGGAGTCGGGCCACGGCTGGCGCTGACCATTCTTTCCGGCGTCAGCAGCGATGATTTTGCGCTGATGGTCGAGGCCGGGGATGCCCAGGCCCTGACCCGACTGCCGGGAATAGGCAAAAAGACGGCTGAGCGGCTGATTCTGGAAATGCGCGGGCGATTGCCGGAAAGTGATGCATCCGGTGGCAGTGCGGTGCCGAACGATGCCGCTGGTGAAGCGCGTGCGGCGCTGACGGCGCTGGGCTATTCGTCGGCCGAAGCGTTGAATATGGTGCGTGCCGTGGCCGCTGCGGACTTGAACGCGGAGCAGTTGATTCGGGCCGCTCTCAAACGCAAGATCCAGGGCTGATCGGTCATGGACGAAACCCGACTGATCAGCGCGACACATCAGCCCGAGGAGGAGCGTATTGAGGCCAGTCTGCGGCCCGGACGGCTGAATGAGTATATCGGTCAGCCGGCGATGAAGGAACGGCTGTCGATTTATCTGGAATCGGCCTGCAAGCGTCACGAAGCGCTGGATCATGTGCTGATTTTCGGTCCACCTGGCCTGGGCAAGACGACTCTGGCCCATGTCATTGCCGCCGAAATGGGTACCCATTTGCGCCAGACCTCCGGACCGGTGCTGGAGCGGGCCGGGGACCTGGCCGCCTTGCTGACCAATCTGGAGCCGGGAGATATTCTGTTTGTCGATGAAATCCATCGCTTGAGTCCGGTGGTCGAGGAAGTGCTGTACCCGGCCATGGAAGACTATCGGCTCGATATCATCATCGGTGAGGGGCCAGCGGCACGTTCGATTCAGCTCGATCTGCCGCGCTTTACCCTGGTCGGGGCGACCACCCGCGCCGGTCTGCTGACCTCGCCGCTGCGCGATCGTTTCGGCATTGTCGAGCGCCTGGAATTCTACGGTGCCGATGATCTGGCCCGCATAGTCAGTCGCTCGGCCGGCATTCTGGATATCGAAACCGAAGCCGGAGGAGCGGCCGAAATAGCCCGTCGTGCCCGCGGTACCCCGCGGATTGCCAATCGTCTGCTGCGGCGGGTGCGCGATTTTGCCCAGGTCCGGGCCGATGGACGAATCACTCAAGCGGTTGCCAGCGATGCGCTGGAAATGATGCAGGTGGATCGCCGCGGTTTTGACATCATGGACCGGCGGCTGCTGAAAGTGCTGGTTGAGCATTTCAACGGCGGGCCGGTGGGGGTGGAAAGCCTGGCGGCCTCATTGTCGGAAGAGCGCGGCACGATCGAAGATGTGATCGAGCCCTTTCTGATCCAGGAAGGTTATTTGATTCGCACCGCCCGCGGGCGCATGGCAACCTCGCGCACCTGGCGTCATTTTGGCCTGACGCCACCGGACGGGCCGACGGTCGGTGATCTGTTCATGCCGTCCCGGTCTTCAGATGACGAGCCTCAAGGCGACTGAGTCACGATGCGGTATCGCGTCTATTGGGAAGATACCGATGCCGGCGGGGTGGTTTACCACGCCCGCTACCTGCACTTTTTCGAACGGGCCCGTTCGGACTGGCTGTTGCACCTGGGTTTTCCCCAGGTTCGCCTGAAAAACGAGGCCAATCGGCTGTTTGCTGTCAGCCGCATGGATACGCGGTTTCTCTTGCCGGCGCGACTGGAAGATGAACTTGAGGTCTCGGTTGTCGTCGAACACCTGCGAGCCGCCTCGGTCAACTTCAGTCAGGCCATTCATCGGGTCGCTGATGGACAGCTGCTGGCCACCGCAGATGTGCGGGCTGTCTGCCTGGCTGCTGACACGTTTCGTCCGGCACGTGCGCCGGCCGATCTGGTCGAGTCGATGGTCGCGTTCATGCGAAATTGTCAACAAGAATAAGTCACAGGAAAAAGGATTCATGAATTCATCCGAGCTGCAAATCTGGCATCTGATCATGGAGGCCAGCCTGCTGGTCCAGGGCGTGATGGCCCTGCTGGTATTCGCCTCCGTGACCTCATGGATGGTGATCTTCCGCAAGCGCCAGATGCTCAATCGGGCCGACAAACGGGCGCGGGAGTTCGAGGAGAAATTCTGGTCCGGGGCCGATCTGACCAAGCTGTATGACCAGGTTGCCGGTAATCGTGCCGGTCGCGAAGGCGCGGAGGCGATTTTTGAATCCGGCTTTCGCGAATTCTCCCGATTGCGAGAAGAAAAGCACCTCAACCCCGATACCCTGACCAACGGTGCCCAGCGTGCCATGCGGGTCACGCTGACCCGCGAGATGGATCGCCTGGAGCATCATCTGAGTTTTCTGGCCACGGTCGGCTCGGTCAGTCCCTATGTCGGACTGTTCGGTACCGTTTGGGGCATCATGAATTCCTTTCGCGGCCTGGCCGGGGCTCACCAGGCCACCATTGCCATGGTCGCTCCCGGCATCTCCGAGGCGCTGATCGCCACCGCCATGGGTTTGTTTGCCGCCATACCGGCGGTGGTCGCGTTCAACCGCTTCTCGTCCCAAATCGAGCGCATCGAAATGCGTTATGACAATTTCAAGGAAGAATTTGCCGCCATTCTCCACCGCCAGGCCCGGCGACTGTCTCAGTCGGACTGATGGAGTGTTGAAGCAATGAGCGAGCACTATATTCGGCGCCGACGCCGGCGCATGTCCGAGATCAACGTCGTGCCCTATATCGACGTGATGCTGGTGCTGCTGGTGATTTTCATGATTACCGCGCCGCTGATGAACCTGGGGGTGGAAATCGAGCTGCCAACCGGGGATGCCGCGCCAATGAGCGAGCAAGGTGATCCATTGATGGTGACGGTGACCCGCTCGGGCCAGTTTTACCTCGATACTGGCGACCAGCCGGAGTTGATTGACGGCCAAACCCTGGTTTCGACCATTGCCGCGATTGTCAGCCGCAATCCGGACTTGCAGGTGCTGGTGGGTGGTGATCGCGAGGCGGCCTACCAGCACATCTACCAGGCCATGGTCTACCTGCAGCAGGCCGGTGTACCGTCCGTCGGTCTGGTCGGCGATATCGAAGAAGAGTGACTCGTTTCGTCGCCGTGAGAGCGCCGCAATTGGCCAATCGGACAGCGGGCAGGGAAACATGATTTCCGCCGAGCGAAAGCGCGCCATCAAGGAGTTTTTCCAGGCGCTGGGGCTGGCCCTGGCCGTTCACCTGGGTGTGGTCGTGGTGCTGATCCTGAGCACCTGGGACTGGCAAGCGTTTGAGCGCTCGACTCCGCCGGTGATGGTCACCCTGGTCGATCAGGCCCCCGGTGCCCGTGCCCGCGATGAAGAAGCGGCACGCCAGGCCGAAGCCGAACGTCAGCGCGAGCAGCAACGCCAGCGCGAGCAGCAGGCGCGGCAGCAACGCGAACGTGAGCAGCAGGAACAGCGCGAACGCGAGCAACAGGAACAGGAACAACAGGCGCGCCGCGAGCTCGAACGCCAGCGCCGCGAGCGCGAACTGGCCCAGCAGCGTGCCGAGCAGGCCGAGCGCGAACGCCTGGACGAGCTGCGTCGCCAGCGCGAGGCTGAACAGGCGCGACTCGAGGCCCAGCGCCGGGCAGAGGAAGAAGCCAGACTGCGTGAATTGGCCGAGTTGCGAGCCCAGCGCGAACAGGCTCAGGCGGAACGAGAAGCGCAGGAGCGTCGCCTGGAGGAACTGGCCCGGCAGCGCACCGCGGAGCAGGCCCAGCGCGAAGCGGCCGAGGAAGCTGAGCGCTTGCGTCTGGCCTCGGAACAGGCGGCTGCCGATGCGCGACGTGCCACGCTGAGCGAGGAATATGTTGCCACGATTCAGGAGTTGGTCCGGCGCAACTGGAACCGACCGCCAACTACCCGACCGGGCGTCATGTGTCGGGTCCGGGTGGTCCAGATTCCCGGCGGGGAAATAATTGCCGCCGAAATTGTCCGACCCTGTAATGCCGACGAGGCCACCCGCCGTTCGATCACGGCGGCGGTTCTGAGAGTCGGCTTCCTGCCCTATCAGGGCTATGAAACGGTTTTTGCCCGGGAGATTGATTTTGATTTCAGATACGAAGGTTAATGGCAGCTTTACCAACAGGCTTTCCCTCTGCCTGCTGCTGCTTGTGCTGCTGCCGGGGCTGGTATCGGCCCAGCTGCGAATCGAGATTGTCGATGGCGTGGAAGGCGCGATGCCTATCGCCATCGCGCCCTTTGCCTGGGAGTCCCAGTCGCCGGAACCGACAGCCACGGTCTCAAGCATTATCAGTGCCAACCTGGCCCGTTCGGGGTTGTTTGATCCGATGGCCGAAGCCGGCATGATCGATCGCCCGGTTCGTCCGCCGGAAGTTCGCTTTGGTACCTGGCGGCTGCTCAAGGTCGATCATCTGGTCATCGGCCGGGTCATGGATTCACCGGACGGATTCGGGTACGAGATCGAATACCACCTGCTGGACGTACTGAGTGGGCGGGTTTTGCTGTCGCAGGCGCTGCCAGTCAGCCCGGGCGACCTGCGTTTCGGGGCCCATCGCGTTTCGGATGCCATCTACGAGGCGCTGATCGGCGAGCCGGGTGCGTTTGCCACGCGCATCGCCTACGTGGTGGCCACCGGTCAGGGCTCCGATAGCCCATTGTTCGAGCTGGTCGTGGCCGATGCCGATGGATTCAACGCGACCACGGTAGTGCGCAATACCGAGCCGATTCTGTCGCCGGCCTGGTCGCCGGATGGGCGCAAGCTGGCCTACGTGTCGTTTGCCACTGGCCGCTCGAATATCATTGTGCAGGATCTCTATTCCGGTCAGAACGAGATTGTCAGTTCAGAGCGAGGTATCAACGGCGCACCGGCGTTTTCACCGGATGGACGCTACCTGGCCATCAGTCTCTCGCGCAGTGGCAGCCCGAATATCTGGCTGCTGGACCTGACCGGTGCCGAGCGCCCCCGCCAGCTCACCCAGCACTGGTCGATCAGTACCGAGCCCACCTTCGCTCCCGACGGCAACACCATTTATTTCACCTCGGATCGAGCGGGGCGTCCCCAGATTTACCGGATTGATCACCGCGGTGGCGAGGTTGAACGAGTCACCGTCGAGGGCCGATACAATGCGCGTGCGTCCGTTGGCCCGGATGGCCGTTTTCTGGCCATGATTCACAGCGCTGGCGATGAGGACTACCGGATTGCTGTTCTTGATCGCGAAACCGGTCGATTAAGTGTATTATCTGATGGTCGGCTGGATGAGTCGCCCAGTTTCGCGCCCAACGGCAGCATGGTGTTGTATGCAGCTCGACGGGACGGGCGGGGGATTCTTGCTGCTGCATCAGCTGATGGCAGAATTCGTCAACGGCTGGTAACAAGCGAAGGCGACGTGCGCGAGCCGGCCTGGTCACCGATAATTCGATGAATCATAAATTGATAAACAATTGCCCCTCAACAATACCTGAAAGGAATCGGGAGGTTTAATGAAAACTGCACTGCGCTTGATTGCAATACTGATGCTGGCTGCCCTGATGGGAGCCTGTGCCCGCCAGACGACTCCGGAACCGGAGCCGCCAGCCCCCACCCCGCCGCCGGTTGAGCAAGCCCCGGTTGAGACCGACCGTCTGGATCCGCGTGATTTCAGCGATGCCCGGAATCTCGACAATCCGGACAGCCTGCTGAGCCAGCGAGTTGTCTATTTCGAGTTCGACCGCTCCAATATCCGGGCCCAGTTCCGTCCGATTATTGAAGCACATGCCCAGTATCTGCGCGCCAATCCGTCAGCCAGGATCATTCTGGAAGGTCATGCTGACGAGCGTGGATCGCGTGAGTACAACCTGGGCCTGGGTGAGCGACGTGGTAACTCCGTGTCGGAAGCCATGACTGCAAACAATGCTTCCTCGCGCCAGATGGAAGTGGTCAGCTACGGTGAAGAGCGCCCGGTTTGCCGTGACAGCAATGAAGATTGCTGGCAGCGCAATCGTCGCGTGGAGATTGTCTACACTGCTCGCTGATGAATAACGGTATACGTAACACAGGCATGCTGATGGCGGTCGTTCTAATGACCGCCTTGGCGGCTCCGGTCCGGGCCCAGAGTGGCCCGGATCTGGTTTATCAGGTTCAGGATCTGCTCGAAGAGGTCCGCCAGCTACGGGGCATGGTCGAAGCCCAGCAGCGCGAGATCGAAAATCTGCAGCGACGCCAGCGTGATCAGTATCTTGATCTGGACCAGCGTCTGCAGGCGATGGGTCGTGGCAGTGTTGCTTCAGGTCAGGGTCAGCCGACTGAGGAATTGCCCGATGGTAATCGTCCTGAGACGGTCCGGCCGGCGGTTCGACCGATGGACCAGCCGGTCACAACACCCGTTGATCGGCCGGAAGTTCGCGCGCCCATCGATGCCAGGCCCGACGTAATCGCATTGTCCGAGCCGGGTCAGCGTGGTCCACGCGATCTTGAAACGCCGAGCGAAGAGGAGCAAGCCGCCTACGACCAGGCCTTTCGTGCATTGCGCGAAACGCGATATGCCGATGCGGCCGAAGGCTTTGCCGAATTTGTTGATCAGTATCCCAACTCGTCCTACGCGCCCAATGCGCAATACTGGATGTCGGAAACGTATTACGTCACGCGGGATTTTGAAACCGCGCTGCGTTTTTTCAATGAGCTGCTCAATCGCTACCCTGGCAGCAGCAAGCAAGGCGATGCGCTGCTCAAGATTGGCTTCAGTCATTATGAATTGCGCCAGTGGAACGAAGCCCGCGCTGCTCTGGAACAGGTGCGCAGCCAGTATCCCGATACCACGCTGGCCCGTCTGGCCGAAGGCCGCTTGCGCGATATGCGATTAGCCGGGCATTATTGATCCGGCGAACTATTGCCTGCAAGCTGACGGTCAATCCGGCATTGCCGATATTCCTCTGATTTGGCGTCAGGCATGTCTGCTATTGAAAATCGTCTCAAGATCACCGAGATCTTCGGCTCCATCCAGGGCGAATCGGACCTGTCGGGCTGGCCGACGGTGTTCGTTCGTCTGACCGGCTGCCCGTTGCGTTGCCGCTGGTGCGACACACCGTATTCCTTTCACGGCGGCCAATGGTTCGATTTTGATGCGCTGCTGAATGAGATTGCTGGCTACGGATATTCGCGGGTTTGTGTGACCGGAGGCGAGCCGCTGGCTCAGAAGCGCTGTATTCCGTTTCTGACCGGGTTGTGTGATGCCGGCTATATCGTCTCACTGGAAACCAGCGGCGCGCTTTCAGTCGCCGAGGTGGATGCCCGGGTGATCAAGGTGCTGGACTTCAAGGCACCGGGTTCGGCCGAGGTCGAACGCAACGACTGGAACAATCTGGATCACCTCCAGCCCCATGACCAGATCAAGTTCGTGCTCGCCGACCGCGCCGATGTCGACTGGGCACTGGCGCAGGTCGCCGCTCGTGATCTGGCCCGCTGGCAAGTGCTGTTCTCCCCGGTCTGGGGCGAACTCGAACCGCGCAATCTGGCCGAATGGATCCTCGAATCCAAAGCCCCCGTCCGCCTGCAACTCCAGCTGCACAAGTATTTGTGGGGGGAGGAAAAGGGAAAATGAAAACGACAGGTTTCAGGGAATTCGTGGATTCGGCATGTTTTATCAATTTGTCATCACCCCAAGGCATTCTTAAACCTGATACTTTTCCCTTTTCCTTAACTCTTAACCCTCAACCCTCAACCCTCAACCTTCAACCTTCAACCTTCAACCTTCAACCTTCCCCATGTCCCTGAATACTGTCGTCTTCCCCGTTGCCGGCCTTGGCACTCGCTTCCTCCCCGCCACCAAGGCCATGCCGAAGGAGATGTTGCCAATTGTGGATCGTCCGCTGGTGCAGTATGCCGTTGATGAGGCGCTGGCTGCCGGCGCAAGGCGGTTGGTGTTTGTCACCGGGCGGACAAAGGCAGCGATCGGTGACTATTTTGATAAAGCCTACGAGCTGGAAACCGAGCTGGCCCGGCGAGGCAAGGACGAGTTGCTCAAGCTGGTGGAAGACCTGCTGCCCGCGGATGCCGAGTGTCTGTATGTGCGTCAGTCCGAGGCACTCGGACTGGGCCATGCCATTCTGTGTGCCCGTTCGCTGGTCCCCGAGGACAGCTTTGGCATTATTCTGCCGGATGATTTGATTGACAATGACAAGGATCCGGTCATGGCTCAGTTGGCAAGACATCACCAGGCCACGGGCGCGTCGGTTATCAGTGTTCAGGAGGTTCCCCGCGAACGGACCCGTTCCTATGGCGTGGTCGATGTGGCCGGCTTCGAAGGGCGTCAAGGGCGGTTGCGGGGCATCGTGGAGAAACCCGAACCGGACCAGGCACCTTCCAACCTGGCGGTGGTCGGTCGCTACGTGCTGGACTCAAGCATTTTCGACATCCTGGCGCATACCCGCCCTGACCGTCGCGGCGAAATCCAGATTACCGATGCGATTGCCGAATTGCTGCGCACACAGCCGGTTGATGCCTATCGCTTTGAGGGGCGGCATTTCGACTGCGGCAGCAAGCTGGGCTTTCTTCAGGCTACCGTTTACTACGGACGTCGTCACGCCGAAGTGGGGCAGGCTTTCAGCGATTGGCTGGCCAGAATGCCTGCTTTCTGAGCCAGCTTCGTTTGATAGTGAAAAACCGGGTAAACTGAACGGTTAGTCTCAACCAACAAGTCAAATAATGAATTCGAACAATTTACTGGCCAATGTGCGCCAGGCGGTGGCTGATGCCGGAGCCGCCATTCTGGAAATCTATGCCGATCCGGCACGCTTTGCCACCGAACTCAAGGACGACGACAGTCCGCTGACGGCCGCCGATACGGCGGCCAACCGCATTCTGGTAGCCGCGCTCAATACCCTCACGCCTGACATTCCGGTGTTGTCTGAAGAGTCGCGCCAGGCACCCTGGTCAGAGCGCCGGCACTGGTCTTCGTGCTGGGTGGTCGATCCGCTGGACGGGACGCGCGAATTCCTCAAACGCAATGATGAATTTACGGTCAACGTGGCACTGGTTGAAAATCATCGACCTGTTATGGGGGTGGTTTATGCGCCGGCGCTGGGCCGCTGGTTCTACGCCGCCCAGGGCGGCGGAGCCTGGCGCCAGGATGGGCAGAAGATGCCGGTGCGAATCCAGGTGGGAGAAAAGATTGCCGATCGACCCTGGCAGGTGGTTGGCAGCCGTTCGCACAATACCCCGGCGGTGAATGCGTTTGTCGAAAGCCTGGGTGATGCTGAGCTGGTCGCCATGGGCAGCTCACTCAAGTTGTGCCTGGTGGCCGACGGTTCGGCCGATCTTTATCCTCGCCTGGGGCCGACCTGTGAGTGGGATACCTGTGCGGCACAGGCGGTCGTCGAGGAAGCCGGTGGCCAGGTACTCAATGTCGAAACCGGTGAGCCGTTGACCTACAACGCCCGCGAATCCCTGCTCAACCCCCACTTCATCGTCTGCTCCCACCTGGACCCCACCTGGTTCACCAACCAGAAAACTGCTGAACAATAAAAACTGAAAAGCATCACGCAGAGGCGCAGAGGTGCAAAGGGTTTTTTACAACTTTTTTCTTGGCGTCTTCGCGTCTTTGCGTTTAAAGGTTTTTTGTTTGCTCTGCGACCTCTGCGATCTCTGCGCCTCTGCGTGAGGCTACTTTTTTTCGATGCCTGATCAATCGTCAACCTTTCTGCAGACGGCGGTCCATGCTGGTGGGAATATGCTTGGTGCCGGGAGGTCTGTAGCGGGGCTGGAATCCTGCTAGAGTAGCGGGCTTTCAAGAGTTTGCATTGATTGATGATTGAAGCACAGGTCAGGGATTCCGGGCGGGGTCTGAGTCATCTTCAGTTGCTTGAAGCTGAGGCGATTCATATCATTCGTGAGGTTGCGGCCCAGTTCGACCGGCCGGTGATGATGTATTCGATCGGCAAGGATTCCTCGGTCATGCTGCACCTGGCGCGCAAGGCCTTTTATCCCAGCCCGCCGCCGTTTCCCCTGCTGCACGTTGATACCACCTGGAAGTTTCGGGCGATGTACGAGTTTCGTGACCGGATTGCCGAACAGGCCGGTATGGATCTGATCGTGCACATCAACGAAGAGGGAGTCAAGCAGGGTATCGGTCCGTTTACCCACGGTTCTCGGGTGCATACCGATGTGATGAAAACCCAGGCCTTGCGTCAGGCGCTGGACAAGTACGGCTTCGATGCAGCCTTTGGCGGTGCCCGGCGCGATGAAGAGCGCTCACGGGCCAAGGAGCGCGTGTTTTCTTTCCGTGATCGCAGTCATCACTGGGATCCCAAAAACCAACGCCCTGAATTGTGGAATCTGTATAACGGTCGGGTTCACCAGGGTGAGTCGATTCGGGTGTTTCCCCTGTCGAACTGGACTGAACTGGATATCTGGCAGTACATCCAGGCCGAAGACATTCCCATGGTGCCCTTGTATTTTGCCGCCGAGCGACCGGTGGTCGAGCGCGATGGCATGCTGATCATGGTCGATGACGATCGCCTGCCGCTTGAACCCGGTGAGCAACCGCAGATGAAGAGGGTTCGCTTTCGCACGCTCGGTTGTTATCCCTTGACCGGTGCGATTGAATCGTCGGCGACCACCTTGCTCGACGTGATCGAGGAAACCATCCAGGTCAAAAACTCCGAGCGCCAGGGCCGGGCCATTGACAAGGACAGTGGTGCCTCGATGGAAGACAAGAAACGCCAGGGGTATTTCTGATGGACCCGACATCGGGATTGTCAATCGAGCAAATACTGGCCGAGCATGCCCGCAAGGATTTATTGCGCTTTATTACCTGTGGTTCGGTGGATGACGGCAAGTCCACGCTGATCGGACGTCTGCTGTTCGATTCCCGGCAGGTCTACGAAGACCAGCTTTCGGCCGTCCGGCGCGATTCGAAAAAATGGGGTACCCAGGGTGATGATGCTGACCTGGCGCTGCTGGTTGACGGCCTGCAATCCGAGCGCGAGCAGGGTATTACCATCGATGTGGCTTACCGCTATTTCTCCACGCCTAAGCGCAAGTTTATCATCGCCGACACCCCGGGCCACGAGCAGTACACCCGCAATATGGCCACCGGTGCCTCGACGGCTGATGCGGCAGTGATTCTGATAGACGCCAGCAAAGGCCTTCAAACCCAGACTCGTCGCCACTCGTTTATTGTCTCGCTGCTGGGCATTGAGCATGTTGTGGTAGCGGTCAACAAGATGGATCTGATCAACGGTGACCAGCAGTGCTTTGAAGCGATTGCCGAGGACTATCAAAGCTTCGCCAACAAGCTCAATATTCCCAATGTCATCTGCCTGCCGGTCATTGCACTTGATGGCGACAACGTGCTTGACCGCTCCGGGTACCTGGCCTGGTTCAACGGCCCGACGCTGCTGGAAGCGCTGGAATCGATCCCTGCGCGGGCCGGTTCCATCGGCCGGGATTTCCGCTTTCCGGTGCAATACGTCAATCGCCACAGCGCCAGTTTTCGCGGATTTGCCGGCAGCGTGGCCAGCGGACGAATCCGTGTTGGTGAGCCGGTCATGGTGGTGCCTTCGGGTCGCCAGACTAGCGTGGCCCGCATTGTGACTTTTGAACGAGATATCAGCGAAGCTGTTGCCGGCCAGGCCGTTACCCTGACGCTGGACGATGAAATCGATGTCAGCCGGGGTGACATGCTGGTCCGGCCGGATGCCCGTCCGCGGGTCGCGGCCGGTCTTGATGCGCGAATCGTCTGGATGAGTGATGCGCCGCTCAAGCCGGGCCGACAATACGATCTCAAGCTGGCCGCCTCAAGCGTTTCGGCTACGCCGGAACTGATTCATCACCAAATCGATGTCAATACGCTGGAACACCATCATGTGGACCAGTTGGGGCTGAACGATATCGGTCTGGTACGCTGGCGTCTGAATCGACCGCTGGCTTTTGATGCTTATAACGAGTGTCCTCAAACCGGGGCATTTGTTGTGATTGACCGGGTCAGCAACCTGACCGTGGCAGCGGGCATGATTGTCCGACCGGTCACCGATGCCTTGTCCGACAAGTCCGAGAATGTGGTCTGGCATGAGCATCGGATATCCAAAAGCCAACGCGCCGGCCAAAAGTCCCAGCGTCCGGCGGTACTGTGGTTTACCGGGCTTTCCGGGGCCGGTAAATCGTCGGTGGCCAATGCCCTGGAGCAGGCGCTGTTCCAGCGCGGTCATCATTCCTACCTGCTTGATGGCGACAACGTGCGCCATGGTCTAAATCGGGATCTGGGCTTTTCGGACGAGGACCGGGTCGAAAATATCCGCCGTATCGGCGAGGTCGCACGCCTGATGGCCGATGCCGGCCTGGTTGTGCTCAGTGCTTTCATCTCGCCGTTTCGTGCCGACCGCGACATGGTGCGCGAGTTGATGGAGCCGGGCGAGTTTGTCGAGATTCACGTCAAGGCCTCACTGGC
This sequence comes from uncultured Wenzhouxiangella sp., assembly GCA_964523755.1. GTDB lineage: Bacteria > Pseudomonadota > Gammaproteobacteria > Xanthomonadales > Wenzhouxiangellaceae > Wenzhouxiangella. Next base: position 72,115 of record CAZFYM010000005.1, on the reverse strand, counting down.
AGCCTGTGAAAGTCGCGATCCCAAGGGCCTGTATGCCAAGGCCCGGGCCGGGACCATCAAGCATTTCACCGGTATCGACTCGCCCTACGAAGCTCCCGAACACCCCGAAGTGGTACTGGATACCGAGGTGCTTTCCATCGAAGAAAGTGTCGATGTCCTGCTCGACTACCTCAAGCAGCGCCAGATACTGGTCTGATGTCGTTGTTCCAAAAGACCGGTGGAGCATCAGGAAAATCTTTTTGTCGCAAAGCAGCGAAGCAACAAAGCAGCAAAGAAGATGAAAGGTTTTCCGGTTTTATTGCTTGATTTCTTTGCTGCTTCGCTGCTTTGCGGCCGGAAGATTTTTTTCTTTTAATCGGTTTCGGAGGTGCGGGCGCGGCGGCGGCATTCTTCGTCGCTGATTTCCGGGCGTTCGCCGCCCGAGGTAATGCAGCGGCAGGTGTTGGTTTCGGTGGATTCGGCGCAGTAAAGGCGATCGGGCTCGGGCTCGCGCAGGATGTGTGGCAATCGTTCGACCGTGCGCTTGCCCTGTTCAAGCCAGTCCTCGGGCACTGGCTTGCCCAGCGCCAGCCAGGCCCCGATGCTGCCGGCCAGCAACACCAGCAGGGTAATCAGGACAGGGTGTTTCCACCAGGCTCGATGCGTGATCATGGTGGAATTCTAGCCCCCATGTTTCATGAATTCCACACGCCCTCGCTTGTCTCTTGTCCGCACAAGGAATTTTCCTCAGTCGGTCGTATTCCCCAATACGCCGCTCCATCGGAAAATCCCTTGTGCGAACAATATCCTGCGCGATCATCGCGCGAATTCATGAAACATGCGGGCTAACAAGCGGACCTGCCCCGGCACAAAGGCCGGGGTAGACCGAACAAATCACTCCTCGTTCTCGCTAACGCTTTTGAAGTCGCCCGCGACCGAGTAGCTCAGCCGGGTCGGGTCAAGATGGCGGCGAACGGCTTGATTGAGTTCGTCCAGCGTCAGTTCGGCGAGGGCCTGCTCGAAACGGGCCTGATGGTCCATGTCGCGGTCGAGATAGAGATTGTTATCCAGTTGACTGACCAGTTGCACATCGTTGGCCCGGCCAATCTCAAGCTGCTGCAAAAACCCCCGGCGACCGGCTTTCATCTCCTCGATATTGAAGCCATGCTCCACGACCTTTTCCAGTTCTTCAAACAACACTTGCACCAGGGCTTGGCGGTTTTCCGGCGCGAACATGGCATAGGTGAAGAAGTTCGCGTGCTCATCGATCGCATGGGCACTGAAGCCGCCACCCACGCTGTAGCTCAGACCTTCGTCGTCGCGAATACGATTGGCCAGACGCGAATTGAGAAAGCCGCCGCCAATCAGATGGCTGGCCAGAACCAGTGCCGGGTAGTCCGGATGATCATCGCGCATGGCAAAGATATAGCTGCCCAGCAGGGTAGCGTTGGCCTTGTCATCCAGTTGGGTTTCGAGTGCCCTCGCTTGTGCTTCGGGCAGCTCGGATGGGATGCGTTCAAAGGCCTGTTCACTGGTCCAGTTGCCAAAGTGAGTTTCCAGAGCGGTGCGCAATTCATCCGGATCGAAATCGCCAACGAAGCTGATGGTGACCTGTGGTCCGAACCCGAAGTGTGAAGCATGGAATTGTTGCAGATCGGTCAGCTCAATCTGCTGGTAGCTTTCGGCCAGTTCGTCAAAGCTGGGTATGTACTCCGGGTGACCGGGGCCATGATTCTGCAAGTGCCGACTCAGCTGGCGGGAAGCAACGGCAAAGGGTTGATCCCGATTCTGATCCAGTGCGGCCAGACGCTGACGGGTCAGTTCCCTGAACTCGCTTTCGGGAAAAACAGGTTGTTTGAGTACGTCGGTGGTCAAATCGAGCAGGTCAAGCAAGTGGTTACGCTCACCGTTCAGACGCACGCTGACGACCTGGGAATTGCTGCCGATATTGAGTGCGGAACGCCATTGATCAATCCGGTCACTGATTTCCTGGCGCGAATGATTCTTGCTGCCGCGCATCAGCATGGCGGTCGTGGTGCTCGGTATCTCGCCCAGCCCGGTCAGACTGTCGAAACTGCCCAGGCGCAAGGTCAGCGAGCCGACCCATTTTTCGCCGCGGGTACGCTTGGGCAACAAGGCAACCCGGGTACCGTTGGATAATTCAAACCGGATCAGTCGATCAGCAATGTTTTCCGGTGTGGGATTGAAGGCTTCGCCTGCGGCCCGATCATTGCGTCCGGTGTAGTTGGCCAGCAGGGGACCCAGTTCCGGTGCCTCCGGAATTTCGCTGCGCTGCGGCTCGCTGTCGGGGATGAATTGGCCCAGGGTGCGATTGTCGCGCTTGAGATAATTTGTGGCCACGCGAGCGACATCATCGGCACTGACAGCTTCGATCCGATCGCGGTGCAGAAACATCAGCCGCCAGTCGCCGGCGGCGGCCCACTCGGATAACTGAATACCGACCCGGTTGGAGTCATTGAGGGTTTGTTCAATGCTGTTGGTCAGTGCATTGATCGCTCGCTGGACCTCGTCGGCGCTGGGCGGGTTGTCGGCCAGTTGACTGACTGCGTCAAGCATGCGCGCCTGGACCTCATCGATATTCTGTTCCCTGGGGACCTGGGCAAAGGTCATCAGCAAGGAGGGCTCGCCCAGCGCGAAGCTGAAGGTGCCGACCTGGGTGGCCAGTTCAGACTCAACCAGTGCCTTGTAAAGTCGACCGGACGGCATGTCGCCAAGGATATGGGACAGCACTGACAAGGCAGCATAGTCTTCATGTCTGGCGGATGGAATGTGCCAGGCTCCGATCAGGGCCTGAACTTCGCCGGAGCGGCGAACGGTCACCGAACGTTCGCCATCCTGAACCGGATCGCGGGTGTAGCTTGGCCACAGGCGCATCGGGCCGCTGCGGTCGGGTCGCGGAATGGCACCGAAATGGGTTTCGATCAGCGCCAGGGCAGTGTCTGGGTCAAAGTTTCCGGACACGATAACAATGGCGTTATCCGGCTGGTAATAGCGTCGGTAGAAGGCTTGCAGCCGCTCGATGGGAACATTTTCAATATCCGAGCGCGCCCCGATTGTTGATCGACCGTAGCCATGCCAGAGATAAGCCGTGGCCATGACCCGTTGCAGCAAAACACCGACCGGATTGGTTTGGCCGATTTCGAACTCGTTGCGCACCACGGTCATTTCCGAGGCCAGATCCTGCGCATCGATCAGGGAGTTGACCATGCGGTCCGCTTCCATGCGAATCGCCCATTCCAGATTGTCATGACTTCCTTCTTCGTCGGCTGGCAGAGTCTGAAAGTAATTGGTGCGATCGAACGAAGTGGTTCCGTTGGCCACACCGCCACGCTCGGAAATCTCGGCCTTGATGTCCTGGTGATCCGGCGTGCCGTAAAACAACATGTGTTCGAGCAAATGCGCCATGCCGGTTTCACCGTTGCTTTCGTGACGCGATCCAACCTTGTAGGTGACGTTGATGGTCGATGTTGGCCGGCTGGCATCCGGCATCAGCAGCACGGTCAGACCGTTATCGAGTTGATACTCGCTGATACCCTCGACGGTCGTGACATGGCGCGGCTCGGCGCTGAGAGAGGTTACGGCCAGGCTGGCCAGCAACACCAGGGCAACGGAAAACAGCCGCAGGCTGCGGCAGGCAATGGACATATCGGGCGCTCCTGTAGGTTTAGTCGGGTGGCCGCACCATTAATCCACGATCAATCCGCGATCAATCGTCATGCAGGCCGGAACGAAGGGTCTGACGATCCTGGCTGGCGAAAGTTCAGAGAAATCCGGCTGGACTTGTTCAAGTCAGCCACCTGCCTGGTCTCCCCACAGGGCTTCCAGGCGTTCATCGCGACCGCAGCGCCAGCGATAGTAGTTGTAACGGACCGGATTTTTCTGGTAGTAATTCTGATGATAGTCCTCGGCCGGATAAAACGCCTCGAACGGCAGAATGCGGGTATCAATCGGGCGATCTTCCAGGGCCAGTTCGATCAGCTCCTGACGCGACTGCCGGGCTGCGCGTTGCTGGGCGTCATCATGGGTGAAGATGGCCGTGCGATAGGTCTGGCCACGATCACAGAACTGGCCGTCGCTCTGGAACGGGTCGATATTGCGCCAGTAGACCTGCAGCAGTTCCTCGTAGCTGATCCTGGCCGGATCATAGATCACCTGGACGACTTCGAGGTGGCCGGTTCCCCCCTGGACGACTTGCTGGTAGCTGGGGTTGACGACATGACCACCACTGAAGCCGGACAGGGTTTCGACTACGCCATCGAGTTTGTCGTAGGGCGGCTCCATGCACCAGAAGCAGCCCCCGGCGAATGTTGCCCGCGCCAGATCTTCGGAGGATCGCGCGTCGGCAGATGGCACACTCAGCAGGCTTGTCAGCGCCAAGGTGACAATCAATATCAGTCGAAGTGAGGTAGCCGTTTGTGTTGATGGTTCGGTGTGTTGTTCGAAAATCATGGGCTGTGTGAACTCCGGGTTTCGGTGGTGCATCAACGCCGGCGCAAGTCAGGCAGCGGTTCGCCGCTGGGGATAAACCTGAGCGCCACGCCGTTGTTGCACCAGCGCTGACCGGTTGGGCGGGGGCCGTCATCGAAGACATGACCCTGGTGGCCACCACAGCGGGCACAGTGATATTCGGTGCGTGGCAGAATCAGCTTGAAGTCGCGCCGGGTGCCGACATGGCGATTGTCAATTGGCTGCCAGAAACTGGGCCAGCCGGTGCGGGAATCAAATTTGTGCTCGCTGGAAAACAGCGCCAGATTGCAACCGGCGCAAATGTAAGTGCCTGGCTCGTAGACTTTGTCCAGTGGACTGGATCCAGCGCGCTCGGTCCCCTCATCGCGCAGCACCCGGTAGGCCGCATCACTCAGAATTTCCCGCCACCGGGCCTCACTGAGCTCCAGACGGTCGAATGGCAGGTCCGAAGCCAGCCCATCCTGCCCCTTGCAACCGCCCAGCCAGACGACAGGCGCTGCCAGCCCCAGCAGTGTCAGTAAGTTCCGTCGGTTCAAACGCGTCACTTTCGTCATGACAAGAGTTGTACCACACAGGCCGGCAGAACCCCGTCAATCTTTCATGCTTGAAGAATGATAATAAATCTTGAACGAGCAGCTGAAATGCCGGGTCAGGCACCTACCCCCTATCCGGCTTCAATCTGGCACCTCGTTGATCAAGTTGATCGGCAGCCTGATCACTTCTTCGCGATCAGGTTGGTAGAACAGGTGGATCCTGAACAGGTCGGTTTCGCCAATAAAGCCATCGACCGGCGACTGACTGACCTGCTCCAACGATTCAGGCTGCCGGAGCCCAAAACGAAATTGAGTAATCTGTTGGCGCGGTTGATGACAGAAGGAATCGAACAGTGTCCAAAAAGCGGTCCTCAGTCCTCAGTCCTCAGTCTTCCCCCCTTCTCCCCTTCAAACCTCTATTTCGGCAAGATTCCCCTTATCTTCCAACCACGCCCGCCGGTCACCCGCCCGTTTCTTCGCCAACAGCATGTCCATCATCGCGTCGGTTTCGGGACCCTCGTCGATGGTCAGCTGGACCAGGCGGCGGGTGTCGGGGTCGATGGTGGATTCGCGTAGCTGCAGCGGGTTCATTTCACCCAGACCCTTGAAGCGGGTCTCGGCAACCTTGCCCTTGATCTTTTCGGCCTCGATCCGGGCCAACACGCCCTTGCGTTCCTCGCCATCCAGGGCATAGAAGGTCTGCTTGCCGACATCAATGCGATACAGCGGCGGCATGGCGACGAATATCCGGCCGGCGGTGACCAGCGGTCGAAAGTGACGCACGAACAGGGCCGAGA
>CAZFYM010000005.1:23843-66308 GCA_964523755.1 uncultured Wenzhouxiangella sp. | reverse complement strand
AGAGCAGGGTGGCGATATGCAGTCCATCGGAGTCGGCATCGGCCAGGATGATGACCTTGCCGTAGCGCAGTTTGCTCAAGTCGTCCGATCCCGGGTCAACACCGATGGCAATGGCCAGGTCGTGGACTTCCTGGGAACGCAGCACCTGACCAGGCTCGGTCTCCCAGGTGTTCAGGATCTTGCCTCTGAGCGGCATGATGGCCTGGTATTCGCGGTTTCTGGCCTGCTTGGCGCTGCCGCCGGCCGAATCTCCCTCGACCAGGAACAGCTCGGTTTCTTCCAGATCGGTCGAGGCGCAATCGGCCAGCTTGCCGGGCAGGGCCGGGCCGGCGGTGACTTTTCGCCGCGCGATCTGCTTGCGCGCTTTCTGGCGCTTGAGCGCGTTATCGATCGCCAGGTGGGCGATCGCCTCGCCATCGTTGATATGCTTGTTCAGCCATAACGCGAATGCATCCTTTACGACACCGGACACGAAGCTGGCGGCCGCACGCGAGCTCAGCCGTTCCTTGGTCTGGCCCGAAAATTGCGGATCGGCCAGTTTGATCGAGAGCAGAAAGCTCAGCCGTTCCCAGACATCCTCGGGTGAGAGTTTCAGCCCGCGCGGCAGCAGGTTGCGAATCTCGCAGAATTCGCGCAGGCCCTCGATCAGCCCGGTGCGCAGGCCATTGGTATGCGTGCCGCCGGCCGGTGTGGGAATCAGGTTGACGTAGGATTCCTGCAGTAACTCGCCCTCAGGAACCCAGGTCAGGGCCCAGGCCGCTTCCTGGTCAGCCGCAGAGAAATCGCCGGTGAATGGTGACGGCGGAATCTGCTCCTGGCCGTCCAGGCTTTCGGTCAGATAGTCGGTCAGACCATCTTCATACTGCCAGGTCTCGCTGTCATTATTCTGCGGGTCATCGAGGGTCACCTTGAGACCGGGGCACAGAATGGCCTTGGCCTTGAGCAGGTGTTTCAGGCGCGGTCGCGACAAATTGGGCGAGTCGAAATACTGCGGGTCGGGCCAGAAATGCACGGTGGTGCCGGTGTTGCGCCTGCCGACCTCGTCGATTACCTTCAACGACGTTTCAGTATCACCGTTGGCAAAGCCGATTTCGTGGACCTTGCCGTCGCGTTTGATGCGGCAGACCAGCCGCTTAGACAGCGCGTTGACCACCGAGACGCCCACCCCGTGCAGCCCGCCGGAGAACTTGTAGTTCTTGCCGGAAAACTTGCCACCGGCGTGCAGCCGGGTCAGGATCAGCTCGACCCCGGGCAGCTTGTGCTCGGGATGCGGATCGACCGGCATGCCACGACCGTCGTCGGTGACTTCGATCGAGCCATCCTGATGCAGCGTGACGTCAATTTGGCGGGCATGACCGGCCAGAGCTTCATCGACCGCATTGTCAACGACTTCGGCCACCAGATGATTCGGCCGGGTGGTATCGGTATACATGCCGGGCCGGCGCTTGACCGGTTCGAGTCCCTGCAGTACTTCGATGTCGGAGGCTTGATACTGACTGCTCATGTGGCGTTTCAGGCTGGCAGCGAATCCAGCGCCAAGGGTAACCGCAAAATGCCCGGTCGTGGCGTTGACCTTGGCGGCAATTTCTCAGCCATCGAGGATCAATTCCTCGGCCGGCTCTCGTAAGTTGTAGCGGGAGGCCATGGCAGCACCGTAGGCGCCGGTGTTGGCGATCAGCATGACATCGTTTTCGAGGCAGTCGGGCAGCAGACGATCCAGTCCGAGAATATCGCCGGTCTCGCAGATCGGGCCGACCACATTGTAGACATGATCGCCCGCCTCGTTCAAGCGACTCAGGTTGACAATTTCGTGCCAGGCACCGTACAGCGCCGGTCGGATCAATGAATTCATGCCGGTGGCAATGCCGACGTAGCGCACCTCGCCCTTGCCCTTGGTCTGGTTGACGCGGGCCAGCAGCACGCCGGCCTCGGCCACCAGGTAGCGACCGGGCTCGAGCCAGATCTCGACCGACCGGACCAGCTCATGGCGCAAGCGGGCCAGACCGGCATCCAGGGCAGCCAGGTCCAGCGGCAGGTCCTCATCGCGGTCGGGCACGCCCAGCCCGCCACCCAGGTTGATCACACTGACATCCGGCAGTTCGCGCGCGGCCTCGCCCAGTGTTTCCAGGGTTCGGTGCCAGTTGTCCGGGTGGAGAATGCCGGAGCCGGTATGGGCATGCAGTCCGCCGATGCGAATGTCGTGCGCATCGCACAGGCGACGGACTCGATCAATGTCGCCCAAGGGAATGCCGAACTTGGCGTGGCTGCCGGCGGTGCGCACCATTTTGTGATGACCCAGGCCGCTGCCCGGATCCAGGCGCAAGAAGATTTCCTGACCGGCCAAGTCGCTGCCCCAGTGCTCTAGGATGTAGGCGTTGTCGACAGTCAGACGCAGGCCGGCGGTCAGTGCCTGGCCCAGTTCTGCACGACTGGCAAAGTTTGGCGTCAGCAGCATTTGCGCTACGCCCAAACCCTCTACCTGGGTCAGCGCGTGGCGAGCCTCCGGCATGGAGACACATTCGATTCCCAGGCCCTCATCAACCAGGGTTTGCAGGATCGCCGGGTGCGGATTGGCTTTCATCGAGTACAGCACCCGGTCGACGGATTGCAATGCTCTCAATCGCCGGGCGGCAGCGCGCACCCGGCCGAGATGATAGACGTAGGCACAATCGCGCTGGTCAAGCCGTTCGATCAGTTCGCGGGCCTGGCTGCGCCACCAGGCTTGGCGGGCGGGTTGGTCCTGGTCACGCCGGAAAAGCTGTTCCCAGGTTGGCCCGAACACCGAATCGCCACCGACCCCGCCGGGGATGAGCTGCTGGTGAAGCTGCTGAACCAGGCGGTCGGCATGGCGAGCCTCGACCACAAAGGTCAGGTTGAGGTCGTTGGCCGCCTGGCTGACCTGGAAAATACGCCGCTGCTCGAACACTTCCAGGGCCGGTCCCAGCCGGTGCAGGATGGTGCGTATGCCCAGGCCAACCAGGCTGACGGTCGCGCAATCTTCAAGAATCTCGACCCGGCAATGCTGTTCGAGCCGCCGGGTCAGGGCTTGCATGGTTTTCTGGCTGGCTACATTGGCACCAGGATCCAGCGTCAGGGTGACATTGGATTCCGAAGTCGAGACCTGGTCTACCGACAGTCCCAGCGTCTTGAATTCCGCAAAAATATCGGCCAGAAAACCCACCTGTTGCCACATGTCGATGCCTTCCAACGATATCAGGGTAATCCCCTTGCGCTGGACAATGGCCTTGACCTGGGCACCGTGCTCACGTGCATCGGCCGAAATTTTCGTGCCCTCGATGTCCGGTCGATCGGTCTGGCGCAGCCACAGCGGAATGAGGTGCTGGTGGGCTGGAATCAGCGAGCGGGGATGCAGCGCCTTGGCCCCCATGGCCGCCAGTTCCTGCGCTTCGCGATAGCTGACCATCTTGAGTAGCCGGGCAGCGGGAATACGGCGGGGATCGGCGCTGAACAGACCGGGCACGTCGGAATGGATTTCAACCCGTTCGGCCTGCAGCATGGCACCCATCAGGGTCGCCGAGGTATCCGAGCCGCCGCGACCCAGGAGCACAGTCTCTCCCCGGGTGTTGGCCGCCAGGAAACCTGGCATGACCAGCGCCGGCTCGCGCTCGGCCAACTGGCGCTGAAGTTCCAGGCTGGGGTCCGCCGGGCATTCAGCGGAAAGATAGGCAGCTCGCTGACCACGCCTGGGATTATCGACGCTGACCAGAACCTGGCGACTGTCCAGCCAGCCGACTGGCAGCCCCTGCTGCTTGAGAAACGCCGCTCCGATGCGGCTGGTCATCAGCTCACCCATACCAATCAGGCGCGCCTGCACGGCGGCATCATCGCTGGGTGTTTGTTCCAGCAGGCTGATCAGTTCAGCCTGGGTATCATCGAGCAATGCGGGGCTGAGTTGCAGCGCGCCGAGTAGTTCGGCATGTCGTCTTGCAATCTCGCCGGCCAACGTTCGGGTGTCCTGGGGAGACTCGCCGCTGGCCTGTCCGGCCAACAGATCAGTGACGCCGCGCAGGGCCGAAACCACAACGACCAGGCAGCGGCCGGCATCGAGTGATTCGCTGACGCGCTGGCGAATTTGTTGCCAGTGAGTCGGCAGGGTGACCGAGCTGCCGCCAAATTTAAGCACACGCCAATGGCTGGATTGCTGATGAATCATGGGTTACGGTAGGCATTCTGAGACAGGTTTCAAGCTTACGATGGCATGAAAAGGCACTTTTGACCCGAATTTTACGCTATATATAGATGATGGAAGGATTGCCCACAGAGCCCTATGAACGCCGATCGGTCGGTGCCAGTGAAACTGGCCGGGTCCGTCAAAACAATCAGGATGCGATTCTGGCGGATGATGCCCTGGGTCTGTGGCTGGTTGCCGACGGCATGGGAGGGCATGCCGGTGGCGCACGTGCCAGCGAAATTGCCCGTGACACCATATTGCAATGTCATCGAGACGGCGTCAGATTGCGCGAAGCGGTGCTGAAGGCGCACAATGTCATTCGAGTCGAGCAAACGAATCGACCGGAGTTCGGCGACATGGGGACGACTGTTGTTGTCGTCGCCGAAAGGGAAAACGAATACGAAATTTGCTGGGTGGGCGACAGTCGCGCCTATCGATTTTCGCCAAATACCGGCGTACTGGAGTTGCTCACCAGAGATCACAATGTTGCCGGAATGCTGGTGGCGGCGGGGGCGCTGAGTCCGGATGAGGCGTCCCGCCATCCGCAACGTCATGTGCTGACCGATTGTCTGGGCTTGACCGGTGAACATGAGCCCCGGGTTGGAAGCCTTCAGGATCATTGGAAAAATGGTGAGTGGTTACTGTTATGCTCGGATGGCCTGAGTGGTGAGTTGGCAGACAGCGAAATGGAACGTATTTTGCAAAAAAGTTCCACGCTCGAATCGGCGGGGCAGACCCTGCTGAACAAGACGCTGGAAGCAGGCGCTCATGATAATGTTTCGATGGTGCTGGTCGCGGGTCCAAGGATTGCCGAAATCGCGCCTCCGAGAACTTTTCGCTGGCCATGGCCATTCCGCCGGCGGTCGCTATAATCGCAATGAGGAAGATTGGCTTTTGATCCTGTCCCGATGTGGAGTTCAAAGGCTTCTGACTTGCAGACTGGAGTGAGGTGTCGATATGAGTACAGATAAGGGGAAGGAAGCCAAGGCTCCCAAGCGCGACCAGGGACCACAGGGCACCCATGTGTTCAGTCGGGGCGAAGTCGACCGGCTGATTGAAGAAGTGGCCTCCAATAACGACGTACCGGCCAAAGCCCACCTGAAGGGTGTGAACGGAGATATTCAGGACAAGACCTTCCCGCTCAGAGGGGATCGGGTCGTATTGGGTCGTGCCGAACACTGCGACATCATTCTGTCTGATGCCAGCGTGTCATCCGAACATGCCCGTCTGAACCATGATGCGGCGGGCTGGCGGGTGGCCAATCTGTTGTCGACCAATGGAACGTTCATCAATGGCGTCAAAATTTCAAATGGTGTGATCCACCACGGTGATCGTTTGCGGCTGGGTCGAGTCGAGTTCATTCTGCACGATCCGGACAAGAAGAAGGGCGGTATGGTCTCGGGAATGCGCTGGTTGCCATGGGTGGGGATTGGGCTTGCCGCAGTCTTCATTATCTGGCTAGTGGTGCGGTAATGGCTCGGGGTATTCTCATCAGGGCCTTTAGCGAGTTATTCGCCGGCAGGATCTGATGGAGCGTATAGGCCGTTATCAGGTCGAGAGTGAACTCGGTCGAGGGACGATGTCGATCGTCTACAAGGCGTTTGATCCCCGAATTGATCGTTATCTGGCAGTCAAGGTCTTGCGCGAAAAATTTGCCCGCGATGTGACCTCCAGGCAGCGCTTCCTGCGAGAGGCGAGAGCGGCCGGTGGACTGGGTCATCCCAATATTGTCACGGTATTCGACGTTGGTCAGATCGATGGCATGCCGTTCATGGCCATGGAGTTGCTGGATGGCGAGACCCTTTCCGATCGGCTGGAAAGGGATGCGTTGCCGGGTATTCGTGAGGCGCTGGACATCTGTGTGCAGCTAAGCAGTGCGCTCAGCTATGCTCACGAGCGTGGAGTGATTCACAGGGACATCAAGCCGGCCAACATCCATTTTGACTCGTCGACCGGGGTTGCCAAGCTGCTGGATTTCGGTATCGCCGGCATCAAGAGCCGGCCTGAGCCAACCCGCGGCGATGGCGGTCTGGTGGTCGGGACGCCGACTTACATGGCACCCGAGCAGATTGCCGGCGATCCCCAGGATGCCCGCTGCGATCTCTATGCGCTGGGCGTGGTGATGTATCGGCTGTTGTCAGGCCGTTTGCCATTTGACGAGCCCAATCTCAGCGAGCAGATGGCCAAAGTCGTCCGTGAGCCACCACCGCCACTGCAACCACTGGATCCTGACACCCCGGTTGAGTTGATCGAGATGACTCATCGCCTGTTGGCCAAAAAGCCGGCAGCCCGTTATGCCAGTGCCGAGGAGGTGCTGGAAGAACTTCAGGATATTCGCGCCGGCCTGAACCGTGGTTTCATGGCTTCGGCGCGCCGAGGCAGCATGGTGTGGCGTTGGCCGCTGGCCGTCGGGGCACTGGTGGCTTTGGTGCTGGTGCTGGGTCTGAGCTACGTTTATCGCAGTCAAAATGCGGCGATGGCCAGTGCGACCTTCGGTTTTGGCGAGGGTCTTGCCAGCGTTATTGCGCGAGAAATTGTCGAACCATTGTTGCTTGAAGATAGCGCGGCACTGGGTAACCTGGTCTCTGATTTCGGCAGCAATGTCCAGGTGTTGTATCTGCATATCGCCAACCGTAATGGCGAGATCGAGTCCAGTACCAACCTGTTTCTCCAGGGCGAGCCGGTTCCGGCGATGAACAATGCGGTGGTTCGCCGGGACGAGACATCGATCCGCGTGCTGCAAAGCGAGGATGGCAACCTTGAATTTCAAGTACCCATCCGTTTCCAGGCACGACGGGTTGGCGAGGTTTATCTTGGGCTGGATGGGTCCGAGCTGTCAGCGGCCGCGCGCGGTACCCTGAGCATGATGGTGATTGTGTTTTTGATTGCCATGCTGGTGATTATGGTGGCCATGGCGGTGATGGTGCGCCATCAGCGTCGATTGATCGAGCGAATTGGCTGGGGTATGCGTCGTATGGGCAAGGGTCAGTATGATTTTCGCCTGGAAACTGATCGGCGCGATGAATTCGGGACTCTGTATCGTCGATTTAACGACATGGCCATGCGTCTGGAGGAGCGACATGGCGTGCGTCAATCCATCCGCGGCAGTACCGAGCAGATGCCAGCAATGACCGGAGTGAGCGATGAATCCGCCGCCCTGAGTCGAACCGCCGAACTGATACTTGAACAAAATGAAGAAGCGTCGGACAGCAAGCAGCCTGGTGAGAAAAAGGTTGCCCGTTTCCCCGGTCATAGGAAGTTAACCGGCAAATCAGATTGATTGGGCGCCCTTGTGTTTGCCCAGCACGACGATGGTTTTTCCGGATGCTCTGAGCATTCCGTCTTCCTCCAGTGTTTTCATGACTCGACCTGCCATTTCACGTGAGCATCCAACAATCCGGCTGAGTTCCTGCCGAGTAATTTTGATTTGTGTGCCCTCCGGATGCGATACGGCGTCGGGTTCGGAGCACAGATCGATCAGCGCTTTGGCGATGCGGCCCTGGGTGTCCAGAAACGCCAGGTGCAATACCTTGCGCCTTGCCTGCAACAGCCGTTGAGCCAGTTTTGAGCCAATCGCGGTCAGGATGTCCACAGCGAAATCCGCCAGTTCATTGTCCAGTGCTTCACGCAGTCGCGAATAGGAAACCTCGGCCAGCTCGCACTTCGAGCGCGTACGCACCAGAACCTCGCGCTCACGAGGCTTCATGAACAGGCCCATCTCGCCCAGAAAGTCGCCCGGATTGACGTAACTCAGGATCAATTCCCGTCCGTCATCTCCTTCAGTGGATACCGACAATGATCCCTCAATCACGTACATCAGGGACTGCCCGGCATCACCGGGGCGCATGACCGTGGTTTTGGCCGCAAAGTGCTGACGACGGCAAATATCCAGAAACTGGTCCATGGCTTCTCGGTCAACCGGGTAAAACTGTACTTCTCGCATGCTGGTGTCTGCCAATTTGGTTATTGTGTTTGGTCGGGCTTTTTTGTTCTTCCGTCGGTGGAAGATACTGCTTAATTCTGCACTGCGTCACACTTTTCGTCAAACCGCATGTTCAGCAGCATTCTCCAACTTTCTCTCAGCTTCCTGGAAAACTTGCCCACTGATGAACGATAATAGCGGGTCAAGCTGATCCATCACCGGTGTTTTTCAAAAAAGGGCCGATCTGATCATGAAATCACGTCGAATCAAGTTGCATGGCTTCAACAACCTGACCAAGGCCCTGAGCTTTAATATCTACGATATTTGCTACGCCACGACCGATGGCCAGCAAAAGGACTACATCGCCTATATTGATGAGGCCTACAATGCGGAACGGCTTACCCAGATACTAACCGATGTTTCCAATATCATCGGAGCCAATGTTCTGAACATTGCCCGTCAGGACTATGATCCGCAGGGGGCCAGTGTGACCATGCTGATTTCCGAAGAGCCAGTCATTCACGATGAGGATGCTTCCAGTGCCGCTCCCGGGCCGTTGCCGGAGACCGTGCTGGGACATCTGGACAAGAGTCACATCACTGTCCACACCTATCCGGAAAGTCATCCTCACGATGGGATCTGCACCTTCAGGGCCGATATCGATGTGGCGACCTGCGGCATTATCTCACCGCTCAAGGCGCTGAATTACCTGATTCACTCCTTCGAGTCTGACATCGTGACAGTCGACTACCGGGTGCGTGGATTTACTCGTGACGTGCGAGGCCGCAAGCACTTTATCGACCACAAGATTACCTCGATCCAGGATTTTTTCAGTCGCGATACGAAAAACGCCTATGAGATGATCGACGTCAACGTGTATCAGGAAAACCTGTTTCATACCAAGATGCTGCTCAAGAAGTTCAATTTAAACAACTACTTGTTCGGACTGAAATCCGTTGATCTGGAGCCGCGTGAACGAACCCGGATCGAAAAGCGTCTGCGCAAGGAAATGCAGGAATTGTTCTACGGGCGAAATTTATAACTCTTGCAACGGATCGCGAATGGCACCGACGATCCAGGCTCGCAGGGCGTTGACGTCCTCTGGCGGCAAGCCGGACTTGAGACTGATCCGGGCAGCAGTCAGGCGTTCCTTTTCCAGCTCGCGATTGAGAAAGCCCTGCTCGATCAGCCACTGTTCCAGTTGATCGATATTGTCGTTGCGGAAGCGGGCAACCTTGCCTTCGCGCAGTCCATCGAGCAATTTGCGTGGGTTGCCGCCCAGTGTCCGGTTGAGCTCACGGACCCGGGGCATGAAATTGTCACTTATCGCGCCGCTGGCACTGAGTGCCGCATCATCGACCGGTCGATCATGCCGGCGACACCAGTCTTCGAGAATCAGGCGTGCTGCCACAATACGGTTCTCAAGCAGTTCGCGCTGTTCGGCACTGACCAACTGGCTGGCACGGGATGATAGCAGGAAGGCTTCGAGTTCTCCCAGACGCGCCAGATCGTAACGCATCAGTTCGGCCACCTGTGCTGGCTGGTCCTGTTGAATATGGAAAACGTGGATCGTGCCTGGATCTCGCCAGGGTGCGATGGCATCAATGCCGGCAGTCTCAGCCCATTCCAGCGCCTCCATGCCGGTCGGGTCGGGAATCTCCGGTATCGCCCGAATGCTCTCGGGCATGCGGTATTCCAGGGCTTCGATCTGACCCCGACGCACCTCGGCCATATCGATCAGGCGCGGTGTGGGCCCGTCTCCGGCCCAGGTGGACCAGGCGGCAGCATCGTCGGTCTGAGCGGTCAGGTAGAACAACTGGCGACCTTCGGCGGCGATCTCCTGGATCGATTCGACAATTGCTCGATAGCGGTCCGGGTCGGTTGTGGTCAGGACTTCATCCATAAATACCGGCAGGGTCTCGGCCCGGGATTCGGCGCGCTCGATCCAGGCCAGTCGAACCGCCAGCAATAACTGCACCCGAGTGCCGGTTGACAGTTCAGATACGCTGCGCGATTTGTTGTCGCGAGTATCCAGCGCCTGGAATTGACCTTGTTCGAAACGCAACCGGTAGCGGTGTCGGGTAAACCGGTCAAACCACTGACTGGCGCGGGTCAGCGCTGCCGGCTCATTGTCGGCCTGATGGGTGGCCCGGACATCATCGACCAACACCCGGGCTGAGGTCGCCAGCAGGTGACGCTGCAGCTCGTCGTGAAGCGCTTGCCGCGAGGTTTCCATCTCGGCGGTCAATACTTCGAGTTCCCGGCGCTTGAGCAGGTCCTCATGGCGAGTGTGGATTTCGGCAATGCGTCGATTGAGCTGGTCGCGTTGGGCCAGGCGGTCTGCCAGTTCGGCATGAACTTTTTCCAGTTGTTCCCGGGCCTGCTCGCGGGCCTGTCGTATCAGCTCCGGTTCGGCCGCCAGCCGTTCTTCCAGACGACCGATTTCCAGAGCGAAGTCACGTCGCTGTTGCTCCAGCTTGCGCCAGGTTTCGAACTGGTCAACCCGCCGGATCAGATGGTCACGGTCACCTGGTTTGAGGCCGGCATGCTCATAGACCTGGTCGCGGTTTCGCTGAAGTAGCGTGATGTCGGCCTGCAGTTCGCTGATCCGGTGTTCATGGGCGCGTACCTCATTGTGCAGCTCGGCGTTGCGCCGCATGCGTGGGCTGAGCAGATGGATAAGACCGGCCAGTTCACGGCTGCCGCCGGGCGGGTCACCGGCCATGCCGTGACGGGCCAGCAGTTCGGCGGTTTGCTGCTGGTACTTGTCGTAGCGTGTCTTGAGTTGCTCAAGCTGTTGCCTGGCGCGGTCAACCGCAAGCTGCTGGTTTTGCCAGTCGTGCAGGTGTCGGCACCACAACTGAAATCCGGTTTCCAGACGAGTGTCGGCCGAGACGCCAATATCGGCGGCCAGACTGCGCAGCTTTTCACGCGCCTGATCCAGGTTGACCCTCTGGGTATTGAGCTGTTCGCGAACATCAGCGGCACGTGCCTGGCTGATTTCATGCCGGGTGGCCGACTCCAGCTCAAGGTCCAGCCGCTCGATACGAGCCTCGACCTCATCTTCCGTCCAGCCTAACGGAGGCTCGATATCGGTCTCCAGGAACGCCTCTCGAGCCTTGCCCAGATCGCGCCAGCGGCTGATGAAACTGCCCAGCAGGGTCAGCGGCACGCCTGTCGCCATCAGGATCAGCATGATCAGTTCCGGGAAAGGCTCGATATTCTGAACGCCCAGCAAGCGCCAGGCGGCCAGTGCTGAAGTGATTGCCAATCCTCCCCAGAGAATGCCCTCCAAAGGCGAGAGCCGTGCGCCGTCCAGCCAGCGGATCAGTGCCTGGCGCGCGTTTCTCAGATCGCTCTGGGAGCGTCCGGTCAGGTTGCTGGAAACATGCGTTCGGGCCAGCTCGCCGGTGAGATTGCGGATCTGTTCCCGCAGCGCCTGGACTCGGTCGACCCGTTTTTCCAGCTCCTCCAGGGCGGCTTGATCCAGACCTTCTGCACGTTGCGGTGCCTTTTCCTGACCCAGCCGCCGCGCGGCAATAGCCAGTGCCGATTCCAGTTGTTCTATTGTGTCGGTTTGCTGTTCGATACGGTGTTCCATATCGACCAGGCGGTCGCGATGTTCGCCCAGTTCCGACTGCAGGGCTTCCAATGCCTGCGGATCGACACTGCCGCTCTTTTCCAGACGCTGCCGGGCCTGGCGCAAGCCACCGTTTTCGATGGCCAGCTCTTTTTCGCGTTCGGCCAGCTTGCCTTCGGCCAGATCCAGGCGCTCCAGCTCGTCGCCGCGCAAGCGGTCCATGCCGCCCGGGTATTCCTCGATCAGCGTCTGTTCGACGGCGCTGCGCCCGGCAATCGCATCGGCCAGGGCCAGGGCATCTTCGCTGGCTCTGAGCCGGCCGGCCGCGTCGACGGTGGCGGCCAGTTGCCGGTTCAGTTTTTCCAGAGTGGCCAGTTCGGCATGCAGCTCGGCGTATTCGGCTTCTTTGGACGCAACATCACTGCGTTGCTGGGCCAACTCGCGGCCGAGTTTCTGCGGTCTTGATCGAGCAGCCAGCGGGGCAGCATCAA
Organism: uncultured Wenzhouxiangella sp.; assembly: GCA_964523755.1. Lineage (GTDB taxonomy): Bacteria > Pseudomonadota > Gammaproteobacteria > Xanthomonadales > Wenzhouxiangellaceae > Wenzhouxiangella. Next base: position 54,123 of record CAZFYM010000005.1, on the reverse strand, counting down.
GCACCCCATCCAGGTCGTAGCCGCCGGCCAGCATGGTTCGAAGTCTTGCAGAAATGTGTTCGTCGGCAGATCCCAGTGCGGTCAGGTCTTCGGAGCTGATCAGGAAGGCTCCGAGACTGTCAGCGTCGGGCAACATCGGGGCGTCGACCGCTTCCCCGTCAGCGAACCAGCTGGCTTGATGGCCGCGCCGCTCACAAATGATCGACTGCTGGTCGCGTTGCCACTCGGCACGCAGATCGCAGAAATCATTCATCAGGTCGGGGTATAGCAGGGCCCGCACGGCCCTGATCAGGCTCGATTTACCTGACGCGTTGGGTCCGGTGACGACGTTGACGGCATCCGGATTGAATTCGATCTTGAATCCCTGATCCAGCCCCGGGAGCACCCGAATGTCCAGTGATCGCAGTTTCATTAACCACGCTCTCGCTGAGCCATCAGCGTGGACAGGGTCAATAATGCGGCCTGCTCAAGGTGAGCGGCGATCTGGTCATCATCCAGGCTGGTCTCCAGGTCACGGAATTCGCGTGCTTCGACAATCGGCTTGAGCTGAGCCCGGCCCAACTCGACCAGACGCTGACAGGATTCACTACCCGGGTCGCGCAGGGCCAGAATTCGCTGGGCCAGCAAGCCACAGGGATCGGATTGCCGGGCCAGTTTTTCCAGCGCCAGTTCCGGTTCGGTCCGCACCGTCAGCTTGTGGATAAAGCATTGAATGGACTGCTCCTGCCATGGCCGCGCATCCTCCATCAGACTATCGGCAGCATCGATCAGTTGGTGAGAAATCCGGCTCTGGCCCAGCAGATTTATGCGCAGGCCAAGCGCATCAGGCCGATAGGGACTGTCATCCAATGCGCTGACCAGATCACGAGTCGCTTTGAGGATATGGGCACTCAAGTCCTCGGCGCCGTCGAGACCACTGCAGTCGATATCGACCGTCTCATAGCGCAAGGGTGCCAGTGCGAGCTGATGGGCCTTGATCTTGCGAGCGCTGATATCAATCAGCCAGGGTCCTCGCGCTCCGGTCTCGCTAGCGCGAAGTGCGCTGACAGAACCCAGATAGCCAATCGGGCGATCACCACCAAGAGGGTCGGGTTGATGAATGTGACCGAGCAACCAGGCCGAGGTGTCGGCCGCCTCGAGGTCCCGACTGGTGACCGGGGCATAGGTGCTGTTGGCCTGATCACGATCACAGTGAAGCAAACCGATTCTCAGCTTGGTTGATCTGCCGGACGGAAACTGATCGAGCGGGCTGGTGCGCACCTGTGCGGTGGGAAACGACCAGCCGATCAGCGAAATATCACCCAGGTCACGGGATTCCCACTGTCCACCGGCGCCGAGCAAATGCAAGTGATCCAGTTCGGCAGCCAGCCGCGGCAGGACGAGAACATCGTGGTTGCCGGCGACAGCGATCGCCTCGATCCCGGCCGCCGAGAGTTTTTCCAGACCGGACTTGAGCTGGCCATAGGCGACAAAGAAGTCCCGGCTGCGCTCAACCACATCGCCGGTCAACAGGACAGCGTCGACTTTTCGATCAATGGCTTCAGTGACGCTGCGGGCCCAGGCGGTCTCCGGGCCCAGCTCGCGACGACGGCCGCGCAACTCGTCGGGCAGCGCAGTTGGCAGCCGCCCCAGATGCATGTCACCAATGGCAAGCAGGCGGGTCATGTCGGATCAATCAAGTCTGGCAGCATTATTGGCATGGCGGGCAAGTAACGATGACCTTAATGGATTGTGCGGTCGGCTACAAGCCGACATGTCTTGCTCACGTCGCATCGGCACGCGCCAGCTCCAGCGCCTGCTCGGCTTCCATCCATTCCGCTTCCAGGTTTTGCTGGGTCTGGCGCAAGCGGGTCTGTTCGGAAAGCAGGCTGGACAAGCGGTCCTGATTGTCATCCTGGTATAGGTCCGCCCTGGCCAGCGTTTCCTCGATTCTGGCCAGTTCCAGCGTGGTTTCATCGACTTTTCGGGTCAGTCTTTCAACTTTGTTCTGCAGCGGCTTGATGCGCGCGCGATGGGCGGCCTGGTCGCGCCGTTGCTCGCGCCGGGCCTTCGCACCATGGCCCTTGTCGTTTTTCGGCGACACAGCAGTCTCGCGACCTTGATCAGTCAGCCAGCGACGGTAGTCGTTCAGATCGCCGTCGAAGCGCGCGACCGAGCGATTGGCGACCAGCCAGAACTCGTCGACCGTGTTTTCCAGCAGGTAACGATCATGCGAAACCGTGATGACAGCGCCTTCGAATCCCTGAAGTGCCAGCGTCAGCGCATGGCGCATGTCGAGATCGAGATGGTTGGTGGGTTCGTCGAGCAGCAGCAGGTTGGGGGCCTGCCAGACCAGCATGGCCAGCACCAGGCGCGCCTTTTCACCGCCGGACAAAGGTGCGACCGGGCCGGTCGCCTGGTCTGCACGAAAATCGAAGCCGCCGAGAAAGTTGCGCAGGGCTTGCTCGCCGTGTCCGGGTGCCAGGCGTTGCATATGTAAAAGCGGGCTGGCCTCAAGGTCCAGTTGTTCGACTTGGTGCTGGGCGAAATAGCCGATATTCAGACCTCGACTGCGAACCATATGACCGGCCAATGGCTCGAGATCACCGGCCAACGCCCGCACCAGGGTGGATTTGCCGGCACCGTTGAGTCCGAGCAGGCCAATCCGGTTACCGGGTGCCAGGCTGACCGAAACGCCATCCAGTACTACGGTCTTTCCATAGCCCAGACTGACCTTGTCAAGGCTGAGCAGTGGGTTGCTGGCCCTGGGCGGTTCGGGAAACTGAAAGTCAAACGGCGAATCAATGTGAGCCGGAGCGACCCTCTCCATCCGCTCCAGCGCCTTGATGCGGCTCTGGGCGGCCCGCGCCTTGGTCGCCTGGGCCCGAAAGCGGTCGATGAACTTCTGCATGTGAGCAACCTGGCGTTGCTGCTTTTCGAATTCGGCCTGTTGGTTGGCCAGGCGCTGGGCCCTGATGGTCTCGAAATCACTGTATCCGCCCGAGTAACTGGTCAACCGCCGGTGCTCGATATGAATTACCGAATCGACCACTTGGTCGAGAAAATCCCGGTCGTGAGAAATCAGGATCAAGGTACCGGCGTAGCGCTTGAGCCACTCTTCAAGCCAGACCACCGTCTCCATGTCGAGGTGATTGGTCGGCTCATCGAGCAACAGAAGATCGGATGGGCACATCAGGGCCCGGGCCAGGCTGAGGCGAATACGCCAGCCGCCGGAAAAATCACCCAGTGGCTTTTCGTGCTCTTCCGGCTTGAAACCCAGCCCGTTGAGCAAACTGCCGGCCCGGGCCCGGGCGGTGTAACCGCCGGCCTCGTCGAGTGCCGCGTGGGCGGCGGCAATGGCCTGACCCTCGCCGATGTGCTCACGGCGCTCGACTTGTGCTTCGGCGGCGCGCAGACGTTGATCACCATCCATTACGTACTCAATGGCCAGGCGCTCCAATTCATCAATTTCCTGGGCCATCCAGGAAATGGTCCAGTCGCGCGGCATCTGCACCTCGCCGGTATCGGCCGACAAGCGGCCCAGCAACAGGCTGAACAGACTGGTTTTGCCGGTACCATTGGCCCCGATCAGTCCGACCTTGTGACCCGGAAAAATGGTTGCCGAGGCGTTTTCCAGCAGCGGTTCGGGACCGTGGCGCAGCGTCAGATCGAGGATTTTTATCATTCCCATGCTGCTATTATCGCAGAGTATTTGGACATCACGTCGTCGGGAGGGTCTGTTCTGAAGCCGGTTTCCTACACCATTCGTGTTCATCCGCGTGCTCGCCACGTACGCTTACGCATCGATCCACGTGATGGGCTGGTGGTGACCGTACCCAGGCGTTTTGATGCCAGGCGCATCGCCGGTCTGGTGGCCGAGCGCAAACCCTGGATCGATGCCGTTCAGGCGCGACTGGATCAGGCGCGCTCGGCGCTGGACCAGGACCGCCTGGGGTCGCGACCCGCGCGCATTGATCTACCAGCACTGAATCAGAGTCTCGGTGTCTCCTATCAGCAGGCCGACGGCTCAACGCTGGGATTTCATGCCGGAACAGAGACGCTCGCCTTCAGGCTGCCCGAAGAAGAGGATTGCGGCCTGAACGAACGAATTGCGGCCCGGCTTCGTGCCTGGCTGCTGGACATGGCGCGGCATCATTTGCCAGCCATGGTGCTGGAGCTGGCCAAAGAGCATGGTTTTCGCCATGGTCGCATCCGGTTTCGCAATCAGCGCTCGCGCTGGGGCAGTTGCTCGGCCAGCGGTGATCTGTCGCTGAATGTCCGTCTGTTGTTTGCCACTCCCGAAGCCTGTCGCTATGTCCTGATCCATGAGCTGGTCCACACCGAACACCTTAATCATTCCTGCGCCTTCTGGGCTCGCGTTGCCGAGATCATGCCAGATTATCGCGACCACCTGGCCAGCCTCAGAACCACCTGGCACCAGCTCCCCGACTGGATCCAATAGGCACCTTTTCCCTTTGACCCTTTAACCTTTTCAACCCTGGCTTTTATATGAAACTCATACTCAAACTTATCGCCGGCATCGGTTTCGGTATTCTGATCGGCCTGTTCGCTCCCGACTGGATCACGCGTCTGTTACTGACCTTCAAGGGCCTGTTCGGGCAGTTGCTGTTTTTCACCATCCCGCTGTTGATCCTGTTCTACATCACCTCCGGAATTGCCGGCCTGCCCAAGGCCTCCGGACACTTGCTGGGCCGAACGCTGGCGACCGCTTATCTGTCGACCATCATCGCTGGCACACTGGCGTTTCTGATTGCAGCCATGGTGGTCCCGCTGCTGGCGACTGCCGGCGGCAGCGCGCCCGCCGATGAGGGTCAGGCTCTGACGCCGTTTATCGAAATGGCGATTCCGCCGATGCTGGGCATCATGAGTGCGCTGGCGGCCTCGTTTATTTTCGGACTGGGCATTGCCGCGACCGGGGCAGGCGTACTGAAGCAGTTTTTCGACGAAGGACGCGATGTGATCAAGGTCCTTCTGGTCAAGCTGATCATTCCATTGCTGCCGTTCTACATCGCCGGCGTGTTTGCCGAGCTGGCCGCTGCCGGTACGGTTTTCGAGACGCTCAAGACCTTTGGTGTGATTCTGGTCCTGGCGGTTTCACTGCACTGGGTCTGGATCATGGTGCTGTATACCCTGGCCGGCCTGCGTGCCGGTGTCTCGCCGCTGGGTCTGGTCCGCAATATGATGCCGGCTTATTTCACGGCGCTGGGGACGATGTCCAGTGCCGCGACCATCCCGGTGACCCTGAAATCGGTACGCAGCAACGGCGTGCGCGAGGAAATTGCCAGCTTTGTGGTGCCGCTGTGTGCCACGGTCCACCTGGCCGGCTCGACCATTACCATTGTTTCCTGCGCGGTTGCGGTCATGGTGCTGCACGATTCGCTGGCGGTGCCGGGTCTGCTGACCATGCTGCCGTTTATTTTGATGCTGGGCGTGGTCATGCTGGCCGCTCCCGGCGTGCCGGGCGGCGCAGTCATGGCAGCTGTCGGATTGTTGGGTTCCATGCTGGGCTTCGGAGAGATGGCGGTGGCCCTGATGATCGCCCTGTACATGGCCCAGGACAGTTTTGGAACGGCGTGCAATATCACTGGAGATGGTGCTATTGCCGTTCTTGTTGATCAGGCTGCGCCTGATTCGGAGGCGGCTGCTCATGCTGGCAGCGGCGCCTCGCAAGAGGCTTGAAGGTTTCCGCTGTCGCGGGATGTGGCGCCTTTGGCTTTGATTTTGACGTTAAATCAAGCGCCGCCAGGCACAGCAAAAACTTGCGCTACATAGCAAAACGCGGCCACCAGGGCCGCGTTGTGCTTTCTACACTTGCAAAGTAGGAAAAAGACTACTGACTGAGCAGCGGTGCAATCACCAGGCTGACGATGGCCATCACATTGATCAGGATGTTCATCGACGGACCGGAGGTGTCCTTCAACGGATCTCCGACGGTGTCGCCAACCACGTTGGCCTTGTGGGTTTCGGAACCCTTGCCGCCAAAGTTGCCTTTTTCGACGTGCTTTTTGGCGTTGTCCCAGGCACCGCCGGCATTGGCCATGGTCAGGGCCAGCAGCACCGCAGACACCAGGGCGCCACCGAGCATGCCACCCAGCGCTTCGGCACCCATGCCGAAGCCGACCACGACCGGGCCAAGGACGGCCAGCGCGGCCGGCAGCAGCATGCGCTTGATGGCCGAGGTGGTGGCGATATCGACACAGCGCGCCGCATCCGGCTCGGCCGTGCCTTCGAGCAGCCCTGGAATGTCGCGGAACTGACGACGAATTTCCTGGATCATCTCAAAAGCCGCATTGCCGACAGCCGTCATGGTGATCGAGGCGACCAGGAACGGGAATACACCACCGATAAACATGCCGATCAGTACGTTCGGATCCGAAATCTCCAGGGTGAAGCCGTCAATCCGGTGTCCCACCTCGGCAATAAAGGCCGAAATGATGGTCAGGGCGGCCAGGGCGGCAGCACCAATGGCAAAACCCTTGCCGATGGCGGCTGTGGTGTTGCCCAACTCGTCGAGCGAATCGGTGATTTTGCGCGTGTCTTCGCCCAGACCGGCCATTTCGGCAATGCCACCGGCATTGTCCGCGATGGGGCCGTAAGCGTCGATGGCCATGGTCATGCCGACCGTGGAGAGCATGGCGACGGCGGCAATACCCACGCCGTAGAGCTCGGCATTGGCATTGGCGATAAAGATCATCAGGCAGATGGTCATGATCGGAATGACAACCGACTGCATGCCAGTGGCCAATCCGGAAATGATGACCGTGGCCGCTCCGGTTTCACCGGATTGAGCAATGTCACGAACCGGTTTGCCGGCGGTGTAGTACTCGGTCGACAATCCGATGATCACGCCACCCACGGCACCCACCAGGGCGGCAATCCATACGCCGTTACTGATTTCCATGTAGCTGATCAGGAACCAGGCCAGGATGATGAAGCCGACCGCCGCCGACATGGTACCGGCGCGCAGCGCCACTTCCGGGCTCTTGCCGGAGGAGGCCTTGACAACCCCGATGGCCAGGATCGAGCAAACCAGGCCGAGCGAGGACAGCAGCAGCGGCAGGCTCATCAGCGCCGAGCCCTCACCCAGGCCCACAACCATGCCGTCGACCGACTGCTGGACCATGACCGTGGCCAGTGCGACCGTGGCAATCATGGCGCCGCAGTAGGATTCAAATATGTCCGAACCCATGCCGGCCACGTCACCGACATTGTCACCGACGTTGTCGGCAATCACGCCCGGGTTGCGCGGATCGTCTTCGGGAATACCGGCCTCAACCTTGCCGACCAGATCAGCGCCCACATCGGCCGCCTTGGTGAAAATACCGCCACCGACGCGGTAGAACAGGGCCACAACACCGGCACCCATGCCAAAGCCGTGAATGCGGTGCGCGGTATCGGGATCGGTGCCGAAAATGTAGTACAGGCTGCCGAGCCCGAGCAGGCCGAGTGAGGCCAGCACCATGCCCATGACAGAACCGCCATAAAAAGCCACGGTCAGCGCCTTGCTGGCGCCGAACTCATGGGCGGCCGAGGTGGTACGGACGTTGGCCCGGGTCGCCGCAATCATGCCCAGAAAGCCGGCCAATGCCGAACTGATCGCCCCGACCAGGAACGAAATCGCGGTTTCGATACCGAGACCGGAAACGGCCAGAGCGGTAAAAATGACGGCAACCGACAATCCGATCAGGATCAGCTCGCGACGCATGAATGCCAGGGCACCATCCTGAATCAGTTTGGCGATGTCGCTGGGTTTGCCCGCCATCGCCGGATAACTCATGACGATGCGGTAAAGAATAAAGGCCACGATCAGGCCCACGACCCCGAGAATCGGGGGAATCATCAGCTGGTTCATTGTATCTCCCGGAAGACTGGCCGCCGTATTGCGGCATGGTTAGGTTAAGGTGATCAGTGAAATTATCGTTCAAAGATCATAAAACCGGGTAATTGTAGTGAGATCAGGCCGCCGGAGCAAATTGAATAACAGGAACGGCGATCTGGGCAAGTCGGGCGAGGAAAAAACCAATGGCCGCGCCGACCAGGACATCGCTTGGATAATGCAGGCCCAGAACCACGCGTGACAGGGCAACCAGCAAGGTGAACGGCACCAAAATAGGCCACAGAGAGGGAAAAGCGGTCAGCACCAGGGTGGCAAACAGGACGGCGTGCAAGGTATGGCCGGATGGAAAGCTGTATCGGTCCAGCGGTGCGGCACCACACAGTATGCGCTGGTCGCTGGCAAACGGTCGTTCCCGGACCAGATGTGACTTGAGCCATTTGTAGGTGACCAGGGCAACCAGGCCGGCGGCCGCCATCTGGACACTGACCTGGGCACCCTGGCGGCCGAACAGGACCGGCAGCGCGAGCATTAGCGAGTACCAGAAAGCGCCGTCACCAAGGCGACTGACCGTTGCGAACAGGATCCGCCAGCGCGGGCGATAAGCGTACTGATTGATCCGAAGACAGACGTGTCGTTCGATAACATTCAGCCGGTCAATGGCGCGACCGGCAAAGGCGATGTCTGCTTTGGTGGATTCCATGGCCGGAATCCTGGCTTGTCAAGACGACAGAGCGATGTCGAAGTTCTGAAGCTTGCGTGACAACAAATTCAATCGCCGCGATAAATGCAGCCTGATGTGCAGGTTTCCTGAATGACGATCTTGGACAGCGCGGGCAGTGATGGCTTGAGCCGAACCCAGATCCAGCGCGCCAGATGTTCACTGGTGGGGTTTTCCAGACCCTCGATTTCATTAAGAAAATGATGGTCGAGCTGACGGTAAATCGGTTCGAAAATCTGCTTCAGATCGGCAAAATCCATTACCCAACCGTCCGGCTCGCAAATCGGTCCTGTGATGTGTATCTCGATTCGGAACGAATGTCCGTGAACCCGTTTGCATTTATGCCCATCCGGCACATGAGGCAGAAAGTGAGCCGCCTCGACGGTAAAGACTTTGAATAATTCCATGGCAAAATTATAGCTGTAGTCAGGGCAGCGAATGTTGCTACAATTAAGGTTTGAGTGGACCACTATTGGCCGCTAAAGAAAGAAGAGGGAAGTGGGAATGTCGGAGGTCGTCATTGAATTGAATCTCAGTCGCCGCTCGGGCGTGCTGGCCGGTGCGGTTGCTGCGTTGCGTCCGCTTGCGCTGGAATTCAGATCACAACAGTTGGCCGATCAGGATGGTCAACCGCGCTTGAGACTGACCACGGAAGGTGAGCTGAATGACGTGACGGAATTGCTGGACCGGTTTGGCCGGACGCGGGGCATTGCCGAAGTGGCAGACGTTCGGGTTGACGGTCAGTCCGTGCTGCACGTGCCGGCATCGTCTGAGCCGGTCGAAGAAGACCTTCCGCAAGAGGATAGCCTGACCGATTCTGAGGCCATTGATGCCGGCTCCGAAACAACGTTGGCAGAGCCGACTGAGCCATCAATCGAGTCGGTTCAAGACGATGAACAGGTCGATGGGTTCAATGAGTTTGAGTTTGCCCGTCATGTCCTGGCCAGCCAACCCGAGTCTGATGACCCGCAGCTGACTGTCAACCCTTCTGATCGTGAACAGGGTGCCGACGATCAAGCCAAGGCGTCGGAACAACCCAAGTCGCTGGGCAAACCGACACCCGCGATGCTGCGACGACGACGTCGTCGGCGCTGATCGTCAAATTACCTACGCCAGGCCCGTCACTTTTTGCTTTCGCAGACGACGTACAGCTCCGCCAGCCCCAATGTTGTCATCGAATAGCGCTGCAGTTCGGCGCTGTAGGGCACGATCGGATCAGTGCGCAGTGCAAAGCGCACCGGCTCGAAATCCAGCTCGCGCAACTCGCGCTCGAAGCCATCGACGGTGATCGGATTGAGTTCGGTGTACCAGCGCCAGTAGTCCGCCGGGGTGGATTCTTCGCCGGCGCGGTCCATGTAGCGGGGTGTGCCGGTCAATACCTTTTCCCTGAGTACTTCTCGTTCCAGCTTCAGGTGAATCCAGGGGTCGTCAAAAAACTCGTTGAGGTGGTTGCCCTGGCTGCCGTAGAACAGCCCGGGATGGGCAAAGAACAGACCGCCGGGCCTGAGCACCCGGCGAATCTCGGCCAGCGCCCGGTCATACCCGCCAGCGATATGTTCCAGCGAGCCCCAGGACAGGACCACGTCGAAGTGATTGTCCGGGAACGACAGATGGTTGCCATCTTCGGGCCGGAACGACAAGCCCGGCGGATGAATCAGGGACTCGGGCAGATGATGCTCACGGCAGACCGCTTCCAGGCGTTCAAAACCCCGGAACGGGTCAATGCCGATCAACTCGGTCGGTTTCTGGCGAAGGGCGATGCCCAGATCGGTAATGCCGTCACCGCAGCCTAAATCCAGCACCCGGCCGCTGAGACGCGGATCACGCTGAAAAAACAGGTGAATAATGGTTCGTGCGGCATGATCGAAATGACGAAAAAACCAGTTGTTGTCCTGGCGCGCCCAGCTTAGCTCGCTGACCGCTGTGGTTTCGGGACCCGAGCTGAGCCTCCAGCCGCCTGACCAGGTCGGAGACTGTTCCAGCACGGTTTCGGTCCGCGCACACTCATTTCCGCCGGCATTGGCCTGATCGCGCAGAATCAGCGTTAATTTCGAACCGGCTGGCCAGTCGGCAGCCTGAGCGCACTCGAGCCGGTAATGGCCACCTGGCAGCCACGAAATATCAAGGCCGGTCTGGCGCAGAAAAAATTGCTGGCGCGCCCCTTCGGGTGGATCGACGATCAATTCCGCGTCAAGATCAAAAAGAATCTCGTCGTGTTGATGAAACTCGCATATGGGTGTGGGGCGGGCGTCGAAACGGGTAATGGTGACAGACACGGCAGGAAGCGATTTTGTGCAGATTAGCGGGCATTATAGGCTGGCTGTGTCGGATTGTTCGATCGGAACCCTTATACTTGCCGACCTGGCTTTTTCAGTAGCTGTTTGCGCCCGCTGTGGGCGGGCCGATGGCTTATCACCGATCGAGACAAGAGACATTACCGATGGATAAAAACTACCGTGCGGTCTGGGACAAGCGCTCAGCCGATGACCTGGCCGCGCTGGAAGCGGTGGATAACAGTGGCAGCGAAGCCGTTGCCCGGGTTACCGGCGCGCATACGGCCGATATGGTGGCCTGTGCGGTGGCCCTGCAAGCTGACGACACGATTTTCGAACTGGGTTGCGGTGCGGCAAGAATTGGCCGGGAGCTGGTTCAACGCTGCGCCCACTGGACCGGCGTGGATATCTCGCCCAACATGATCAAGTCGGCAGCGCGTCGTCTGGACGGCCACGACAATGTTCGCCTCGAAGTGCTCGACCGCACCAGCCTGTCCATGATCGAAAGCGACAGCCTGGACAAGGCCTATTCGGTGGCCGTGCTGTGTCACATGGACAAGGAAGATCTGTTTTTGTACCTGCGCGAGCTGGCGCGGGTACTCAAGCCCGGTGGTCTGGCCTATCTGGAAACCTGGAACCTGGCCGACCCGGTCGGCTGGGAACGCTGGATGTACGAGGTCAATTTCTGGAACCGATCCGATCATTCCGAGCGCAAGGATGTGGCGCGCAATCAATTCTGCGTGGCCGAGGAGTTTCAGCTTTACGCCGAACGGGCCGGGCTGGATGTGCTGGTGCTGTTTCGCGATTCGCCCTGGCTACAGATGGTGGTGGGTCGCGATCTGAACAGCGAGCGTCGTGAACAAGAGCGCCGACGCCTGGCCGAATGTCGCTCGAGCATTGCCTACACGCCGCTGTACGGGCAATTGTTTTTGCAGTGCATCCAGGTCATCTACGGCGAAATGCACCCCAAGACCGCACTGGCCCACCTCGATGCACTGGGAGAACAGCGCGAAGCCGGCCTCTACCGCACCCTGATCGAAGGCCTGTGGACCCAGGACCCCGACCGCTACGGCCCACCGCCCGACGATTGAAGCCTTTGGAGCCACCGACGACACCGAAACGTCCGAATCAGTTCTTTGCCCTCGGTCTATTCGTTGCCAGTTGCAGGGGTCGACTGGGGCGCGGCAGCCTCCTCAGAACCATCAGCATTCATGCCGGCCACAGAATTATCAGGAAACCCTCACAACGACCCGTTTCAACAGCCGCTATTCGTGGGCAGCCAGCTCCCGGTAACCGGGCGAATCTACCCTGCCGATCGCCCCGGCCAGCCCGAAGCACCCGGCACCACCGGATGCTCGAAGCAATTTATAGACGCCAGAACCTGAATCAGCACGATTGAAGCCCTCTGTCGGATGGCTGAGAAACGTGCGTAATCAGGTAAGGTTTTCCTCCGCGTCTTTGCGTTCTCTCATCGAACAAACTGTTCGCTGCGCGACAGCGGGCCCAGATTACGGGGTTGAAGACTCTGCGAGAAAATCATGTTTTCAATTTCAGATTCATTTGCTTTTGAATTTCCTTTGCGTCTCTGCGTGCTCTGCGAGAAAATAGCGGTTTTGGTTTTCAATCAGCCAACCCAGCTATCATTAAGCTCAACAGTTCTTCCGGGAGTCGGTTTTTATGCAGTCAGGTCACGCAACGGCGCGGGCCGGGTCGAATATTGCGCTGGTTAAATACTGGGGCAAACGCGATGCCATGCTCAATCTGCCGGCCGCCGGTTCGCTGTCCATCACACTCGATGCTTTGTTTACCGAAACCACCGTGCGCCTGGATTGCTCTCTCCAGGCTGACAGTTTGAGTCTGAACGGCCAGCCCGCTGATGCGAGTCGCATTTCCCGATTGCTGGACTTGCTCAGAGCGCGGGCCGCTAGCCGCAGTTACATGGCCGTGGAAAGCTGCAATAACTTCCCGACGGCGGCGGGACTGGCCTCATCGGCTTCGGCGTTTGCCGCACTGGTCACTGCGGCAAATCAGGCAATGGATATCAAGCTGACCCCAGCCCAGCGCTCGGAGCTGGCCCGGCGGGGTTCCGGTTCGGCAGCCCGTTCGATTTTCGGCGGCTTTGTGGAAATGGTGCCAGGTATTCGTGATGATGGCAGCGACAGCATTGCCCATTGTCTGGCCGAGCCGGATCACTGGCCACTACAGGTTGTGGTGGCTGTGACCAATCGATCCGCCAAACCGGTATCGTCGACTGATGGTATGAACCAGACAATGAAAACATCCTCTTATTATTCGGCCTGGGTTGAAGGCGTGGCATCGGATCTGGAACAAGCGCGCCAGGCAGTTCGTGCGCGTGATTTTGAGCGCCTGGCTGAGATCTCGGAATTCAGCGCCTTGAAAATGCACGCCTCGGCGCTGGCCGCGCGGCCTGGGGTTGTGTACTGGAATGCCGCCACCGTGGCCGGTATGCATTGTGTGCGAGAACTGCGCGCGGCTGGTCTGGCGGTGTTCTTTACCATCGATGCCGGGCCGCAGCTCAAGGCCGTGTGCCTGCCGGAGGCGGCCCCGGCAGTAGGCCAGGCGTTGGCGAGCATTGGCGGTGTCACTGAAGTTTTGCACAGTCGATTGGGTTCTGGAGCCAGCCTGATATGAGCCAGGAAGCCGTCAATGACTCACGCTCTATTACAGCTAGCGCGCCAGGCAAAGCCGTGTTGCTGGGTGAGTACGCTGTGCTGGATGGGGCTCCCGCGTTGTCCATGGCCGTGAATCGCTATGCTCGGGTCAGTTTATGGCCCTGCACCCCTGATGCCAGCCGGCTTGAAGCCCCGCAACTGGGCATCGAGCCGGTGGCATTTTCCCGCAATGCCAGCGGCGCAATTCAATGGGATATGACTGCGCCGGGCTGGCCTGCGTTGCGGCGAACGGCCGAATTGCTGAGTTTTCTTGATGCGCGGGCGGCCAGCCGTTTCGGGCCCGCCGGGCCATTTCGGTTGCGCATCGATACCAGCGAGTTGTTTTTACCTGTAGTCAGCTCCAGCCAGTCGCCGCCGGTAAAACTGGGGCTAGGCTCCAGTTCCGCAGTCGCGGTGGGGCTGGATGCCGTATTGCGTCTTTTTTTTGGCGGAAAAACGGAGGACGGACTGACTACGCGCGCGCTCACAAGGCTACTTGAGCCCTACCGGCGCGGTCAGGATGGTCATGGCAGCGGCATTGATCTGGCCACCAGTTTGTGCGGGGGCGTCATTGGTTTTCAATTGGTCTCCGACTCGCACCAGGAAAGCCCTCTGATCGAGCGACTGACACTGCCGCCGGGGCTGATGATGCTATTTGCCTGGACCGGTCGTTCCGCTTCCACCACCCAATTGCTGGAGCGCTATCGTGATTGGCAGGTGATCCAGCCCGAAAAGGCGCGAGCCGTGCTGGAGAATCTCCGAACGATTGCCATTGACGCCCGGCAGTCTATCGACCGTGACGATGCCGAGGCCTTGATGGCCGCATTACGCGCCTACGGCCATGGAATGGGTACAATGGGGGATCAGATGGGTGTTAGCCTGATATCCGAACGACATGCGGCTATTATGAGTCAGGCTGAGGAGCTGGGCCTGGTGGCCAAGCCCAGCGGAGCCGGAGTGGGTGATCTGGCCCTGATCGCCGGAACGGATCCGAACCGCATGGAAGCCATGCGGCGCTGGCTGGATAAGCAATCCATTCCGGAAGTGCCGCTGGCGCTTGATGAAAACGGTGTTCAAGTGGAATAGCTGAATCGCCGCTGTTGATCGACTGTGCCACTACCCCATAGGGATCCTCCTGTACGGAGCAATCAAAAACATGGATCGTTCGAGAATACCGCAGTTTTACAAGATGTCTGTGCCGGAGCGCGTTCGTACGGTTCGCGATCGTGGCCTGCTGGATGCTGAAGACTACCAGACCCTGCAGTCGGGCCGGCATACCCTGTCGGTGCAGTTGGCTGACAAGATGATCGAAAATGTGATCGGGGTGATGGGGTTGCCAGTGGGGCTGGGCCTGAACTTTCTAATCAACGACAAGGATTATGTCGTACCGCTGGTCGTTGAAGAGCCATCCATTGTGGCGGCCCTGAGTTCAGCGGCCAAACTGGCCCGGCAGTCGGGTGGGTTTCAGGTTGAGAGTCAGGAACCGCTGCTGATCGGTCAGGTCCAGATTGTCGATGTGCCGGACACGGCCCGGGCCAAGGCTGCACTGTTGCAGCGCAAAAGCGAGATACTGAATCTGGCCAACAGCCTGCATCCGAAAATGATGGCCCGGGGTGGCGGTGCCAAGGACCTGGAAGTCTACATACATCCTTCGCCGGGGCCGGGCGGGGACATGGTCGTGCTGCATCTGCTGGTCGATACCTGCGATGCGATGGGTGCCAACCTGGTCAATACCATGTGCGAAGGCGTGGCGTCACTGGTTGAAACCATCGCCGATGGTCGGGTGTTCCTGAGGATTCTTTCCAACCTGGCTGACCGTGCCCTGGTGCGCGCCCGTGTTCGTATCCCCACCCAATCGCTGACCGGCAAGGGTTTTGACGGCGAACAGGTCCGCGACGGGATTATCGTGGCCAATGATTTTGCCCGGGTTGATCCGTATCGGGCCGCGACCCACAACAAGGGCATCATGAACGGCATTGATGCCGTTGCTCTGGCCACCGGCAATGACTGGCGAGCGATCGAGGCCGGGGCGCATGCCTATGCCGCGCGCGGTGGTCGCTATACCTCGCTGACCCAGTGGTCCAAGGCCGATAACGGCGATCTGGTGGGTGAACTGGAAGTGCCGATCAAGGTCGGCATCGTTGGCGGCCCCCTGCAAACCAATCCGACCGTGGCCCTGAATCTGCGCCTGCTGGGTGTGGAAAGTGCTCGAGAGCTGGCCGAAGTCATGGGTGCTGTGGGCCTGGCCCAGACCTTTTCCGCGCTGCGCGCACTGGTCACCGAAGGTATCCAGCAAGGCCATATGACCCTGCATGCTCGTTCCGTGGCCACCGCTGCGGGCGTTCCGCCGGAGTATTTCGATACGGTGGTCGAGCGCTTGATCGCGTCGGGCGAAATCAAGATCTGGAAGGCCGAGGAAATCATGGCCACCGTGCGCGACCAGACCCGCTTCGGCAATCTGGCGACATCCGCAAGCGAGACGATGGAAGGTGAAGAGCTGGGTGCTGGCCACGGCAAAATCATCCTGCTCGGTGAGCATTCGGTGGTCTATGGGCGACGTGCCATTGCGGCACCCATTCCGCTGGCAATTCAGGCCCGGGTCGAGGATACCCGCGAGGGCATCGAGCTGATCATCCCGCGCTGGGGCGTGGAACAACGACTGGATTTCGATGCCAAGCGCCCGCCGTCATTCACGCGCTCCATGGCCCGCCTTTTGGCATCGCTGGAACTGACCGGTCGGGGCATGCGCATCGAAATCTTTCCCAATGTTCCACGCGCCATGGGTCTGGGCGGCTCGGCCGCACTGGCGGTGGCCGTGATTCGCGCCATGGACCGGCATTTTGATCTGGCTTTGAGCGACGAGCGGGTCAATGAACTGGCCTTCGAATGCGAAAAATTCGCTCACGGTACGCCATCCGGTCTGGACAACACGCTGGCTACCTACGGCAACTTCACCCTGTTTCGCGCCGGTGATGCCCCCATGCGCGAGATTATCGAAGTCGCCGAACCGCTGCCGATTGTCATCGGTATGAGCGGTGTGGAAAGCCTGACCGCACGCACGGTCACCCGGGTCCGCGAGGCCTGGAAGAAGAACCCGAGTCTGTACGAGCGCATTTTCGACGAGATCGACACCCTGGTCGGACTCGGCCTGGACGCACTTAAAATTGCTGACTACGAAACCCTGGGCGAATTGATGAACGTCTGCCAGGGCCAGCTCAATGCCATGCAGGTCTCAAGCTGGGAGCTGGAAGAATTGATCCAGGTCGCGCGTAATCATGGTGCGGTCGGTGCCAAGCTGACCGGGGGTGGCGGCGGCGGGTCAATTATTGCCTTGTGCCCGGAAAACAGTGCCGACGTCGCCAAGGCTATTCGTGCTGCGGGCTACCATGCGCTGGAGGTCACCATCGGTGGCGCTTGAACAGGCCGGATCCGCCCGAATCGTATCGTCGGAGTCCGAATCACTGATTCTGGTCGACGAGAATGATCAGGAAATCGGCACGCTGTCCAAGGGCGAGGCCCACGACGGCGACGGCATCCTGCATCGCGCCTTCTCGATCTTCCTGTTCGACGAACAGGGCCGCCTGCTGATCCAGCAGCGCGCACCCGGCAAACGTCTATGGCCCGGCTACTGGGCCAACAGCTGCTGCTCCCATCCCCGAGTCGGCGAAGACATGGCCACCGCCACCCGCCGCCGCATGGACGAAGAACTCGGTGTGGCAACCGATCTGGAGTTCATCTACAAATTCCGCTACCAGGCCAACTATCAGAACCTCGGTGCCGAACACGAGCTCTGCTCCGTCTATATCGGCCGCACCAGCGAATCCAGTCTCCGCCCCAATCCCTCAGAAATCGCACAGCACCGTTTCGTTGACATCAATGAGGTTGACCAACTCGTCATGGACCGTCAAGCCAATATCGCTCCCTGGTTTCGCATGGAATGGCGCGCGCTGCGAGGTAAGTATAGTGAAGCACTGCCACATCCTGCTACTACTTGACGACTTAAGCCATCAAAAGACTTGCGGATACAAGCGGAAGCAGAAAAAGGAAATTGAAGCCCCTATTGGGGAGTATTACGATGAGCTCATTAGTGCCTGGTGAGAACACTTCGGAGGTTGAGGTAACGAATATCTCCAGCCTAGGTCAATCACCCGAACGCCGACTGGATGTCCGCCAGAAGGAGTCGCGGCCGATCATCGACGAACTCAAAGTCTGGCTTGATCAGCATGCGCCAAACATCGTGCCCAAGGGAACACTGGGCAAGGCCGTTAACTACACGCGCAACCGGTGGTCGATCCTGACCACCTTCCTGGAAGACGGACATCTGGAGATCGACAACAACCTGGCAGAAAACGCCATCAGACCCTTTGTAGTCGGTCGCAAGGCGTGGCTTTTTTCAGGCAGTCCAGCCGGCGCCGAGGCCAGCGCCATGCTCTACACCCTGATTGAAACGGCCAAGGCCAACAAGCTCGAACCGCGTGCTTACCTGAACTACCTGTTCGAGACCTTGCCTCATGCTCGGCAGCCGGAAGACATCGAAGCGTTGCTGCCGCACCGCCTCACACCGGAGATGTTGAAAATTCCGACGCCGACCCTGTAATGGGAAGTGTTGGGGTTGGCCGGACGCTTACGTTGAAACCAGTTGACCGCGTTGATGGATTTTTTTACAAGCCGGTAACGACTGGTCCAGCGGAGATCAGCTCAAGGAGTGGTAGGAAATAGGACCCGGCTTGCCGCAGCATTTCTTGTGCTTTTTTTGCCGCTGCCGCAGGGGCAGGGTTCGTTTCGGCCAATCTTGGTTGATCAGACCGGCGTTTTCGGCGCGGCCGACGCCGAAGCTTGGCGGACTTCCCGGCCAAGCTCGATGTAATCGGCAATGGCGTTAGGAATGGACTCGTGCAGGAGCGCGGCCGTTTTTTGCCACGTTGGGGTTAATCATCAAGACTTTTTGTGCTACTACGCTACTGTTGACCCAATTGCGCCAGAAATGGTGGTGCTGAACAGCAGCAGACGGTTGCGTTCGTCCCCGGAAGGATTTCAAATTAAAGTGCGTCTCGGTTATTTGTGCGGAAGATGGTAAAAAATGGTAATATTCATGGTATGAAAAATGACATTTACACCACCATCGATCGCGCTGGCCGAATTGTGATTCCCAAGTCGCTACGCGTGCAAGCGGCTCTTGAGCCGGGAACCCGGCTGCAAATTCGTCTGCGCGAGGGTATGGTGGAAATCGAGCCTGCGCCCAGATCGGTCAACATCCGTCGACGAGGCAGTATCCTGGTCGCCGAGCCCAAGGATGATAGCCCACCGCTGACTGCCGCTGAAGTTCGGCAAACGCTGGAAACCACGCGACGGCGGAATGATCACGGGTGATGTCGGTTGCGCTCGACAGCAGTGTGTTGATCGCTGCAATACTGAACTGGCATGAGCACCATGCGGTCTCTCATCAGGAGATCGAGCGTTTGGTTGCAAGTAATGCCGCAGCAATCATACCCACGCATGCGTTGCTTGAGAGCTATTCCGTCATCACTCGCCTTCCCGCCCCGCACCGACTGTCCCCCAACGATGCCCGAGACCTGCTCGACGGCTCTTTTCGCGCCTGGGTCACCGCTCCGGCTCCAGAGCAGATCTGGTCACTGATCGGGCAGATCGCAGATGCTGAAATGATTGGCGGTGCAGTGTACGACGCACTGATTGTCGAATCTGCGCTCGCCGTCGGTGCGACAGAAATCGTCACCTGGAACGTCAGTCACTTTCAGCGTGCCGCAGCCAACCGACTGAAGGTTCGCTTACCAAACTAATCCGGCCCGTGTTGATCGAATTGCGTCGCCTGGCCGAGGAAGAACAAACCAGCCTCAACCAGTTCATCAATTCGGAGCGAAAAACATGGCCCTGGCGCAAACCTCGACACCCTCGCTTTCCAGTGACGAAATCCTTTGCCTCGAAGAGCAGATCACTGAATTGGCCGCGCATATCCACGCGTCCAGCTACCGCCGACCCATGCTCATCGGCGAATTCGATCCCGCTGAACGTGTGTGTATTTATGCCCAGGGGTACTTAGGTCTTGTGCACTCTGGTTGGACCCAATCACTACCGGGGTTTCCGGTATAGCTGCCAGGCCTCTTTGAACGCATACACAGCCATCGCGCCGGTGATCAGTATACCCATCAGCAGCAGGATACGGCCAAAGGTCTGATTAACCGCATCGGGCAACAGCGGTATGCCACCGGTCATCTCGGCACCACCGAGCAAGACGAAAATTCCCGCCCCACAAATCGCGAGACTGATGACTCCGCCGAGAACGGCGCTGAGACAGCTGCTGTTGCGTGGTGGCCCTACTTCTAATCTGAACGGCATGCGTTGCACTCCCGTCGATTGCCGGTCTTTTGACGATAGCTAAAACAGGCCATTGCTTGTGGCAGTTGGCCGGCGCGATCAATGTTCGATTCTGGATCGGCTTTGGTTGGATTTCAAGCGATTTGCTTGACATAACCATACTTCCTGATAAAAAATTAGGAATCCTAACGAAAATTCTCATTATCATGGCTCGTCAAGTATTTGTCATTTGCCGCTTGCAAGATTGTGAGCGAGGAGGGGCGGCGCTCGATTCCTATTGCTGGCCGGACTGTTTGCCATGATGCGCGCGCACCAGCTATTACCGGATTGGCAGGTCAGCCGTTGGTTCAATGGAGATGATGGTCTCGAGCTGGCCGGTCTGCGGGGACGGGTTGTGTTGATTCACGCGTTTCAGCTGTTCTGCCCGGGCTGCGTGCAGCATTCGGTGCCGCAGGCCGAACGAGTCCACCGGGCACTGGCCGGGCCTGAGCTTGTCGTGGTCGGATTGCACACTGTGTTCGAACACCACGAGCAGGGGACCGATCAGGCACTCGCTGACTTCCTGCGTGTGCAGGATATTACACACCCGGTTGGCGTTGATCGGCTGGAATCGGGCCAGCAACTGCCATGCACCTTGCGCGACTGGGGCCTTGGGGGCACGCCCAGCCTGCTGCTGCTGGATCGTGACGGCCGGCTACGTGGTCATCACTTCGGTGTGGTTTCCGACCGTGATCTGAACGCGATGATTCGGAAATTACAGACTGAGTCGGACGAACTGGGATAAGAAACAAAACAGGTCATTCGATTTTCTAGACAATCCAGAGCCAGTAAAGACTCAGGCTCGTTACAACCATCAAAATCACATTCAATGGCGCGCCGACTTTAGCGAAGTCGGTGAACTTGTACAGTCCCGTGCCATAGATCATGGTGTTGGTCTGATAGCCGATGGGCGACAGAAAGCTGGTTGAGGCGGCGAACATGACCACCAGTACCACCGGCAGGATATCGATGCCAATGATCTGGGCCAGTGAGACGGCGACCGGCACCAGGATGACAACCGAGGCATTGTTGCTGACCAGTTCAGTCAAAAGCGTCGTGACCGCATACAAGGCCATCAGGACGAACACCGGATGCCAGTCGCCGGCATAGACCGCCAGCATCCCGCCCAGCCAGGCGGCTGCACCCGACTTGGCCATGGCAATCCCCAGTGGAATCACGCCGGCAAGCAGGAAGATCACATCCCAGGAAACGCCAGAATAGATATCGTCTTTCTTGATACAGCCGGTGGTGACCATGGCCACAACGCCCATCAGTGCGGTCGCCACGATGGGCATCGGTGTTGCGGCTGCTGCCAGAACGACAGCGGCCACGATGCCGCCAGCCAGCATCATGCGGCGCCGGTCAAATTCATCCTGGAACTCTTCGAGCAGTACCATGTCGGGATGTCGGCGCAGCCTGGGAAGGGCCGAATTGGAAATCTGCAGCAGGACGATTTCACCGACATGCAGTGTCTCTTCGGCCAGCCGGCGTTCGCTCAACTTGTCGGTTTCCAGTCCGATCAGCCGAGCCTGGTGGCGGTTCCAGAATTCGGCGCTGGCTGCTTTTTTGCCTGCGAATTGCTGACGATTGCGCAGCAGAGCACGAACAAGCTGGCCGTCGCTACGGACTTGTCGTGGCTGGTCCATGTCGGCCAAAACCTCCACGATATCAGACTTGATAAGATCCATGATCTGGCGCAGATTACCTCGTACCTGGATAATGTCACCGGGACGGATGGCAACGCTCTGGGCGCGTTTGATATGTGTGCTTTGCCCACGAACCAGTTTGATCACCTCAACTGCATTCTTGACGGTAAATCCCGATTCTTCCAGCGTCTGATCGATCAACGGACTGTTGCTGGTTAAACCGAGTTCAATGACGAATCGTTCGTCATCTTCGGCATCGATCTTGATGCGGTCTTTCCTCGGCAATAACCAACGTCCAACCGTGATGAAGTAGACCAAACCCGTGCCCAGAACGATCAGGCCCAGGTGGCTGAACTCGAACATGTCGATCGGACGACCGAACTCCGGAATATCCTTGATGATGGCAGAGGCCAGGATATTGGTCGAGGTGCCAATCAGCGTCAGCGTGCCGCCCAGCATGCCAAAAAAGCTGACCGGGATCAGCAATCGTGAAGACTGCATTTTCAGGCGCTTGGCCATGCTCAGAACCAGCGGAATGGCGATGGCGACGGCGGCGGTGTTGTTGATAAAGCCGGACATCAGACCGACCAGCAGCGCAATGATCAGTATCATGCGCAGCTCGGAATTGCCGACCAGCGGAAAAAGCTTCTTGCCCAGCACGTGAATCAGGCCCGAGCGCTGAATACCGGCCGACAGAATAAACATGGCGAGCACGGTCACCGTGGCTGTGCTGGACAGTCCGCTCAAGCCTTCGCTCACTGTCGGGAAAGCGCTCTGTAGATCCACTCCACGGTCCAGCAGCCATTGAGAATGCCCGATCAGCGGAATCACCATCAACGTGATCAGGATCAGCATTGCCGTGATATCCAGCGGCAGCTTTTCGGTGGCAAACAGGTAGAGTGCGCCAGCGATGATGATGAATACGAGAGCGATTTCTACCGTCATGGCAATCGGCCGTCCTGCTTCAGAAGCGGCTTGAGAAACTTGAACAACTCGCGATAACTTTTCGGCTGACGTTGAGTGATATCTTCGGCAGCGCCTTCGCGCCGGGCGGCACGGATCAGCGAGCGCAGGCGTTGCACGTCGCAGTCCGGATGGTTGTCGATCAGGTGAGTAACCGCCTGGTCATTGTCGATCAGTTGATCCCGCCAGCGCTCGATCTTGTGCAATTGCTCCGCATCTTCTGCTCGGCCCTGTTCGAAATTTTCAACTGCGCGACGCAGTGGTTCCGAATCGATGCCGCGCAATAGCTTGCCGAGATACTGGAGTTGGCGCTTCCTGGCACCATGTGCCGTCATTCGCACATAGGCCTCGATGGCTTCACTCAGGTCTTCCGGCATGTCAATGGCACGGCGGCGGGAAGCTGGCAGCTCGCTGACGGCTCGACCCAATTGCTGCAGTTCGAGGGCCTGCTGTTTCAATGCCGTCTTGCTCGGCCCGCGGTCAATATCGTCCTCGTTATCAGTCTCCGAGGGTGGGGGACCGCGGCGCTGCTTCATTCTGGAACGTCGAGCCATGCGGGGGGGTATTTTGATCAGAGATCCCGAATTGTACAGGTTCACGGTGCTGCCAGCTGAATGCCACTTGTGAGACGCTCCGGGATGTGCAGCGGGCCAACAGAGTTTGCGATGGTTGAGGGCGGCGGTTCAGGCCTTGAGCAGGATGCACATCCGCTTTGCGTCGCTTGCACCGAGCAGATCAGCCAGGGTGTATTCGGCCAACACGTCGACGAAGGCTTGAGTTGCACGAGACAACATCGGCGGCAGGCGGCAGACCGGGGTGATGACGCACTTGTTGGTTTCGCGAAAGCATTCGACCATGCCGAAGTCGGATTCCATTTTCTTGACGACTTCTCCCAGGTTGATCTTGTCCACCGGGCGACCAAGAATCAGTCCACCGCCGGAGCCGCGTATGGACTCGATGTAACCGACCTGGGCCAACTGTTGCACGACTTTCATCAGATGATTTCGTGAGATACCGTAACCCTCGGCAATTTCCTGGATGGTGCAGCGGCGGTCAGGATTGAGGCCGAGATAAATAAGCACGCGGATTGAAAAGTCGGTGTACTGGGTCAAGCGCATGGTCGAAGTCTCAGCATTGGGAAGGCGTGGGGATCAACCCGGTTTGCCGTCGGCACGTGGTGCGAACAGAATGGGGACGTAAAATACCAGAAACAATCCAAAGGCGGCAATCCAGGCCAGACCGGCGATCTGGATCGAGCTCATGAGAGGCAGCAGACCGAGCGCGGCAGCACTGCGCACCACGGCGGCCAGTGTGATCAGACCAAATATCCATCCGCCGTGGTTGCCGGTTTTGAGGATAGGCACAGCAATGACCAGCGCCAGGCTCGGCAGGAAGGCCAAATCAAGCAGTCGCAAGGCCAGTGCGGGCAGGTCACCGCCGGCTGGATCGACCAAAAAATAGCCGATTCGCGCGGCCAGCCAGATCGCCCAAAGCAGCAGCAGCGACCCGCCATGCAGTCGCGGTTGCGCGGTCCAGTTGGGTACAGCCGTCAGTAAAAACCCGGCAATTGCTGCTGCGACCACGCCAAACAGCATTTCGTGGGCATGCCAGGCCAGTGGATTACTGCCAGCAAAGTCAAGTCCAAACGCGAATTGCGTCATCCAGGCGGCTATCAATACAACCGCATAGGCGGCGGCGGAGAGAAAGAAAATACGAAATCCGTATCTAAACACGGTATGCATCAGGATGGCTCTGTTTGCCGCGCCGGCGAGGGGCGGCTTAAAAGAAACATTCCGACCGTCAAAAATAACAGCATCATCAGACCCAGCGTCCACGGTCCGGCACCACTCCACCAGGCGACAAGCCAGCTCGCCAGCATCATCAGGCAGGCTGTGATCTTGGCACCAGTAGGTACTGCACGTTCGCGCTCCCAGGGTTCCAGTACCGACGCGAAGCGTGGATGCCGTCGAATCCGGTCATGCAGTACCGGTGCACCACGGGCCGAAGCCCAGAGCGCCAACAGCAGAAACGGCGTGGTTGGCAACAACGGCAAAACCAGGCCCAGCGTGCCCGTGGACAGGCTGATCAGGGCCAACAGTTGGTAGCCGGGTCGGGACTTCATCGCGATTCCTTAAAAATACATGCACATACTATACATGTTTGATCTGAGTGAGTGCAGCGGCTTTCACTGCACCTGCCACTCCGATCGGGGATCACTATCAGCCGCTGGTCGCTGCACTGTCCGTGGGCACCTGATCATCATCGAACCAGTAAAACGCCAGTTTAAATGCATAAAATCTAATATAATAAAGTGACCGCTCTGGTCGAAATTTGTAGAGTCGCTGCATGAACAAGAGTTTGCTTAGGGGGATGCTGGTTGCCGCTCTGGTGGGTACGGTCCACGCGAACGACTGGATAGCGGTCGAACGCGGCCCGCTGGTCGAACAACTCCGCCTGGACGGGGTGATCGAGGCGGTCCAGCAGGCAACCGTTTCTGCCCAGACGTCCGGCACCATCATGGAGCTGCCGTTTGACGTCAACGATGTGGTCGATGCCGGTCAGTTGATCGTTCGGCTGGAAGACAGCGAGCAGCGTTCACGACTCAATCAGGCGGAAGCCAACCAACTCGAAGCCGAATCCGGCGTTCAGGATGCTCAGCAGCAGTTCGAGCGGATCAGCAATCTGCGTGAGCGCGGGGTGGCCACCCAGGCCGAATTCGACCAGGCGCGCAATGCACTGAATGCCGCGCGTGCCCGGCTGGTGCGTGCCGAGGCCGCCGTTGCCGAAGCGCAGGAGCAGTTCGACTACACCCGGATTGCTGCGCCGTACAGCGGCATTGTGACCGAGCGTCATGTGGAACTTGGCGAAACCGTTGCCCCTGGCGCGCCATTGCTCAGCGGTTTTTCGCTCGAAGCGTTGCGCGTTGTCGTTTCCATTCCGCAGCAGTTTTCCCAACTGGTTCGCCAATCGCGCCAGGCCGAGGTGTCACTGAACGATGGTCGGGTGTTGCAGACCGGCGAGATGACCTTTTTTCCCTATGCCGATCCGGCCACCCACAGCTTTTTCGTGCGGATGTCGCTGGAGGAGCCCGAGGGCAGTCTGTTCCCCGGCATGCTGGTGCAGGTACGAGTGCCTGTCGCTGAGCGCGAGGCCTTGTGGATTCCGGCGAGCAGCTTGCTCCGGCGCGGTGAGTTGCGAGCCGTGTTTGTTCTCGACGATACCCATCGACCGCGGCTGCGCCAGGTCCGGATCGGCGTTTCCGACCAGGACCGGCTCGAGGTGCTGGCGGGACTGGACGAGGGTGAGCGCATTCTTCTCGATCCGGACCAGGCCGAGGCACTCAGGGACGCGCCGCAATGAGCGACCCATCCCGTTCGCTGGGCCCCTCGGGCCTGATTGCGCGTGCCTTTCAGGATTCACGGCTGACGCCGCTGCTGGCCGCTGTCACCCTGATTGCCGGCGTGTTCGTGGTGATTGTCACACCCAAGGAGGAAGAGCCGCAGATTGATGTGACCATGGCCGATGTCCTGGTGTCCTTCCCCGGGGCCAGTGCACGTGAGATCGAAAGCCTGATCGCGACCCCGGGCGAGCAGGTTCTGGATGAAATCGAGGGACTGGAACATATCTATTCCACATCCAGTCATGGCATGGCGGTGCTGACCCTGCAGTTCGAAGTGGGAGTGCCGCGCCGGGATGCGCTGGTGCGCCTGCACAACCAGATTCTGGCCAATCAGGACTGGTTTCCGGCCGATCTTGGAGTTTCTCCGCCGGTCGTGCGTGCGCTGGGCATCGACGATGTGCCGATCATGGCGCTGACCTTGTTTGATCCCGAGAACCGCTCCAGCGCCGAGGATCTGACCCGGCTGGCGCATCTGTTGGAAGTGGAGCTTAAGCGCATTCCCGGCACCCGCGATGTTTACACCCTGGGCGGCATGCCCGATCGAGTCGATGTCCATGTCGACCCGGCCCTGTTGGCGGGTTTCAATTTGAGTCTGTCGGATCTGGCCGCGGCGGTCCAGGCGGCCAATCGTCGTGGCAGCGAGGCGCGGATCACGCGGGATGGACTGTCGCTTGCTCTCGAAGTCGGCTCGGCACTGACCGAGGTCCGGGAACTGACTCAACTGGTGGTCGGTCGCCACAACGGCGCGACGGTGTACCTGGGTGATGTGGCCGAGATCGCACGTGGCGGGACGGTGCCCGATGCGCTGGTCCAGACCGGGTTCGGACCGGCTGCCCCGGACTACACGGGCCAGGTGTTTTCCGCAGTAACCGTTGCCGTGGCCAAGAAGCCGGGTGAGAACGCGGTGGTCATAGCTGAAGCCATCCGCGATCGCTTGTCGTTGTTGAAAGGGCGGGTGATCCCCGACCATATCGAGGTTCTGGTCAGCCGAGACTACGGCGAGACTGCCGGGGCCAAGTCGCGCAAGTTGATCACCGATTTGAGCATGGCCACGATTGCGGTCATGTTGCTGGTGCTGATTGCGATGGGCTGGCGGC
This sequence comes from uncultured Wenzhouxiangella sp., assembly GCA_964523755.1. Taxonomy (GTDB): domain Bacteria; phylum Pseudomonadota; class Gammaproteobacteria; order Xanthomonadales; family Wenzhouxiangellaceae; genus Wenzhouxiangella. The sequence continues at coordinate 27,145 of CAZFYM010000005.1, read as the reverse complement.
CAGCACTGGTGGTCGGCATCTCGGTGGTGGTGACCTTGCTGGCCACGCTGCTGTTTTCCTGGGCCTGGGGGTTCACGCTCAATCGGGTATCGCTGTTCGCACTGATTTTTTCGATCGGCATCCTGGTCGATGACGCCATCGTGATTGTCGAAAACATCAGTCGACGTCTGGCAATTTCCAACGGCGGCATTCGCGACATCATTCCCGCGGCGGTCGATGAAGTGGGAACACCAACCATCATGGCAACACTGACCGTGATGGCGGCCCTGCTGCCGATGGCATTCGTGACCGGGTTGATGGGGCCCTACATGAGTCCGATACCGATCAATGCGTCGGCCGGCATGGTGTTGTCACAGTTCGTGGCGTTCATCCTTGCACCGTGGCTGGCGCTGCGCCTGATCCGGCCCGGACGTGTCGGGCATGACGCCGAAGCGGCCAGCGGCAGCTCGGCCGAAGGCGTCAGCGAACCGGTGCTGAAGCTGTTCCGGCGCGTGCTCTCACCGTTTCTGGGTGATGACAGGCGTCACCATCGTCGGTGGCTGGCGACCGGCGTGGTCGGACTGACCTTGCTGGTCAGTCTGCTGCCGGTGTTCCAGTTCGTCGTTCTGAAGATGCTGCCGTTTGACGACAAGTCGGAATTGCAGGTGATTGTCGACATGCCCGAGAACACGCCGGTCGAACAGACGCTGCGCGTGCTTGGTGACATGGGAGCTTATCTGGAGGGTGTCGACGAGGTGACTGACTGGCAGGCCTATGCTGGCACCGCATCACCAATCAACTTCAATGGTCTGGTGCGCCAGTATTACCTGCGCTCGCAGCCCTGGCAGGGCGATCTCCAGGTGAATCTTGGCAGTGAGCGAGATCGGCAGTCGCATGCCATCGCGGTAGACCTTCGCCCATCCTTGCAGGCGATCGGTGAACGCTACGGGGCATCGGTCAAGATCGTCGAGGTGCCACCGGGCCCGCCGGTACTGTCGCCGCTGGTTGCCGAAGTGTACGGACCGGACCCCCAAAGCCGCGCCGAACTTGCCGCCACACTGATGGAGCGGATGCGGTCAGTGGATGGCCTGGTCGACATTGATTCGACCGAATCGGCCGAGGTCGAGCGCTGGGAACTGATCGTCGACCGCACCCGGGCAGCCCGGCTGGGTGTGGCCCAGGCGGATGTGGTTGCGGTGCTGGAAACCGCGCTGGGCCAACGCAATGTGAGCTACCTGTCCGATCCGCAGGCCAAGCATGCCGTACCCATCCGGGTGATACTCGACCAGGGGCAGCGCGCGCAGCCGGCCAGCCTGTTGTCGTTGGGAGTCCGAAGCCGGGAGGGCGAATTGATTCGCCTGGCCGATCTGGCGCGTATCGAGCGCTCCGACTGGCCGGGCATCATTCATCACAAGAACCTCTTGCCGGTGACCTATGTCACCGCCGATATGGCCGGAGACATCGACTCGCCGCTCTATGGCATGTTTGCGCTGGCCGCCGATCTCCGGAAGAACAAGGATGGGCCGGACCAGTATTTCATGCGCCAGCCCGATTGGCCCCGTGAAGCGACCCTGAAATGGGATGGCGAGTGGCAGATCACCTACGAGACCTTCCGCGATATGGGCCTGGCCTATGCTGTCGGTGTACTGGTCATCTTTCTGCTGCTGGTCGCGCAGTTCCGGGCCTACCTGATGCCGCTGATCGTGATGGCACCGATCGCGTTGACTCTGATCGGAATACTCCCCGGTCACGCGATATTGGGCAAGGAGTTCACTGCGACCAGCATGATCGGGATGATTGCCCTGGCCGGTATCATCGTGCGCAACTCCATTCTGCTGGTGGTGTTCATTCGCCAGTTGCTTGAAGAAGGGGAATCACTGGAAGAGGCTGTCGTGCTGGCCGGGGCCGTGCGGATCAAGCCGATTGCCCTGACGGCCATGTCGGCGATGGTCGGGGCGGCTTTCATTCTGACCGACCCGATCTTCAATGGTCTTGCCATTTCGCTGATCTTCGGACTGGCCGTTTCGACGCTGTTGACGGTTGTGCTGGTTCCGTTGCTGTACTACGTCTTTATCGGGGAGAATGAGGTGGTCGGGCTGCGCAAGGCGTCGATGGCTTGATGCAGTTTGATTGATGAGCCTGCGGATGTGAAGCTGATCGCTGCGATAGATGACAGCCAGGTGAGTGTTCTGGGGATGAATCCAGTAGAATCAACTATATGAGAGCGCTTCAAGTCCTTGTCCTGGCAACGATCCTCCTGGCTGTGATTGCCGGTCAGGCAGTTCATGCGCAATCCTGCGCGGACTTCGAGCAGCGCGCTGGCGAGATTCGTTCGATGCGCGATTCGCAGCCTGCCGAAGGGGTTGCCCAGGCCCGGGCGGCCCTGGATGATCTGCGCCAGAATGCGTCTGAGTGCCGTCGCGCCGAGGCGCTACTGCATGGCAGCATGGGCTCCAATCAGCATATTCTTGGACAGAATGATCAGGCGCTTGCACGTTTCGAGCAAGCCCTGGCCCTGGCTGACAGCAGCGATGATGACTTGCTGGCCATACTCCACCGGGGTGCAGGTGTGGTACTGGCCGACCTGGATCGTCTGGATCTGGCGCTGGAACACTACCTGGATTCCCTGGCGGCCAGTGATCGTCTGGGTGATGCGATCGAAAGTGCCAAGACTTCCAGCAATATCGGCAATCTCTATAACACCCTGGGCGAGCTCGACGAAGCCCGTGACTACCATCTGCGTGCGCTGGAGCGATTCGAGGTTGCGGACTGGCCGATGGGGATTGCCGGCACGTCGATCAACCTGGGATCGGTCTGGGGCAAGATTGCCAGCCGTGCTGAAGCGGCCGGTGACAGTGAACTTTCGCGCCGTGCCAACGAGCAATTGCGGGATTCCAACCTGCGTGCTCTGGAGATTTTTCGCGCTATGGAGAATCGGCGCGGAATTGCCTATGCATCGAACAACATCGCAACCGCCCTGGATCGGCTGGATGATCCTGAGTCAGCGTTGACCTACCACCAGGTTGCGCTGGATTTGCGACGGGAAATTGGTGATCGCTTCGGCGAGATTCAGTCCTTGAGCACAATGGCCGATTCCCATATCACGCTGGGCAATCTGGAGCAGGCCGAGCGGTTACTGGACGAAGCCGATGCCATCGTTCCTGAAGACCAGCTCCCGCTGCAGCTGGAGCTGGCCGAGCGACATGTGCGACTGGCCGAAGCCAGCGCGGATTATCGCCAGGCGCTGGATCATCAGCGCAAAATCACGGCATTGCGTTCCGCCATGGCCGAAGAAGAAGGTCGATTGAGGGTGGAGCGCTTGC
>CAZFYM010000005.1:21914-23833 GCA_964523755.1 uncultured Wenzhouxiangella sp. | reverse complement strand
GCGCGAAACCTACGATGCCGAGCAGCGCGAGATCACCATTGAGAGTCTGCAGAACGAAGCGATGGTCGCCGAGTTGCGTTCGCAACGTCAGACCCTGATTAGCCAGGTCAGCATCGCGACGGTTGCGGTGCTCGTCATTCTTATCGCGCTGTTGTATTCACGCTACCGTATGAAGGCCAGAGCGTCGGCGGAATTGAAGAAGGCCGCCCAAACCGATCCACTTACCGGCCTTGCCAATCGACGCTACATGCGTGAGCAGATCGAAAGCGGGATACGAAGCGCGAGAGAACAAGGCGACAGATTCTCGCTGATCATGGCAGATATTGATGACTTTAAACCCATCAACGACTCCTTCGGGCATGAGGCCGGCGATCAGGCGCTCAATCACATTGCCGGCATCCTGACCAACCAGCTCAAGGGTCGCGATCTGGTCTCACGCTGGGGTGGAGAGGAGTTTCTGATCTACCTGCCCCAGACAAGACAGTCGGATGCCGCCCTGGTCGCTCATATCCTGAAAAATGCCACCGAGGCCGAGCCTCCGATGATCAACGGCAATGAGTGCCCAATCAGCATGACCTTTGGTGTCGTCCAGTACCTCAAGGGAGAAAGCCTTGATGATTGTATCGGCCGAGCCGATGCCGCAATGTACCAAGGCAAACGCGATGGCAAGAATCAGATTGTCTCATTTGAAACGATCAGCCCGCGCGCCCATCGTTCATCAGCAAGCTGAGGCCTCATCGCCAACCCGCTCGAAGCTCTCTGGCTGATTGCTTCCCGGCCGACCGGGGTTCGCACGATCGGCGGAAAGGCGTTTGCATTTCCTGTAGATTTGCTCCATGATTGGCGTCAATCAGGGCCGTAATGGGCTTTTGTGTGTATGTCATACAGGGATTGATTGCTATGGATAATCGCTTGGTCAGGGTTCTGACAGTCTTGGTGCTGGCTTGCGTGGCGTTTTCGGGTCAGTCATCGGAGAGTGATGCTGACAGTGGCGCTGATTCTTATGTTCCAGCTGCGGTTTTCTGCGCCAATGAGTCTGAAAACCTTTGCAGCCTGATGCCGAGCATGATTGGACCCGATCCGGCTCTGCAGGCAACCGAGGGCTATCATGGCCTGGCGGCCAATGTGCCCGATGCCAGCCAGGATTCGCAAAGCCCGTTCGATAACATGGCCTGGCAGATGTTCGTGGCTTTGAACTGGGCAGCGGATGAGCCGGACGTCGATCCCGAGGTTGCACTCACGGGTGATCGACCACCCGTATGGACCGGTTGGGACCGGCCCGAGGATGTCTTTGGCGGCGAGCCCGGCATCTGTGCCAATCCGGACAGTCTTCCGCGAATCGGATTGCTGACCAAGAGCGACGGACAGCCAGATGACCGGATGAGCGAGTTTCTGGAGGCCTCCACCAATCTGCCGCTGATCGATGTGGCCGGCAACTGGGCCGTTTTCGAGCGGCGTATCAGCCCCCGCGAAGTCGGGTTTCTGAAGTCTCACCAGCTCACCACCCTGGCCGGCCAGGCCGTTTATTCCAGGAGCCATGATGCGCTGTCATTTCCCGCCGGAGACAGTCAGGCCGACGGCACCCCGGGAGCCGTGGAACTGAAAATCGCCTGGCGAATTCTGCCACATGGCGATCCCGGCAATGACCGCTTCTATACCCGTCAGGCTTTGCTGGAGGTTAGTGCCGACGAGGTTGCTGACAGCGATCAGCCCATTTGTGCCACGGTGACGTTGGGACTGGTGGGCATGCATATCATTCAGAAAAACCCGGTCGAAGGCGCGTTGCGTGATCAATGGATCTGGGCCACGTTCGAACACCAGGACAATGCACCGTTGTCATCCGAGCCGGCCGATCCCACCCATTGGCAAAGCTACGGCGTGCATGCAAAGTCAAACTGTCCGGTGGGACCGCAGACGGG
>CAZFYM010000005.1:0-21904 GCA_964523755.1 uncultured Wenzhouxiangella sp. | reverse complement strand
CAATCCGTAAAGCCAATATTCCTTCTTCAATCCCGATTGCCAGGACTGCACCAATAACCTGCCGCCCGACCGGGGTGATGATTCCCGGTTCCTGTGGCAAAGCCAGCCGCCGTATGCCGGCAGATACCTCACGAGCGGAAAATTCGGTACCCAGGTTGTCCAGTGTGCCCAGCCTTATTACCTGACGTCCATGCTCAATGATCAATGGCAACAGCGGCTGAATTCGGTCAACTCGGTTTTCGCGAACTACACCTTGATTGGTACCCAATGGGGCGCAACCATCGAACCGACTCCCGGCGAGTTCTGGCGACGGGCCGTTCCCGATTTTCTGTCAAACACCACCATGGAAACCTATCTCCAGACCGACACCATCGAGATCAATCATCAGGGTGAGATGACCAGCGGACCCGGCAGCTGTATCGGGTGTCATTCCTTTGGAACACTTGCCTGGCCGACCGGGAAGGACAAACATCGCATGAGCTCCGACTTCAGTTTTCTGCCGGGGCTTGCCGTAAACCGTTGCGATGATTTCGACGCCGGTCCGATCTGGAACAATGAAGACGCACAAACGAAGTGCCCTGCAACCTGCGCCGGTCAAGCCCTGAACTGGAACGGGCAGTGGACGACCACGGTGCCGGGTAGCCAGTCGGTCTGCGGCTGTTGCTTGAGCGAGGAGTGATTCGATGGATATCACAGTGAAATCCCGCCTCTGGGCGAGCGACGGAACCAACTACGTCTTTCCGGAGCAAAGCATGGACTCGATCATGTCGCGACCGGCCATTGGCGTCTGTTTCAGCGGCGGCGGCACACGCGCGATGACCTGTGCAACGGGCCAGCTTCGGGCAATGACCGAGCTCGGGGTCATTCCGACCCTGCGCTACATCTCCTGTGTCTCGGGGGGGTCCTGGGCGAGCACGATTTATACCTACTACCAATCGGGTGCCAGCAGCGACAAGGACCTGCTTGGGCCGGTCACGCGTGCCGATCAGATCACGGACGCCCATGTGGCCAACGGTCTGACGACATCACAGCTGGCCTACGGGGCGACCCGTTCGCTTGAAGACATTGTAGCGAGCTGGGAATTCTATCCGGACTGGGAGTATTCCTCACACGATGTCTGGAATTTCGCTGTCGGCGAAACCTTTCTCGAACCCTTCGGGCTGTTCGACAAGAGCCAGGCAGCCAGCCACCCGGACAAACTGGCCAGCTACACCCTCGATCAGACCACCCTGGACGAAATTCGCAAGTGCAATCCCGACCTGGTCAACCATCCATTCTATCTGCCGCGGCCGGACCGGCCCTTTCTGATCATCAATTCCTGCTTTCTGCTACCGGAGTCGGACCCGGTCCAGGGCGAGTTGCGCAATTTCGAGTACACCCCGCTGACCGTAGGACGACCGTTCAAGAGCACATTTCAGGGTAAGGACTTTGGGGGCGGATTCATCGAGCCTTTCGCGTTTCGCGGGTTGCAGCCTTTATCCCCACCTGACCCCAACGGCTGCTCTGGAAGGCGTTTGAACAGCCTGGGCTGGATTACGGTGCAAAATCAGGATCGACCGATGACCCTGGTCGACGCCACGGGTACCAGCAGTTCGGCATTTGCCGAGGAGGCGATCAGTCAGTACGATATCGGCCGTTTCGATCCGCGCGCCGAGTACTGGGCGGTCAATGGTTCAGGGCCGTATCCGGCAGCTGCCAAGACCCTTTTCGGCGACGGCGGGCTGTTGGAAAACAACGGTATCATCCCGCTGATTCAGCGCGGCGTGCAGCTGGCCATCGTGTTCATCAATACCGAAACCAAGCTCGATCCTGACTATCGCCCCAGTTCCGATCGACACGATCCGGCCAATGATCCCAACGGTCGCTGCGATGTCTATTTTCCGGCCTTGTTCGGATTCAGCAATTCCCAATGGAAATGGTTCTATCCGAACAATCAGATTTTTCCGGCCAGTGAGTTTCAGGGAGTGCTGGATGCGCTCAACGCCAAGCGGGCACGTGGCCAGCCGATGATCGTCAATTGCCAGCATACCGTCATCGATAATGACTTCTGGGGCGTTCAGGCACGCAGCGGCCGGATGTGGGTGACCTGGTGTTATCTGGATCGCTGTGCGGACTGGGAAGCAGCCCTGGAATCATCGACCATTCGCAATCAGATTGATCAAGGCAATCCGGTCAACGGCAAACCGACCGGGCCATTCCAGCACTTTCCCAATTACCTGACCGTCGAGCAAAACCCGGACTGCCTGGTCCAGCTTACGTCGGAACAAGTGACATTGCTGGCCGATTTCGCCTGTGACTGCATCCTGATCGATGATGAAAACAGTCTTTCCGAGGCGGTGGCTCGCGCGGCGGGACAATGAATGCTGTTTTGAAGGAAAATGCCATACCCGCCTGGTCCGGAGCTCTCCGGGCCAGGCGGGGCATGATTGAGGGATTGCTATTTCTTGGCCACAAAGACCAGGCCGACAACGGCTGCTACGCCGCCGAGTACGTAATACCAGATAGTGCTGTCGGTAAAGTTGCCGGTTACTGCCTCGCTGATCTGATCGTCCAGACCTTGCGAAGATTGATAGCCGAAATACAGCAGGATAATGCCGACGACAAGAAGAACCAGTCCAATCAGTTTATTGCTGCTCATTGTTGTAACTCCCGTAGGTGTTGTTACATGATGTTACAGGCTTTGCGCCTGGAACGTATCGCAACGCTCCAGTTCGCCGGTTTCAAATCCACGAGTAAACCAGCGTACGCGTTGCTCAGAGGTCCCGTGGGTGAATGAGTCGGGAACAACCGCACCGCGGGACTGGCGTTGCAGCTGATCGTCACCAATGGCGCTGGCGGTATTCAGAGCCTGTTCGATATCGCCCGGCTCCAGCCAGTCGTGGCGGCGTTGAGCGTGATGCGCCCAGACCCCGGAATAGCAGTCCGCCTGAAGTTCCTGGCGGACCAGCAGTCCGGTAGCTCCCTCGATGTTTTGCCCCCGTCGCCGGGCATCGTTGACCTGCCGGACCACACCGGTGAGGTTCTGAATATGGTGGCCGACTTCATGTGCGATGACGTAGGCCTCGGCAAATTCTCCGCCTCCGCCCAGGCGAGTTCGCATTTGCTCGAAAAAGCCCAGATCGATGTAGATTTGCTGATCACCCGGACAGTAAAACGGCCCCATCGCCGAACTTGCCGCACCGCAGGCCGAATGGACCCGATCGGTAAACAGTACCAGCGTAGGTGCTGAGTAGCTGGATCCGCGCTGACGAAACAGCTCCGTCCAGACATCCTCGGTTTCGCCCAGGATGCTGGCGACAAACCGTGAGGCCTCATCGTCGACAGGGGCTGAAGATTGTGAAGTTGCTGTGTCGCCACCGGTGAACTGGCCCACCAGGCCGAGCAATTCCATCGGATTCTTGCCCATGGCCAGGCTGATAACCACGACAATGGCGATTCCGCCCAGTCCCAGACCACCGCCTGCTGCAACGCGGCGGCCGCGGCGATCATCGACGTTGCTGCTTTTACGTGCGCGATTCCATTTCATTTGCGGTTACTGTCGACTGCGGATCAGAGTGAGTTAGCATACCCCTAATTGAATCTCACCTGAAGGTGCTGGCATGAAAGCCCTGAATCTTGCGAAGTACGGTTTATTGCTGATTGGCCTGATCGTTGCCGCTTCCGGCTGTCAGTCGATCAAATACCGTGCGCTGGAGTCGTTTGGTATCGAAAAGCGCGACGTACTGTCCGACCGTGTGGAAGACGCCCGAGATTCACAGGATGATGCCCGCGAGCAGTTTGCTTCGGCGCTTGAGCAGTTTCGAGCCACGGTGAATGTCGATGGCGGTGATCTCGAAGATACTTATGACCGGCTGAATCGGGAGTTCGAGCGAAGCGAGGCTCGTGCCAGGGCAGTGGCGGACCGGATCGCGGCTGTCGAGGACGTGGCCGAGGACCTGTTTGACGAGTGGGAAGATGAACTGGATTTGTACACCGATGCCGATCTTCGGCGACGCAGTCAGGCCATTCTCGATCAGACCCGCCAGCGCTATGAGCGGATGATCGCGGCGATGCATCGGGCCGAAGCCTCGATGGCCCCGGTGCTGGATGTGTTTCGTGACCAGGTGCTGTTTCTCAAGCACAACCTCAATTCACTGGCGATTGCTTCCCTGCGGGAGGAACTGGCCGATATCGAGCAGGCCACCGACCATCTGATTGCGTCAATGAATGAAGCCATTGCCCAGGCTGATGCGTTTATCGACACGCTGGAGTGAGCCCGCAGGCCGGCAATCGGTGAACCGGCTCAGCTTCCGGTGAACTTGTCCGGTCTGAGAACCTCGACGTCGCTCAGCCAGATGATCATCGCGTAATTGTCATAATACTGCTGCTGCAGATGGGCAGCAATGCGCCGCACCGTGGATTCGTCACCGACCACTTCCAGGCGGATATTTCCGCTGGCTTCCCAGTCGGCATTGCGGGCGCCGCGGCTGCCCTTGCCGCGCGCATTGCTGATCGAGTAACCCCGTGCACCCAGGGTTTTAAGATCGCGCTGCAGCGGGTGCTCCAGTGCCGCTTCGGTGACGACTGTCAACAGCTTTATCGGAAGGGTGGGGTCAGGGGACATCAGTCAGCCTCCAGTCAGCGCGGATTGCAGAGTCTCGGCCAGTTGCCAGTAGAGCGGCACACCGACCAGAACATTGAACGGAAAGGTTACCCCGAGTGATGCGGCCAGTGACAGGGTCGGGTTGGCCTGGGGCAGGGAAATGCGCATCGCGGCCGGCACTGCGATGTAGGATGCGCTGGCCGCCAGCAATGCGAGCAACATCACCCCGCCGGTGGTCAATCCGAGTGCCAAACCAAGCAGGGAACCGAGCACCGAGCCGACCAGCGGCATCACGATGCCGAAACCGACCAGGAACAGCCCGTGACGTTTGAGGCTGCCGGCCTGGGTGGCCGTGATCAGGCCCATTTCGAGCAGGAAGATGGCCAGCACGCCCTTGAACAGGTCGAAAAACAGCGGCTGGATGGCTGCAAGGCTTTCAGGGTCGGATAGCCAGCCGATGAGCAGACCACCAATGAGCAACAGTATGCCCTTGCCGAGAAAGACTTCGTGGGCGACTTCGCCCCAGCGCGTCTCGCGGCTCATGCCTCGGGCAAGCACCAGGCCGACCAGGATCGCCGGTACTTCCATGATGACCAGCAGCAGCGCCATTTGGGCATCCCAGGGAATTCCCCGCGATTCCAGCCAGGCAATGCCGACTGCGAAGGTACCGACGCTGACCGAGCCGTAATGGGCCGCGATCGAGGCGGCATCCACCCGTTTCAAGCGGCCCAGTTTCAGCAGTACGGGGTAGGCGATCAGCGGCAGCAACAGGCCCAGCAGCAAGGCGCCGACGATATCAGGAAGCAGGCTCAGGAACGGTTGCCGCGCCAGTTCCACCCCGCCTTTCATGCCGATGGTCAGCAGCAGCAGCATGCTGACCGCATCGTAGACGGCCGTGGGCAGGCGCAATTCGGACTTGAGCAGGCCTGCGGCCAGTCCGAACAGGAAAAACAGGATAACGGGGTCCATCTCAATTGCTGGATATCAACCAGGCGCCATTATGCCTTCTATCCGCGCTGAATCTGTAGAGATCAATTCCGGTCAGCGCGATCAGTCCGACAAACATGGTGACATTTGTCATGCAGGGGTCATGGCAGGTCTCACTATTCCTGATGTAACCCGCTCTGCATAATTGATCGCATCGGAATCAACAGGTGCAATGCACTATGACGTCGTTCGCTATCCAGGCCTTTTCACTTTCTCATCGTTACGGAAACCAGTCAGCCTTGTCCTCTGTCGACCTTGGCATTCCTGCCGGGCAGTTGACCGCGCTGCTTGGACCGAACGGTGCCGGTAAATCAACCCTGATCCATCTGTTGCTCGGGCTATTGCCCATCCAGCAAGGCCGGCTCGAGATTTTTGGTGAGTCCCCGCGAATGCATGTTGCGCGCGGGCGTTGCGGCGCCATGTTGCAGATCAGCGGGGTGCAGGACAATCTTCGGGTCGTCGAGCTGTTGCGCCTGTTCGCCAGCCTGTATCCAGACCCCGAACAATTGGACATCGTGATCGACGATGCCCTGCTGTCCGGGCTGGAGCAAACCTTCTTTGGCCGGCTGTCCGGCGGCCAGAAGCAACGCGTGTTGTTTGCCCTGGCGTTGGTTGGCAATCCACAGTTGCTGATTCTCGACGAACCGACTACCGGGCTTGATCCGGCGGCCCGGCAACATCTGTGGCAGGTCATTGAGCGTCGACGACAGCATGGCACCACGATCCTGCTGTGTACCCACTACCTGGATGAGGCTGAGCGCCTGGCGGATCAGGTTGTCGTGCTCAATCACGGTGAAGTGCTGACCACCGGCACGCCGGATGAAATTCGCCGTCGTGTCCCCAACAGTGTGATTCGTGCCCGAACGAGCCTGGCAGCCGAGCAGGTGAGTCTGTTCGAGCAGGTGCTCACTGTCACCGATCAGGATGGGCGTCTGAAGGTCCTGACGGCTGTCGCACCGGCCACCTTGCGTGAATGGCTGCAAGCCGATCCCGGGCTGGAAGATCTCGAAGTCAGCACCGCCGACCTGGAAACCGCGTTTTTGTCGCTGACCAGCTACAGGTCCGATTCGTTCCAGGAGTCCGTCCGATGAGTGCAACCCTGCGCGCTCCTTCACGTCAATTGTCATCCTGGTGGCAATTCATCCAGTGCCAGTGGCTGAACCTGGTGCGCATGCCGGCTTACAGCCTGCCGACGTTGCTGTTTCCGGTCATGTTCTACGCATTCTTCGGTCTGGTGATGATTCCGGCCCAGTCGGCCTACCTGCTGGCAACGTTTGCCACCTTCGGCGTACTGGGCGCTTCGCTGTTTTCATTCGGCGTCGGGATCGCCTTCGAGCGTGCCCAGGGCTGGTTCACGCTGCTTCGGGCCACCCCGGCTCCGTTGACCGCCGTGGTCATCAGCAAGTGGTTTGGTGCCGCGCTGTTTGCCGCGCTGATCGTGGTGATGATGAGTGTGCTGGCGGCCATGTTCGGCGAGGTGAGAATGGCGACCGCCCACTGGTTCGGTCTGCTCGGCGTTCTGGTAGCCGGAACTTTGCCGTTTTGCCTGCTGGGTCTGGGGCTTGGCTTGCTGCTGTCACCCAACGCAGCACCGGCCGTGATCAACATTCTGTATCTGCCGCTGGCCTTCCTGTCCGGTCTGTGGGTGCCGGTCAGCCAGTTCCCGGGTTGGCTGCAGGGCTTTGCCGAGTGGTTGCCGCCGTATCACCTGGCAGCGCTGGCGTTGCACGTTACCGGTGTGCGCGAAGCCAATATCGCATTGCATGCCGGAATACTGGCGCTTTTTTCCATCGGATTCGGTTTGCTGGTCATGCTTGGCTGGCGGCGTCTGCTGGCCCATCCCTGATCGACATATTCAAGGACAAACGAACATGAACGATTCAAAGCGCAATGGCCTGGTTCTGGCGGGTCTGGTTACGGCCCTGTTGATCACCGTACTGCTGTTACCGCAGCCGGTAATCAGGGCAAACCAGTCAGAACTGGTGCTGACCAATGTTCGCATCTTCGATGGCTTCGACGTGCATGAGTCCGCTACATTGGTAGTCCGCGATGGACTCGTTCACTCGCTGGAGTCAGGGCCGGTCGCTGACAGCAGTGTGGAGGTCATCGATGCCAGCGGCAAGACGCTGATTCCCGGATTGATCGACGCCCATGTGCACGCTTACGGGCCGGCGCTTTCGATCTCGCCGATGTTCGGCGTGACAACCTTGCTGGACATGTTCCGACCGCCGCTCGATCAGACCGCCATGATCGCCGCGCGCCAGTCGTTGTCCGGAACCGACAAGGCCGATCTCTTTTCGGCAGGGTACCTGGCCACGGCCTCCGGTGGACACGGTACCCAGTACGGAATTCAGGTCCCGACCCTCAGCGGACCGGACCCGGCCGGAGACTGGGTTGCCGAGCGCCTGGCTGATGGATCCGACTACATCAAGATCGTGATCGAAGATGGATCGACCTGGAGCAGTGCGTTGCCGACGCTGGATGAGTCAACCGTTCGTGCGCTGGTAGATGCAGCCCATAACCATGGGCTGCTCGCTGTTGCCCATGTTTCTACCCTGGCCAACGCCCGGGTGGCGATCAACGCCGGCGTTGACGGCCTGGTTCATCTGTTCACCGACGAGCCCGTTGACGCAGAGTTTGTCGAACTTGCCCGCGAAGCCGGTATTTTCATTATCCCTACGGCCACGGTGCTCGCCTCGGTTCTTGGACACTCCGGCGCCGACTGGTTGACCAGTGATTCCGGGTTCGGCGACCAACTGACGGCAATGCAGCGCCAGACCCTGTTGCAACGATTTCCCGGCAGTGATGCGCGAGGCAATGCCTGGCCGGGTGTACTGGCCAGTATTGCGGTGTTGCATGCCGGAGGCATTCCGATCCTGGCTGGTAGTGATGCACCGAATCCCGGAACCGCGTTTGGAGCCAGTCTGCATCATGAGCTGAAGTTGCTGGTTGATGCCGGTCTGAGTCCTGTCGAGGCACTGAAAGCGGCATCCTCGGTAACTGCCGGCGCATTCGAACTGACCGGACGCGGTTGCCTGCAGGCCGGTTGTCGCGCGGATTTCGTGCTGATTGACGGTGACCCGACAGCGGATATCACCGCGGCCACCCGGATCGCCGGAGTATGGAAGAACGGCCATCCGGTCAGCCTGGAGCGCAATGCGCCGAAGCTGACGCAGGAACCTTCAGGCGAGGTGGTGCCGATAAGTTTTCTCGATCATGCCGCTCAGTGGATGGCATCGAGTGATTCCTACATGGGTGGTGAGTCGACGGCAACCATTGCTTTCGTTGACGATTCGCTGCGAGTCGAGGGAACGCTTAACCCTGGCTTTCCTTTCCCGTATGCTGGAGCCATGTGGACACCCGGTGAACAACCCATGCAAGCCGTCGATTTTTCCGGAATGTCACGCCTGCGACTTGCCATCAACGGGTCCATGACCGCGTACCAGGTCATGGTATTCAGTGGGGACATGCAGTCGGCTCCGGCTCGCCTTGAGATCGAAGCCGGCGATGAGATCATCGTCGAGTTCAGCGACCTGCCGATGGTCGACCCGTCGCAATTGCGTGCCGTCGGCGTGTTCGCCTCGGGTCAAAACGGAGCGTTCCGGTTCGATATCAAGCAGGCCATCATGGAATGACTCTTCGCTCGCGTCTCGGAAAAATCCACGATCAGCTGGTCCCGCCGGCGTCGGAGCAAAGCTGGACCGCTTATCTCTGGCTGGTCTACCTGTCATTTTTCTCCATCGAGTGGTTTTTCCGACCGGTCGGAGCGATCGAGCTGGGCTTGATCGTTCTGACCCTGGCGGCTTTCCTGACGCTTTATTTCAGCACCTTCCGTCGCGAGGGAGCGGTTGCTCTCCTGCATATCCTTGCCATTGCCGGCCTGGGAATGGCCTGGAGTGCTTTCAATGCCGGTGCCAGCGTGTTCTTTGTCTATGCAACGGCGTTCGCCTACCGGGTCGGTCCACCGCGACATTCCTGGCTGGTCGTGGCCGGTGTTGCCTCACTGGCGGCATTGACGGCTACCCTTAGCCAACCGGTGCTGGCCTACTGGATTCCCGGCGCTGTGGTCAGCGTGATCATCGGTGCGGCCAATATCTATTTTGGCGAACAATCCCGCCGCAACGCGGAACTGCGGCTCAGCCAGAGTGAAGTCCGTCGCCTGGCGCGGATTGCCGAGCGCGAACGAATTGCTCGCGATTTGCACGATGTCCTCGGTCATACGTTGTCGGTGATTGCGGTCAAGAGTGAACTGGCCGGACGCCTGATTGCATCCGATCCGCAACGCGCCGCTGAGGAGATCCGTTCAGTCCATGACACCGCCCGCAAGGCACTGGCTGACGTTCGAGAAGCGATCAGCGGATTTCGCCATCAGTGCCTGGACGAGGTCATTGAACATGTTCGTTCCGGTCTGCGAGCGGCTGATGTGGACCTGGATCTCGACATTGATGAAGGGATTGTTCTGTCAGCCCAGCGCGAGACCATGCTGGCCTTGGTCATTCGGGAGGCGGCAACCAATATTATTCGTCACGCCCGCGCCCGCCACTGCAGGATCGCGCTCAATCGATCAGGCAATGATGGTGAAGTAACGCTGTATATCACGGATGATGGTCAGGGGCGTATCAAGCCAGAGGGAGCCGGCGTCCAGGGCATGTCGGCGCGAATCGAAGCGCTGGGCGGGCGTTTGCGTATCGAATCGGAAAGTGGTGGCAAGCTGTCGGCCTGGCTGCCAGGAGAGCCGGCGTGATCCGGATCGCCTTGGCTGAGGATCAGCGACTTCTGCTGGGGGCGATTTCGACCCTGCTGGATCTGGAAGATGATCTGAGCGTGGTCGGACGGTTCGAGAATGGCGATCAGGCAAGAACCGGTTTTCCGGACTTGCTCCCGGACGTCATTCTGACGGATATAGAAATGCCGGGCATGAGTGGCCTGGAACTGGCCGAGTGGCTCAAGCAGGACTATCCGGAAACCCGGGTGATCGTCCTGACGACTTTCGCCCGGCCCGGATACCTGCGTCGCGCGCTGGACGCCGGCGTCCGCGGCTACTTGCTCAAGGAAACACCGGCCGAGGAACTGGCCGCTGTGATTCGGCGAGTATGCCGGGGCGAGCGGGTTATCGCGCCGGAACTGGCGCTGACGGCGTTTGACAACGCCGATCCGCTGACCAATCGCGAACGCCAGGCCTTGCGCCTTGCCGGTCAAGGCCTGGCCAACGCGGAAATTGCGCGCCGCCTTTACCTGGCTGAAGGAACGGTGCGAAACTACTTGTCCGAAGCGATGAGCAAGCTCAATGCCGACAATAGAATCGAGGCTTACCGGATTGCACGAGATCAGGGATGGTTGTAATGACCAATGGCAGGGCCGAGAAGCGTGGTGATTTGATGAATACATCTGACTTTCCTCGGCGGGGGCAGAACATGACTCGTCTCGAGACCTTTTCCGATGCGGCGATCGCCTTTGCAGCGGCACCAGCCGTATTCAGCTTGCTGTTCCTTGTTGGTCCGCTGATGTCCATTGTTCAGACTCGCCTGGCACGCGAACGCTTTGGTGGACAATGAAACCATTGCTTGGTTCATTGCCGGATAAAGGCTTGTTGGTCGTCAAGGTGGGTTCATCGCTGTTGATTGATCACGACGGGGGGCTTCGGCGCACATGGATGCAAATACTGGTGGATCGACTTGCCAGACGATCCGGTTCGGCGGTGCTGGTGTCATCCGGTGCGATTGCGTTGGGACGAGGTGCCCTTGGACTGGATGCTCGGCCCCGACTGCTGGCCCAGGCTCAGGCAGCAGCGGCAGTGGGTCAGATTCACCTGGCCGCCGCCTGGTCTGAATACTGGCGAGCCGAAGGGCGAGTCGCGGCCCAGATCCTTCTGACACTGGGAGATCTGGAACAGCGCAGGCGCTATCTGAACGCGCGCGCAACCCTGGAAACGCTGATTGAGAACGGCATTGTTCCGGTAGTCAACGAAAACGATACCGTGGCCACCGAAGAAATCCGCTTTGGTGATAACGATAGACTGGCGGCGCGAGTGGCGCAATTGCTGGCAGCGGACCAACTACTGCTACTCAGTGATGTCGATGGCTTGTATACAGCCGATCCGGCCAGCGATGCCGGCGCCAGTCACCTGGCCGAGGTCGAAGCCATCACCCCGGCCATTGAAGCGATGGCTAGCGGGGCAGGTCGTCGCGGAGTGGGAACCGGCGGTATGGCCAGCAAGTTGCAGGCCGCGCGCATTGCGACCGAAGCGGGCATTCCCGTCGTACTGGCCTGCGGCCTGGGTGACGATCCTCTGGGTGAACTGGCCCATGGTGCCAGGGCGACCCGATTTCTCGCCCAGAGCCTGCCCAGAGCCAGCCGCAAGCAATGGTTGCGCGGACTGCAACAACCGGCTGGCCGTCTTGATCTAGATGCCGGGGCTGTCGAGGCGTTGCGCTCGGGAGCGAGTCTGCTCGCGGTAGGCGTGCAGGCAGTCATTGGCGAGTTTGATCGCGGCGATCTGATCACCCTTATTGGACCGGACGGTATTGTTGGCCAGGGATTGTGCGCCTACAGTGCAACACACGCGCGCCTGGTCGTCGGCCAGCATTCGGCCGAGGTGGCCCGTCGACTGGCCAACGCCAATCGCGGCCCGGTGGTCCATCGGGATGATCTGGTGTTGTTTTGAATGAAAAATCGGGTCAACCTGAACCCTGAATCTTTTCAATCTATTGCTCAAACCGATCATCAAATACCGCGTCGGGATTCAGCGCGATCTGGTTGAAGAACCAGGCGAACTGGCTGGCCGAGCCGAGCTGAACACTGGCATTGGTGATTCGAAGGTGGTCGCTGCCAATGAAGCTGCCTCCGACTGAGCAAAAGGCAAAGCTGGTCCCCGTCACTTCGATAGTGATATCGCAGCCGCTGGCCACGCCGCCATACTCCAGAACCGGAATGTAATCATCACCGGTGCCGGCAGTACGATCGATGCCGGCCATGCCCAGGCCGAGGGTGGCGACATCATCAACGCCCAACTGGCGCTGATCTTCATCGAAGAACGCGCCCTGTTGCATGACGGCTTCACTGTTGGGAAAGCCCAGCGCATTGCCGACCGTTCGATCAGCATTGGCGGGAAAATTGTCGCCACCAGGGAGGTCGGCCAAGTCACGACTATAAGAGCTTGCATCGACAGGCGTGGTCAATACAAAGGGATTGTTGATGCCGGTATTGAACCAGTGCAGATTGATATCGTCACCACGCAGATCATCAGCCGAACCTTTGATACCATCAGGTCCTGGATCAATGTCAAAAGTTCCATTGGGCCCCTCCGCGGCCTTGGTGTAATCTCGGTCAGCAGCCGGCAGACCCGACTCGGTGGCCAGATTGGGATGCGCCAGGCCGAGGCAGTGGCCAACCTCATGCAGCAGCGTTGATTCGAAATCTATCTGGTTGTTCGGGATATTGTTGTTTCCTCCAAGAAACAGATTGGGACTGACTGGCTGGCGCGCATTCCAGACCACAATGCTGTTCTGCACCGAGACCAGCATGTCATCAATCGATTCGCTGGTGGGGGCAATGCAGACGCTGACCGTAATCTCACCGCCGGTTCCGAAGTAGCTGGAAGGATGCGTGATTCGATTGGGGTTGTCGCCATTGGCGAAGATAAAAGCTCCTGCGCTGGCCGAGCCGGGTATCAGCGAGGTAATGATGGCAAAGAGAATCATTCGATTCACTGGTTGTCCTCCCGGGTCAGCGCGCTGCGCATTATCTCGTACCAATGCTGCTCGAGCGTTCGCAAGCCGGCCAGACGCTGATCATCCGGGTAAATTCGGCTCCATGCCTCCAGTGAAATGGCGGATACGTGATCGAGTTTTCGACCCTGGTGATCCATGCGGTAAAAGCGGCTGATTTCAGGATCGCTGACATAGCGCAGTTCCTGGTGCGCTTTTTGCTGAAGCTCTCTGCCCAGGTTTTCACTGTCTGCGGCACGGGCGGTCAACTGATCATTCAATTGAGAGTAAACCGAGGCGGCAAGGGTCAGCTCGTGGCGACCGGAATGGGTCATGAAAGCAGGCCGATTGACGCTCAGGTGTCCGTCAGCGCTCAGTTCCATGCGAAGGATATTGTCGGTCGTGGCCACCATCGTAAACTCGCGTTCGTAGACCAGCGATTGGGCAAACGAGCTTGACGGCATCGCGACAAGGTTGACAGATAGTGATATCAGCATCGCTAGCGACATCGGCCATGCCATGGCGTTGACTAATCTGAACATCCGTGTCTCCTGAATCAACTTATTATGCGATCATACCTGATCAAAGTTGTCAGAACTGTGACGGACTTTGCAGCGATGAATTCAGGCGCGGTCGGGCCGTCTTGAAGCGATTGCTCGTGTCAGCCAGTAGATCAAGCTGCCGATGGCGACAACCAATGCGGTGGCAGCCAGCGATTGCAGGCTCAGCTGGATCAACAGCAGGCCGCTGGCGATCAGGGCAAGCAGAGGAATTGTCCAGCCGCCGGGGAGGCTGAAGCCGGGCTGGTCCAGTTCGTTTGCGCGATTGCGCAAGTTCGGCATCGCTGCAATGCAGACGATATAGATCAGCACGCGGACCAGTGCGCTCATGGCGGCCAGCCAGAGAAAAGATCCAAAGATAGACAACGCCAGAACCAGTGCAGCGAAGAACACGATGGAGTTGGCCGGTGTTGCATGGCGGGGGTGCAGTCGGGCAAACCATGTCGGAAAGGTTTTTTCCCTGGCAAGAGCGTAAGTCAACCGAGGTGCCGAAATCATGGTTCCGGCGACGTTGCCGCCAACAGAGACCAGCACTCCGATGGTTAAAAGCAAGGCACCGCCTGGACCCATCAGAATCTCGGCAACATCGACCAGCGCACGTTCTGAAGTTGCCAGATCCGGCAACGCAGCAACACTGATAGCCTGGATCAGGACATATAGCAGGGTGACGATAGCCAGCGCACTGAACAAGGCAATGGGAATGGCGCGTGACGGGTTTCTGGTTTCGCCAGCAGGCACCAGCGCGGATTCCCAGCCGACGAAAGCATAGATCACCAGCAAGGCGGCCAGGCCGAAGTCCGACGCAGTTGGTGACTCGATTTGAGTTGCCATGTCGATGGCCGGTGCGATCCAGCTCACTCCCAGTAGCAGCAGGGCGATCAAGGGAATCAGTTTGAGCAGAGTCAATACGCCCAGTGACTGTACCGCCCGGCGGATGCCGACTACGTTGACCCAGGTCAGTAGACCAATCATCAGCACCAGTAGAGCAATCCGCACAACGCCACTGCCTGCGACCGGCCACAGATAGGCCAGTGAGGCGATCAACAGATTCAGATTGGCGGCAAATGCCGTTACCCGGGCGATATAAAAGGCCCAGCCAATCTGGAATCCGGCGAATGGACCAAAAGCAGTCTGGACATACAGTATCGGCCCGCCCGTACGATCAAAACGCGAGGCCAGTTCGGCAAAGCACAGCATGATCAGTCCGAGCAACAGCGCGCAGACAATGAAAACCAGCGGGCTCCAGGCCCCGGCCAGTGCCGCTGCCCCGGCAGGAACACCGAAAATGCCGGCACCGATCATCCCGTTCAGCGCGAGTAGTGTGATGGCCAGCGTACCAATCTGGCGGGAAAGTTGATTGGGCATGCTAAATAGGATCAAGGATCAAGGATCAAGAGGTCAAGAAGGAGGCTGTTCAGTTCATTGGGATGGGTGTCCATGGGATTGTGACCGGAGTCTGGAATGATTTGAATGCTGGAAAGTTCCGGGTGCTTGTCGACAAAGCTCCGGGCGTGATCCAGGGGAATCCAGGCGTCTTTTTCGCCCCAGATCAGCGTGGTTTCTACCTGGAGCCAGTTATCGGATGTCTCGGAGCGTGATGACATGCGCCGTAGCACAGCGGGGTAGGTATGGGGCACGCTCAGCGGTTCGAAATAGCCTTCCAGTTCCGCGCCATCCGGCGGGCGACCAAAAGCGGAAGTCAGCAGCTCGGTGATGGTCTCTTCATTGACCAGTTGGCGTGAAGCAAAAACCTCCAGCCACCGGGCAACCGATGGCAGAAGCACCAGCCAGGACAGGCGTCCGGAACTGCGATTCAGACCCGGCGTGCCGTCTACCAGGATCAATTGCTCGACGCGTTCGGGCACCGCTGCGGCGATTTTCGCGGCCACGTCGGCACCCATGGAGTGCCCGATCAGCACGACTTTGGCACCCGGCGCAACCTGATCGCTCAGCGCGCTAACCAGCTCGGGCCAGGCCGGGCCGGCAGCGGTGCGCTGGCTGTAGCCGAAAGGCGGCAAATCGGGCGCGATCACCGGGTGGCCGGCCTGCTCCAGAGCATCCAGCGTATGCCGCCACGAAAAGCCCGAACCGCCAAGGCCGTGCAGCAGCACGACCAGCGGACGATCCTGAGCGGTGTCGGCCATGCGTTGGCGCCAGTGCAGTCGCACGCCGTCAATGTCGGCAAACTGCGAGTCGGCAAAAGGCTGGTCCGGAATCACCCCGTCCAGGTTCGAAAGGGGAATCAGAAACGGAATGACCAGGGCGAGAATCAGAAGGACAATCGCAACGAGTGCAAGTTTTTTCAGCATCAGGAATTCCCTGTTATCGGATCTGGCCGGTACCGCGTACCCGGTACTGGAAGGTGGTCAGTTGTTCGACACCGACCGGGCCGCGGGCGTGAAGGCGGCCGGTGGCAATGCCGATTTCGGCACCGAAGCCGAATTCACCGCCGTCGGCGAACTGGGTCGAGGCGTTGTGGATTGCAATGGCGCTGTCGAGTCGAGCCAGAAAGTTCTCAGCAACCTGGCTGTCCTCGGCAATGATGCCATCGGTGTGGCCGGAGCCGTAGCGGCTGATATGGGCCAGGGCTTGTTCCGGGCTGTCGACCCGTTTGAGTGCCAGAATGGCTTCCAGGTATTCGGTTTCCCAGTCGCTTTCCGTGGCGGGCCGAATGCGGGCATCGAGCGCACAAAGGGCTTCATCGCCACGCAGCTCGCAGTTCAGCTCTGAGAGTTTGTCGACCAGTGCCGGGATCATATCCAGGCGGCGGCGGTCAATCAGTAGGGTTTCCAGCGCGCCGCAGATGCCGGGTCGGCGCATCTTGGCATTAACAACAATTTCGACGGCCATGCTGGCGTCCGCCGTGGCATGAATATAGAGATGATTGTTGCCGTCCAGATGCGCCAGCACGGGAACCCGCGCATCGGTCTGAACTCGGGCCACCAGGCTTTTGCCGCCGCGTGGAATGACCAGGTCCAGCCATTGATGTGCTTTGAGCAGCGCGCCGACAGCATCACGATCCTGGGTCGGAACAAACTGGACCGCGTTGGGATCAAGTCCGGCTGAAGTCAGTCCGGCAACCAGGGCTGCATGCATGGCACGGTTGCTGTTTACGGCTTCCGAGCCACCGCGCAGGATTACGGCGTTGCCGGATTTCAGGCACAAACCGGCAGCGTCCGCTGTCACGTTTGGCCGGCTTTCGTAGATGACACCGATGACTCCGATTGGCACAGCCACGCGGGCAATGTTCAAGCCATTGGGCCGGGTCCACTGGGCCAGGGTTCTGCCAAGCGGGTCGGGTAGCCCGGCGATGGCTTCCAGGCTGGCCGCAATGCCTTCCAATCGCAAAGTATCCAGCGTCAGGCGATCGAGCAGGGCGGCTGTCAAGCCGCGCTCGCGCCCGGCAGTCAAGTCATCGTTATTGGCCGCAAGAATGGTTTCAGTGTGATCGCGTATGGATTGGGCTGCCGCCTCCAGAGCGAGATTGCGCTGCCTGGCGCTGGTTCCGGCCAGCGTGCGCGCAGCATCGCGGGCAGCCTGGCCGAGCGTGGCGATCAGTGCTTCATAATTTATGGCGGCGATGGGCACCTACCAGACTTCCATTGACAGTTCATCGATCCGACCAAATTCGCGCTGGTTGCGTGTGATCAGCGCGGCATCATGGGTCAGGGCAATGGCAGCAATCAAAGTGTCGTTGGGTCCGATGGGCTGGCCCTTGGCCGCCAGCCTGGCACGAACCTGGCCATAGGTCTCGGCGCAGGCGTTATCGAAGGGGAGTGACGGCAAGGGTTCGGCAAAGCGGCGAATACGATTCAGGTTCTTGTCGATTTGTTGCGAGTGACGGGCACCCCAGAAAAGCTCTGCCAGAACAATACTGCACAGGGCAAGCTCTGAGGGCTGATGCGCTGCAAAGCGAGCCAGCAATTCCGGTTCATTGCTGTTCAACAGATGAATGCAGATATCAGTGTCAAGCAGTTTCACTCAACCGTCCAGTGCTGCTCGCTGTTCGAAATCGCCCTGCGGCTGACGATCAATGGGAGCAATGTCAGGTTGCCCAAAAACATCCTTGAAATAATCGGCAGGCCAATCGTTGGCCAGATCATTCTTGGCCAACTGGGCCAGGTAGCGTGAAACACTGACGCCCGCAGAATCGGCACGGCGTTTGAGTGAAGCCGCTACATCGTCAGGGACATAGCAATGCAGTTGCGGCATAGTCGGCTCTATGCAAGTGTATGTGCATATATTCTAGCTATTTGGCTGCAATGGATCAAGCCGCCTGAGCTACTGAAATCGGTCCAGCAGCACGGCAACCCAGACCAGTCCGGCCAGGGTCATCAAGGTCAGTACCAGTGCGGAGCCGGCATCCTTGGCCTTGCCCGAAAGCGTGTGCATTTCCGGGCCGATGCGGTCGATAGAGGCTTCAATGGCCGAATTGACCAGTTCGCCGGCCAGCACCAGGATCCACACACCGATCAACAGCACGAACTGGGTCCAGCTCTGAGCCAGCCACCAGGCCGGGGCGATCAGCAGCAGCAACACGACCAGCTCCGCGCGAAACGCGGCCTCGTCCCGCCAGACCGCCTGGTAGCCCTTGATCGAGTTGCCGGTCGCGAACAGCCAGCGCTGCAATTCATTCTTCGGTGCGCCGGGCTTGAAGGACTCGGACATATCAATGCACGCCGTAGGCATCAAGCAGCGGCTCCAGCGCCGCTTCCTGACCGCGAAATGCGTACCAGGAATCAGCCATCGGGCGGCTGGCACCAACCTCGAGAATTTCCCGTGCCAGTTTCTGCCCGGTCTGGCGATTGAAAAGACCGTGCTCGGCGAACACGTGGAAAGCATCGCGTGCCAGGCGTTCTGCCCATAAGTAGCTGTAGTAACCGGCTGCATATCCGCCGTCGAACAGATGGGAAAAACTCATGATGTAGCGGTTGTCCTCGGGCATTGGAGTGACCGCGATCTGGTCATGAATCTCGCGCATGACGGCCACGGGGTCAGCATCGGGATGCTGATGCAGGGTCAGATCGGTCAAGGCGAATTCAACCTGGCGCAGCAGTGCCAGGGCACCATGAAACTGGCGGTCGGCCTTGAGACCTTCGAGCAGCTCGCTCGGCAACGGCAGGTCGGAGTCAATATGGCGGGCATAGCGATTGAGCGCCTCGGCCTCCCAGGCCCAGCCTTCCATCAACTGGCTGGGCAGTTCGACGGCATCCCACTCAACGCCACTGATCCCGCCGACACCGGGCAGGTCGACCCGGGTTAATAGATGGTGCAAACAGTGACCGAACTCATGGAAAAGAGTCACAACGTCATCGTGAGTCAGCAGGCTGGGTTTGCCGTCCGATGGCTTGGCGAAATTGCAGGTGAGATAGGCAATCGGCTGTTGTTGGTGATCGCCAATGCTCAGCCGCGATCGGCAGACATCCATCCAGGCACCCCCGGACTTGCGGGCGCGCGAGTAAATATCCAGATACAGACCGGCCACGATCTCGCCCTGCTCGTTGATGACCCGATAGAAATGCACATCCTCGTGCCAAGCCTCTACCGATTCATCGGCCTGAAAGGACAGCCCGAACAACTCGCCGGCGACATCGAACAAACCGTTGAAGCAGCGCTTGAGTTCGAACCACGGTTTGAGCATGTCCTGGTTGATGCCCAGCTGGTGCTCGCGCAGTTTCTCGGCGTAGTAGGGAATATCCCAGGCAGCCAGGGGGGTGGTGGCACCGAGGTCGGCAGCATAGTCGTTGAGTTCGGCCAGTTGCCTTGCGGCCAAAGGGCGGGCGCGTTCGGCCAGGTTGCGCAGAAATTGCTCCACCTGCCCGGACGAATCCACCATGCGGGTCGACAGGCGCATCGCCGCGTGGTCGGAAAAGCCCAGCAGTCGGGCCTGCTCGTCGCGCAGGGCCAGGATCTCGGTGACCAATGGAGAGTTGTCGAATTTTCCGCCTTGCGGCCCGATGTCCGAGGCCCGGGTGGCATAGGCCCGGTAAAAGCGTTCGCGAAGGTCGCGGTCGTCGGCATACGTGACGATGGCGCGGTAGGCGGGATAGGACAGGTTGGCCAGAAATCCGTCCTGGCCGGCCTGGCGGGCTAGTCCGGCCAGGACGTCGCGGTCGGATTCCGGCAAGCCCTTTAATTCATCGACCGAGGTGAAGTGTTCGGAGTAAGCTTCGGTCGCATCGAGTACGTAATTGCCGAACTCGTTGCCCAAGGTCGACAGGCGCAGGTTGATTTCGGCAAAGCGCTGGCGCTGGTTGTCGGGCAGGTCGACGCCGGCCAGGCGGAAATCGCGCAGCTCGTGTTCGATGGTGGCTTTCAGCGCGGTCGATTGGTGCTTGAAGTCCGGTCTGTTCGCCAGGGCTTGATAGGCTTTGAACAGGGCGCGGTTCTGGCCTCTTTCTGTAGCAAAGCGGGTCAGCGGTTCGAGACAACTGGTATAGGCTGCACGCCATTCCGGGGTGTTGTTGACGCCGTTCAGGTGCGAAACGGTCGACCAGGCGGTTGACAGTGCGTTGTCGGCCAGGGTTTCGGCCTCGACCACGCTGGCATAGTCGGCCTGGTCAGCGTTTTGTTCAATGGTATCGAGCACTGCGCGATACTCGGCCAGGCGTTGTTCGATGGCCGGCAAGGCGTGTTCGGGCCGGACACTGGCAAAGCGAGGCAGGCCGGGACTGAGCAACGGGTTGTCGTTATCTTGCTTGAGGCTCATGCGGAAACTTGTACTCGTTCGGGTTCGTCAGCCAGTTCTTCGAGCAGATCGTCGATCTTTTCGAACGCGCGGGCCAGATCCTCAGCTTCCGGCAGCAGGGTGATGCGAAAGTGATGACGATCAGGAATGTTAAAGCTCGAGCCGGGAACAATCAGGATGTGCTTTTGCTCCAGCAGTTCAGCGGCGAAGCGATGATCATCGAATTCCGGAAATGCTGAAAGTTTGACCGACGGAAAAGCGTACATCGCACCCATGGGTGTGACCAGATCGAGAAAGCGACTGCTGGCGACCGCCTCGATGACGGCCTGGCGCGAGTCGTGCAGGCGACCACCGCGCGCGACCAGATCGGCAATCGACTGGTAGCCACCCAGCGCGGTCTGCACGGCCCACTGACCCGGCACATTGGCCGACAGGCGCAGGGCCGCCAGTTTTTCCACCGCCAGTCGGTAGTCGTGGGCGCGCTCCAGCGCGCCGGTAAACACCGCCCAGCCGACCCGCCAACCACAGGCCCGATACACCTTGGACAAGCCACCGAAGCTGACGCACAGGGTTTCGGTGGCCAGCGGTGCCATCGGGACGAAGCGCGCATCATCGAAGCAGATCGAATCGTAGATTTCGTCGGAAAACAGGATCAGGTCGTGCTCGGCAGCCAGGTCGGCAAGGCCTTGCAGAATCGCTTCGGGATACACCGCACCGGTCGGGTTGTTGGGGTTGATCACCACCAGGGCGCGGGTTTTCGGGGTAATGCGGCTGCGGATGTCATTCAGGTTGGGAACGAATTGATTGTCCGCCCGGCATGGGTAATGCACGGCCTTGCCGCCGTTGAGCACCACGGCGGCGGTCCACAGCGGGTAATCGGGTGCAGGCACCAGCACTTCGTCATCGGCTTCCAGCAGCGAACGCAGCACCAGGTCAACCAGCTCGGAAACCCCATTGCCGATCACCACCTGGTCAAACGTGGTGTCGGTCATTCCACGCCCCTGAAACTGCATGGCGACGGCCTCGCGGGCCGGGAAAATCCCGGTTTGAGGGCCATAGGCCTCGCTGTATTTCAGGTTGCGGACCACAGCGCGACGCATGGATTCCGGCGTGCGCAGCCCGAATGCACCGGGGTTGCCGATATTCAGATGCAGAATGTCGTTGCCCTGTTGTTCCAGCTCGCGCGCACGCCGAGCCAGCGCCCCGCGAATCTCGTAGCGAACCTTCTCGACCCGGCTGGCGGTTTGGAATGACGGTTTCATAGGCCAATAATAAGGGTTTCCGGTTTCCGGTTTCCGGATTTCACGACCACCGACCACCGACCTCAGTCCCCAGTCCCCAGTCCTCAGTCCTCAGTCCTCAGTCCTCAGTCCTCAGTCCT
>CAZFYM010000004.1:2262-90476 GCA_964523755.1 uncultured Wenzhouxiangella sp. | reverse complement strand
TGACCGCTCAGCGACTCGCTGGTTGTTTCGAAATCTATGGGTCACGGTACTAGTGTACCCCGTCGTTAATTCTGTAACTTATAGCGAGTCGGAAAGCGCTTAGCTGCAAGGCAGCGCTCGCAGGGAATGCTAATTGCCTTTCCAAGAGCGATAACATGCGCGACGGCACTCCGGCTTCGCTTTTTCGAGCAAGCTCGAAGTCGCAAAGCCTTCGTTGCCTGCACGCGCTTAACGGCATTCCAACAGCGCTTCTTCGCTTCGCGAAACCGCCCAATCTCCATTGCCTGCACGCGCTTAACGGCATTCCAACAGCGCTTCTTCGCTTCGCGAAACCGCCCAATCTCCATTGCCTGCGCTACTCTCCGGGCTTCCAGCTCCGATGTTATGCAACGTTGGGGTTAAACTTGCAATGTTTTTCGGTCAATCCGGTCTTGTCCGGCAGATAGTGGCCATAGTTGATAGCCTTGCAGGATCGCTTTGACTGAACAATTGACAGGAGTTTTTATGCGACGTTACGCTTGTACTTTTTCACTGTCCCTTCTTTTGCTGCTGGCGGCGATGGGGGCTCATGCCCGGGAATTTGCCGTGGCCGAGCCGTTCACGCTGGAAAGCGCCGACGGAGAAGCCCTCAATCTGCCCGCTGATCAGGAGGGTGTGGGTATTTACCTGTTCTGGGCGAGCTGGTGCCCGTATTGCCGGGCGCTGATGCCTCACCTGCAAAGTCTGAAAGATGAATTTGGTGACCAGATCACCATTTACGCTTTGAATTTCCGGGATCAGAAAGACCCGGCCATTTATATGGATGAGCATGGTTTTGATTTCCTGCTGTTACCCAAAGCTGACGAAGTGGCCGAAAGTTGGGGCGTACACGCAACGCCCGGGCTGTTTATCCTGGATAAGGAGGGCAGGGTGAGGTTCAATCTTTACGAAGTACTGACGACCAATCCGGCGGGCTATGAAGACATGAATCATGCCCAGCGGGCCCAGCGCAGGGCACCTTTCTGGGCCGCGCGTATCCGGGAATCACTGGATGCGGTGATCGAGCACTGAGTGGTCTGGGTTTATTCAACTCCCGTGTCTGGTCCGCCTCGCTGCCAGGGATCAGTTCGATCGATCGGCTTGGGACGCTCTCGGCCACAATGGCGGAAGGTCATGATATTGAGCGCAAATTGGGGGTTGAACAGCTCGGCCACTGTCGGTGCCTGGGCGCGACCGCAGATCACCTGACCATTCGCCAGAACCATTCGGGTTTCGCGCGAGCCGTCGCTATTTTGCCATTGGTCCAGACTGGGCTTCACCGAGCCCACATAGTCATTCAGCCAGCCGGGCTGGTCAGGTAATGCGGGTATTGGCTGGGCCTGGAGAATGTTGGATGCTTCCGCTGGTTCGATTTGACCGTGAAGTTGGCGCACGCTGGCCAGAATGTGCTGGCTGAAGGATTCGGTGCTCGCATCGACAACAGGCGGTTGTCGCGTTTTTTCGCCGGGTTCCGGAACGGTCTTGACAATTTCTCGCCCGGCCGGAGCAGTGGGCGCTACTGGGCCGGGTTCAAGCGCTTCGATTTCCGGTTTCTGTTCAATTAGTGGCGCGGGTTCCGGCAGGCTCAGTGGTTCGGGGCTGACCAGGCGAATGGACCGCAGGGTCTGGGCCGGAGCTGTTTCGTGGGTACGCGACAGGAGCATGACCAGCCCGTGTAACAACAGCGAGCCGATGATGGCCAGCAACAGCCAATTACCGGATTGTCGTGTCTCCTGAAATCGTCTCATAAGCGCTGTTGGTCTCGTGCCTGTTCTGGCCGGTGCGGTGATAAACTACCGGTTTTACCGTTAAAAGGATGCAAGATGGCTTTTCAGCATGTAAAAATGCCCGATTCGGGCGACATAATTCGGGTCGAGAATGGTCGCCTGGTGGTCAGTGATCAGCCGATTCTGGGGTTTGTCGAGGGTGATGGAATTGGTGTGGATATCACGCCGGCCTGCATGAAAGTCTGGAATGCTGCAATTGAAAAGGCTTACGGGGGCAAGCGCAAGGTTCATTGGGCCGAGCTGTTTTTGGGTGAGAAGGCCGGTGGTATCTACGACGGAGATTACTTTCCCGATGAAACGCTGCAAGCTATCAAGGAGCTGGTTGTCAGCATCAAGGGCCCGTTGACCACGCCGGTTGGCGAGGGCTTTCGTTCATTGAACGTTTCTTTGCGCCAGACACTGGATCTTTACGCCTGTGTGCGGCCGGTCAAGTACTACAACGGTGTTCCTTCGCCGCTGAAAAAGCCGGAAGAAGTTGACGCAGTTATTTTCCGCGAGAATACCGAGGATGTTTACGCCGGACTGGAGTATGAATCAGGCTCGGATGAGAACCGCAAGTTGGCCAAATTTCTGCGTGAGGAAATGGGTGCTGACTTTTTCGAAGACGCGGGCCTGGGCATCAAGCCGATTTCCGCTTATGGCTCCAAGCGACTGGTGCGCAAGGCCATTCAGTACGCCATCGACAACAATCGTTCCAGCGTGACCCTGGTGCACAAGGGCAATATCATGAAGTTCACCGAAGGTGCCTTTCGCAAGTGGGGCTACGAGGTGGCGGCCGAGGAATTCGGCGATGTGACCATTACCGAAGACGAATTGTGGGACAAGTACGACGGCAAGCAGCCCGAAGGCAAGATCGTCATCAAGGACCGGATTGCCGACATCATGTTCCAGCTGATGCTGCTGCGCCCGGCCGAGTTCGAGGTGCTGGCAACCATGAATCTGAACGGTGATTATCTGTCGGATTCGTTGGCGGCCGAAGTGGGTGGTATGGGGATCGCTGCCGGAGCCAATATGGCCGATCATATTGCCGTGTTCGAAGCCACTCATGGAACCGCACCGAAATATGCCGGCAAGGATATGGTCAACCCGAGTTCGTTGATGTTTTCTGGTTGCATGATGTTCGATTACATTGGCTGGCCGGAAGTCGGCAAATTGATCGAGGCGGCTTTCGAGAAGGTTGTTGGCGACAAGGTCGTGACCTATGACTTCGCACGCCAGCTCGACAATGCCACCAAGGTGCCGACCAGCGGCTTTGCCGATGCCCTGGTTGACGCGATTCAGCGTGCCTGAAGCACTGACCAATCATTGGCGTCAGGCTCGCCTGGCGCTGGTGGAAACCGATCCGCTGACCAAGTGCGTGCTGGTTGACCACTTGTGGGCAGCGATTGAATCGGGTGAGTGGAAACCGAGCTGCCCGGGTGAGGTAGGATTGCTGGCCTGTGGCCGGCCGGGCCGGCCCCGGCTGGTCAATCCCGGCCAGTTGCCGCGACGCGGCCTGGGAAGTATTGAAGGTCGTCAGGCGCTGATTCATGCGATTGCCCATATTGAGTTCAATGCCATCAACCTGGGTCTGGATGCCGCACTACGCTTTGCCGGCATGCCCGATCATTACTACCGCGACTGGTTGAGTGTGGCGGTCGACGAAGCCCGCCATTTCCGCATGCTCAGTGATCGGCTGAACGAGCTGGGTGTGGCTTACGGCGATTTTCCGGCGCATAACGGGCTGTGGGATATGGCGGAGAAAACGGCGCATGATCCGCTGGTTCGAATGGCACTGGTTCCCCGCGTGCTGGAGGCGCGTGGCCTGGATGTGACGCCTGGCATGATCAAGCGTTTGCAAGGGGCTGGCGATACCCGCACCGTCGAGCTTCTGGCGATCATTTTGCAAGAGGAAGAGCGTCATGTGGCGATCGGTTCACACTGGTTTTCCGAGCTTTGTCGTGAGCGCAGCCTGGATCCGGATTTGACTTTTGACGAGTTGCTGGAGCGGTATTTCACCGGTCAGTTGCGCGGGCCCTTCAATATTCCCGCCCGCCGCCGGGCCGGCTTTACCGAGCCGGAACTCGAGCGCCTGGAAGCGATGGGCAGTTAACGGGTGGCTGATGAACAGCAATTTGACAAAAGCGATTGAAGTTGTACTGGTTCAGGCCGAGCTTCGCTGGCGTGATCCGGCGGCCAATCGTGAGCACTTGTCCGGGCTGATGGACCAATCACCCGGCGCCGATTTGTATCTTCTGCCGGAAACCTTCTCGACCGGATTTCTCGGCGATAGCGATGCTGAGCCTGAGACCATGAAAGGTGCGACCATCAGCTGGATGATTGATCAGGCCACCCGCCGGCGGGCAATCGTGGCAGGGAGTCTGGCCCTGACCGATCAGGATCAACGATACAACCGTTTCGTCTGGGTTGGTCACGCGGGTATTCAGGCCAGCTACGACAAGCACCATCTGTTCGGATTTGGCGGGGAGGATACCCGCTACCAGGCCGGTGACAAACAAACAGTTGTCGAGTGGAACGGCTGGCGGGTCGATCTGCAAATCTGCTATGACCTGCGCTTTCCGGTTTGGTGTCGCAATGATCGAGGCTTTGATTTACAGGTCTTTGTTGCTAACTGGCCCAGCCCCCGGGTCGAGGCCTGGCGCAGCCTGTTGAAAGCCAGAGCGATCGAGAACCAGAGCTATGTCATCGGTGTCAATCGGACGGGTCAGGACGGCAACCGGGTGGATTATCCCGGCTGTTCGGTTGCCTGGGGTCCTTTGGGCGAGTGCCTGCTTGAACTGGGACCGGAAGAAATTGCCGGTCGGGTGAGCTTGTCACTGGAATCCTTGCGCGAGACTCGCCAAAAGCTTCCGTTTCTGGCAGACGCCGATCGTTTTTCGCTGTTGTGATGGCAGGGTTTTTCAGCGGGTTCCCAGATTTGGCCGGATGAGCCCGACGCCCAGCCCCTCGATGGCAAAGTCATCGCTGGTCTGAACGTGGATTGACTGATAGCGGGAGTTTTCCGGATCCAGATAGATGCCTCGTCCACGTCTGCGCAATCGCTTGACGGTGATTTCGTCGCCCAGCCTGGCGACCACAATCTGCCCGGTCTGAGCTTCCGGTGCCCGATGCACCAGCAGCAGATCACCATCCTGAATACCCGCATCAATCATGCTGTCACCCTGCACTCTGAGCGCGTAGTCCGGACGGGGCTTGAAGCGCCCGGCATCAACCAGCAGGTCCTCTTCCCGGTTTTCTACGGCCAGCATCGGTGTCCCGGCGGTGACGCGACCGATCAAAGGTAGGGTTTGCGATGGATTCGGTACTGCGTTTCCGGCTTGCAGGGGTACGATTCCACGCGCGGTTCCCGGTACCAGGCGAATGGCGCCGTGGTCGGCCAGTGCGCGCAGATGGCACTGGGCTGCGTTGGGAGATCGAAAACCGAAGTGATTGACGATTTCGGCTCGCGTCGGGGGCAATCCATCGCGGACCTTGCAATCCACAATAAAGTCGAGAATCTGCTGTTGTCGTCGCGTCAGTTTCATTCGGCTACTGTATCAAATATCAGTAGCGATAACGAGTGACTTACCAGTAGTAGTGGCCGCGGTGTCGATAGAAGCCTCCGCGGTAGAAACCTCCTCTGAATCGATGCGAGCCGTAATAACCGTAGCCATACCAGGGACGCCACACTTGATGGTGACGATTATCGATGACATCGTTTGGCCACAAATGCACGGATTCGGCCATCATTACCGGGTAACGGTATACAAATTCGCCGATCGAGGCATCCCTGAAACGCTCAAACGGACCGACGGCCGTGACCTCTCGGCCTGCGGCAAAAATCACCGGGTCTTCGAAGCCGTCGACGCAGGCCATGAAGCGTCCACGTTGCTGGTCCCCAGGAATGGGCCTGAGGGTAGAGTCCAGGTCACGGGCAAGAATTTCGATACAGGTCTGATCAGTGGCCGGCAGGGTACGAATGATTTCGCCGCCCCAGCGAACACGGGTGCCCTGATCGTTTTGCGTAGCTTGGTCCGGGCTCAGCTCGGCAAAGTTTCCGTCCAGCGGTGCTGGAACCGTTGCGCAGCCGCCGAGCAAAAGGGCTGTGGTGATGAAAGCGAATAGCCAATGAGAACGCATAAGTTCCTCCAGAGTCTGATCATCAAACGCTAAACAAATCCTTCCAGCACGTGTCAAGGATACGCGCTGGACCAATGCCTCAGGGGT
The DNA here is from genome assembly GCA_964523755.1 of uncultured Wenzhouxiangella sp. Classification (GTDB taxonomy): domain Bacteria; phylum Pseudomonadota; class Gammaproteobacteria; order Xanthomonadales; family Wenzhouxiangellaceae; genus Wenzhouxiangella. The sequence goes on along the minus strand of CAZFYM010000004.1, from coordinate 84,465 downwards.
TTTGATCGGTCCGATCGACCAAGGTTCAATCAGGTCGGAAACGCCGCGCCTGTTCTACGAAACGGTTTGTCAGTTCTGGATTGATCGGGCCGTAGTGGGCCTGGTGATACATTCGGGTCAAGCGCTTGAACATAGGGCCAGTGCGCTCCAGGCTGACTGAGGCGCGTGCGGCAAACTCCAGCGGTGTTTCGTCAGGCGACTTGCGCAGCCCGTATCTGCGCAAGCGCCCAAGCAGCCTTTGCCAGGAGCGTTCCAGCGGGTTACTGCTGCGCGTCGTGGCTTCACGCAACAAGGTCAGCATCAGCGGCAAGCCAATCAGTAGCAGCACCAGCATCATCAGCAACCCGATTTGGTAGGAGGATAACTGTGGCAGTCCCAGTTTCTGGAGCATATCAATCTGTCGTTGGGCGTTGAAACCCAGTACCCACTGGTTCCAGAGATGCTGGACCCGGTCGAGCTGGTTGCGTAAATTGTTGACCCAGGGCCAGTCCAGCAGAAAGCGGCGGTCATCAACAACACTGGAAGAGCCCTGCTGGATGCGCTGTGGCGAGACGGCGGCGGTCGGGTCAACGCGGGTCCAGCCGCTGCCTTCCAGCCAGACTTCAGTCCAGGCATGGGCATCCGAATGCCGGACCAGCATGTAGCCACCACCCGAATTCCAGAAACCGCCCTGATAGCCAGTCACGATGCGGGTCGGAATACCGGCGGCGCGGGTCAGGATGGCGAAGGCCGAGGCATAGTACTCGCAGTAGCCGGTTCTCAGATCGAACAGAAACTCATCGGCACCGTGGCGGCCCAGCGGGGCGGTCTCCAGACTGTAGTAGAAGGGTTCCTCCCGAAACCAGTCGAGTATGGCATTGATCAATTCGCGGTCATCGGGATAGCGCTCGCGCCATTCCCGAGCCATAGCCAGAGTCTGCGGGTTACGTTCCGGAGGCAGCCGCAGACCCTGTAACCGCTGGGGTTCATTGAGCGCCGGAGTGTCAATATAGTTCGGGTTGGAAATGACCTTGTAGGCAGTCAGCGTGGTCAATGGTCGATGGCTGACCAACTGATAGTCCATGGTAATTCTGGAGCGCGGGTGGTCGCTGCGAGCCGGCAGATCCAGCGCCAGCATCCAGAGGCGTTCATGGGGCTCCAGTTGGACTTCGTAAGCGATACTGTCACCGGTCACCGGGATTTCCATTCGCGCCGGTGCCAGGGAGAAATAGGAGCGAGTCCAGGTCGTACCGTCAAAATCCCATAGCACCGGACCGCGCCAGTAGCGCTGCCCGGGCGGTGGGGGAGCGCCGTCGAATTCAACCCGGAATGCCGGGGTGTCGTCGGCATACAAAGAAGCGATGGAGCCGGGCGACATGTCTTCGGACAATCCTGTCTTGCCGTCCAGCGCCTGGTCTGGCAGCCCCCACAGTGGTTGGGCCAGTCGCGGAAAGAGCAGGAACAGGGTCAGGGCAATGGGCAGGGCAAGCAGCAACAGGTTCAAGGCACTGCGCAGCGACTGGGCCGATGATGGGCCCTGGTCCGAGGGGCAATTGTCACGAAGCTGAATATGCTGGATGCGAACCAGCGCCAGCGTGGTCAGCCAGCATCCGGCCACCAGGTAGCCCAGATAAACAAGACTTTCTTTGAAAAGAAACTGGGTGGCGATCAGGAAAAAGCAGACCGAGGCGACCAGGCGCAGGTCGCGCACCTGGTACATCTCCATCATCTTGGCGGCGAGCATGATGCACAACAAAGCCGTGGCTGTGCGACGCCCCCAAAGCCCGCCAAAGCTGACCATGACCAGCGCCAGCAAGCTCAGCGTCATTATCACCCTGAGCCATGTCGGCGGCGGTTGCCATTGCCACCTGGCCGCCGCCAGACGCCAGACAAGGACGCCGATAACAACGGCCGGGATCTGGAATGGCATGGCCGCCAGGTGGGGCAGGGCAGCCAGGGCAAAGGCAGCAATCGTCCACATTACCGGGGCTGGTGGCGGATGACCTTGTTGCTTGACCAGTACGCCGCTCATAGCTCGGCCAGTTGTTGCAGGCAGCGGTGAACAAAGGTCTCACCGCGGTCGGGACCGATAGGGTCGGAACCGGTTTTAAGCGTCCATTGCCGCTGATCCTGCTCGGCTATGAGTACCCAGGCGGTCAGCACTTCAATGCGTTGTTCCAGGTCGGCTCCGGGTGCCTGGGCTAGGTCCAGTTCCAGGTGATCGGCCTGTTCGGCGCGAAATTCCCGTGACAGCAACATCTGATGGCGCTGGCTGGATTTCCAGGCGATCCGGTGCAGCGGATCGCCCTGGCGCCAGGGTCGAAGGCTGTAGAAATTCTCGCCTTCCGGCTCGCGTCGGATCTGCGGACCACCGTCCTGGCCAGGGCCGTCGGGCAGCGGCGGCGGGTTGCTTGCCGGTTTTGGCCAGACCAGGATCGAGCGTTCCGGCCAGAACCAGGCCCAGCTGCTGAACAGACCGGTCGGGTAGCTGGTCCGGATGCCAATCCGGCCGGGTTTGAGCCAGCCGCGATGGCGTGTGGGGACGAGCAGAACGGCCTCCCCCGAGCGGTCTGGCAGCAGTTCGAATCCGGCCATATTGGAACCCTGAAACAACTCCAAAGCCGGGCGCTGACGATGTTCACGATTGCGCAGACTGACTCGCAATCGCGCAACCTGACCTGCGAAGACCGGCATGGCCTGGGTGCGAATGACTTCCAGTCCCCGCAGGTTGCGAAAGGCCAGTAGCATGGAGTTGAGCGCCAGACCGGCGACGAAAAATGTCGTCAGCAGACCCAGGTTGTTGTTGAAGTTGAGGCTGCCCAGCAGCATGCCGAACATCAACAGGCCCAGAAGCCAGCCAAACCGAGTAGGGAGAATAAAAATCTGGCGGTAGGCCAGAATTAGCGGGGGCGTACTGCGGGCCCGTCGGCGCACCCACTGATCAAGCCTGCGATCCCAGGTCAGGCGCCAGTCGCTCAGCGCTGCTTTGGACGTTATTGCCATGTGCCCATTTTCAGGGAACGGCGGTATTGGCGAGTATTTCGGCAACCACATCGGCGCTAGTCAGCTCGGACTCCGGCAGTGGCTGCAAGCGGTGTTCTGCCAGGGCCGGAAAGATGGTCTTGATCGCCTCGGGGGTCAGAAAGGACTCGTTCTTGACAAACGCCCAGGCCCTGGCGGTCTGGATCAGCGCCAGCGCCGCGCGCGGTGACAATCCGGCGCGCACGGCGGCATGATTGCGGGTGGCTGCAACCAGGGCCTGAATGTAGTCCAGCAGCGGCTCGGATACGTGCAGGTCGGCAGCCGCCCTGATCAGATCACGAACCCGGTCGGGATCAAGCACCGGTTTCATGTTGGCCAGCAGGTCGCGACGGTCCGGCTCTATCAGCAATCGTCGTTCCTCGGCGGCTGACGGGTAGCCAATTCGGGTACGCAATAAAAATCGGTCGAGCTGGGAGTCCGGTAGCGGGTAGGTGCCGACCAAGTCCAGAGGGTTTTGCGTTGCGATAACAAAGAACGGTCGGGGCAGGGCGTGGGTTTGTCCGTCGACGGTCACTTGTCCTTCGGCCATGGCTTCCAGCAAGGCCGATTGCGTGCGTGGTGTGGCCCGGTTGATCTCGTCGGCCAGCACAACGTTGGCAAAGACCGGGCCCGGCCGGAATTCGAAGCTGGCATCGTCGCGCCGGAACACCGATACCCCGAGGATATCGGCCGGCAGCATGTCATTGGTGAACTGAATTCGCTGCCAGTTACCACCAACGGCCAGCGACAGGGCGTGCGCCAGGGTTGTTTTGCCAACACCCGGAAGATCCTCGATCAGTAAATGACCGCCGGCCAGCAGCGCGGAAAAAGCCAGATCGACGACCCGGCTCTTGTCGACAATGACGCGGTTAACGGCCTCTCGGGCCCGGGCCAATTCCACACTCAGATCGTGAGTGCTTTTCCGCGCCAGTGCTTCACTCATCGAGCAGGGCGTCGAGCTTGGCGGCGCAGATAAAGTCATTTTCGCTCAGGCCGTCGATGGCATGCGTGGTGAAATTGACCAGGCAGAAATTGTAGCCGGCGGAGAAGTCCGGATGATGAGCTTCCTGGTTGGCGATCCAGGCCATGGCGTTGATAAAGGCCATGGTTTTGTAAAAGCCCTTGAACTCGAAACGCCGATAGATTTTCTTACCTTCCTCATCGACCTGCCAGCCGGGTGTCTGTGCAAGCAGCGTCTGGATCCGGTCATTGCCGAGCGGCTCTGTTCCGCCTTCGCAGGGAAGGCATTTGCGTTGGGTCAGATTGTTGTCACGGGCTTGGCTCATGATCAGGCAGCTTCCTGTTGTTTGGGGGGGAAAGTCGGGGCAAACTGACCCAGTGCGCGGGCCTGGCGTATCAGTACCAGCAGGTCGGCACTGGCCAGTTCGAACAGATTGTCCATTCGGTCCAGAACGTAGTAGACGCTCTGATAGATATCGATCCGGTAGGGCGTTCGCAGGGCCTCGATCGGATCAAATGGGCGGCGCATCGGCTCATCGCTTTCAAGCGCATAGACCGTCTCACCGGGCGACGAGGCAATGCCACCGCCATAGATGCGAATGCCATCGGCCGTCTGAAGCAGGCCGAATTCGACCGTGAACCAGTAAAGCCTGGCCAGGAAGACTCGCTCCTCCCTGCTCGCCTGCATGCCGGCCTTGCCGTAGGCCTCGGTGAAATCGGCGAAGGCCTGGTGGGTCAGCATGGTGGTGTGGCCGAAGATCTCGTGGAAAATATCAGGCTCCTGCAGGTAATCCATCTCCTCGCGTGAGCGGATAAACGAGGCAGCCGGGAACTTGCGCTCCGACAGCAGCTTGAAGAAGCGATCAAAATTGATCAGCGCCGGGACCGGTTCGACCTGCCAGCCAGTGCGCTCATGAAGTATCTTTGACACCTCGCGCGTCTGCGGAATTCGGTCAGTCGGCAACTTTAGAATGTCCAGCCCGTCGAGAAACTCCTGACAGACACGGCCCTCGATGATCTTGAGCTGGCGTGTGTGCAGATCGTGCCAGACGCTGTGCTCTTCGTCCGAGTAGGGAATAATGCCGTTATCGTCCGGAACCTTGGCTTCGTATTTGGTGGATTTGCCCATGTCTTACCCCGAGCGTTGGATTATCTTGTTAGTTTATCACCGACGATGGGAGTTCCCATGATGAGCCAGGCGAATCAGTGGCCGGGTGTCAGCTGGTACGAAGACGAGGCGGGGTGCGACCGCAGCGGTGCCCAACCCCTGACGGCTGATCATGCCTGTGAGGTTGCCATTGTTGGTGCCGGCCTGGCCGGCATCAGTACGGCTGTGTCCCTGGTGGAACGCGGCGTTGACCAGGTCTGTGTGCTCGAGGCCGGAGCAGTTGGGCAAGGTGCGTCAGGCCGCAATGGCGGTTTTGTGTTTGCCGGTTACTCACTGTCGAATGATGCACTGGTCAGCCAGATCGGCGTCGAAGCGGCAACTGAAATGCATGGCTGGACTCGTCAGTCAGTGGGACTGGTTCGACGCAGAATTCAATGCTATGGGTTGAATTGCCAGTGCAATGACGCCGGCGTGGTGCTGGCCGACTGGTTCGACCGCCCCGATGAGCTTCAGGCGTTTGTCCGGCGACAACGTACCACGCTGGGTTTCGAGCTCGACTACCTGGACCGGGATCAACTGGCCAAACGGGTCAGGTCCCGTCGTTATGGTGGCGGCTTGCACGAGCCGGGAAGCTTTCATTTTCATCCGCTGCGGCATATCCGTGAGCTTGCGCGCTGGCTGGTCGAACACTCTCAGCCGGTGTTTGTTCAAAGCCCGGTCCAGTCGATCATGCGCGCTGATGGATCCTGGATTGTGCAAACGGATCGAGCCAGGATTCGTGCTCGGGATCTGGTTCTGACGACGGGTGGTTATGATCGACGGCTTTGCCCCGGGCTTCAGCGTGCCCTGCAGCCAATAGCCACCTATATTGCGGTGACTGAGCCATTAGGCTCCGTGCTGGATGACTGTCTGCCTGAGCCGGTGGCGGTTTACGACAACCGTTTTGCCTTCGACTACTATCGGCCATTGCCGGATCGACGATTGTTGTGGGGTGGGCGAATCTCGATTGCCAATCGCTCACCAGCGACCATTCGGCGACTGATGCGGCGCGACCTGTCGCGAGTTTTTCCGCCACTGTCCGAGGTCCGGCTGGATCACGCCTGGGGTGGCTGGATGAGCTATGCACGCCATGAAATGCCGTTGCTGGGGCAGACCGAGAAAGGCTTGTGGTACGGGCTGGCGTTTGGTGGCCACGGCATGGCCATCACCACGCTGGCCGGCGAGGTTCTGGCTGAAGCGCTGACCGGCGATGGCAAGCGTCTTCAGGCCTTCTCGCGCTGGCCGGCACGTTGGGCGGGCGGTTTGGCAGGTCGCGCGGCGGTCCAGTCTCGCTACTGGTGGTTACAGGCGCGTGATGTCCTGGCCGGGCTGAGTCGCCAGCGGAACTCATGCTAAAATGCGCGGCTGTTCTGGAAGGCTGTCTGTCAACGCATGACCTATCACACTCCGGGCGCTCGATTGCGCCAACTGGTCCGCGATTCGGCACCGGTCCAGGTGGTTGGCACCATCAATGCCTACAGCGCGGTTCTGGCCGAGCAATGCGGTCACCGGGCGATCTACTTGTCGGGGGCCGGCGTGGCCAACGCTTCTTACGGCTTGCCCGATCTGGGTATTACCCAATTGGCCGATGTGCTGGAGGACGCCCACCGTATCACAGACCGATGTGATTTGCCCCTGCTGGTCGATGTGGACACCGGCTGGGGTAGTGCGTTCAATATCGCGCGCATGATTCGTGCAATGGAGCGAGCGGGTGTGGCGGCGGTACATCTCGAAGACCAGGTTCAGGCCAAACGCTGCGGACATCGTCCAAACAAGGCATTGGTCAGCACTGAAGAGATGATGGACCGGATTCGAGCCGGCGTTGACGCCCGGCGTGATGATTCGTTTGTCTTCATGGCTCGAACCGATGCTCATGCCAGCGAGGGCATGGCGGCGGCGGTAGATCGCGCCAATCGTTATGTGGAAGCCGGGGCAGATATGATTTTTGCCGAGGCGTTGCACACGCTGGATGAATTCCGTGCGTTTGCTTCGGCTGTACCCGTGCCGGTGCTTGCCAATATCACGGAGTTTGGCCGTACACCACTATTTTCGGTTGATGAACTGAGTCAGGCCGGTATCGGACTGGTGCTTTATCCGCTGAGCGCGTTTCGTGCCATGTCTCAGGCTGCTTTGGATGTCTACCAGGCCATCGTCAGTGACGGTCATCAGAAGGCCGTTGTTGATCGCATGCAATCCCGGGATGCGCTTTACCAGTCACTGAATTATCACGAATTCGAGCAAAAGCTGGACCAACTATTCAAGAAGGATCAATCATGACCGATAAAAGGACCGGAACCGGCCTCAGGGGCCAATCAGCAGGCCAGACGGCGATCTGCACCGTGGGTGCTGCGGGTAACAGCTTGCGCTATCGCGGCTATGCGGTGGATGAGTTGGCCGAAAAGACCAGCTTCAATGAGGTCGCGCACCTGGTGCTGAAAGGGCATTTACCGACGTGCGATGAGCTTAATGCCTACAGCAGACGCCTGCAATCACTGCGAGGCCTGCCGGCAGCACTGAAAGAAGTCCTTGAACGGATTCCGGCATCAGCGCATCCGATGGATGTGATGCGTACCGGTTGCTCGTTCCTGGGCAACCTGGAGCAGGAGGGTGATTTCGAAAATCAGCAGGATGTGGCTGATCGCCTGTTGGCCGCATTTCCGTCCATGATCTGTTACTGGTACCGCTACAGCCATGACGGCAAGCGGATCGAGGTCGAAACCGACGACGATGGTATCGGAGGGCATTTTCTCCATCTACTGCACGGCAAGGCACCCTCCGAACTGCATGCCCGGGTGATGGATGTGTCGCTGATCCTGTATGCCGAGCACGAATTCAATGCCTCCACATTTACCGCCCGGGTCTGTGCTTCAACCCTGTCGGATATACATTCGTGCGTGACTGGCGCGATCGGTTCGTTGCGCGGTCCGCTGCACGGCGGGGCCAATGAAAAGGCCATGGCAATGCTGGAAAAGTACCACTCGCCGGAGCAGGCCCGAGAGGACGTTTTGCGAATGCTGGCGGCCAAGGAAAAGATCATGGGCTTTGGTCATGCCGTCTATCGCGAGAAGGATCCCCGAAACGCCATTATTCGCGAATGGTCGCGCAAGCTGGCCGAAGAAACGGGTGACAAGGTCTTGTTCGCCGTCTCGGAGGTCGTCGAAAAGACTCTGTGGGAAGAGAAGAAGTTGTTTGCCAATGCCGATTTCTACCATGCTTCGGCCTATCACTTCATGGGCATACCGACCGGATTGTTTACGCCGATTTTCGTCATGTCCCGTGTGACCGGCTGGTGCGCGCACATCATGGAACAACGCGCCAACAACCGCATCATCCGCCCCGGCGCCGACTACATCGGCCCCGACGACCGCCCAGTCCCCTCAATCGAAACCCGATAGCAAAAGCACTTCACGCAGAAAATCTTTTGGATTCGAAGCAGCGAAGCAGCAAAGCAACAAGAAACGAAATTGCAAAATTTTTTGATTTCTTTTCGTTTTTTTTTCGTCTTTGCTGCTTCGCTGCTTTGCGATAAAAAGGTTTTGATAGTTTCTTAGCCGCCGCGGCGGGACATGGCGGCGGTCAGGATGAGGCGGACGGCATCTTCGAAAGGCATGTCGATGGGTTCACACCATTCGCGCGGGACAAAAATCGTATAGCCGGCAATCTGGTAGCTGAGCGGCAGGTAGACGGCGACTTCGCCTTCCTTGCCAAACGGCAGGCCGCTGAAATCTTCGCGGGTGATGAAGCCAAGCATTGAAATGCCCAGGCTGGGTTGGCGCACCATGACGACCTGGCTGAATTTTTCGTTGTCATCTCCGGAAAAGTACTCGACAAAATCCTTGGTGGCGCGATAAACCGATTTGACCACCGGCATGCGATCAAGAATGCCTTCGCCCAAATCGATCAACTTGCGAAATAACCAGACCTGACTGAGCAGACCGATTCCCATGACCGCCAGAATTCCCACCACCAGACCCATTCCCCGGACATACCAGCTTTCAGGGATGATCCATTTGATCATGTTGCCAAAGCCGCTTTCGGCAATGCCCGCCAGCCACAGGCAGATGATCAGAGTCAGGGCGATCGGGATGATGGTCGCCAGGCCCTTGAAAAACAAGCGCAGTGGTGCTGGCATGGAGGGCTTTTCAGAGCTCATCGATCTTGCGCCTTAATTGGTTGCGTTGGTCAGTTACGATTTTTTCCAGGGTCTCGATACGCTCACGGAATTCCTGTTCGATCTGATCAAGTCGCTTGTTGTCGGGGCCGGCATGCTTGCGCGAATCGGCCCAGGCTCGGGCGATTGCCACCACACCCATTATCGCGGCGATGGCAACCATGGCTGAAAACACGTTCATAGGGGATTCTGGCTCCTTTGCAGGTGGTCAGGGTTGAATTTCCGGCAGTTCGGTTTGTTGATCGCAAGGGTTTGAAATCTTCTGGCCAGGATTGACGCGCTCCATCAGATAGCACAGACAGTCCTGACGAATGATTTGTTCACTATTGGTCAGCATAGCTGGCATCAACGGCCGGGTTGTGACAATCTCTCCATTGACAATGCTGAAGCAGTCGGCTGACACATCGCGTCCATCGTGTCGGGTTGCCCGTAATGGATGGGGATGACCATTGATCAGGCGCGCCAGGCGCGTGCCGGGTGGCACTTCGCGGAAGTTCATGCGGTCAAGGTGCGGCTGGAAGCTCACATCGTCACCCGCCGGTGCAAACCCGAAGTCGACCGCCTGATCGACCGTCACCGTTGCGATCATCTGGAAAAGCTCCAGGTTCTCGGGCTTTGGCAATACGTTGGGCAGGCACTCCAGGTTCAACACATGCTCCAGATAGGCCATGGCGTGGTCTGTGCCATCGACTTGGCTCGACAGCCCGCATTCCAGGGTCACTGCGGGACAGAATTGACCGAATGCCATGGATTGAACGCCCCTGGGCTCGGTGAAAAAGATTACGGTACGCGAAAACAGCGAGGCCAGATGAAGTCGCTGCCCCTCTATTTGATTGACCGCCGCGTAATGCGGGTTTTCTCCGGTGTTGTTGTGAATATCAATACTGGCAAAGGGTTTGAGCTGTCTGGCATGATCCGTGATACGGGTAAACAAATCGTGCCATACCGTTTGCACACCTTCGATGCCGGGCCAGCATCGATTGAAATCGGGCTGGTCTGCCAGGTGACGCTGACCACGAGCGGCGGCCCGAACATTGGCGATGAATAGGACCAGGCTGCGCGGTAGCGGATCTCGTGCGTAGCGACTTTTGAGCAGGCGGCGTACTGCCTCCCAACCCGAGGTTTCATTGCCATGCTGCAGGACCGAGACAAATAATGGTTGCGGACGCCGACCCGGAAGGTGGATCAGGGTGGGTCCCTCCAGATGACAATGTAGCTCGGTTGCCGGACAGTCAAGCAGCCGATCGGGAAGATGATCCAGTATGGCCGGTTTCATGCAGCTATCCATGCGGGTGACCTTATAAACTAACCGTTTTGGGCGGTAGTTGGAAGTGCGGGCGAGAATGGAAGAGGTCTTGAATATTCGAGCAGGCAACCCAATAGTCCGCTCGGGTTAACACTTCAATACATTAGCACTTCAATACACAAGAGATCTGACGCATGATCGAAGCAAAAGCACTGACGCGTCGCTACGGCGCTTTGCTGGCCGTTGACCGGCTGTCGTTTCAGGTTGAGCCCGGAACCGTGCTGGGTTTTCTCGGTCCGAATGGTGCCGGAAAATCGACCACAATGAAAATGCTGACCGGGTTTCTCGCGCCGACCAGTGGCACGGCAATAATCAAGGGCCACGATATTCAGAACGATGGCCTGGCCGCACGGCGCTTGATGGGTTACCTGCCCGAGGGTGCACCCTTGTATGGCGAGTTGACCGTTGCGCGGTTTCTGCGCTTTGTTGCCGAGGCGCGCGGTTTTCGGGGTGATGAAGTCAAATCGCGGATTGCCGCCGCGGTCGAACGACTCAGTCTGGGCGAAGTGCTTGGTCAGACCATTGAAACCCTGTCCAAGGGTTTCAAGCGTCGGGTCGGACTGGCGCAGGCTATCCTCCATGATCCGCCGGTTCTGATTCTCGACGAGCCAACCGATGGTCTGGATCCCAATCAGAAGCATCAGGTCCGGCGACTGATTCGCGAGATGGCGCCGGACAAGATCATTGTCATTTCTACACATATTCTTGAAGAGGTCGACGCGTTGTGCACGCGGGCGATGATTATTGCTCACGGCAAGCTGCTTGCGGACGACAGCCCCGGCGGCCTCCTGGCGCGCTCGCGCTACTTCAATGCCGTGACCCTGGTGCTTGATGACCTTGATCGGGCGGCGTCGCGGCTGGGCGAGTTGCCCGAGTCACGGGAGGTGGAAGTGCGTCGCGGAAGATTGACTGTTTTCCCGTCGAGTCAGGGCAATCTGTTCGAAGCCGTCACCAGAGTGATTCAGGCCGAGGGGTGGCAGGTTGACCAAATTCAGCTCGAACCTGGTCGAATGGATGAAGTCTTTCACACTGTCACTGGACAGGAGGCAGCCTGATGAGCAATCTATCCGTGGTTCTGCGGCGTGAGCTGGCCAGTTATTTCGCCACACCAGTGGCTTACGTTTTTGTCGTGATTTTCTTGCTGATGTCGTCAGCCTTTACCTTCTACCTGGGTGGCTTCTACGAGCGTGAAATTGCCGATCTTGAGCCTTTCTTCCGCTTTCATCCCTGGCTGTATCTGTTTCTGGTGCCCGCTATCGGCATGCGACTGTGGGCCGAGGAGCGCAAGTCCGGCACTGTTGAGTTTCTGTTGACCCTGCCGATTACGCCGACCGAGGCCGTGTTGGGCAAGTTTCTAGCCGCCTGGCTGTTTGTCGGTTTGGCTCTGCTGCTCACCTTCCCCATCTGGCTGACGGTCAATGTACTTGGAAATCCGGACAATGGTGTGATTCTGGCGGCCTATATTGGCAGTTGGCTGATGGCCGGCGGTTTCCTGGCGATCAGCGCCTGTCTGTCGGCAGCAACGCGTAATCAGGTCATCGCGTTCATCCTGTCGGTTGTGGTCTGCTTTTTGTTCCTGCTGTCCGGATTGCCGATGGTGCTCGATCTGTTCCGCAGCTGGCTGCCGCAGGCCATGGTCGATGCCGTGGCCAACCTCAGCTTTCTGATCCATTTTTCCTCGATTTCGCGCGGGGTTATCGACTTGCGTGACGTACTTTATTTCGCTTTGGTCATCGGCTTCTGGTTGCTGGCCAACCGAATTGTTCTCGAACTGAAAAAGGCGGACTGAGACGATGAAAAACTGGTATTCGACCGGTGCGCTATTGCTGCTGGCTGTTTTGTTTCTGGCTCTGACCATGTTGACGGGCGTGCTGTTCAAGGGCGCGCGCCTGGATCTGACGGAGAACCGGCTTTATACGCTCAGCACTGGCACCTTTAACTTGCTGGAATCCATCGAAGAGCCGATCAGGCTGGATTTTTACTTCAGCGAAGAGTCCAGCAGCGAATTTCCGATGGTGCGTAATTTTGCCCGCCGGGTCGACGAGCTGCTCAATGAAATGGCCCAGCGCTCGGATGGCAAACTGATTGTCAACCGCATTGATCCTAAGCCGTTTTCAGAGGAAGAAGATGACGCGGCGCGTTTCGGACTGGAAGCGGTGCCGACCGGTCGGGGCGGCGACAGTCTGTATCTGGGTATTGTTGGTACCAATCTGTTGGACGGGCTGGAGGTGCTGCCGTTTCTTTCTCCCGCGCGCGAGTCCTTTCTCGAATACGAACTGGCAAGCATGGTCTATGCGCTTTCCCAGCCCAACCCGCCGCGTGTGGGCTTGATCAGTGGCCTGCCGATCTCGGGCGGCTTTGATATGCAGACCCGCCAGCCGCGCGATCCCTGGGCGATTCACGATCAGATCAATGAACGCTTTGATGTCCAGAGTATTGCGCCTTCAGCGTCGGAGCTGCCGGCCGATATCGATGCGCTGGTGGTGATTCATCCGCGCGAACTGAGTGAGGAGCTGATGGCCGAAATTGACGCTTTTATCATGACTGGCGGTCGGCTGTTGGCTTTTGTTGATCCCTACGCAGAAACTGATCCTGGCCCGAACCCCAGCGATCCCATGGCGGCCATGAGTGCCGAGCGCGACTCATCGCTGGCTCCGCTGTTCGATGCCTGGGGGGTCGAGTTTGATCCATCGACCTTTATTGCCGATCTGGGTCAGGCGCTTCAGGTCAGCGTCCAGCAGGGGCAGCCTCCGGTACGTCATCCGGGGATCATCGGTGTGGGTCCGAATTTCCTGAGCCGCGACGATATCACCACCGCCGAGTTGGAGACGATCAATCTGGCCAGTGCGGGTTCGTTGCGCTTGCGTGAGGATAGCCAGTTGACGCTGGAGCCCTTGATTCAGTCCAGCCCCCGTTCGGGTGTGCTGGCTACCGAGCGACTGCGATTTTTGATGGATCCCTCCGAATTGGCCGCCGAGGTCGCACCTGGAGATGAATCGTTAGTGATTGCCGCACGCTTGACGGGTGAGGCACCGAGTGCTTTCCCTGACCGCAGCGAGGTCGAGTCCGGTTCAATCAACCTGATTCTGGTTGCCGATGCGGATCTGCTGGCCGACCGTTACTGGGTTCAGCGCCAGCGGTTTTTTGGGCAGGTTCTGCTCAACCCGTTCGCCAACAACGGTGATTTCGTCATCAACGCCATCGACAACCTGCTGGGCAATGCTGATCTGATCAGCGTTCGCAGCCGCGCGACCTCCAACCGGCCGTTTCACCTGGTCGATGATCTGCGACGCGAAGCCGAGCAGAATCTCCGCGCGACCGAGCAGCGCCTGGAGGCGGAGCTGGCCGAAACTGAACAGCGTCTGGGCGAGCTTCAGCAGGCCCGCGGTGATACGGATCTGAGCGTGCTGACGGCCGAACAGGAAGCCGAGATTGACCGCTTCGTCGACCAGCGCCTGGAAATTCGTCGCCAACTTCGCCAGGTCCGGCGTGATCTGGACCGGGATATCGAGGCCCTGGGCATTCGGGTCAAGGTGGTCAATATGGCTCTGATGCCGGTGTTGATTACGCTGTTTGCGCTGGCCATGGTCTGGCGCCGGCGGCGGCAGCAATCCCAGCGAGGTGATTTATGAATCGAAATGTTCTGGTAGGTCTGGCCGTGCTCACTCTGCTGGCGCTGGCTCTAGCGCTTTTCCTGACCGGTTTGCCCAATAGTCGCCTGGAGGCCGAAGGTGACTTGCCTCTGATTCCCGGTCTGCGTGATTCAGTCAACGACATCGCCAGGATTGAAATCCGCTCTGGTGACAGCGATCCGGTCAATCTGTTCCGCGACGACAGTCGCTGGCGGGTGCTGGAGAAAGACGAATACGAGGCCGATTTTGCGCTGGTGCATGACCTGTTGCGTGATCTCGCTTCCGGGTTGCGTGCCGAGCCTCGAACCAGCAATCCCGAATGGTATGGTCGACTGGGTGTCGCTCAGATTGATGATCCCGAAGCACGGGGTGTACGGGTGTCGTTTCCGGATACCGCCTTGGCGAGCCTGATCGTCGGACAGCCCGGGCCGGTAGAGCAGTCAAGGTTTGTACGACTGGATGGTGAAGCGCAAGTCTGGTTGAGTGATCGTGATCTGGACGTGGCCGCCGATGCCTTGTCCTGGCTGGAGCGTTCGATCATGGATATTCCGGCCAGTGAGCTGTCGGAAGTCAACCTTCGCCATAGTGACGGTGATACGGTCCAGCTCAAAATGGCAGGAGAAGCAAGCGATGACTGGGTGCTGCTCAACGTACCCGAGGGTCGCGAGGCAGAGCCGATGTGGCGCTTGCGCCCGGTTGCCAATGCGCTGGCCAACTTGCGCCTGGACGATGTGCGTCGTCATGACCAGGTGCCGGAAGAGGCCAGTCGAGCGCTGTTCGTAACCCGGGACGGTTTGAACTTTGTTGCCTCGCTATTTGAAGACGAGCAGGGTGGCTGGGTGCACTTTTCAGTCAGCGCCGAAGTTCAAGTCACATCCGACGATGAGCTCAGTGATGAAGATGCGGCCAGCAGCGCCGATGCGGGTGCCGTGGATGCCCGTTTGTCACCCTGGCAGTTCCGTTTGCCCCAGGGCAAGTTCGAGCAGATGACCCGCCGACTCGAGGACCTGCTGGTCGACCTGGAATCCGAAGGCCAAGACTAGAAAAATCTTTTGGACGCGAAGCAGCGAAGCAACAAAAAGAAATCGAATAAAGCTTTTCCTGATTACGCATAAACCTCAGCCGCGCTCGCGGGTATACGATATTAGTTCGCTTTGATTGAGCTCAGTATGGGGAGAAGGGGAGAGGGGGAGAGGGGGAGAGGAAAAGAGGGTTGGAAACTGCGGGATTTTGTGCTCTTTTCCGCTTTCTCAGTGTGTGGCAGCCGCAAAACTTAATCAGGCGGGTAGTCGGTTCTGGCGAGCCTTTGGCTTCCTTCTTACCGCTCACCCTCTTCCCTTTTCCCATCTTGTCGACAGGGCCATCCCGGCACCTGAGAGCGTGGCTGAGATTCATACGTAATCAGGAAGCTTTTTATCTACTTTGCGTCTTTGCTGCTTCGCTGCTTTGCGACATAAAGATTTTTTTGTTTCGGCTGAGCAACCTTTTTGAGCCAGATCAGGGTTTGAGGAGTTCGGGATTGATTGCTGCAAACAGTTCGGCCAGTTCTTCCAGAAACTCGGTCAGAGCCGAGGATTTCCGCCAGGCCATGGCGATACGTCGGGTCGGGCCTGGATGAACAAAAGGACGGGAAACCAGATTGTCGGTGGGCGCAACCGGTGGTTTGACGGCCAGGGTCGGCATCAGGGTAATTCCGGTATTGGCCGCCACCATTTGTCGCAGGGTTTCCATACTGGTGGCATGAAAGTCCAGCCTTTCGTGAGCGCCTGCCATCTGGCAGACCTCCAGGGCTTGATCCCGCAGACAGTGGCCGTCCTCCAGCAGCAGCAACTCTTCTGACTCCAGATCGTCCATGCTGATCCGCTCGCGTTCGGCTAGCCGGTGATGCTCCGGCATGGCAAGGACGAAGGGCTCTTCAAACAGCAGCCGGGTCATCAGATGATCATTGGTAACGGGCAGAGCCAACAATCCGGCGTCTAGGCGACCCTGCTCGAGCATGGCCAGAATATCTTCGGTCTTTTCCTCGAACAGGCGAAGCGTGAGGCGTGAATAGCGGCGACGAATTTCCGGAATCACGTGGGGCAGAAAGTAAGGTGCCAGAGTCGGAAAAATACCCAGACGGAGAGTGCCACTGTGGGGGTCTCGCGAGCGCCTGGCGATTGCCTGCATGGCATCGACTTCACCCAGGATGGAGCGGGCCCGCTCAACAATTTCTTCACCGACCCGGGTCAGCATCACTTGCCTGGGTGAACGTTCGACCAGTTGCACGTCAAGTTCTTCTTCCAGCTTGCGGATCTGCGTGCTCAGCGTCGGCTGGCTGACATAGCATTGTTCGGCCGCCTTGCTGAAATGGCGAAGGTTGGCCAGTGCCACCAGGTATTGGAGTGCGCGAATATTCATTTGCCAGGGTCGACGGTTGATAGATAAAGGTTATCAAGTTGATAGGGATATTCAATTTGCAAAACGTCAATCTGCCTTCATCTTAGTGCACTGCACAGGAAGTCTCTGTGCATTTTAATCCGAACCGTTCATGAACTGATAGCAATCCCAAGGAGATATCTGCAATGTTGACGATTGGCGACAAGTTTCCCAACTACAAACTGAAAGCGACCGTGGGCACCAGTCTGGAGTCGGCCTTTACCGACCTGGACAACAACAGCTTCGAGGGAAAGTGGCAGCTGGTGTTCTTTTATCCAAAAGATTTTACATTTGTCTGCCCGACCGAGATCAAGGCTTTCAGTGATCTGGCCGACGAGTTTGCCGACCGTGATTGTCAGGTGCTGGCAGCGAGCACCGACACGGAGTTTGTTCACCTGGCGTGGCGCCAGGCCCATGATGATCTGCGCGACCTGAAGATCCCGATGCTGGCCGACGTCAAGCGCGAACTTTCGAGTGCGCTGGGCATTCTGCATGCCGAGGAAGGGGTGGCCAACCGAGCTACGTTCCTGGTCGATCCCCAGGGGGTGATTCGTCACGTGTCAGTTACCGACCTGAACGTGGGTCGCAATCCGAAGGAAACGCTGCGCATTCTCGATGCGCTGCAATCTGACGAGTTGTGCCCGTGCAACTGGCAGCCGGGTGAAGAGCATCTGAAGGCAGCCTGATTTCGCCTTGAATAACGGCCTCCGGCGGTATCTTCCGTCGGAGGCTTTTCTTTTGCCAAACCCATCGCTGTCAAGGAGCACGCCGTGAGTATCGACGCCATCAAGCATCAGATTCCTGATTTCGCCAAGGATTTGCGTATCAATCTTGGCAATGTGCTCGATGTTGAGCAGGCCGGTGGAATGAGTGAATATCAGGTCTGGGGAACCGCCCTGGCAACCGCCATCGCCAGCCGTAATGCCTTTCTGGTCGACGCCATTGCTGCGGAAGCCAAAACCCGGCTGGACCCGGCCTGGATGACCGCCAGCCGGACTGCGGCGGCGATTATGGGCATGAACAATATTTATTATCGATTCTTGCACCTGGCCTCCAACGATGAATACACCCGCATGCCGGCCAGACTGCGTATGTCAGCCATCGGCAATCCAGGCATCGACAAGGTTGACTTC
Source organism: uncultured Wenzhouxiangella sp. (assembly GCA_964523755.1). Taxonomy (GTDB): domain Bacteria; phylum Pseudomonadota; class Gammaproteobacteria; order Xanthomonadales; family Wenzhouxiangellaceae; genus Wenzhouxiangella. The sequence continues at coordinate 66,698 of CAZFYM010000004.1, read as the reverse complement.
GAACTGCTGTCGCTGGCCGTTTCTGCCGTTAATGGTTGCGGCATGTGCATTGACAGTCACGAGCAGGTTTTGAAAAAGGGGGGTATCAGCAGTGAGGTCATTCAGCATTCGGTACGAATCGCTGCCGTAATGCATGCGATTGCCGGTGTGCTCGATACCATCGAAGTTCCCGCGTTCAAATCAGCGACCTGACGTCGCTGACGTCTCCACAGCAGAGTTGGTTGTGCCTGGCGGCACCGATTGTGTTTTCTTGTGTCTGTCTGCCAGTACGAGCTTCAAAATCAAAGTCAAAATCGTTTCGCCCACGCTTCGCTTGCAGGGCGAGTTACTTTTGACAAACGCCTCAAAAGTAACCAAAAGGGCTGTTCGCCCGAGAAGACGCCCGCCGCTGGCGGGTCCCCTGTGCTTCTCGGTCCGGGCGGCGGTCGCTTAAACTCGCTTGCGCTCAGACAGACGCTCCCTTGTTTCCGCCCGGCCCTGCGATGCTCGGCGCCTTCAAGGGCTCAAAAACCTGAAACACCGTATCTGGAAGTTCTCTGTCAATAGTATCGGTTAGACTTTGAGCATGATTTCAATGTTTGAGTGAGGGAATGGACGATCAGCCAGAAAAAAATCATCAGCTTGAACGAATAGAGCAGTCGCGCACGCGGATCACCAAGCTGGTGTTTCCGCACGATACCAACCCGATCGGAACGCTCTATGGCGGGACTGCTTTACATTGGATGGACGAAGTGGCTTTTCTGACGGCGACACGCTATGCCCGTCGGCAAGTGGTTACGGTTTCCATGGACCGGGTGGATTTCAAGGTCCCCATTCCGCAGGGCGCAATTGTGGAAATGGTCGGGGAGGTCACCCGGGTCGGGCGAACGTCAATGACGGTTACCGTGCAGATCTTGCTGGAAAACACCGCGACCAGTGTGCAGCAACTGGCGATCGAGGGCCACCTGGTCATGGTTGCCGTCGATGATGATATGCAGGCGGTCGCCATCGGCTGATTACATCGGGCTAAAGCCGCATCAATCCGATATAACGGGCCGGGCGCGATCGATTGTTTCGGCAAAAGCCAGGCCCGAGGGCAGGGCACCGATCATCTGGCCACCGCGGTGTTCGAGTTTGCCAGCGATGTAGAGTTCGGCTGCTGGATGGCTGCCGGACTCAATCAGCAGCACAGCCTGCATGGCCAGCGCCAATCGTTCGACGATGTGGCGGGCCAGCAGCGGTGCCTGCTCGGCATCAGCCAGATCCTGGCTGACCTGGTCGAGCGTTTCCCCAAGACTTGGAATAGTGCTTGCGTGCGGCTCAAGCCAGGCTCTCAGGGCCTGAAGGCAGCGTGGTTCCCGATCCAGTGCGCGCAGCACGTCCAGGCACTGGATATTGCCCGAGCCTTCCCAGATCGCGTTGACCGGTGCCTCCCGGTACAGGCGTGGAAGAATGAATTCCTCGACATAGCCGGCCCCGCCCATGCATTCCTGGGCCTCGTTGACAACATGCACCGCACGCTTGCAGATCCAGTACTTGGCTATGGGTGTGGCGATTCGGGCAATCAGCTCTGAAGCTTCGTCGCTGGCCGCGCGTTCAAAGCGACCGGCCAGGTGCAGCGCCATCAGCATGGCAGCCTCGGACTCGGCCGCCAGTTCGGCCAGCACGTTCATCATCAATGGTTGGCGGCTTAATCGCTGACCAAAAGCCGAGCGCTGATCACAATGATGAATGGCCTGAGCCACGGCCTGGCGCATCAACGAGGCCGAACCGATCACACAATCGAGGCGCGTCTCCGACACCATGCGAATAATGGTGGCCACGCCCCGCCCGGGCTCGCCAACCATTTGCGCCCAGGTCCCTGGATACTCGATTTCCGATGAGGCGTTGGAGCGATTGCCGAGCTTGTCCTTGAGTCGCTGGATATGGAATGGGTTGGCTGTCTCGTCTGGCCGCCAGCGTGGGACCAGGAAGCAGCTCAAGCCCTCGTCGGTCTGGGCCAGACTCAGAAATGCGTCCGACATCGGTGCCGAGCAGAACCATTTGTGGCCAACCAGCTCGTAAGCCTGACCTGCACCGTGAACCGAGAGCGGACGGGCCCGGGTGGTATTGGCCCGAACATCCGAGCCGCCCTGTTTTTCGGTCATGGCCATGCCGAGCGTGACGCCGGCCTTTTCCGGAGCCGGGCGGAAGGCCGGATCATAGCGCCCGGTTAGTACCCGAGGTTCCCACTCGCTGGCAATCTCGGGTTGGGCGCGAAGCGAGGGGATCACCGCATGGGTCATGGTGATCGGGCACATGGTGCCGGCTTCGAACTGGTTATGCAGGTACATCAGCGCTGACCGGGCGATTCGAGCGCCGGGTCTGGCGGTCCAGGTCAGTGAGCCCAGGCCGTGGCCCAGGCCCAAGGCCATCAGGCGGTGGTAAGACGGGTGATAGTCGACCTGGTCAATCCGGTGCCCGTAGCGGTCATGGGTCTTGAGCACTGGCGTGTTTTGATTGGCCTCGAAGCCGAGTTGCAGAATCTCCGCGCCGGCGATCGCGCCGTAGTCAATCAACTGCGGTTCGAAATCCAGGCCGCCCTCCCGTTCAACCGCTTGACGCAGCGCGTGATCGGACAGGTAAGCGTTGTAATTGGTCAACGGTTCGGGCTGATTGAAGACCTCGTGGGTCGGTCCAGGGCGGGCAGGGGCTTGGGAGTTGTTCATGATTGCTAATGACCGGAATACAGGGGCAGAATCAGGCCCGCCAGTGCGCGTCGGTTTTCGCTCATCAGGACGTTGAAGGTCCGACAGGCCGCAGCCAGATTCATGCATTCCAGGCCGATGCCGTTTTTCATGAACTCGCGCTGGATATCGATCGACGGAAAGTGCTGGGTGAGGCCGAACCCGAGAATGACCACCTCCGGTTTGTGTTCGAGCAGCGGGGCGATGGTGTCCGTGGTCAGATCGTCGAAGCTTTGCACCGGCCAGTTTTCGTTCAGCAAGCGAGCGCCGACAATCAGGCTGTCGCGATACAAGGTCTGATCAATCAGTACGCCATCATCATCGACTCTGCGAATGGTATGCCAGGATCCTGGCTTGTTTTCGGTCAACTGCATGATGGTAAAAACTCACTTCGGCAAGGCGAGCTTGGGCTTTTCGTGATTGCGCCGAAAGTAACACGCGACCTGACCGATCTGGTGAACGAGCTCGGCCTTGAAGCATTTTTCGATCTGTTCGACCCACGCCTGGCGCTGCTCACGCTCGGTTCTGAGCTTGATCTTGATCAGTTCGTGATGTTCCAGGGCCAGATCAATCTCGGCCAGTACATTCTCGGTCAGACCCTTTTCGGCCACCATCACTACCGGATCCAGTTGATGGGTCAAGCCTCGCAGATACTTTTTCTGAGCCGTATTAAGCGCCATGTCCGAATCGTGTTTTGAATACTCTCTGATTATCTCACAGACCACGAGCCATAATATCCACTGCGCCACTCCCATCTTCTCCCCCTTTCCCCTTCCCCCATTTTCCTCTACCCTTCCCCCATGTCCTCCAAAGCCTGGAAAAGCCGCCAACAGAACGATCCCTACGTCAAGCGCGCCAGGGAGCAGGGCTACCGCGCCCGGGCGGCCTACAAGCTGCTTGAGCTGGACGAGAAGGATCACTTGTTCAAAGGTGTCAAGCGGGTCGTCGACCTGGGCGCGGCACCTGGCAGTTGGTCGCAGGTGGCCCGCAAACGACTCGGGCCGTCGGGAACGGTGATTTCGCTGGACCTGTTACCGATGGAGCCAATCGACGGGGTTGTGTTTCTGCAAGGTGATTTCCGTGATGATGAGGTGCTGGCTCAACTGGAATCAGCTCTGGACGGGCAGAAGCTTGACCTTGTGCTGTCCGATATGGCCCCCAACTTATCCGGTGTTGGGCCGTCGGATCAGGCACGCAGTATTCATCTGGCCGAGCTGGCCCTGGCGTTTGCCGAAGACTGGCTGGATATTTCCGGGGCACTGGTGGTCAAAGTCTTTCAGGGTGCCGGATTTGACGAACTGCTCACTGCCTTTCGGCGATCATTCCGAACGGTAAAAGCAAGAAAGCCGGCGGCATCAAGATCACAAAGCCGGGAAATTTACCTGGTCGGCAATGGGCTGATCAGCAGCAGGAAACAGTATCCCTGACATAGAATGGGGGTTTGAAGAACCCTGAGCGGGCCCCTGTCGGGTCATGCAACTGGAGAAGCATTTTGAGCGATTTTGCCAAGAATCTGGTCATGTGGATCATCATTGCGATGGTCTTGATGAGCGTGTTCAACTATTACTCGCAGCCGCAGCAGCCGCCGCAGAGTTTCATTTATTCGGAATTCCTCGAACAGGTCAAGAGCGGAGCCATCCGCGATGCGGTGATTCGCGAGCGTCCCGGCGGCACCGTGATCAGCGGCACGACGGTCGACGGTCGTGCCTACGAGGTCAAGGGTCCGCGCGACGACGGTCTGGTCGCTGACTTGCTGGTCAATAATGTGGATGTTGATTCAGCCGATCCGGCCGGTCGCTCCTTGCTGCTGGATATTCTGATCAGCCTGCTGCCGGTGCTGGTGCTGGTGGGCCTGTGGATTTATTTCATGCGCCAGATGCAGGGCGGTATGGGTGGACGCGGCGGTGCGATGAGTTTCGGCAAGTCGCGCGCCAAGCTACAGGGCGAAGATCAGGTCAAGGTCACGTTCAAGGACGTGGCCGGCTGCGAGGAAGCCAAGGACGAAGTCAGCGAGCTGGTCGACTTCCTGCGTGATCCGTCCAAGTTCCAGCGCCTGGGCGGACATATCCCGAAGGGTGTGCTGATGGTCGGACCGCCCGGTACCGGCAAGACCTTGCTGGCCCGCGCGATTGCCGGGGAGGCCAAGGTGCCGTTCTTTTCGATATCTGGCTCGGACTTTGTCGAGATGTTTGTCGGTGTCGGTGCCTCACGCGTCCGTGACATGTTCGAGACCGCCAAAAAACACGCACCTTGCATTATTTTCATTGACGAGATTGATGCCGTCGGACGCCACCGCGGGGCCGGCCTGGGCGGGGGGCATGACGAACGCGAGCAGACGCTCAACCAGTTGCTTGTAGAAATGGATGGCTTCGAGGGCAATGAAGGCATCATCCTGATTGCCGCAACCAACCGACCCGACGTGCTTGATCCGGCCTTGTTGCGCCCGGGCCGATTCGACCGCCAGGTGATCGTGCCGCTGCCTGATCTTCAGGGTCGCGAGCAGATCCTCAAGGTCCACATGCGCAAGGTGCCGGTTGATGATGACGTCCGGCCGCGCGATATTGCGCGTGGTTCACCGGGTTTTTCCGGTGCCGATCTGGCCAACCTGGTCAACGAGGCAGCGTTGTTTGCTGCCCGCCAGGATTCCAAGACTGTCTGTCAGGCGCATTTCGAGCAGGCCAAGGACAAGATCATGATGGGGGCCGAGCGCAAGTCCATGGCGATGTCCGAGGACGAAAAGCGCCTGACCGCATACCACGAGGCAGGCCATGCGATTGTTGGTCGGCTGGTGCCGGATCACGATCCGGTCTACAAGGTCACCATCATTCCGCGCGGTCGTGCGCTGGGAGTGACGATGTTTCTGCCTGAGCAGGATAAATACTCCCTGACCCGCCAGCAGTTGACTTCGCAGCTGGCCAGCCTGTTCGGTGGCCGGGTGGCCGAGGAGCTGATCTATGGCAAGGAAAAGGTGACGACCGGAGCATCCAACGATATCGAGCGAGCCTCGCAGATCGCCCGCAATATGGTCACCAAGTGGGGCTTGTCCGACACCATGGGCCCACTGGCTTATGGCGAAGACGAGGATGAGGTGTTTTTGGGTCGTTCGGTGACTCAGCACAAGCATATTTCCGATGAAACGCATCGTCAGCTCGACAAGGAAGTGCGCACTATCATTGATCAGGCATACGAAACCGCTCGCAAGATCCTGAGCGAGAATCGCGACAAGCTGGAGCTGATGGCTGACGCCTTGATGCGCTATGAAACGATTGATGCCGCTCAGATTGACCAGATCATGAAGGGTGAAGAACCGGATCCGCCGGTCGGCTGGAATGAGGGAGGAAATCGGCCTCCCTCTTCACCGATCACTGATGATGCCGATGGTGATGAGCCTTCGGGTGAGCCGGCAACCGGCTGAATCCGGTCAAAGGTTCGAGCAAGCGCCGCCGGTTGTTTCGGCGGCGTTTTTCGTTTCAGAACTTGATCAGACCAACGAGGGAGCCTGAACATGACGCTGATCGAACAGTTGCATCAAGCCCATCAACGCCGTCGCCCGCTGGTGATGGGGATCGTCAATGTAACCCCCGATTCATTTTCCGATGGGGGTCGATACGAGCAACGTGACGCGGCCGTTGCCCACGCACTCAAGCTGGTCGCGCAGGGAGCCGATATGCTCGATATCGGCGGTGAATCCACCCGGCCGGGAGCGGCGCCGGTGGCTGTTGACGACGAGATCAAGCGGGTCGCGCCGGTGATCGAGGAACTGGCAAGCCAGACCGACATCCCGATTTCCATCGATACCAGCAAGCCTGAAGTCATGCGCACTGCTGTGGCAGCCGGTGCCGGCATGATCAATGATGTCAATGCCTTACTGGCTGATGGTGCGGTCGAAGCCGCCGCGGATCTGAACGTGCCGGTTTGTCTGATGCACAGACAGGGTGAGCCGCGCACCATGCAGGCCAATCCACGGTACGACGATGTCGTGGCCGATGTGCGTGATTTTCTGGCGCGGCGTATCGAAGTCTGCCTGCGGGCCGGTATCGGGCCTGACCAACTGGTGATCGATCCGGGCTTTGGTTTTGGCAAGACGTTGGAGCACAACCTGGCGCTGCTGGCCAGGCTGGCTGAGTTTCGCGATCTGGATTTGCCGGTGCTGGCCGGATTATCGCGCAAATCCATGCTTGGAGCATTGACCGGCAAACAACAGCCTGACCAGCGGCTGGCTGCGTCCCTGGCGGTCGCGACACTGGCGGCCGATCAGGGCGCTGCCATCATTCGGGTCCATGATGTGGCTGAGACCGTCGATGCGTTACGAGTCTGGGCAGCCGTCGATGATGTCCGGCGCGGTTACAATAGTCAGCCATGAGTCATCGTTATTTTGGAACCGACGGAATCCGCGGCCGGGTCGGCGAGCCGCCGATCACGGTCGATTTTATCCTGCGCCTGGGCTGGGCTGCTGGACGTGTGCTGGCCAGAAGCAGCAACGGCTGCTCTGCCGTCGTGATTGGCAAGGACACCCGAATTTCGGGCTACCTGTTCGAATCAGCGTTGGAGGCAGGGTTTTCGGCTGCCGGTGTCGATGTGATTCTGTTGGGCCCCATGCCAACCCCGGCCATTGCCCACCTGACCCGCAGTCTCGGTGCCATCGCCGGCGTGGTCATCTCGGCCTCGCATAACCCCTATGAAGACAATGGCATCAAGTTTTTCTCAGGCCAGGGTGAGAAGCTGGATGATGAGTTGCAGACGGCCATCGAGCAGGAACTGGAGCAGTCGATTGAGCAGGTCGCCCCGCATCGCCTGGGCAAGGCCACCCGGATCGCGGATGCCATTGGCCGCTATATTGAATATTGCAAAGCGACTGTGCCGTACGGAACCCGCCTGGATGGTCTTAAGGTGGTGGTCGACTGCGCCAATGGCGCGACTTACCGCATCGCGCCGGAGGTGTTTGCTGAACTCGGGGCTGAAGTGGTCGCAATACATCATCAGCCTGACGGACTCAATATCAACCGGGACTGTGGCTCAACTCACCCGGAAAGTCTGGCGGCCAGAGTACAGGCCGAGCGGGCTGACCTGGGTGTGGCCTTCGATGGCGATGGCGATCGAGTTCTGATGGTTGACCATCGCGGACAACTGGTGGACGGTGATCAGATCCTGTTTGTGCTGGCCAGTGCAAGGCGAGCCAACGGTGGTCTCCGGGGTGGTGTGGTCGGGACTGTAATGAGCAATTTCGGACTCGAAGAGGCTTTTTCGCGCCTCGATATTCCATTTGAACGCAGCGCAGTGGGTGATCGTCATGTCCACGAACGCCTGCGCCAGAATGGCTGGTTGCTGGGTGGTGAGGCCTCCGGCCATATTCTGTGCCTGGACCGCGCCATGACCGGCTGCGGCATTGTCAGCGCGCTTCAGGTACTGGAAGTCGTGGCCCGCACGCGCCAGTCACTGGCCGCGTTGGCCGATGGCATGCAGAAATATCCCCAGGTCATGATCAATGTCGCGGTTGATGGCGATGCGCGGCGAGCAATCAACAACAATCAGACGGTATCGGTTGCCGTTCGCGATGTCGAGCGGGCGCTGGGTGGTCGCGGACGGGTGATTCTGCGGCCATCGGGTACTGAGCCGGTGGTTCGGATAACGGTCGAAGGCAGTGAGCTGGGCCAGGTTCAGCAACTGGCCGACCAGTTGGCCGGTGTTGTCAAAGAGTCACTGAAAGCATGAGCCAGACCTATGGTGGCGTACCGGTACTGTCGTTGGCCGAATTCAGCGACCAGCGAGATTTGTTCAGTCGGGCCCTTGCCCAGGCCTGGCGCGATACCGGTTTTGTTGGCATCAAGGATCATGGCATTGATGATGTCCTGATCGATGATGCCTACGCGGTATTTCGGCAATTTTTCGCTCTGCCGCGCGAGGTCAAGCAACGCTATCATCTGCCTGGCAGCGGGGGCGCACGCGGCTACACGGGCTTTGGTGTTGAACAGGCCAAGGACCACAATGTGCCCGATCTCAAGGAGTTCTGGCATGTCGGTCGCGAGCTTGCGGCCAACGACAATCCGGCACCGGATATTCTGCTGCCCAATATCTGGCCGGATGAAGTCGCCGGGTTTCGTTCGGCATCGCTGACGCTGTATCAGGCACTCGATGATCTGGGCGCTCGCCTGTTATCGGCATTGGCGCTGGAGATCGGACTGGAGCGCGACTGGTTCGCTGACAAGATCAACGTCGGCAATTCGATTCTGCGTCCGATTCACTATCCACCCATTGACGAGGCTCTGCCCGGCGCGGTGCGCGCGGCCCGGCATGAAGATATCAATCTGATTACCTTGCTGATTGGATCGAAGGAGCAGGGCCTGGAAATATTGACTCGGGACGAGCGCTGGGTGCCGGTCAGTACCTTGCCCGGTACCATTGTGGTCAACGTGGGCGACATGTTGCAGCGCCTGACCAATCATGTGTATCCGTCGACCACGCATCGGGTCGTCAATCCGCCCGGCGATGCCGCTCGCCAGGCGCGATATTCCATTCCCTTTTTCCTCCACCCCAATCCGGACTTTCTGATCAAGACCCTGCCGCAGTGTGTCTCGGGGGATCGTCCCGATCGATATCCTGAGCCGATCACCGCCCACGGCTACCTTCTCGAGCGACTGCGCGAGATCAAGCTGATCTGATCTCTGCCGCCCCGGCAGTGGCATCGCGCAAGCCATTGCGCCAGGTGTTCAACTCGCTGCTCGGCAGTTCGACGGTCAGCTCAATGCCATCGCTGCTGTAGGTTTCCGCCAGCTTGACCGCCTGATGGCGATCGATCAACTGGTGGACCAGGGCAATGGCCTCGAAAGGAACGCGGCAGGCCACGATGCTTGTGTGGATGATCGGCTTCGAGTCCGCCGTCCTCAGACATTCGGCGGCGGTGCCACCATAGGCCCTGGCCAGTCCACCGGTGCCCAGTTTGATGCCGCCGAAATGGCGAATGACCACGACTGCGACCTGGTCCATGTCCTGGCCTTCAATGGCCTGGAGTATGGGTCGTCCTGCGGTTCCACCTGGCTCGCCGTCGTCGTCAAAGCGATACTGCTGACCGCTTTTCCAGGCCCAGCAGTGGTGGTTGGCCGACGGGTCTTTGAGCACCTGGAGAAACTCGCGTGCCTGCTGTTCATCGCGGCAGGGAATGGCGTGGGCAATAAACCGGCTGCGCTTGATCTCTGCTTCCAGGCAGGCCTGAGCGGTCAGCGTTCGGGTCATTCCAGTTGCGCATCCCGTGGCTCGGATCTTATCTCTGCATCCACTTCAAAAGAATGTAGTAATAAATTGATTTTACTGCCATTGATGAATTGTTCTCTATGCGAGAGCGCTTGGCCGTCGGAATTTCGGACGACCGCATAGCCGCGCTCAAGGATATTCAGAGGGCTCATCGCATTCAGCGCCCTGGCCAGGCTGGCGAGCCGTTGATGATGTTGATCCAGGCGCTGCTGCATGGCCCGGTCAAGCCGCAGGCGATGCTGTTCGAGCTGCTGGCCGAGCTGATCAATGCGGTTTTTCGGGTGGCGCGCACGGCAGCGTCGGTCGAGACTGGCCAGGGCCTGATAGCGTCGTTGTATTATGACCAGAATGGCTTGGCGCGCCCGACGCTCGAGCTGACCGGCACGCTCGGACAGCTCGGCCAGGCGTCGCGCAGGATGATGGCCGGCCAGGCGCCGAGTCAGATAATCTATCGTCTGGCTGTGCCGTTCCAGCCCCGCTTTGGCCGCCCGGTCCAGTTGTCCGTCAAGCCGCCTGAGCCGCAGCCGTAGCGCGGGTCCGTCCGGCGTGGCTGCCACCGCACCGGCACTCGGCGTCGGGGCACGCAGATCGGCCACAAAATCGGCAATCGTGACATCCGATTCATGACCGACCGCGCTGATGATCGGCGTGTCGGCTGCAACAATGGCACGGGCCAGTGCTTCATCGTTGAAAGCCCATAAATCCTCAATTGAACCGCCACCCCGGGCCAGGATGATCAACTCGCCAAAGCGGTGGCGATCGGCCGCTTGCAACGCCCGAATGAGTTCTCCCGGAGCCTTGTCGCCCTGGACCTGGCTTGCATAGATGCGGACCTGCGCACTCGGCCAGCGTTCACCCAACACCTTGAGCATGTCGCGGATGGCGGCCCCGGAGGGTGAGGTGACCAGGCTGATGCGGCGCGGCCACGCGGGCAGCGATTTCTTGCGACTTTCATCGAACAAACCTTCGGCCTGCAGCTTCCTTTTCAGTGCTTCGAAAGCCTGCTGCAGGGCACCGGCTCCAGCCTCCAGCATGGCGTCAGCAATCAACTGGTAGTCGCCGCGCGGTTCATACAGGCTCAAGCGGCCGCGAACCAGCACTTCCTGACCATTTTCCGGCTGAAAGCCCAGTCCCGCGGCATTGCCTCGAAACAGGGCGCAGCGGATCTGGGCGCACTGATCCTTGAGGGTGAAATACAGGTGACCGGAGGCCGGACGGGCCAAGTTAGACAACTCGGCCTGCAACCACAGGCGCGGAAAACCGGCCTCCAGATGCAGCCGAACTTCCTGGTTCAGCTCGGCAGGGCGATAGATTCGGCTTTCCGGTCCCGGTGCGGTAATTGACATGCCTGCGGATTATACTCGGCTGTTCGGTCACTGACCTGCGGGGTTTGCCGGTCATGGTCCAGCGGTTGCAGCAGACTGACCAGGCGCTGACTGCACCGGGCCCAGGAAAATCGCTCGGCGAATTCCACGCAAGCACTGCCATCAACCGACAGGGCCCGGTAGACCGCTGTCTTCAGATCCTCATCCATGGCACCGTTGCCGCCGTCGGTAATCAGGTCCTGAGGCCCAGGAACGGGAAACGCGGCCACCGGCACGCCGCAGGCCATCGCTTCGAGAATAACCAGCCCCAGGGTATCGGTCCTGCTGGGAAAAACAAACACATCGGCAGAACTCAGGCATTGTGCAAGTTCATCACCATGGCGATAACCGAGGAAATGCACATTACTGTACTGTTGTCGAAGCCGCTCCAGGGCCGGTCCGCCACCAATCACCACCTTGCTGCCATTGATGTCCAGATCGAGAAACGCCTCGATATTTTTTTCGGAGGCTACCCGGCCCATGTACAGAGCAATTGGTCGGGGTAGCTCCAGATAGTCGCGTTCGCGCGGATAAAACTGGCGGGTATCCACGCCGCCGGGCCAGATGGCCAGGTTGGTGAATCCGCGCTCCTGCATGAGTTGGCGCTGGGTTTCGGTACGCACCAGCGTGCGGGCGGCGGGACGGTGAAACCAGCGAAGAAAGGCGTAAGACCAGGCCAGTGGAATTGGTGCTCGCAGTCGCAAGTACTCCGGGAAGCGGGTGTGATAAGATGTCGTGAATGGCAGGCCGTAGCGAACGCACCAGCGCCGGGTCGCCAGGCCGATCGGGCCTTCCGTGGCAATATGAATGGCATCGAATGGCCCCTTGGCAAATGCTTCCCGGACGGCCTGTTTGGGACGCAATGTCAGGCGGATTTCCGGATAGCTGGGACACGGCACCGTACGCGATCCCTCCGGCGTCAGCATTTCGACCTGATGGCCAAAGCCAGTTAGCGTTTCGCGGGTTTTTTCCAGCGTGCGGACCACGCCATTGACCTGGGGTGCCCAGGCATCGGTGACCAGCAGGATCTTCATGCCGCCTTCTCCTTGAGTTGGGGTGGCAGTGACTTGATGATCTCGTGGACATCGCTGGCCCGGACCAGGTCTATGCTGCCGTCGTGGTTTTCAATCAGTGCCGTGCAGCTTTCAACCCAGTCACCGCAGTTCAGATAAATCACTTCATCGCTTATGACAATCTCGGGCCGGTGAATATGGCCGCAGACCAGGCCATCGACATCATTGCTGCGGGCCTCGCGTATCACGGCCTGTTCGAAGTTGGAGATGTACTGCACTGCATTCTTGACCCGATTTTTCAGAAAGGCCGCCAGTGACCAATAGTCCCGGCCCAACTTGTTGCGCACCCAATTGACCAGTCGATTGAGATTGAGCAGGCTGTCATAAAGCTTGGAGCCGATCAGTCCCAGTAACGGGGAATTGATGACTGCGGCGTCAAACTGATCACCATGAAGCACCAGTAGACGACGACCGTCGGCAGTGGTGTGAATGATTTCATGGACGATTTCAACATTCCCCAATGTCATGCCGTCGTACTGCCGCATCACTTCATCATGGTTACCCGGAATGAAGACCACACGGGTGTGATGTTTGGCCTTGCCCAAAATGGATCGCACGACATTGTTGTGGGCCTGGGGCCAATAACGCTTTTTCTTCAGTGACCAGAAATCGACGATGTCGCCCACCAGATAAAGCGTCTCACAGCGCATGCCGCGCAAAAAGTCGAGCAAATAGTCGGCGCTGCAGCCGGGAAAGCCCAGGTGAACATCGGAAATCCAGATGCTGCGCACATTGCGCCGAAAAGCCAACTTGCCTGATGCCGCCATCTCTTCGCCCATCGCTTGGAAATTGTGATGCAGATTACGGCAGCGGTTTTTCAGTCATGTGTCGCCGATTTGACGGACAGATGACAGGGTTGGGAGCGGGTACTGCGTTATCCTATGGGCTTTCTCCAGCCAGTAGACGGTATGAGCGACGAACAGGAACGCAGTGACTCTCATCGATTGGTCCTTCGCCAGACCCGGGCCGAGGATTACGATGATATTGCCGAGATCATGGAGCGGGTCTACCCGGGTGGTCTCGACGGTGCCTGGAGTCGCGCCCAGTTTGAATCCCAGGTGCTGCGTTTTCCGGATGGTCAGATTTGTATCGAGGACAATGGCCGGGTTGTGGCGGCGGCTATTTCGCTGGTGGTCAAATACAGTCGATGGGGCCAGGATCACCGTTACTGGGATATCGTGGGCAACGGCTATCTGACCACCCATGACCCCAAGGGCGATGTGCTTTATGGTGTTGACGTCTTCGTGCATCCCGACTACCGCGATCTGCGCCTGGGTCGACGCCTGTACGACGCACGCAAGGAATTGTGCGAGAAAATGAATCTGCGCGGCATTGTTGTGGGCGGTCGCATACCCGGCTACCACAAGGTGAAAGCCGAGATGACGCCGCAGCAGTACGTTGCCAAGGTCAAGTCACGTGAATTGACCGATCCGATTCTGACCTTTCAGTTGGCCAATGATTTTCAGGTTCGACGCATTGTCAAAGGCTATCTGGCCGATGACAGTCATTCGGCCGGCTATGCCACCCTGCTCGAATGGGTCAACATTTACTTTGAAGAAGAAACATCCGGACTGATTGGTGGCCGACCATCAGATGTTCGTATCGGCGCGGTTCAATGGCAGATGCGCCCGACCAAGTCGCTGGAGGATCTGTATGCACAGATCGAGTATTTCGTTGATGCGGTGTCCGGCTACCAGGCTGACGTCGTGCTGTTTCCGGAGTTCTTCAACGGCCCGCTGATGGCGCCCTGGAATGACCAGGGTCCGGCCGAGGCCGTGCGCCAGCTGGCCAGCTACACCGAAGCCATTCGTGATCAGATGCTGAAATTTGCCGTTTCCTACAATATCAATATCATCGCCGGTTCGATGCCCGAGTACGATGGTGATCACTTGCGCAATGTCTGCTATCTGCTGCGCCGCGACGGCACCTGGGCACGTCAATACAAGATTCATGTCACGCCGGACGAGGTCAGCTACTGGGGATTGACCGGTGGCAACCAGATCCAGGTCTTTGACACCGATTTCGGCAAGATCGGCATCCTGATCTGCTATGACGTGGAATTTCCCGAATTGCCGCGACTGATGGCAGAGCAGGGCATGCATATCCTGTTTGTACCTTACTGGACCGATACCAAGAACGCCTACCTGCGGGTGCGGCGTTGCGCCCAGGCCCGGGCGATCGAGAACGAGTGCTACGTGGTTATCACCGGGTCGGTTGGTAATCTGCCGCGGGTTGAAAATATGGACATGCAGTATTCGCAGGCGGCAGTCTTTACGCCGTCCGACTTTGCCTTTCCGCACGACGCGGTAGCCCATGAGGCGACCGCCAACTCCGAAACCATGCTGATTGCCGACCTGGACCTGGATAACCTGCGTGAAATACGCTCGCACGGGTCGGTTCGCAATATGCAGGACCGGCGGCTGGATTTATATGAGTTGAAGTGGAAGGGGTGAGGGAAGGGGAGAAGGGGAAATGCCGGTTTATTGTTGCGGGGTTGGTATGATAGAGACTGGTTTTGGACAGGAGACATGGTGTGGCTGATATCTGGTGGTTGATTGGAGCGTTGGTGGTCGGAATTGTGCTGGGTGCCGGAGCGTTCTGGCTGGCCAGTCGCAAGGGTGCGGCACCCGGAACCTCGATGCATCAGCTCAAGCAGGAAAACGAAAAGTTTCGCGAGGAAGTCAACGATCACTTTGTTCAAACGGCCGAGCTGATCAATCGACTGACTGACAGCTACAAGGCCGTTTTTGATCATCTCAGCGACGGAGCCGGCAGGCTGGTTGAAGACAAGGTCATCCGCGAGCGCATGCCCCAGGTTTCCGGTCAGGAAATCCGCTTGAAACCCATCGGTGCCCCGCGCCCCGACACCACAAAGGCCGAAACCAAGCCTCAAAGCTCGGCAAAAAGTCCGGAAAAGAAGAATTCGTAATATTCTCGCGGAGACGCAAAGAAATACCTGATTACGCATATACCTCAGCCATCGCCGAGGGGGATAGGTCGGGTGGCAGGCGGCAAGTGGCGTCACCTGCTGGCAAGCCGAAGGGTCGATCGGCCTTGCTGGAATGACAACGTTCGCGGGAGCTTTGGTGCCAACGAAATCGATGCTCGATGGTCCTGGCCTGGAAGGCTTCTTGAGAATAAATCGAGGCTGATCGAAGCTGCAAGATCGTACCGGGTTCCGCGACCCACGGCTGGCCAGCAGGTAACGCCACTTCCCGCTGACAGTTGGGTGCAAGGGGTGGGTTTGCCCAGGTTCTCAGTCTGCTGCACCCGGCACCACCCGATGTTCGAAGCGATCGATAGGCACGGGAATCTGAATCAGCATGGTTGAAGTCCTCTGTAGAATGGCTGAAGGACGTGCGTAATCAGGAAAATTTAAGTTGCTGCTTTTTGTTTTTGCCTTCCTTTGCGCCTTTGTGTGCTCTGCGAGAAATTCTGCTTTTAAAGGTTAGATCGCTTCGGCTCAAGACGCAAAATTCGGCCTTCCGGTGAATCGGTGAGTAAGTAGATGTGGCCGTCGGGGCTGACACGCACGTCTCTGAGTCGCTCGTTGAGATTCAATTCAATCACTTCCTGACCTCTGACATTGACGCCGTCGAGTTCAATGCGGCGCAGGCTGCGCTCGGCCAGGCTGGCGATCAGCAGATCGTCCTGCCAGTCCGGGAACACCGGGCCGCGGTAGATAGCCATGCCGGCCGGGGCAATCGATGGCGTCCAGACCAGGATCGGGTCGCGCATGCCGGATCGGGTCGTGTATGGGCTGACTCGGGCACCGGAGTAGTCAATGCCCGCCGTCACGATTGGCCAGCCGTAGTTGACCCCGCGTTCGATCAGGTTCAACTCATCGCCGCCGCGCGGTCCATGCTCGTGCGACCAGATGCGGCCGGTTTCCCGGTCGAACACGATGCCCTGGGGATTGCGATGTCCGTAGCTGAAAATTTCCGGCAAGGCATTGTTTCGGCCAACAAACGGATTGTTCTGCGGGATGCTGCCATCAGCATTAAGGCGGACGATACTGCCGGTATGGCTGTCCAGGCGCTGGGCCTGTTCGCGGTCATCGAACCCGTCGCCGATACTGAGCAACAAGGTGCCGTCGGGCAGAAAGGCCAGTCGACCACCGTAATGCACCGGCGTATCCCGGGTCGGTCGGGCGGTGAACAGGACCTCATTGTCCACCCAGTGCATGCCATCCAGGCGACCGCGCACCAGTCGGGTGGCGTTGGCCTCAGCGCTGCCATGGGCCAGGGTCAGATAGATCCAGCTATTGTCGGCGTAGTTTGGGTGCAAGGCGATATCCATCAGGCCGCCCTGGCTTTTCACATAAGCCGCCGGGATGCCAGGAATGGGTGCGCTAATCAAGCCTGTGTGATCGACAAGGCGCAGCGCTCCGGCGTGTTCCGTGACCAGCATCCTTCCATCGGGTAAAAATGCCAGGGCCCAGGGGAGGTCCAGCCCTTCGGCTACGGTTTCAAGTTCGAATTGTGCCGCCAGCGGATTGACAAAAACCAGCGCTGCGGCGATCAGGATCAAGCGATGCATGATGGTCATCTCGATTGGGAATCTGTTCATGGTAAGGCAAGCGGGCCTGAATGCGCTAAGCTTCGTCTGAGCTCACCTGGAATCAATTCATGAAAGTGCTTCGCTGGCTGTTTGCGTTTGCCGTTGCCGTGCTGACAACTGCCGTTCTTGGCAGCATCACCCAGACTCAGTTCAATCTATCGCGTATCGCCGGACTGGGCGAGAGCATCCGAACATCAACCCGGATCGAGGTAACGCTGTTCGATCTGATCAGCTTTGCTCCAAACTACGCCATCATCATGGCGGTTGCGTTGCTGATCGGTTTACTGGTCGCAGACTGGCCGGCCGCCCGCTGGCCGGGCTTTGGTCGCGGTTGGTTTGTGCTGGCAGGTTTCGTTGCCGTGATCACATCGCTGCTGGCCATGAATATGATGCTCCCGGTAACCGTCATCGGAGCTGCGCGAACGGCGTCAGGTATCGTTGCGCTGTCCCTGGCGGGTGGGGTTGGAGGCTGGGTCTACAGCCTGATCCTCGCTCAGAGTGATTCCAGCCAGTCGTCGTCTGATCCTTCGTTGATCCCTTCGAACAGGAAAGTCGACAGGTAGCGTTCGCCGGTATCCGGCAACATGGCCAGAATCGACGAGCCTTCTGCTGCCGTTTCGGCGAGCTTGAGAGCGGCCGCAACCGTGCCACCGGCAGACAACCCGCAGAAGATACCTTCCTTGCGCGCCAGCGCCAGCGCGGTATCTCGTGATTCCTCATCGGTCACCGGAATGATGGAATCGGCAACCTGGAGTTTCAGTACCTTGGGCAGAAAGTCCGGTGTCCAGCCCTGGACCTTGTGTGGCGACCAATCCTTGCCGGCCATCAGCTGGGCACCCTCGGGTTCGGTGGCAATGACTTTCAACTCGGGACGAGCCAGCTTGAGCATTTCTCCCGCGCCGGTCAGCGTTCCGCCCGTACCCCAGCCAGTGACAAAAAAATCCAGTTTTTTTCCGGCAAACGCACGCAGGATTTCCGGACCCGTGGTGTTTCGGTGATAGGCGGGGTTGGCCTCGTTCTCGAACTGACGAGCGAGGAACCAGCCATGCTTTTCAGCCAGTGCTTCGGCCCGCCTGACCATGCCGCTGCCACGTTCGGCGGCGGGTGTGAGGATGACTTTGGCGCCCAGTGCACGCATCAGCTTGCGCCGTTCGACTGAAAATGTCTCGACCATGCAGGCCACAAACGGGTAGCCCTTGGCGGCGCAGACCATGGCCAGGGCAATACCGGTATTACCCGATGTGGCCTCGACAACGGTTTGACCGGGCTTGAGATGGCCTCGTTGCTCGGCGTCTTCAATGATCGCGATCGCCAGGCGATCCTTGACCGAACCCAGCGGATTGAAGAATTCGGCCTTGACATACAGATCAACATGCTCTGGAGCCAGGCGATTGATCCGGACAACGGGTGTATTACCGATGGTGGAAAGAATATTGGCATGAATCATGAGGGAAAGTCCGAGTGTGAATTTGCAGTTTGCCCGGCAGGCGACCCGTCACTGTCAACAAGCGACGCGCCGTTCATCCGGCACGGAAGACAGTGTAGCCTGACCAAACCAGCTTAAGGTATTGGCCAGATTTGCAACAGCACCAACATACAGCATGGCTGGTGAAACAATCGCATGTTTGCGAGCCGTTTCGGCCAGTCCGGCCAGGGTACCGGAAACGACGCGCTGGTCGGGTCGGGTCCCGTTTTCCACCAGTGCAATCGGCGTGGCCGGATCGCGGCCCTGCGCGAGAAGCTGGTCCTGAATGCGCTTCAGCTGTGCGACGGCCATGTAGAAGGCCAGTGTTTGGCGGTCGGCAGCCAGGTCAGCCCAGTCAAGGCGGTCGATCGAGGCCTGGCAATGGGCGGTGACCAGACGAACTGACTGAGCATGGTCGCGATGAGTGAGCGGGATACCGGCATAGGCCCCGCAAGCCACGGCAGCGGTAATGCCCGGGACCACCGAGTATTCAATATTAGCCTGGCGCAGTGCCAGCATTTCCTCGCCGCCACGTCCGAAGACCAGCGGATCGCCACCCTTGAGTCGAACGACTCGCTTTCCCTGCCTGGCATGGTCGATCAGCAGTTGCTGGATCTCATCCTGGCTCGCCCGGCAGAATCCCCGGCGCTTGGTTACATCAATCAATTCGACATCACGGCGTGCGTAGTCAAGAATCCGGTTATCGACCAGCCCATCGTGAACAATCACATCGGCCGACTGAATCAGGCGCAAGGCCTTGATGGTCAGCAGTTCCGGATCGCCGGGCCCGGCGCCAACCAGCGCCACGTGGCCAGACTCGTCGTCTCTGGTTTGCTTGAGTCTGGCCAGTGCGATATGGCGGGCCTGAAGTGGATCGCCCTGTTCAACTGCCCGGGCGGGCGCGTCATTGAACAACCAGTCAAGAAAGCGCCGACGGCGCGCAGGCTCAGGAAGATGCTGGCGAAGCTGGTTTTGCAGATTGCCAGCCAGTGCCGCCAGGGGGCCGATCGAGACGGGCAGAGTGCTTTCCAGCCGGCTTCGGATCATTCGGGCAAGCTCCGGTGCCTGCCCACCGCTTCCTATCGCAATCGTGACCGGATGGCGGTCAACCACGGCGGGGAAAATGGCCGAGCAATGCTCAAGTTGGTCGACAACATTGACCGGTACGCCGAGTGGTTGACAGGTCTGCTTAATGGCGGTAATCGAGGCCGGCTCGCTCTCGGCGATCACAACCAGCACCTGGCCGTTGACCAGCTCGGGCGCGAATCGGACGGCGTGATGCTGGATTTGTCCTGATTTCAGCCACTCTGACCATTCCGGGCGAGCACCGACTTGGCCGATCCAGTCGATCCGGGCATCGAATTCCAGCAGTCGGCGGGTCTTGCGTGCAGCTACTTCGCCATCACCGATTACCAGGACGCGCCGCCCGGACAGCTTGAGAAATAGCGGGAACCAGCGAGGTTGAGATGCAAATAACGTCATGCCTGCCATGCTAGCCGCAGGCCCGGCCCACAGGAAATACTGTCGGGCCTGAAGCATATAACCAGGTGTTATGAACCGAGCAAGGTCCAGTCATCGTTGTTGATTTGGGCTATCTTGTAGGTCAACTTTCAAGCGGGAGTCCGTCGATGTTGTGGCAAGCCCTGAGTGCCGCCCGGGATCTTGGCCGAGTCCAGGATATTGCAGCGGTTCTGATTCGCTACGGATTCGGTGATCTTGTCCAGCGCATCGGTATGTCGGGCATGCTGGAAAAGGCTGGCAAGGTCCTGCACTGGCGCCAGGCCGAGGAGCTGGCCAAGCTCAAGCCGCCCGAGCGGGTGCGCCGGGTCATGGAAGAATTGGGCCCGACGTTCGTCAAACTGGGACAGGTGCTGGCAACGCGAGTTGACCTGTTCGGTCCTGAGTGGCTGGAGGAGTTTGCCCGGTTGCAGGACAAGGCACCGGCCGTGGACTATGCGGCGATCGAGACCCAACTGACTGAAGATCTCGGTATGCCGCCGGAGCAGGCGTTTGCCGACATTGAAAGTGAACCGCTGGCCGCCGCATCGCTGGCCCAGGTTCACCGGGCCCGGCTTGAAGACGGTACCTGGGTGGTGCTGAAGGTTCGCCGGCCGGGAATACGGCCGGTGGTCGAGGCTGATCTGAGGCTGCTGTCCAGATTGGCTGAGATCATCGAGTCTGAAGCACCTGATCTGAGACAATATCGGCCCAAAGCACTGGTTCGACAATTTACCCAGTCACTGCGCCGGGAGCTGGATTTCGCGGCCGAGTGCCGCAACGCCGAGCGTATCGCGGCTGATCTGGACCCGGATTCCGGCATCGTCGTTCCCGGAATACACTGGCAATGGAGCGGCGAGCGCTTGAATGTTCAGGACTATATCGATGGCATAGGCGGGCGCGATCTTGATGCCATCAGGGATGCCGGCCTCAATACCCATGTCATTGCCCGACGCGGGACGCGCGCCATTCTCGCGATGATACTTGAGCACGGTTTTTTCCATGCCGACCCGCACCCAGGTAATGTCAAATTCCTGCCCGGTGACCAGATTGCGTTGCTGGATTTCGGTATGGTGGGTCGACTGTCGGGCGATCGTCGCCATGAAGTGGCCGAACTGTTGTATGGTCTGGTCAAGCGCGATGCCGAGCGGGTTGCGCGCATCCTGCTGGATTGGAGTGCCGAAAGCGACGCCGATGACGATCGACTGGAGGACGACATTGCCGAGTTTATCGATCACTATCATGGCGTGCCGCTGGAGCAACTGGACATGTCGGCCATGATCGGAGAAATGACCGGCGTACTGCGTCGCCATCACCTGCTGTTACCAGCCGACCTGGTGCTGATGCTCAAGGCCTTCATCACCCTGGAGGGCATGGGGCGCTCACTGGACCCGAGCTTTGATATGGCCTCCGAGGCCGCACCGGTAGTCGAACGAGTGCTCAAGCACCACTATTCACCTGCGGCTGTTGCTGGCCGGATGCAGAAAAGCCTGGTTGAAGCTGTCCGGGTGCTGGGAGGCTTGCCCAATGATCTGAGCAGTTTGCTGCGCGCGGCGCGACGAGGCCGAATCGAAGTGCATGTCGATATCAACTCGCTCAAGGAAGTCAGTCATCGACTGGACACGGCGGCCAGCCGCCTGACGCTGGGCGTGGTGACTGCCGCTCTGATTATCGGTTCGGCCATTGCAATGAATGTTGAACCTTCCGAAACCGGTCTGCCGATCTTTGGTTTGCTGGGCTTTATCGGAGCCGCGCTGGGCGGGGTATGGCTATTGATCTCGATCTGGCGCAGTGGCCGGGACGACTGATTCCGGATCAATCGTCGGGCTGCTTGTAAACCTCGCCGGCTTTCATCACGAAACGAACTTGGGTCAGGGCTGAGATATCGTCAAGCGGGTTATTGTCCACAGCGATGATATCCGCCCAGCGACCGGGCGTGATGCTGCCGGCATGGTCACGAATGCCCAGCAATTCTGCGGCATTGATGGTTGCCGAGCGAATGGCATCGATTGGCCGCATGCCGGTTTCAACCATGTAAATGAATTCCTGGGCATTGTCGCCATGAGCGCTGACGCCGGTATCCGTACCGAACGCGATTTTCACTCCGGCCCGCCAGGCCCGGCCGAACGTGTCCTGCATCATCGGGCCGATCTGGCGTGCCTTGGGTCGGACCAGGGCCGGAAAGTAGTTGTCGATCTCGGCTCTTTCGGCAACAAACTTGCCGGCCAGAATGGTGGGCACAAACCAGGTGCCGTGTTCGATCATCGCCTCGAACACCTCATCATCCATCATGGTGCCATGCTCGATCGAGTGAATACCGGCCCGGATGGCGCGCAGCATGCCCTCCTTGCCGTGAGCGTGAGCGGCCACGTGCATGTCATAGTCGCGCGCGGTCTCGATCACGGATCGCAGTTCATCATCCTGAAACTGTGGCGCCAAGCCGCTTTTGGCCATGCTCAATACGCCGCCGGTAGCGGTGATCTTGATCAGGTCGGCGCCATCCTTGTAGCGCTGGCGCACGCCCTCGCGCGCGGCGTCAACCCCGTTGACCACCCCTTCGACTGGCCCCGGTCGACCCATCAGGTCGGCACGCCAGGAATTGGTCGGGTCGGCATGGCCGCCAGTGGTGGCCAGAGATTTGCCCGCTGTGTAAATTCTGGGTCCAGAGACCTTGCCTTCATTGATGGCATCACGAAGCGCCACGCTGACATTGAATGAATCACCCAGATCGCGCACCGTGGTAAAGCCGGCGTCCAGAGTCCGACGCGCATACACCACGGACTGAAGCGCGATATCGGCCGGATTTTGGGTGAAACGATTGATATAGGAGGTCGGGCTGGACTGGCCGGTCAGGTGGGTATGCATATCCATCAGGCCTGGCAGGCAGACCTGGCTGGTGAGATTGACCAGAGAGGTGCCGTCCGGGGCTTGCAGATGGCCATCGGTTACGCGGGCGACCCGATCGTTTTCGGTAATGATGGTAACCGGACCACTCAGTTGACCGGATTGCGTGTCGAGCATTTGACCACAGTGCAACCAGACCTGAGCATGGGCATTGGTCCCGGCCACAACCAGCAGGCAGATCGATAAGGTCAGAAAGAGTCGGTGCATGATTGTCTGTTCCGGTTTGATGGACGATTCGGATTGTACCGCACGCCTGTGCCGACCCCCAAAACGATTGAAACTTCCCTGGGTGGTCCTGATCGGTTCGATATAACCATATAGCGATCTGTTCGTTCTGATTGTCTCATTCTGCATTTAAGCTGTTGATTCATCCTTGAATAACAGGCTCGCTAACACATGCTGCCTCAGGCGCAAGACCAGCGCGAACTGCAGAACCGGCTCGACACATTGGCGAGCCGGCTGGATGCTGCGCAGTTGAACTGGGCTTCGGGCTATCTGGCCGGGCTGGCCGCAGCCGGGCAGGCCGACGACGCCGGGGTCAGTTCGATCGAGCCTGGAACAATCCTCACGATCTGGTATGGGTCGGAGACCGGCAACGGTCGCGGGGTCGCCGAGCGATTGGCAGCCTCGGCCCGAGAGTCCGGCTATGCTGTGGACCTGAGTAGTCTGGCCGATGTTCAACCACGACGCATCAGTAAAACCGGTTTGCTGTTGCTGGTGATCAGCACCCACGGCGAGGGCGATCCGCCCGAAGATGCTGTTGCTTTGCACAAGCTGCTGTTGGGCGAGAGGGCACCGCGTCTGGATGATCTGAAGTTCGCGGTGTTTGCGCTGGGTGACTCGTCCTATCCTGATTTCTGTCAGACCGGGCGTGAACTGGATGAAAGGCTGAGTTCTCTGGGTGCACAGCGTCTGCTGGAGCGGGTCGATGTTGATGTCGACTTTGAAACCGCTGAAGATGGCTGGCGTGAGCAAGTGCTCAAAGTGGTCAAACCGCTACTCAAGAGCGAGACATCGTCGGCACCCTATCTGACTGTGGTGGGTGAATCATTCCAATCGGCTCGAGTGCACGACCGAAGAAATCCTTTTCAGGCCGAACTGCTGGAATCCTCGCCATTGACCGTCGCACCGTCGAACAAGCGGGTTTGTCACCTGGCACTGGCGCTGGATGGCAGCGGGCTGTCCTATGAACCGGGCGATTCACTTGCACTCTGGCCGCGCAACGATACCCGCCTGGTCGACGAAATTCTGGAACTGACCGGACTGGATGAGAACGAGCCGGTGGTACGCAATGACCAGACACGACCCTTGCGTGAATGGCTTCAATCGCGGCTGGAACTGACCCAGGTGGTTCGACCGTTTCTGGCCGGCTATGCCCAGCGCGGCAAGGTCTCTGACTTGTTGAATTTGCTGGATGATCGTGACGCATTGCAACGCTGGGTCCAGAGCCGCCAGGTTGTCGATGTGCTGCGCGAGTTTCCGCAGGAGATGAGCGGTGCCGAACTGGTCGGACTGTTGCGCGGCATTGGCCCGCGCCTTTACTCCATTGCGTCGAGTCCGCTGGTAGCCGAGGACGAGGTTCATCTGACGGTCAAGCTGGAAGGCGGGGAGCTTGGTGCCCGGCTGCGCGCTGGTGTGGCCTCCTGGCAGTTGATCGAAGGCAGCGCACCGGGTGACCGGCTGCCGGTCTATATCGAATCCAACCCGCGCTTTCGCTTGCCCGAAGAACCGGATCGACCGATCATCATGATCGGCCCCGGTACCGGCGTGGCACCGTTCCGGGCATTTGTCGAGCATCGCCAAGCGCTGGGTCACACTGGCCGCAACTGGCTGGTATTCGGCGAGCAACATCGGCGAACCGATTTTCTCTATCAACTCGAATGGCAGCGACATCTCAAGTCCGGCGCACTCAATCGCCTGTCAGTGGCCTTCTCGCGTGACCAGGCAGAGAAATTTTATGTGCAGCATCGCCTGCGCGAGCAAGGCAGTGACGTGCATGCCTGGTTGGAGGAGGGCGCCCATGTTTATGTCTGCGGTAATGGCCAGGGAATGGCGAATGATGTACATCAAGCCCTGCTCGATGTTATCAGTCGCCACGGTGGCCGCAACCCGGAACAGGCCGCTGCCTATCTTGAACAACTGCAAGTCAACAAACGCTACCAGAAGGATGTTTACTGATGGTTGCCCATCTGGATGTGGAAAAGATCAAGGCAGACAGTGATCATCTGCGAGGCACGCTGTCGATCAGCCTGAAAGAGCCGGCCACCGCGGCGGTGGCCGAAGCCGATACCGTGATCACCAAGTTCCACGGCATTTATCAGCAGGATGATCGCGACCAGCGCGAGTTGCGTCGCGAAGCCCGTCTCGAACCCGCTTACAGCTTCATGATCCGGGTGCGAGTGCCCGGTGGGGTGATCAGCCGGGAACAATGGCTGGCACTGGACGAACTGGCTGATCAGGTGGCCAATGGCACCATACGCCTGACCAGCCGTCAGGCGGTCCAGTTTCATGGCGTGGCCAAAGAGAATCTAAGCGTTCTGATCCGGCGTATTGATCAGGTTCTGATGGATTCACTGGCAGCCTGCGGCGACGTCAATCGCAACGTGATGTGCCATATACAGCCGGAAGCCGGTCTTGTCCATGCACAGACGCTGGCATGGGCGCGGCGCTTGAGTGCGCACCTGACGCCGGCAACCGGTGCCTACCGCGAAATCTGGATCGATGGAGAGCCGATTGAAAAGCCTGATCGCGAGCCTGTCGAGCCAATCTATGGCAAGACCTATTTGCCGCGCAAGTTCAAGGCGGCCATTGCACTTCCGCCCAACAATGATGTGGATATCTTCTCGCAGGACCTGGGGTTTATCGCCATTGTCGAACAGGATGAACTGGTCGGCTTCAATCTGTGCGTGGGCGGTGGCATGGGTTGCAGCCATGCGGAGCCTGAAACCTTTCCACGCCTCGCCGATGTTATTGGTTTTATCGAACCCGATGATCTTCTGGCCATTGCCGAGGCGGTCGTCACCATTCAGCGCGATCATGGCGACCGTTCCAATCGCAAGCATGCGCGCTTCAAGTACACCATTGATGATCGTGGCACTGACTGGTTTGTGGCAGAACTGGAAAAACGATCCGGTATCGTACTTCAGCCACCACGTAAATACGCGTTCCAGTCCAATGCGGATCGTTATGGTTGGCACCGGATGCACAATGGCCAGTGGCAGTTGACGCTGTTTATCGAGAACGGTCGTTTGCTGCCACAAGCGCGAGGCGGTTTGCGAACGATAGCCGAACATTTTGCCGGTGATATCCGACTGACACCGAATCAGAATCTGATTATTGCCGGTGTGACCGAAGCCAACCGGAAAGCCGTGGATCGACTGATCGCCGCGCATGGGGTGGAGGGCAACAAGCCTCCCTCGGTAATTCGTCGCCGTTCCATGGCCTGTGTGGCCTTGCCCACCTGCGGTCTGGCCATGGCCGAAGCCGAGCGATACCTGCCGGATCTGGTCACCCGGATCGAGGAGCTTGCTGCGGCCCACGGTCTGGAGAATGAACCGATCACGGTGCGCATGAGCGGCTGTCCGAATGGTTGCTCACGACCCTACCTGGCAGAAATCGGGCTGGTTGGACGGGCCCCTGGGCGCTACAACTTGTACCTTGGTGCGGCATTCGATGGCAGTCGTCTGAATCGACTGGACAGGGACAATGTCGATGAAGCGGCGATTGTGGCACGCATCGACGAACTGTTCGGCCACTATGCCGTAGAACGGGACGAGGGCGAGTATTTCGGTGACTTTCTGATTCGAGCAGCACTGGTCAAGCCGGTGTCTCATGGTAGCGAGGTCAATCAGCCATGAGTTGTGTATCGTTGGCACGGACATCGTCAAGTCCTGGCCTTGGGCTCGATCAAATCAATCGCTTGCTTGCGCCACTCAATGCCCAAAAGCGCATTGAGTGGATGCTGGAGTATCTGCCGGGTCGGCATGCACTGTCTTCCAGTTTTGGCATGCAGTCGGCAGTGATGTTGCACCTGGTCAACGCTATTGCACCGGGTACACCGGTTATCTTTATCGATACGGGTTACCACTTCCCCGAAACCTATCGCTTTGTCGATGATCTGACGGCCCGTTTGAATCTGAATATCAAGGTCTATCAGTCCAGTCTCAGCCCGGCCTGGCAGGAGGCCCGCTATGGCCAGCGCTGGGAACAGGGTCTGGACGGCATCAGGCGTTACAATCTTGACAACAAGGTCGAACCCATGCGCCGAGCACTGGATGAGCTGGGGGTGTCAAGCTGGCTATCCGGACTGCGCCGGGTGCAATCGCGCAGTCGCCAGGCCATTGCCATTGCTGACTGCCAGTGGAATCGATATAAGGTGCATCCAATTACCGATTGGCAGGATCGTGATATACATCGCTATCTCGTGCGCCATGGACTACCGTACCATCCGCTTCGCGAACAGGGTTATATCTCCATCGGTGACTGGCACAGTACGCGATCATTGAAAGATATTGACAATGTTGAACAAGCCCGATTTTTCGGGCTGACCCGTGAATGTGGCCTGCATGAGTTGCCGAACAGCCAGGATGAACCCTCGATGCCTTGACTTGCTCATGTCATTCATGCTCGCTGTGTGTATCGCAGGATATACTGCACCACAGCTGCAGCCTGAATGGAAACACCTTGAAAGCCTACCCGTTGCTTTACACTCTGGTGCTGATCGGATGGCTTGTGTACGCCCTGATCAGTCTCGTTCACTCCGCCCCGTTGCTGGCCGGCAGCGGGCTGATGCTGTCCTGCCTGGCACCGCTGGGATTTCTGATCAGGGCGCACTTCTTCGCAGTCGTCCGGAGCGAGGCGCACCCTGTGATGATTTCAGTGCTGAGTGGTTTTGGCGCCGTGATGACCATGGTCGCCGTGGATCGATTCGGCAATCAGTACCAGATTTTTGTGCTGGGCTCAGCAATGGCGCTGGCCGGCTGGCTGGTTTATGTACGCTGGTTCTGGCGAAACCGCAGAAATCCCTGATCTGCTAGAATTCCCAATCTGAATTGCTCGGGCGTCGTGATTCAGGTGTTCCCTATGCGCTGGCCGCGATGCGGCTGAATGCGCTTCAGTACAAACAACTGTTGACTAATTCAGGGCCTTCTAATGAAAAACATAAGCAATTTCTGCACAGCACTGATCGCTGTCGCTGTTCTGTCGCTGGCAGGCTGTGGCGGATCATCGCCTTCCGAACTGTTTGTCGGTGAACTGACGGAAATCCGCATCGGCTTTACCGAAACCAGCATGGATATCGAAATCACCGATCCCGGATTCTACGTGCTTTACACGCAGGGCGATGAGGATACGGTGTGCAAACTTTCCGATTCATCTGGCAACCTGATAGCCGAGGATGATGATAGCGGCCAAGACTACAACTGCATGATCAATGCCGTTTTGACTGCCGGGCGATACTCGGTCGGTGTATCCGGTTTCGAAGCAAGCGATCGCGGGCGGGTACAGATCATGATCGATGCATTACCTGTTCACCAGGCTCAGGTCGGTGATGTTCTGAATCTTGATATCGCAGAGGGTCGCGGTTCGGTCGTCGCTCTTGAGGTGGTGCGAGATGGCGCTTATCTGCTTAGCACCTCGGGGCAACTGGATACCGAGTGCCGCTTGTTTGGTGCTGATGGTGCCGAACTGAATTACAACGATGATTTTGGCGATGACCAGAACTGCGGTATGACGCAGCGGCTGTCCCGTGGCAGCTATCATTTTCTGATCAGCGGCTATGATGTACAGAGCGGTCGCACTACGTTCATGGCCTCTCCCACCGAAATCGAAACGATTGCCTTGCCTTTGGGCGAGCCGCGCGGTTCAAGACTCGATGGCCCGGAATCCATGGTCGAGTTCGAGACCGAGATTACCGAGCCGGGCATGTATGTATTTGAAACCCGCGGTGATACCGATACTTACTGTGAACTGCGCAATCAATCAGGCGAGCTGATGGCGGAAAATGACGATGGGACTGACCAGAACTGTCGTATCCGCCATGCGCTGACGGCTGGCAGCTACTGGTTCAATGTCCAGGGCTACTCGGGCAGTACAGGTGAATTCACCGCGCTTGCCGAGCGTCGATAGCCTGCGTGTTCACTCTGTGTTGGATTCGCCTTAAACAATCGCGGATTTGACATGAGTCGAATGATCGCAGGGCTGCTGCTCGTTATTTTTCTTGGTGGTTGCGGGCCAGCGGATAGCGGGGGTCATATTAACGTGGGGGTGGCCGGCGGTGACAACGGTGAGTCTTCGGTAAATGACTGGCCCGAACCGGTCCAACCACCGTCAGACTTGAATGAATTTCCGGGCAATCTGCAACACGGTGCGATTATTGAGAGTGAATGGCAGCGTCCCAGGCTTGCCGAACTGCGCGCGCTGAATGACGATGAGGTACAGTCTCTGCTGACCAGGCTGGAGTCGTTGCCCGAATCGAAAGATGACAAGCAGGATTTTGCCCTGCGTTCCGGCAGCCAACCACCGCCCCGCACCAGCCAGACCGTGCTGGGCGAATTCCCACCGCTTGAAGAGCGCAAGCTGCCCGCAGTCGAGCCGGTCGAGGGGCCACTGCGCCTGCTGCGCTATTCACCCGAAGGTCAGGTGCCGATAGCAGGTCAGGTCAGCCTGACTTTTGACCGCCCGATGGTTGCGGTCAGTGGCCACGACGACCTCGGCGGCCGGCCGGCCGGTATCCGGATGCAGCCGGAGATTGACGGCCAATGGCGCTGGGTGGGTACCCGTACCTTGCTGTTCGAGCCTGAGCAGGCGCGTCTGCCCATGGCTACCGAGTTTCATGTCGATGTCAGTCAGTCAATCGAGGCAGCTGACGGAAGTCAGCTGGAAAAACCGGTTTCGTTTCGCTTCACAACCCCGGCGGTGGAGTTTTCCAGTCTTTACCCGCAGGGCGAGCAGGTCGGTCTGGATCCGGTTCTGATACTTGCTTTCAATCAGCGGATTTCGAGCGCGCTCCTGCCCCAATTTGTCAATATTGCCAATGAGAGCGGGCAAAGCCTGGCGATCGGCCCGGCCAGTGATGCCGACCTGGCGACCGACCAGCGTGCGCGAGAACTTGTCGAGCAACTGAATCCGGGTTACTGGCTGGCGCTGAAAACCCGTGAAGCCTTGCCCGCCAATCAGCGCATCATCGTTGAACTGGCAGCCAATGCGCCCTCGGAGGAGGGTCCGGTGCGGACCGAGGCGTTACAGAGCAAGAGCTTCCGGACCTATCCGCCATTCACCGTCCGCGAAACCCGCTGCGGCTGGCGTTCGGGCTGTGCTCCCGATGATGTCATCAGTCTGGAATTCTCGTCGCCACTGGCAACTGAACAGGCACTGAGCGAGCGGGTAAGCATCGAACCGGAAGTCCTCGGACTGGACATACAGGCCTGGGGCAACGGCTTGATGATTCATGGACTCAAGCGCGGCCGCACCACCTATCGAGTCAGTCTGGATTCATCCCTGGTCGATCAGTTCGGCCAGCGACTGGATGGCGAGCGGGATTTTGCATTTCAGGTGGGCAGCGCCCGCCCGATGCTAAGCCTGGGTGTCGACCAATTGACCACGCTGGACCCGTCGGCAGCGCCTCGTCTCGAATTTTTCAGCACAAACTACCGTACGCTGAACGCCCGCATTCATCGGGTCACTGCCGCCGACTGGCCAGCCTATCAGCAACTGTATCGCGGCGCTCGCTGGCAGCCTGATGAGTCGGTTGAGTTGCCGGGCGAGCCGGTTTTTGCCGGGTCCCTGGAGATCGATGCGGAACGCGATCGGCCGGTTCGAACATCAATAGACCTTGCTCCATACCTGGGTGAGGATCATCGTGGACACCTGGTGGCACGATTCGAACCCGGTAGCGTGATTGAAGGTGCGGTTCGAGCTGACCATTCACGCCATGAACTGACCTGGATCCAGGCGACCAACATTGGCATTGATGCCAGCGCCGATGCCCGACAATTGCTGGTCTGGGCCACCGAGCTTGACAGCGGTCAGCCGCTCAAGGAGGCCCAAGTCAGCTTTGGTGTCTTTGACGGGCGCTGGTCCAGCGACGAATCGGGGTTGACCGAGATTGCACTTCCCGAGTCGTCCGAATTGGCCGATGGCGTCAACTGGATTCTGGTTGAACACGGCAACGACAGCGCGCTGTTGCCCGAAGCCAACTACTGGTCGGTCCGAACCGGCTGGGTACGCCGCGACCAGAACGATCAGGTGCTGTGGCAGGTCTTTGATGACCGGGGTATCTACCGCCCCGGTGAACGGGTCCATCTGAAAGGCTGGCTGCGACTGGCCGAACGACGGCCGGATGGCGGACTGGCCTTGTTGCCCGATTCCAGTCGCATCGATTTCGCCGTGGCCGATGCACTCGGCAATCTGCTGCACGAAGGCCAGGCCGAGCTCAGCGCCCTGGGTGGCTTTGATCTGGCCTTCGACCTGCCGGACACGCCCAATCTGGGTGATGCAAGTATCGAGCTGACACTCAGTTCAGCTACAAGACTGAGCAATACCGTCCATGTCCACCGATTCTCGCTACAGGAATTTCGCACCCCGGAGTTCGAGGTCACATCGCGCATGCCGGCCGGGCCGTTTATCGGCAATCAGACCGTGCCGGTCGAGGTACAGGCGGTCTATTATGCCGGGGGCGCGTTGCCCGGTGCCGATATCAACTGGCGGGTGTCGGCCCGGCCCGGTCACTATGCGCCTCCCAACCACGCTGACTGGCGCTTTGGCTTTGAGTCGCCACGCTGGTTTCATTGGGCCGGCCACCACAGCCAAACCTCTCAGAGCGAGGTTCACCAGGGAACGACTGACGGCGGTGGCAAGCATGCCATTGACGTCTCGATGAACTTCGACCAGCAGCCACGGCCATTGCTGGTCGAAGCTGCGGCGACCGTGTTCGATGTCAATCGTCAGGCCTGGAATGCCGGCAGTGAATTCCTGGTCCACCCCGGCCAGGCCTACGTGGGCCTGAAAACCGATACCTATTTTGTCGAACAGGGCGAGCCGCTGGTGCTGGAGCTGATTGCCACCGATATCGAGGGCGAGGTGCTGGGCGATCGCCCGGTGGTGGTCGAAGCGGCCCGGGCGCAGCATGTCTGGCGGGGCCGCCAGCTCGAACAGGAAATGGACGAGGCCCAGCGCTGCCGGGTCAGGACAGGACCCGACGGCCAGGCGCGTTGCGAGTTTGATACCGAGATTGGTGGCCAGTACCACCTGACGGCAACCATTCGTGACGATGAGGGCCGTCGCAATGCCAGCCGGGTGATTCGCTGGGTTGGCGGCGGACGGATGCCGGCCACTGACGCGGTGGGTATCGAGGAGGTCATTCTGATTCCGGACCAGGACACGCACCAGGCCGGCGATGTGGCCCGATTGCTGGTTCAGGCACCGTTCGATAATGCCGAGGGCCTGCTGACCTTGCGCCGCCATGGCTTGGCCGAACAGCGCCGATTTACCATTAAGGGCGGCTCGACCACGCTGGAGATTCCATTGCGCCAGGACTGGATTCCCAATATCCAGGCCCACGTGATACTGGTCGGCAGTGCCGAGCGGTCCGGCAGTACCGTCGATGTCAATGTCCTGCCACCGCGCCCGGCCATCGCGGTCGGACAGCACGAATTCAGCCTGTCCACGGCCGAGCGCGTGCTGGATGTGGAATTGAGACTGGAAAGCAGTTCGCTGTCCCCGGGTGAATCCACCGAGGTCGATCTTGCGGTGCTCGATGCCGATGGCCAGCCGGTCCAGGGAGCCGAACTGGCTCTGATCGTCGTCGACGAGGCCATTCTGGCGTTGACCGGCTATTCCATCACTGATCCGATGGAACGGTTTTATCGGCCTCGAGACCCGGAAGTCATTGATCGGCACTTGAGGCCCGGGATTCGGCTGTTTTCGCCGGATGCTTTTGCAGAGTCCCTGAGTTCGGAAAAGCAGTTGATGTTTGATCCATCTGAGCCTATGACGCCGTTGCTACGGATTCAGGTGACAGGCAGCCGAATGGTCGCTGCCGACGAGGTCGGGGCGGCTGCCTCTGATTCGATTGCCGTGCGCGAGAACTTCAATCCACTAGCCGCCTTTGTGCCGGCCCTGATCACCGACGCACAGGGCAGGGTAAGTGCCCGCATTGATTTGCCGGACAACCTGACCCGTTATCGCCTTACCGTGGTAGCGGTGGATGGTGCCACCCGATTCGGCAAGGCCGAGTCCAACCTGACCTCACGCCTGCCGCTGATGGTGCGAGCATCGCCGCCGCGCTTTCTCAACTTCGGTGATGTGTTCGAATTCCCGGTGGTGGTCCAGAACCAGACCGACCAGCCGTCTGAGGTGCACTTGGCCATGGCAGCGTCCAATCTGGAACTGACCGCAGCGGCTGGCTACGCGTTCGACGTGCCAGCCAACGACCGGCGCGAGGTTCGGCTGCCGGCCGCCGCGCTGGAGGCAGGCATCGCACGTTACCAGATTGCCACGGCAAGCGCCGACTTTGCCGATGCTGCGCGCGGTGAGCTGCCGGTCTGGACACCGGCCACCACTGAGGCGTTCGCCACCTACGGGGTGATTGACGAGGGTGCCATGGTCCAGCCGATTGTCACGCCCGACAATATCTGGCCACAGTTCGGCCAGCTCGATATCACCACCAGCTCGACCGCCGTTCAGTCCTTGACCGATGCCTTTTTGTACCTGCACGAGTATCCGTTCCACTGCAGCGAGCAGGTCGCCTCGCGCATTCTGGCCGTGGCGGCGCTGCGCGATGTGCTCGAAGCGTTTGAAGTCGATGGAATCCCTTCATCGGATCAGATCGAGCGCTCAATGGCCGCCGACATGGAACGCCTGGCTGGCATGCAGAACGGTGACGGCGGTTTCGGGCTTTGGCAACGCGGCCGCGAATCCTGGCCCTACGCCACGCTGCATGTGGCCCATGCATTGATCCGGGCTCGTGGCAAGGGGTATTCCGTCAATGAGCGGCTGCTGGAATCGACCCTGGAGCATGTGCGCCATATCGAACGCTACATCCCGTCCGCCTATGCGGATCGCGCGCGTCGTCATATCGTCGCCTACGCGCTGTATGTTCGGGGTTTGCATAACGATTTCGACCGTGTCCGTGCGCGTGCTCTGATCGCTGAAGTGACTGATTTTGAAGCATTGACCTTCGAATCACTCGGCTGGCTGCTGGGCGTATTGTCCGGCGACAAAGATTCCTCGGCGGAACTCGACCAACTGCGCCGGTTTCTGGCCAACCGGGTCAGCGAAACGGCCGCCGGCGCCCAGTTTGTCAGCCGCTTTCAGGATGGCGATCATCTGATCATGCATTCAGACCGGCGCGCCGATGGCATTGTGCTCGAAGCTTTGATGCGCGATCAGCCCGACTCGGATCTGATCCAGAAGCTGGTCCAGGGGCTTCAGGCACACCGCATACGCGGCCGCTGGGGCAATACTCAGGACAACGCCTTTGTCTTGCTGGCACTGGATCAGTATTTCCGGATCCATGAAGGCACCGAACCTGACTTTGTCGCCCGCACCTGGCTGGGCCAGGGTTTTGCCGGCGAACACGCGTTCCGGGGGCGCTCGGTCGACAGCCACAACATCGAGATTCCGATGGCCTGGCTGGCCCGTGATGGAGGCGAGCAGGATCTGACTTTGGACAAGGACGGGGCAGGGCGGCTGTACTATCGGATCGGCCTGAACTATGCGCCGGCCAGTCTTGACCTTGCCGCCGCCAGTCATGGGTTCGAGGTCACGCGTATCTACAGGAGCGTTGACGATCCTGATGATGTGCATCAGCGTGATGGCGGCGTATGGGAGATCAAGGCCGGCGCGCGAGTGGAGGTTGAGCTGAGCCTGGTCGCACCGGCTCGCCGTTATCACGTCGCCCTGGTCGATCCGCTGCCGGCCGGTCTTGAGTCAATCAATCCCGCGCTGGCGGTCAGTGACAGTGCAGAAAATGGCAATGAGTCGCCGATCAACCCCTACGCCCGTGGTCGAGGCGGGTGGTGGGGCCCCTGGTACGAGCACCAGAACCTGCGCCGCGAGCGTACCGAAGCCTTTGCTTCCCTGTTGCCTGGTGGCGTGTACCACTATTCCTACTTCGCTCGCGCCACGACGCCAGGCGAATTTATCGTACCGCCGGCCCGGGCCGAGGAAATGTATCAGCCGGAGACTTTCGGTCGCAGTGCCTCGGCCAGAGTCATAGTGGTTGACGGTCAGAGTGAGTAAGCGACGCCTCCACGCTGAATTAGACTTGAACCCACGGTGAAATCGGGTTCAAGCACCGGCCTGGAGCTTTTCAACAAAAAAATCCCGGCACCGTGGCCGGGATTCTCGGGATTTACGTTTGCTTGGCGGCTGTCAGGCGGCGCGTCTCGATGACTGGCTACGCCCGCGACCGCGGCCGCGTTCGTTGCTTGACCGGCCACCTCGGTTGTTGCCATTGCCGCTGGCAGACCGACGCTGACCGCCGCCACCGCCACCGCGCTTCTGGCCACTACCGCTGCGCTGATTGGTCTTGCCGGCATCACGCGACAAAGGCTCGGTTGGCTCATAGCCATTGACCACCTCGGTGGGAATGGGCACCTTCACCAGCTTGCGGATATCCTCGAACAGACCGTGCTCGGCACCGCAGACCAGCGAGACCGCCACGCCTTCGCGCCCGGCCCGGCCGGTGCGACCGATACGATGAACGTAGTCTTCCGGCACGTTGGGGATTTCAAAATTGACCACGTGCGGCAAATGGTCGATGTCCAGACCACGGGCAGCCACATCGGTGGCGACCAGCACCCGGATCTTGTTCTTCTTGAACTCGGTCAGGGCCTTGGTGCGCGCACCCTGGCTTTTGTTGCCATGAATGGCGGCCGAGGCCAGGCCATCGCCTTCCAGCTGCTTGGCCAGACGATTGGCCCCATGCTTGGTCCGGGTAAAGACCAGCACCTGCTGCCAGTTTTCAGAACCGATCATCCACGATAGCAGTTCGCGTTTCTTTGCCTGGTCAACCGTAATCGCCTTCTGGGCAATGGCTTCGACCGTGGAGTTCGGGGCTGCGGTCTCAATCCGCACCGGATTTTTCAGAAACTGGTGTGCCAGTGCGGTGATTTCCTTCGAGAAGGTTGCCGAGAACAGCAGGGTCTGGCGCTGTTTCGGCAGGGAACGCACAATCCGGTCGATGGCCGGGCGAAAGCCCATGTCCAGCATGCGGTCGGCTTCATCCAGAATCAGGGTCTCGATATGACGCAGGTCGACGGTGCCGCGCTCCATATGGTCCATCAACCGGCCCGGCGTGGCGATCAGTACATCGACGCCGCGCTTGAGCTTGGTCATTTGCGGGTTGATATTCACCCCGCCATAAATCTCGACCGAGCGGATATTCAGGTGGCGACCATAGTCGCGCAGGTTCTCATGCACCTGCGCGGCCAACTCGCGTGTCGGAGTCAGAATCAGCGCGCGCAGCTTGCGCTCGCCAGTCTGCTTGCTGAGTTTTTCCAGCAGCGGCAGGGTAAACGCCGCCGTCTTGCCGGTGCCCGTCTGGGCGCTGGCCATCACATCACTGCCGGCCAGAACGACCGGAATCGCCTTAGCCTGAACGGGAGTCGCTTCCGTGTAGCCCTGCTCGCCAACCGCGCGCAGAAGCTCGGCTCGAAGGCCGAGTGAGTCAAATTGCATTATCAAATTTCCTTGTCAACCAAGGCATAAGGAATTGCCCGAATTCAATTCAGGCAGAAAACAAATCGGGGAAAGGCCTTGGAAAACATTCAATCCGCGAGAGGGCGCGGGTTACTCCAATCCGTTCGATCAGGCCAGCGCGTGCGCATACTACCACACATTAAACTCAACAAGTACCCGCAGGCCTGAGTCAGGCAAGACTTATGCAGTTGTTAGCATAGCCAGCTACCTGGTCTGGTCTAAACTCGATTGGCCTGACTGATCCCTGCGCAGGGCCATATCCCAGATACAGCGAGGCCGACCCGCATCTGCCCGGAAGCTCAGCTTCGGTTGACCGATATCGGTATGCGCGATTGCGAGCGCTCATAGCGAACCGGTAGATCCGGGGCCATTTCACCCTCCGTGCGCGGCCCGAACAGGGCAACCTTCATGGCTTGCAATGGGTGCTTAAAGGTCTGCGTGACAGCGGTGCCCTCGTAACCGCAATGGGCCATGCAGTTGTCACACTTCGGATTGCGACCGGTGCCGTAGCTGTCCCAATCCGTTTCCTCCATCAGTTCCCTGAAGCTGCTGGCATAGCCTTCATCGACCAGCAAATAGCAGGGTTTCTGCCAGCCAAAGACGTTGTAAGTCGGATTGCTCCAGGGTGTGCATTCAAAGGTCTGATTGCCGCACAGAAAATCCTGAAAGAGACTGGACTGGGAAATTGGCCAGCGCGATTTGCGTTGTTTGCCATAGCGATAAATGGCCCGGAACAATTTCTTGCTGTTATTGCGAGGCAAAAAGACATCCTGGCGTGGGGCATGGTCGTAGCTGTAACCCGGCGATACGGTAATGCCTTCGACCCCCAGTGCTGTGACATGGTCGAAAAAGTCGGCTACCTCCTCAGGATCCTCACCATCAAAGAGCGTGCAATTGATATTGACCCGGAAGCCCCTTTGCAGTGCCATCTCGATAGCCTCGATGACCTTGACGAAAACACCTTGCCGACAGACCGACTCGTCATGGCGCCGTTCCAGACCATCAAGGTGTACCGACCAGGTAAAGTAGCGCGAGGGCTGGTAGTCATCCAATTTCTTTTTCATCAACAAGGCATTGGTGCACAGGTAGACGTATTTGCCGCGCTTGATAATCCCTTCGACAATTTGCGGCATATCCTTGTGGATTAAAGGTTCGCCGCCAGGAATGGAAACAATTGGCGCGCCGCATTCGTCTACGGCTTGCAGCGCCTGCTCGACGCTGACGCGTTGCTGCAGGATCTCTTCCGGATAGTCGATCTTGCCGCAGCCGGCGCAGGCCAGGTTGCACTGGAAAAGTGGCTCGAGCATCAGAACCAGTGGATAGCGCTTTTCACCCTTGAGCTTCTTGCCAAGCAGGTAGCGGGCGACATGAAATTGCTGAGTCAGGGGTATGGTCATTTTGATTCAATCCTTTCGGTTTGGCCGAAGTTGTTGGATATCTTCGCAGTCTGTTGCAACCGGAGGTCGACAGGGTATTGTCAGGCATAGGCTTTCTCGTTGAACCAGTCGACCGCATCACACAGGGCCTGGCGTGCTGATCTCGACTGATATCCGAGCGCCTGTCGCGCCCGGGATGAGTCGAAATACATGGTCTTGCCGGACATGCGCACCCCATCGACAGTGAAGGCCGGCTCGCGGTTGCGCAGGCGAGCCATCCATTGAGCGAGGTAGGCCATGGGTAATACGGCCCGAACCGGCAATCGCAGGCGCGGTCCAGAGACGCCGGCATGGCGCGTGATCTCGGTGAGGATTGTTTTCAACGACAGGTTTTCTCCGCCGAGAATGTAGCGCTCGCCAATGGCACCATGTTCATGAGCAAGCCAGTGTCCGTAAGCAACATCATCGACATGGACAATATTGAGTCCGGTGTCGACATAGGCCGGCATGCGCCCGCGGGCGGCATCGAGCACCATACGTCCTGTCGGGGTCGGCTTGTAATCTCGCGGGCCAACCGGCGCGGCCGGATTGACGATGACCGCCGGCAGCCGCTGGTTGCGAACCATCTCCGTGACCAATCTTTCAGCCTGCCACTTGGAGCGCTTGTAGTGGCCGATCAGCTCCTGCTCATGGCAGATGGCGCTTTCATCAAGAATCTGACCGGCACCGGCGTTACCCAGCGTGGCAACGCTGGAGGTGTAGACAATGCGTTTGATGCCGCACTCAAGGGCCAATTGCATGAGGTGACGAGTGCCATCGACATTGGTTCGATACATCGATTCCGGGTCGGGCACCCAGAGACGGTAGTCGGCAGCGACATGAAACAGCGCATCGCAACCGGCCAGTGCCTGGCGCAGAGATTCCGAATCTTCCAATTCGCCATGTACTTTCTCCAGGGCAAGACCTTCGAAGTTGATTTGGGAGCTGCCGGGGCGAATCAGCGCACGTACCTTCCAGCTTCGTTCAAGCAACACTCTGGCCACGGCCGAGCCCACGAACCCGGTTGCTCCCGTGACCAGCGCCTTCAAGGCTGCACCATGGGAGCAATCAGCCGGGCAACCCGGCGCAGACTGGCTCGGGCGCGCATAAACCGGGCGGCCAGAAGCAGCGAGCCCGGCAACTGAGCGGGCGAGGCCAGTAATTCGCGCAGCACTCGACCAGTAGCCAGATGGGTGCCTTCCAGTCCGGACAAAGCAATGTCCGGCAGAGTTTGATCGACAGGATCGATAATGACCCGAATGGCCAGAAAGCTCAAACCCTGTTCGATGGCCACCTCGCAGATGGCCGCGCTCTCCATGTCCGCAGCTATGGCACCACTGGACTGGCTGAGGGCGTACTTTTCGCTGGATTGGACCAGTGGAGCATCAACCTGGACCAGACTACCGCTTTGGCCGGCCAGGCGTCCGATCAGGGTCTGATGAAGCCCGGCAAGATCGCCTAGCGGGGCGATTCGACCCTGTCCGTCAATCGTCCGGATTTCATTGGCCAATACAATCTGACCAGGTTTCAATGCGGGATCAAGGCCGCCAGCCAATCCCCAGCTGATCAGTCCGTTTACACCCGCATCGGCCAACTGCAGGGCAGCGCTGCGGGCGGCCACAGCACCCGGCCCACAAACCCGGATACTGCATCCCGAACAGGAGGTCAGTGGTCGCAGGCAATCTGCTTCGGTCGTCAGCGCAGCAATGAAACCCAAGCTACTCATGCCTTGAGCGCACTGCGAAATTCGGCCAATGCCCACAGTGGGAAATAGCGCGAATAGCCGTGATACTTGAGATAAAACACGCGCGGAAAACCCGGTGCGGTAAACCAGGGCTCGTGCCAGAAACCATCGTCGGACTGGGTGCGAAGCAGGTAGTCGACACCATTGGCGGCCGCCTCGGAATGGGCCTCGCCAGCGGCAATCAAGCCGAGCAGTGCCCAGGCGGTCTGGAAACTGGTGCTGCAATCGGCTTTTCCGATCAGGGCCGGATCGGCGTAACTGTCGTTGCTTTCGCCCCAGCCGCCGTCTTTGCGCTGAACCAACTTGAGCCAGTCCACGCCCCGCTGTACTGCGCTGGATGAGCGCCATTCGGGATCGGCACACAAGGCAACCAGGGTCGACCAGGTCCCGTAGACGTGATTGGTTCCCCAGCGTCCAAACCAGCTTCCGTCGCTTTCCTGCTGCTCCAGCAGCCAGTCCAGTACGCGCTGTCTCGCAAGCCGCAAATCGTCACGATTCAGTCTGGCGAAAAGGGTCAGACAGCGGGCACTGACATCGGCGGTGGGCGGATCGAGCAATGCGCCATGATCGGCAAAGGGAATTTCGTTCAGATGATAATGGGTATTGTCCACGTCGAAAGCCGCGAATCCACCATCGGTGCTCTGCATGATAGCCAGCCAGTTGGTGGCCAGGTCAATGCTTTTCCGGTAGCGTTGCGGGTCTTGCTGGTCCATTGCCCAGGCAACCACGGCCGTGTCGTCGAGGTCAGGGTACCAAGCGTTGTTGTACTGGAATGCCCAGCCACCGCCGGGTAAACCCGGACGATCGCGTTGCCAATCGCCGGGTTCGTTCACCAGTTGCCGGTCGACCAGCCAGTCCAGTCCGCGCCCAGCCGCTTGCAAAGCGGGCTTGTCCTGCGTAGCCTGCAAAGCCAGGGCCATCAGCGATGTGTCCCAGACCGGCGACAGGCAGGGCTGACAGTAAGCCAATTCGCCGTCTTCGACCAACAAACGTTCCAGGGCTGCTTGAGCATTGAGGCGCAGTGGGTGGTCGTCGGCATAGCCCAGTATTTTCAGGGCTATCGAGGCATTGATCATGGCCGGAAAGATGGCCCCCAGACCATCGACGCCGTTGAGCCGCTGGGTGAACCAGGTTTCGGCGGTGCGCATGGCCCGGCGTCGAATCCAGGCCGGTGACCACGGCTCAAGAACGCGCACCAGGTGATCAAGCGCAATGAAGACGCGGTTCAGACGTGAGCGCGCGGGATGCCAGTGGCGCACTTCATTCGGCGGAGTCCGAAACAGTTCGGGAATGCTGACCTGGCGGGGATTGCTGGCTTTGGCCCTGAGACAGTACAGAACCAGCAAGGGCACCACGACCGTACGCGACCAGTAGGACATCCTGTCAAGATGAAAGAAGAACCAGCCAGGCAGCAACATGATCTCGATCGGCATGCAGGGCACGCCTCGCCAGGGAATCTGACCAAACATGGCCAGCAGAAATCGGGTGAATACATTGCTGCGTTCGGCGCCTCCAGCGGCCAGAATCCAGGTTCTTGCCTTGCACATCAGTGACGATTCGGGGTCCTGGCCGGCGAGTTTGAGTGCCAGGTAAGCCTTGACGGTACAGGAAATGTCACCGACTCCAGCGTGATACAGCGGCCAGCTGCCATCGTCGTTCTGGCGACTGATCAGGTAGCGGCACATCCGGCGTTCCAGCCCTGGATCGATCTGATCCATGAAATGCATGTAGGCGATGTACTCAGCAGGGATGGTGCAATCGGCTTCCAGTTCGTAGCACCAGTGGCCATCGGGTTGCTGATCCGCCAGCACCGATTCAGTGGCATCGGAAACGGCTTTGTCAAGGTGAGTCAACCAGGTTTGATCGGCGTGCCTGGCGGTTACCTGAGGCATGGTTATCGGTCCCTGTGCGAATTCATGAAATATTCGGGTTTAACGGCTTGGCGATCTGCACGCTGCCAAATTCGTCAGAGCGGTCAGAATCGAACAGGCAAGGCCAGTTGCACTCGAGTTCGCGTGGCCCCTTCGGCAAGCCTAGCGAACTGACGGCAAAGAGCCAGCGTAATAGCTGGTCACGTGACGCCGCCATGCGGGTCAGACCCACGGTCAAGTGAACCGTATGACGTTTGATCTTGACGCTTCGGCCCGAGGTGAAGTCCAGATTGCGGTGGATCTTGCGCAGGGTCAGTACCGCCATGCCGGTCGCCCACAAACAGAAGCAGCGCAGTTTCTTCTCCTGGCCTGGAATCAGTAATGTGTAGTCAAGCGCATTGCCGAGGTGTCGGTGGGCAATGGAAATCAGTTCGGATATACCCGCGCGAAAACTTGTCGGATCCACTTCCTCGATCAGGTCTCCGTATCGGTCAGGCCGCAGGCCAAATGGTGCGCGCGGCAGCCAGCATGCGCCGCGTCTGCGATCTTCCCAGATATCCTTGAGGATATTGGTCATTTGCAGTCCCTGACCAAACGACGGTGCCAATTGCATCAGGCGGCGGCGCTGTGCGGCGATTTGCGGACAATAGCAGCAGAACAGCTCGGTCAGCATTTCGCCAACAACACCGGCGACAAAATAGCAGTATTCGTCCACCTCGGCCACATCGGCCAGGCCCTGGAGGCCCACAGTCTGCTGAAACTGAAACATGCCATTGGTCATCACCTCCAGGCAGCGGATAATTGCGCTTTGCTCATCGCTACTCAAACTGTGAGTCACTTCCACCACCTGGCGATAATTGGCAATCAGGTTCTTTTCAGCATCGAGCGTCGTGGTTGACAATCGAGGCAGCAGGGCAGCGGAAAAGCAGTCTGCATCATGCTGGCCGTTTATTACCTGGATAAATTGCTGTCCGAACTCGCGCTTGCTGGCCTCATCAAGCCCCGGATCATCCTCAATGGTGTCGGCCAGGCGGCACAGCAGATAGGCGTTGCTGACCGAGATTCGCAAGCGATCCGGCAGGACGGGAATGGTCAGGGCAAAGGTTCGGGATACAGTGGGAAGAATGCGTTGTTGACAATCCAGTGCCAGCTTCAGACTCCCTGCGCTGGATGATGTGGCTTTTATCATTGTTATGGCTCCTCGGGCAGTGCCCGCCGACCGAAGACCGTAATGGACCCGTGCGAAACGGCGGAGTAACTATACAGACCACTATAAGCTGGTTTTTATTGCAAAAAATCGGCTTCGAGGAAGCCCTGCCACGCCCAAAGTCCGAACAATTCCTGAATTCGCGCTATCATCGCGCAGGGTATTGTGCGTACAACGGGTTTTTGAAGGCGCGACTTTTCCAGGCCTTTGGCCGACTGGGCGAGGGATTTGTGCGCGAGTCAATCAAGCCAGGACTTAAAGGAATTGCGAAATGAACTTCGATCAGCGAGCCTCTGACTACGTTGCCCGAGT
Source organism: uncultured Wenzhouxiangella sp. (assembly GCA_964523755.1). GTDB lineage: Bacteria > Pseudomonadota > Gammaproteobacteria > Xanthomonadales > Wenzhouxiangellaceae > Wenzhouxiangella. The sequence continues at coordinate 23,632 of CAZFYM010000004.1, read as the reverse complement.
TGAGCGAGCGCTCGATGACTGGCTGCCGGGCGAGCAGACCGAACCAGCGCGCCTGCATGCAGCCATGCGCCATGCTGTGTTCAATGGCGGCAAGCGGCTGCGTCCCTTGTTGGCCTATGCGACCGGCGAGGTGCTGAACATCGGTCCTGAGCAGATTGACGAGATTGCTGTGGCAGTGGAGTTGATTCATTGCTATTCACTGGTGCACGACGATCTTCCGGCCATGGATGACGACGATCTCAGACGCGGCCTGCCCACGGTGCACAAGGCCTTTGACGAGGGCACGGCCATTCTGGTGGGCGACGGTTTGCAGGCTCTGGCTTTCGAGTGCCTGGGCGCCAGCCTCCATCCCGGCAGCCAACAGGCCATTTTGTTGTTGGCCAGGGCCTGCGGATCAGACGGCATGGTTGCTGGTCAGGCGCTGGATCTGCAATTTGAAAGGCAAAGTCCTGATCGTGACCAACTGGAGCAAATGTTCAGCAAGAAAACCGGGGCGCTTCTGGCTGCTCCTGTGCTGATGGTTGCAGCCCGGCTTGAGAATCTGCAAAGCTCCAATCTCGCAGCCCTTAACCGCTATGCGCGGGCCCTGGGGGTGGCTTTTCAGATCAAGGATGATTTGCTAGAAGTCGAGGGCGATACCGCGACCATAGGCAAGAGTGCCGATTCGGATGTGGCTCGACACAAGGCAACCTGGCCAGGTCTGTTTGGTCGGGAGGCTGCTCACCGGCGTCTGGATGAGCTGATTGCCGAGATTGATCAGGCGCTGGCCGGAGTCTCGGGTAATCCGCAGGCGCTGGCCTGGCTGGCGCAACGGATCGTCCAACGTAACCACTGAGACGTTGGCCGATGTTACAACGGGTCAGCCGGGTTTATCTTTGATCAAGTTCAAACAGCTCGGGCGGGAATTGTTCGGGAAACAGATGCTGGTCGAACGTATTTCTGAGACGTGTACCATCCTGAAACTCGATTTCGGTACCCAGCAACAAGAATTCGCTTCGCGCGACTTGCAGCTGCAACGAGGCAATCATGCGGCGAATGTCCGCGTCAAGCGGGCTGAGCTCGAAGGTCCAGGAATCTGCATCCTGAGTGGCGTCGACCAGGCGATAGCGCGCCAGAAACTCCCCGGCACCGGCAGGCGCTCCTACCTCCAGTAGTTCCAGGGCCATGCGCAGAGTCTGCTCGTCCGGGCCCTGGTCGTGGTAGTGCTCGACGCGATCCAGTTGGGGATAGGTCACTTGCAATACATTGCCATTGCGAATGGCAATGGTTCGGGGTGGATCACCCAGTTCCCAGCGAAAACGCTCGGCACCATCAAACCAGACCTTGCCGGTTGAGCTTAATGCCTGCACCAATGCGGGCAACTGCCGGGTCTGGACGACATTGGCCGACCAGATGGACCGGGTTTTCTGGTGGGCCAGCCAGTCGCTCAAGGCCTGCTCGGCCTCCGTGGTCGCCAGGGAGCCAATGGGTAACAGCAGCGCTACCGCCATTATCCAGGCCCTGGCGATAAAGGTTTTCTGCTCCATTCAAACAGTTTCAGGCGGACTGTGGCTACCATGCCACATGCGCCACCAGCCTGGCAACAGGACGATGGCCGCCAGGCACATAAACAGAATCCCGATGGCACAGACGCGGCCGAGACTGGCCAGACCCTCGTTGGAAACAAATGACAAACTGGCAAAACCGGCGGCGGTGGAAAACCCGCACAATAGCAGTGCCTTGCCGGTAGTGGCATGGACCAGATCAAGGCGGCCGCCATGGCGTTTCAGAGAAAATTGCATGTGAATGTTGTAGTCGACACCCAGCCCCAGCAGCAGCCCGATACCGACCAGATTCATCAGGTTCCATGACCATCCGACCAGGCTCATCACAGCCATCAGAGTCAGCAGGCCCAACCCTATCGTGGCAAGGCTGAGGGCAACCTCGGCCAGATTGCGAAAGGCCAGCCACAACAACACCACAAGGGCCAGAATCAACGGCAGTAGAACGCGGCGAAGATCATTCTGCATGGAATCGATCAAGGTCTGGCTGAGCAGAGGCCAGGCGGCCAGCCAGGCTCCGGCACGATCATTGGCCGCAGTGGCCAGATCGGAAAGGATGTGACCGGGCAGTTCCGGATCGGCCTTGATACGACCAAGTACCAGGTAGCCTTGATCCTGGTCTCGGGCAAGAAACTGGCGCAGTATCAGATCCGTGGTTGGGCCGTGCGGCCAGATCGTGGTCGAAACCGAAGTCATCTCTTGCCAGGCCTGCAGGACTTGTTCGGTGAACACCAGGGCCGCATCGGTAAATCCGAAAGCCCTGGCGTGGCCGATCAGACGATTGGCATCTTCCGCCAAATCCGCCGCCAGAGACCGATTGGCCTGCTGGTGGTCAGGTGCTGGCCATAGTGTCGCGGGCAGCTGGTAGCTCTCAATCAGCTCGTCAGCAATAGCCTTATCCAGCAACTTTTCGATGCCGCTCAGACGGTCGGCGACGGTTTGTTCATCGGTCCCTTCGATGATCAGCCAATGATCGGCTTCCCAGGTACCCAATTCGCGCTCGATCTCCGCCAGATTGGCATGGGCATTCCCATCGTCTCCAATCAGGCTGTTCACACCGCGGTCCACAAGCGGTAAGCCGTGGCTAGTCAGAATCGAAATGGACAGTATCCCGAGCAGGATACTGAACACGAAAATTGACCTTGAACCCATCGCCAGCGGAGGCTGCGCAATGGCGGGTGCATTGCCGGTATCTTTCGGTTTGACGCCGATCAGAAAGCCGACCAGCATGATGATCGCAGCCGTTATGACGCCAACGGCAACCAGTGCCCCGAGCTGGGCCAGTCCGGGCAGGCTTGATCGGGAAATCAGCAAGAAAGCGGCCGCAGTAGTCAGTGCTGCCCAGACAATTGCACCGGTCAGGTTCTGCCAGTGGTCACGTGCCCCACGTTGAGGATGGCTGCTGACCTCCTGATGCACAATCATGCCGTAATCAGCGGCAATGCCCAGCAAGATCGCGGCAAAACCCAGGCTGACCACGTTGAGCTGGCCCAGAATCCAATGTCCAATCGTCACGGAAACGGCAAGCACCAGCAGCAGCAAGCCCAGTAATCTGAACATGGGTATCCAGCTACGATGCATGATCCAGAACAAGGCCCCGATAAACAGCAAGGTGGCCAGCCCGGCCGATTGGATCTCGCGTAATAATCCTTCACCCGACTCTGCCACGAACGCCAGGTGGCCGGTCAACTTGATCTCGCTGCTCCGGCGTTCGGCTTGTTCATCTTTCCATGCGCCAAGGTAGTCGCCAAGGTGGCTGGCCCAAACCCGGGCCTGGTCTGGATCGGCGATGACAAAGGCAGGGGGTTGGGCGACCAGCAAGCGAAATTCGCCACTGTCTGAGCGGAATTGCCCGGCCGTATTGTCCTCGGATCCGAAGGCCTGGTCGATACTCCTGGACAAACCATACGGGTCCTGACTGATTCGGGCAAGCTCGATGGCATCAATTGAGGTGGCCAGGTTTTGCAGGCTTTCATCCAGGGTCGCGTCAAGCTGATCAGGAGCCAGGCGCTGGGCCAGTCCGAGCAGGGCTTGCGGGTCCTGATTGATCCACAGGAAGGCAGCCATCCGGGCTCGCTCCGCAGGATCCAGAGACGGTGCCTGCCAAAGCACCCGGGTTGCCAGATCATGCATGACCAGATCCCCGGCCAGTTGTTCGGCCAGCACGCGAGCCTGATCAGCATTGCCGGCCCGCAGTGAAATCAGCAAATCCTGGGCCGAGGCAAAGTGGCGTTGATACAGTTGCAGCGCCTGAACCTCGCGGCTTTCAGCTGGCAGAAGATTGAAAACATCGGTATCGATGTCAATTCTGGGCAGCGTCAGCAGAGCGATTAGCAGGACGGCCATCAAGGCCATCGGTATCAGGGCGGGTCTCATGGATCGAGCACCAGTTGAATCCGTTCACCACCAGGGTGTTGCAGAATGTAGATATGGGGTTGCGGTTGGTCCACCGCCCAGCCTGGCGGAGACAGGCCGTCCTGGAGCAAGTCGGGAATGGCGAACCAGGCAAATTGTCGGGGGGCTGGCAAGCGGCCCCGTCGCTCCCGAGGCTGTCCGGTCAGATTGAGTTGCCAGGTATCCTGATCGGTTTGTGCCGTAAAAATAGTGATCGGCGGTTTGGTCAGGATAATCAGCCGCTTGCCATCCTGATCGCTGGCGACCAGCAAGTCACCGGCAATCGCCTCTGGTTGATCGGGTGGCAGCCAGACGGCCTGTCCGGTCCAGACGCTCCAACCGGGTTGCGTCAAATCCACCGGTTTGACCGGTGTCAGCGTGGCGCAACCGGCGCTCAGCAAGCCTATCGCAAGAAGTCCGATCCAGGCGGGCAGTTTGCCAACTGGAGCAGCACGACTGATCTGGCCTCTAATGGAATTCAATATCAGGTTCACCACTGAGGATGATTGTTCCATTGAGTTCTGTGACCTCCGTGTTTCCGTGATGCGCTTCTCTTGTTCATTTGGTGAGACTCCTGATCAGAAGGTTGACAGGCCGGTGGCTTCCATCATTCGATAGCGCCAGTAGCGCAGGCGCGAGTCGTCGGCGTAGGCTGGATAGGGCAGGCTGTGGATTCGGTCTGGTTCATTATTCCAACGGCGATCGAAAAATGCCAGTGCCTGCTGAATCTCTTCATGGTCGGATGGTGCCTGAAACAGCACCTGGGTTTCCAGATTGTAGTCATCGAGATTGCGCCGGGTGAAGTTGCTCGAGCCTGCCAGCAGTTGGGCCAGGCCGGTGTGGGCCAGATGCAGCAGGTGCTTTGAGTGGCACTGCTCACCATCGGTGTTGCACCAGCGCAGTGGAACACCGGCAGCCTGCAGTTCAGCAGCAACCTGGCGATTGGGGACGCCATTTTTCTTGCGCCCGAAGGCATCTTCATTGGGATCGAGCAGCACACGAAGCTGCACGCCGCGCTGATGCGCTTTAATCAGTGCCCGAATCACCTGTCGATGCGCCAAATAGAACATGGCCAGATCCAGACGTTCGCCGTCCTGGGCATCTTGAATGATCTTCAATGCCGAGGTTCGGATTTGCGATTCAGTCAGAACTTGAACAGTGCCAGCATTGTCGCTGGTAGCTGGTGCGTCATGATAGGCGGGTACAGCCAGGATATTGGCCCGCGGGTCCGAGAAGCGTGCCACGGCCAGCGTGGCTTCCATCAGGTCAAGTGCCGCCCGGCCACGAAAGCTCACGGCCACGTTGCTGTGCCGGCTGCTGGCATCATGCAGGTTACCCGAGGTGACCAGTCCGACCCAGTCATCGCCGGAATCCACGACCAGCGATTTTCGATGATTGGCTTTGAAGTTGAGCAAGTTCAGATAGGTTCGCAGCGTAACCGGCTCGCCACCGACCGGGTTTGGCAGCCATCCATCGGCAGCCCGATTGCCAAACCACTGGCAGCAGATTCGCCACAGGGCGGAGTAAAGCGGATTGGAGTCGCGGAGTCCGTTCAAGTCGGTTTCGATAATCGTAATACCGGCCGCCTGCAGTCGATCCAGATCGGGTGATTGCACGCCGCCATAGAGGCGATTAAAAGGATCGGTGACCAGCAGAATGTCGATTTCCGGAATCTGTCGCTGGCGTTGGATCAGTCGATCAATGACTTCACCCGACAGCGCCCGATGATCGCTGCCGGTCTGGCCGGCAAAATTATTGAGCAGGAACATCTCGATCACGATGCGACGCTCGGCCTGGTCGATCAGGGCGAAAAACCGGTCAAAGATTTCCGTGGCTTGGTGCTGATTGCCATCAGCATCCAGCCAGGTAGCATCGATCAGAAAATCAACCTCGCTGGCGGTTCGAGCGGGAAAGACCAGGGAAACACCGGGCGGCAGGGGCTTGAAAATGTGCCAGCTTGCTGTTCCGAGGTAGATCAACAACAAGGCCAGAAAGACCAGCCGGAGCTTGCTCCGGTGAAGCGTTGAGGATAGAGTGAATTTCAAGAGCGATCCGGCAAGTCGAAAAGAGTTGATGTTAAGGTAATTCCTGACGTGCTGACAACCACCTTTTTTTAACCTTCAGGAGACTAGCCATGAGCGTTGCCAAGATAATCGAAATTTCCTCCAATTCAACCAAGAGCTTTGAAGACGCAATCGAACAGGGTCTCAAACGAGCTGAATCAAGCTTGAAAAATGTCAAGGGAGCCTGGATTGCCGAACAGAAAGTCGATTTTTCCAACGGTCGTGTCACCAACTACCGGGTGATCATGCGCGTTACTTTCGTGCTTGATTGATTCCTGCCAATACCCCGCAGACGCAAGCGTGTCTGCGGGGGAATGATTGGCCATGAGGAATGCTGATGCGATCAGGGATCAAATGATCAGGGTTCGAATCGGTCAGCAAATACCTCGTCGACTGCCACCACTTCGATGAACTGACCTGTGGAGCAGAGATTTGATGTGTTGTCCTCATACGTCGTTGCTTCCACGCAAGCTCCCAGATAAAAGTTCCCCGCCACATTCATGACGGCTGAAAAGTTTCGATTGATCGTTTGACCTGGTACCAGTGGAGTGATGCTGGTCAAGCCGATTTCGGTGTCAAAAGTTGAAATAATTGCGTTGGTCGAACGATAGAAGCGGACCATCGTGCTTGGTGAGCCTCCGTCTCCGCTGTTGGCAATTTGCACATGGATGTTGACGCTCGATCCCTGGGAGACGGAGGGAGCGTTAAGGCTGGTCAACGGTATATTGAGGTCGGGTTGACCGATTACAGTGAACTGTCGCTCCTGGAAATTGAACGTGCTGCTGCGACGCATAATGGCCGTGTTGTTAGCGGTGGATCGCTCGGATTCATCCAGTTCCAGTTGCCAGCCGATGAAGTAATTGCCGGCCGGAATGTTAGCGGGTACCTGGATATTGCGAGTGCCGTTGGACCAGCGCCCCTCCGCCGAGAAAGTCGACCAGAAGGCGCTGCCGGCCAGAAAGTCGGCTGACGAGATGATGTCGTTGCTGGACAGGTAAAAATGCAGGTTGACGTTACTGGCTGGCAGATTGCCGCGATTCTCGACCTGGATTCCCCGGACGGTTATCGGGTCACCCCGTCGACCACTGTAGGTGTCGAGATCGGTCATGACGAGATTGCCCGGACTGCCCCAGTTGTCATGGGTTTGCGACCAGGTAGCCATGTCGACCCACTCCTCAAGAACCCATTCGCCGGGATAGGTGTTGTTGGAGCTGGTCAGGAAACTGCGTACGCCACGCATGTCGTCCATTCTTCCGTACCAGGTGGAGTTGTAGTTTGGCGGCTGGCGAAACGTGCCGGCAAACATGATGGCAAAGTAACGGTCCTCATGCCCGCCAGCGCCATTGGTCGATTGGCCCAGTGCATGACCGAACTCGTGGGTCAGCGATTTCAGATGCTGGACCTGATCATTGGCAATGGCCGGATTGACAAAGGTATCGACCTCAACGATTCGGGTGCACGCCACGCCACTGTACCAGGTGAAATTTATGCCATTGGCTCCGAAGCCCGCCCAGGTGTTGCCATAGCCACCGTTTTGCAGTTGCAGATCGCTGATCACACCCATGTTGTTCTCGCCGTTGTTGGCATTGGGCTGACGATCGCGGATCGGCTCTCCACCACTGAGAAATGTACCGATCAACCAGGATGATCCACCCGGATTGTCATCAACCAGCGTGTTCCAGTTGCCGGCGGCCGAGCCGCGCAGGGCCCAGTGAGTATCATCCGGAACCCAGTTGTAATAATTGTGGGGGCCATTGATCCGTCCACACCATTGACCACTGGGAACGACCGGCTCAGGGTCGCTGCCAACCGGAAGATCTATCGCAAGGATGGCACCGCGCTCAAAGCTGCGACGTGCGGCGATCCAGTCGAGCATCTGCTCCGGCGAGATGGGCGTCATCTGCTGCTGATCCGGCATTGATTTCTGCGCCTGGCCGTCATCCGGGGCCAGACTGGGGGCGGGTTCAGGTTGAAAATCGTGGTTTTGAGTGAGGTAGTCGAGGCCAGGGTAGTCGGCTTGTCGACGTGTCCCCAGGCGGTCGGGCAATAACGAGGTGACCACACGACCGGCCTCATCAATAACCAGCTGATCACTCGCATGAACTTGAATGGCCCTGGCAATCGGCAGCGCCATGCTGTCGGCGTCTTTTCTCGATACCACAATATAACGGTGGTCCGGTTGGAGCTTGACGGCACCGCAGACGGTCATGCCGAAGCCGTCGGCACGATGGCCGCCGGTTGAGGTCAGCGTGATCAGCCCGTCGCCGGAATCTCCGGCCAGCCATTCGCGAACACGAAACGTGTAGTCGGTGACCAAAATGCCAGTGCCGGCCGGTTGGCGGACCTCGGCACTAACCAGAATGCCGTCAAAAATCAGGTCCGCATTGTCCACAGCAGCGGGAAAGCTAACGTGGTGCAGGTGATCCGGATGGAATGGGTGTGGTCCAAAGCTTGGACTGGTGTCATGCTCTCCGAGCAGATTTGCCTCGGGAACGTTGGGCCCGGCGACGGCCTCGAACTGAGCCGAAGCCTGGGCACAAAGGAGCAGGCTGAAAAGCGCAGGAAGCGCCGCTGGATAACGAGTGTTCATGGTAGGACCTCAGAAATCGCAAGTGTTTGTCGATGTCCCTCATTACGATTTCAGGATGGGAATCCTGACATGCAAAAGCTTATGGTCTGACCTGGATGCGCTCAATCTGGTCAAACGCAACCGGGCGGGCATACTCGCCGCCGCGGCTGCGGCTCAAAAGTTGCAGTGAATTCACATCACTACTGACAATGCGTCCGTGCAATGTCGCGCCGTCTCGCAGCTCAATCCTTGCGCTGTCGCCGTAATGGCTGCTGACGCGGGCAAGCTCGATTGCTTTCCAATCGGGTATCGGGCCAACAATGATGACTGGTTGATTGTCGGCATCGTCGGCTTGCGGCCGGACAATCCGTTCCGGTCGTGTCAATCGTTCCGGGACGACCGGTTCCGGCATGACGGGAATGGGTCGTGGACTGACGGTCAACTCGACTGGCGTACCATCATTGATGACAAAGGAAGGTGCAGTGCGAATCAGAATATCGGCAACGCTTCTCTGACGCAGAATGTTGATCTGGGGTGGCGGTTCCGGCTCGGCAATAAGGGTAATGCGCCCCGGCCGACTCAGGTAGTGACGATAGCCGGCGACAACCAGGCGCCCAGGCTCCATGCCCAGCGCTGACCATTCATTTAGCCAAGACTGGATATGTCGGCGCTGGTAGTGGTTGAAGGTCAAGCCGCTGCGCTCCACGCACTGGTTGACCAGACGTTGATGAAAACCCTGGTCGCTGTGTTCCAGTTCAACACGTTGAAGTCGGGCCTGGGCAAGCATGCGAGGCAGGTTCCGCAGCATTTCCGGAGCGCTTTCAAGTTCAAGACGCCAGCTTTGTCGGTTCAGACTCAGATCGGCGACGGATAGTCGGCTCTTGATTTCCAGCAGGCCAACACCGACGCGATAGTCCAGCTCGGCATCCATCCGAAGTTCCCAGTAGTCAAGCTCGGTCAGGTCGTACAGGCTGAGCTGCTCAAAGCCGGGACAGCCGGCTGCGGCCAGTGGGAGGATCAATCCTAATTGATCCGCTGATACGGTTTCCATGGCGGGGGTCACCGGCATTTTCAGACCACGAACACTGATGCCCGCTTGCTGTGGCAATCGGCCATCCTGGATTTGATCGGAAAAGCGCAGCAGCGCGGGAAGGGAACCGGCGTGCAGTTCAAGCTGGCTGATGGTGATCGAGTCACGGCGGTCAATCGGCACAAAGCGGAGGGATCTGATCGAGACCGAACCGCGGGGATCCACCCGAACTGTGCCCCAGGTCAGTCGACCCCAGACAGCGACCTGACCGGCCACCCGTTCCAACTGGGTCTCGATGCGCGCCGTCAACGCCCAGTAAACCAGCCCGGTGGCTACCAGTGCCAGCAGCAACCCGACCAGAGCCAGTTTCTTCATGATCTAATCGGTAACCTCGGGCAGGCGAAAGCTCAAGACGGCCCCGCACAAACCCATGATGGCCAGAACCATGATGACGCCCGAGACTGGCATGATGGTGGTCAGCGCACCGACGCTGCCAGCCAGCAACAGCACCACGCCAATCACGGTGTTGCTGACCGCGACATAATCAGTGCGCCTGTTACCGCTGGCCAGGTCGACTACATAGGTCTTGCGGCCCAATCTGACACCGGCATGGGCAATGGCCAGCAGAAAGAAGAACGCAGGATAAAGCCACTGGCTGTCCGCCAGCGCGGGTAGCAGATTCACGGTTGTGACCAGGGCCAGGCCAACCAGGGCCGCACCGCTGCCGGCCACGATCATGACCCGGCGGCTGGAATGATCGGCGAACTGGCCCCAGAAGGGCGCTGAAACCAGGCTTGCCAGCCCGTCGGCAATCACGAACAGGCCCAGCACAAGCAGGGCACCACCGGTTTGCTGGTACGCCAGCATGATGAAAAATGGTGCGCTCAAGGATGAACACAACAATAATGATCGGGCGATTACAAAATGGCGAAACGGCCGGTCGGTTCTCAGCAGCGACAGTCGCTTCACACCTTCGGTCAGCGCATTGCCACCGCCCTCGGTCGCGCCTGGAAATTCCCGGATCATGGCGTAACTGGCCGCAGCCAGCAGCCACAGTCCGCCGGCGATGGCCAGTAGAACCAGGTAGGCGGCCATATCGCCTTGTTCCTGGCCCTGGCTCAACAACAAGACGATCCCAACGCCTATCGTCACCAGACCGGCCAGAAATTCCGACCAGCCGCTGACCCGGCCGCGCCGGGTTTTGGGGACGGTCTTGCCCAGTACATCCTTGGAGGCAACCGAGCATAGCCCGCGTGACAGACTGAAGACCACCAGCGCCCCGAGCAAGGCAAATCCCGCTGCCGAGCCGCTGAGCGAGATGGCAACAAGTGCCATCGAAAAAACGGCAAGGGCTTGCAGTACACAGCCGACAACAAATGTCCATTTGCGAATGGCTTGAAGCCGAACATAGGCGGCGATGACCAGTTGTGGAATCAGCGAGCCGGACTCGCGAATCGGGACCAGAAAGGCGGTGAAGATACCGGGTGCGCCCAGCGCGCTCAGCATCCATGCAAGAATGGTCTTGGGGTTGGCAAGCGCATCGCCCAGCTTGGTCAAGAACTGGGTGAGAACCTGTACAAAGAAGTTGCCAGCAACGACCCGGCAGGCCTTTTCGTCAATATCCCGGCAGACCCGTGCATCTTCCTGATTGACCAGTAGCTGGTAGGCGCGCTCCAGGCGATGATTGCCCAACAGCTTCTCGCGCGCCTGGGCTACGCTCACTGAGCGATCGCCTGCGGCTTGACTTCAAGCCACGGAGACTGCCAGCGCTCGACCTTCAGCAGAACGCCAAGCCAGGGCGAGTCGAAATACTCGAGTCGTCCGAGGCGAATGCTGCGGGACTGATTGAGACGATGCTGCTCAAAACCGGTGATTTCCGCCAGGATGCCGGCAAGCGAATTCGGGGGACCAGCGACAGGCTCTTGCCAGACGATATCGATATCGGCATGCATGAACTGGCGTTCGCGCAGCCGAATGCCGCCGTCGAGTCGAAACTGGGCACTTGGCAGGCGATAGGGGACCGGCTTGTCATCAGGAACAAAATCGGGACTGAGCGACTCGGGCTCCAGCCAGTTCAGATCGATGATCCTCTCGTCATGCAATCGCAACCATTGTGCAGTCTGGCCGGAGCCGATGGGTTGGTACCAGGCTCTCCAGGTCAGCGGTCTGTGATGAGGACTTTCGTCAAGACGACGCCAGGCATCGGCCATCTCCGGACCTGGCGCTTCCAGGTTGACCCAGGGTTGGGGATAAACCGGGCCACCGGTATACGATCCAGTGCTGGCCTGGATACCTTGTTCCAGAGCGTCGAGGGCGCTGAAAATCGATATAGCTTCCTCGCGGGCCTGATCCTGTTGCTCTTCATCTGACAGTGTTGAATCCTCGAGGCCAGCGTCCGATGGCTGAAAAGCCGCGGCCCGTGCATTGGCCCGGGTGTCGGGCAGTGCGGAATAATCCGCTGGCTCACTGGACAGGCGGCGATCGCTGGTTCCGTTCGGATACATGAAAACCACCACCTCGACCCGGTACATTGGTGTCGTTGCGGCGGCAAATGGCGGCTGCGCGGGCAGTATCAGCAGCGCCGTCAGGGCGAACAGAGCTAGGTATGGCTTCATGAGTCAGAAGTGTACTTCAAGCGCTCGCCCGTCGCGGAGGTTCAGAGCGTCCCAGGCGTTCAATCAGTTCCAGCGCCATGGCAAGGCGTTCTTCGGCCGATTCATACTCGCCCTTGACGCGCAGCCGATCGTTGGCCGGAAGCTCGAAAGTATGGGCTTCTTTCTGGATCATTTTCAATAGTTCATCGATATTGATATCAGGCTTGCTGACAAATTCAACCCGCCCGCCGGCCGGACCGACTTCCAGACGTCGAATACCCAGTTTGCGGGCCTGGAGGCGAAGCTCGGCGGTCTTTAGCAGGTTCTTGACTTCCGCTGGCAGCAAGCCGAAACGATCGATCATTTCAACAGCAAGCTGATCCAGCTTCTTGTCCGAATCGGCCTGGCTGATGCGCTTGTACAAAACCAGGCGCTGATGGACATCGGGCAGATAATCCGGCGGAATCATGGCGGTCACGTGCAGGTCGACTTCACTGATCAGTGACAACGGTTCATCCAAATCCGGTTCCAGTCCGGCCTTGAGAGCTTCGACCGCACGGTTGAGCAAGTCGGAATAAAGCGAGAACCCGATTGCCTCGATCTGGCCGGACTGATCCTCGCCCAGCAGTTCGCCGGCTCCGCGAATTTCCAGATCATGGCTGGCCAGGGTGAATCCGGCACCCAGCTCTTCCAGGCTCTGAATGGCTTCCAGGCGTTTGCGCGCATCCCGAGTCAGTACTTGTTTGGGTGGCGTAATCAGATAGGCGTAAGCCAGGTGGTGCGAACGGCCAACCCGGCCACGCAGCTGGTGGAGCTGGGCCAGGCCGAACTTGTCCGCCCGGTTGATGATGATGGTATTGGCCGTCGGTACATCAATACCGTTTTCAATGATCGTGCTGCAGACCAGAAGATTGATCCGGCGGGCATAGAAATCGCGCATGGTGCGCTCCATTTCGCCGCTTGGCATCTGACCGTGGGCCATACCGACGCGCGCGCGCGGAAACATGTCCTGAAGTTCGTCGAGCATGCGCGCCATGCTCTTGACTTCGTTGTGCAGAAAATAGACCTGGCCACCGCGCTGGAACTCGCGACTGACGGCATCGCGAATGGTTGGCGTGTCCCATTCCGACACAAAGGTTCGCACCGCCAGTCGGCGAGCCGGCGGCGTGGCAATAATCGACAATTCACGCAGGCCGGCCATGGCCATGTTGAGCGTGCGCGGAATGGGTGTGGCCGTCAGGGTCAGCAAGTCAACCTCGGCACGCAGCGCCTTCAGGCGTTCTTTCTGGCGGACGCCGAAACGCTGTTCTTCGTCAATGATGACCAGGCCCAGATCCCTGAAGGCGATGTCTTTCTGGATCAGGCGATGCGTGCCGATCACGATATCGACCGTGCCCGAGGCCAGGCCAGCGACAGTTTGGGCACAATTCTGGCCGCTGCGGGACAGCAAGGCGACGTTGATGGGCCAGTCGGCAAAGCGGTCGGAAAAGTTTCGATAATGCTGCTCGGCCAGCAGCGTGGTCGGGGCCAGCATGGCCACCTGGCGGCCGGACTCGGCAACGGCAAAGGCGGCGCGCAGGGCAACCTCGGTCTTGCCGAACCCGACATCGCCACAGACCACCCGGTCCATCGGCTGGTCCGAGGCCAGGTCGGCCAGCACCGCCTCGATGGTCGTGAGCTGGTCGTCGGTTTCTTCATACTCAAAGCCGGCGGCAAAGCGCGCCTGCATACCCCGTTCAATCGCGTAGGCATGACCACTGCGTGCGGCGCGGCGCGCCTGCAGGTTGAGCAATTCGGCGGCCACGTCACGGACCTTTTCAGCTGCCTTGCGCCGGGTTTTCTTCCATTGCTCGGAACCCAGGCGATTGAGGGTGACCTGTTCCGGGTCGGCACCGGTATAGCGGCTGACCAGATGCAGGTCGGTTACCGGGACATAGAGCTTGTCGCCGCCATCGTATTCCAGGGTCAGGTATTCACCGGTGCTGTCACCCACCGTCAGGACCTCCAGGCCCAAGTAGCGCCCGATGCCATGCTCCAGATGCACCACCAGTGCGCCGGCCTGAAGATCGGCCAGGCTTTTGATCATGCTTTCCGGATCCTGCCCGGTGCGCCGCTCGCGCTGATGCGTCCGCGTGTGTCCCGGGAACAGCTCGGATTCCGAGAGGATGGTCAGCTCACGGTCGGGCAGACAGCAGCCGCTCGAGACCGGCATGACGGCCAGTGCCAGGCGGTCGTCACCGCTGATAAAAGCTGACCACGACTCGACGATGCGTGGACGCAGGCCGGCGGCCTTGAGCCCCTCATTGATCAATTCGCGCCGGCCGGCCGTGTCAGCCGCGAGAAAGATCCGGCCCGGCAGTTGACGGAGCTGCTCGACTGCGGCATCGGCACCGTGGTCAAGATCGATCGAGGGCGGTGCGTCGACGATTGATCGAGCCGGCTTGCGCCGGGTGACCCGAACGCTGGCATCGGCTTTTAAGCGAGCAAGCAGCTCATCGGCTGGAAAATACGACTCGTCCGGGTCAAGCACCGGGCGTTCGCGATCACCGCTGCGCTGCTCATGCCGGGCATGGACCTGGTCACTGAATTCGCGCGTTGCCTCGTCTACACCGGGCAGGATGACAAGACGATGCTGAACCGGAAGATAGTCGATCAGTGAACTGGTTTGTTCAAAAAACAAGGGCAGGTATTGTTCCAGCCCCTGGCCATGAATACCTTCACCGACTTCGACATAGGGCAGGGCACGGCGCAGATCCACATCGAAGCGATTGCGGAATTGTCGTCGAAACGCCTGGCGGCTTTTTTCATCGAAAGGGTACTCACGCGCCGGCAGCATATCGATCCGATCCAGTTTCTCGGTCGAACGCTGGGATTCGGCATCAAACAGGCGGATCGATTCGATTTCGTCATCGAACAACTCGATGCGATAGGGTTGAGGCCGCCCCATGGGCCACAGATCCATGACCGCACCGCGCACCGCGAACTGCCCTGGCTGCCAGACCTGATCGGATGCACCATAGCCGGCCTCGCTGAGAAGATGACGAAACCCATCGGCATCAATGCGGTCACCGACGGCCAGATTCAGACTCTGGCCCTGGATCCAGGCGGCGGGCGGCAGGCGCTGGATCAGCGCGGCCAGTGGCGCGACAATGATCCCTTCGCGCAGGCCTGGCAGGCGCGCGAGCAGATCCAGCCGGCGCGAAATCAGGTCCGGATGGGGCGAATACAAATCATAAGGCAGGATTTCCCAGTCCGGAAACAGTTCGACCGGTGGTCCGTCGAGCTGACTGAGATCGCGCCGCAACTGACGCGCCGCGTAACCGTCACTGGCCGCAATCAGCATCGGCCCGCCCTGACGGCGGGCCAATGTCGACAATGCCAGCGCCAGCGCCAGCCCGGACAGCTCTGGCCAGTCAACCGGCTTTCCCGGCTCCAGGCGCGGCGGGTTCAGTACTGAAAATGTGCTGGACATGAGATGGTTAGATGAAACAATCGTGCATTGTATCAATAGCGCTGAGTCGGTCTGTCGCGAATGGGTGGCATCAATCCTTAAAAAGCATCACGCAGAGGCGCAGAGGCGCAAAGGACGCAGAGGAAGAAAATAAGGGTTTTCGCTGTGTGACTTCTGCGGCTCTGCGTGATGCGTTAAATGCCAGCTATGCCACCAATGCCGGGCATTTTTTGTTGCCGAGGGTATTGATGTGAATTGGGGTTTCGGGTACATTGGGCGGCTTGTTTCGGGCGATTAGCTCAGTTGGTTAGAGCGCTGTCTTGACATGGCAGAGGTCGCTGGTTCGAATCCAGCATCGCCCACCACCTGGAACTGCCCCAGCACCACTGAGAACGTCCGGATCGGCGCCGGGTGGTACTCGGAATCCTCATGTACCATCCAGGTACACTGCGGTTCCTGCGTTCCATCCGTAACCGATCCGGACGCTCTCAGCGGCACTGGACCAGCTCCGGGCTTCCGAAACCCTGAGCCCAGGCATTTTTGTTTTTGTCTGAACCGTAAACCGTTTTTTTTATCGAATTAATGTTCACTGCGGGCTCTGAGTGGCGGTAAAATTAGCGGTTATGATTCAAATTACCTTACCTGACGGCAGTCAGAAATCTTTTGCCCAGCCAGTGTCTGTGGCTGACGTTGCGGCGTCGATTGGGCCGGGGTTGGCCAAGGCGACGCTGGCTGGACAAGTCGATGGGAAGCTGGTCGATGCCAGTCATACCATTGACCGTGATGTCTCGCTGCGGATCATCACCGGGCGTGATGAGGAAGGGCTGGATCTGATCCGCCATTCCACCGCGCATTTGATGGCGCAGGCCGTCAAACGACTGTTTCCGGACACCCAGGTCACGATCGGTCCGGTGATCGACAACGGCTTTTACTACGATTTTGCCCGGGAACAGGCATTCAAGCCCGAAGACATCGCGGCCATTGAGGCCGAGATGGAGCGAATTGTCGAGGAAGATATTCCGGTGTTTCGCGAGATCATGGACCGCGATGATGCGATTCGTTTCTTTCGCGACCAGGGCGAGGAGTACAAGGCCGAGATTATCGCCGATATTCCCCAGGGCGAATCGATTTCCCTGTATCGGCAGGGTGATTTCATTGATTTGTGCCGCGGACCGCATATTCCGTCGACCGGCAAGCTGGGCGCCTTCAAACTGACCAAGCTGGCCGGTGCCTACTGGCGCGGCAAGTCCGACAATGAAATGCTGCAGCGCATTTACGGCACGGCCTGGGGCGACAAGAAGCAGCTCAAGGCCTATCTGACCCGTCTGGAAGAAGCCGAAAAGCGCGACCACCGCCGGCTGGGCAAACAGCTCGAACTGTTTCAGTTTCAGGAAGAGGCACCCGGCGCGGTGTTCTGGCATCCGCGCGGCTGGACGTTGTTTCGCAAGCTGGTCGACTATGTGCGATTGCGCCAGGAATCAGCTGGCTATGTAGAAGTCAATACCCCTGATGTAATGGATCGGGCGCTTTGGGAAACGTCCGGCCATTGGGGTAATTACCGTGAAAACATGTTTACCACCCAGACCGAGGATGATCGGGTGTTTGCTCTGAAGCCAATGAACTGTCCGGGTTCCGTGGCTATGTTCAAGCAGGGACTGAAAAGCTACCGTGATTTGCCAATCAGAATGGCTGAATTTGGCAAAGTACACCGCTATGAGCCTTCGGGAGCCCTGCATGGACTAATGCGGGTTCGTCATTTTACGCAGGATGATGCCCATATCTATTGCACAGAAGAGCAAATGGAGGAAGAGTGTCGGGCGGTGATCGAGCTCAATCTCTCCGTTTATCGCGAGTTTGGTTTCGACAACGTGAAATTGAAGTTTGCTGATCGTCCAGAAAACCGGATTGGTGATGATGCGACCTGGGACAAGCTGGAATCGGCGCTTAAGGGGGCCATCGACTCCATGGGGCTGGATTACACCTACAGCCCGGGTGAAGGTGCCTTCTATGGTCCCAAGATCGAGTTTGTGCTGCGGGACGCCATCGGCCGCGATTGGCAATGCGGTACCTTGCAGGTGGATCTCAATCTGCCCGAGCGATTCGATGCGACCTACCGTACTGCGGACGGCGGTGAGAAGCGGCCGGTCATGCTCCACCGTGCATTGCTGGGCTCTCTGGAGCGCTTTACCGGTATTTTACTTGAACATCATTCCGGCAATCTGCCACTTTGGCTGGCACCGGTTCAGGCAGTGGTGATGAATATCAGCGAGGCGCAGGCTGATTATGCGGTTGACCTCTGTGCGAAGCTCCAGAAACAGGGCTTCAGAGTCGAAACCGACTTGAGAAATGAAAAGATTGGCTATAAAATCCGCGGCCGCACGCTGGAAAAGATTCCCTATCAGTTGATCGTGGGTGACAGGGAGGTTGAAAACAGCCAAGTTGCGGTCCGATTGCGTGACGGCACGGACCTCGGTGCGATGAGCCTGGACGATTTGTCGGCTCGATTGCACGAAGAGGTGGCGCGGCGCGGCGCAATCGACGATAATTGACAGCTTGACCAGAAAAATTTAAGGAGCAGCACACATCGCAAGCGAAAAACAGACCCGGCGCAACGAAGACATCACGTCTCCGAAAGTGCGCGTCGTAGGTTCCGAGGGAGATCAGATCGGCGTTCTGAACATCAGGGATGCACTGGCTCGAGCCGAAGAAGAAGGCATGGACCTGGTAGAAATCGCGCCGCAGGCCGACCCGCCCGTGTGTCGTATCATGGACTGGGGAAAATTTCGGTTCGAGAACCAGAAGAAAGCCCAGGCTGCGCGCAAGAAGCAGAAACAAATCCAGATCAAGGAAATCAAGTTTCGACCGGGCACCGACGACCATGACTACGATGTCAAGATGAAGAACCTCCGCCGGTTTATCGACGAGGGCAACAAGGTCAAGGTCACGCTTCGTTTTCGCGGCCGCGAGATGGCTCACCAGGAACTGGGTCGGGATATCCTGCAGCGTGTTGAGGCCGATATGGCCGATGAAATTACCGTGGAGCAGTATCCACGCATGGAAGGTCGACAGATGGTGATGATGCTGGCACCGAAAAAGACTTAAAGCCATAGCGAAATACTGCAAGCAAGACCTGCCGCTTATAGAAGCGGTGGATGGCAACAACGAGCTGGACTGCAGCCTGTAAAAAGTTTCAGCACTGTCGGCACGGCGCTGAACGCTGCAAGAAGGTATTAAAACCCTTGATGACAAGGAGATATCAACATGCCGAAGATGAAAAGCAACCGGGGCGCTGCCAAGCGCTTCCGGGCCACGGGCAGCGGGCGCATCAAGCGCAAGCGCGCCTTCCACAGCCACATCCTGACCAAGAAGGACACTAAGCGCAAACGTCGTCTGCGTTCGACTGTTCTGGTGGCGAAATCGGACGAAAAGTCCATTCGCCAGATGTTACCGAAGCTGTAAGGAAGGAATGACACCATGGCAAGAGTAAAACGTGGCGTGGTTGCACGCCGTCGCCACCGCAAGGTGCTTAATCGGGCCAAGGGCTACTACGGTGCCCGGCGCAAGGTCTTTCGCGTAGCCAAGCAGGCGGTCATCAAGGCCGGCCAGTACAGTTACCGTGACCGGCGCCAGAAAAAGCGCGATTTCCGCAGCTTGTGGATTACCCGCATCAACGCCGCCGCGCGTGAAAACGGCATGTCCTACAGCCGTTTCATCAACGGGCTCAAGCGTGCCGAGATCGAGATCGACCGCAAGGTCCTGGCCGACCTGGCTGTTCACGACAAGGCCGCCTTCAAGGCATTGGCCGAGAAAGCCCAGGCCAGCCTGGCCTGACGCGTGGTGAATGCTCCCTCCCTTGAGGGCCTCCTCGACGAGGCCCTTGAGTTGGTTGGTCGTGCCGAAGACCGGCGTGTGCTGGACGAAGTGCGCGTTCGGTTTCTGGGCAAAAAGGGTGCACTGACCACGCAACTCAAGCAACTGGGCCAGCTGCCGCCAGACGAGCGGCGCGAGGCCGGGCAGGCCGTCAATCGCTGCAAGCAGACGCTGGAGTCGGCGATTGCCGAGCGCGAGGACGTGTTGCGCAAGTCTGATCTGGAAGCGCGCCTGGCCGCCGAGCGGATCGATATCACCTTGCCGGGTCGAACCGTCGAGGCGGGTGGGCCGCACCCGGTCAGCCGGGCACTGGACCGGATACTGGGGATTTTCAACCAGTTGGGGTTTGCCGTCGAAACCGGTCCGGAAGTCGAAGACGACTACTACAACTTTGGAGCCCTGAATTTTCCCGAACATCACCCCGCTCGGGCGATGCACGATACCTTCTACCTTCCCAACGGTGATTTGCTGCGAACGCATACCTCACCAGTCCAGATTCGCACCATGAAGGCTTCCCGGCCACCGGTCCGCATCGTGGCCCCGGGTCGGGTCTTTCGCAGCGACTCCGATCAGACCCACACTCCCCAGTTTCACCAGGTTGAGGGATTGCTGGTCGATGAAGAAGTGACCTTCGCTGATCTGAAGGGTCTGCTGGAAGCGTTTGTCAATGCCTTCTTCGAGGATGAGCTGGAGGTTCGACTGCGGCCCTCGTACTTTCCGTTTACCGAACCGTCGGCCGAGGTTGACGTGCGCTGGCGCAACCCGGATGGCAGTGCCGGACGCTGGCTGGAAGTGCTGGGCTGCGGCATGGTCCATCCCAATGTATTGACCAACTGCGGCATTGATCCCGAGCGCTATACCGGCTATGCCTTCGGTCTGGGAGTCGAAAGATTTGCGATGCTTCGCTACAGAGTCAATGACTTACGACTGTTTTTTGAAAATGATCTGAGCTTCCTGCGCCAGTTCAGATAGCGTTTTGAGGAGATTGCCTTGAAGATCAGCTACCGCTGGCTCAAACAATGGGTTCCGGTTGACCTCGATGCCCGGCAAGTCGCCGAGCGGTTTACCTTGGCCGGCCTGGAGGTCGATGACGTGGCTGCGGTGGCACCACCGCTGGATGGTGTTGTGGTCGGCGAGATCATCGCGGCCGAGGCGCACCCGGATGCTGACCGGCTGAAAGTCTGTCGGGTCATCGGCGATAGCGAGGAGCGCACCATCGTGTGCGGCGCACCGAATGCCCGGGTCGGACTGAAAGCGCCGCTGGCCACACTGGGCAGCGTTTTGCCGGGCGGGCTCAAGATCAAGCCGGCCAAGCTGCGCGGCATTCGTTCCGAAGGGATGCTCTGCTCCGAACCCGAGCTGGGCTTGGGCGAGGAGGCGGGTGGTCTGATGGAACTGCCGGCGGATGCGCCGGCCGGTGCCGCACTCAGCGCTTATCTGGGTCTGGACGACCAGGTGCTGGATATTGACCTGACGCCGAATCGCGCCGATTGCTTGTCAATACGAGGTTTGGCGCGAGAGTTGAGTGCGCTGACCGGAACCGCGCTATGCGAGCCCGAGATGCCGCGGGTTGCACCGGTGATCGATGACCAGATCGACATCGAGTTGCTCAGCCCGGCGGATTGTCCCTGTTATGTCGGCCGAATCATTCGCGGTGTGGATGTTGCGGCACCGACGCCACTGTGGATCGTAGAGGCGCTGCGCCGCAGTGGTATTCGCAGCCTGGGTCCGATAGTTGATGTCACCAATTTCGTGCTGCTGGAGCTTGGCCAGCCCATGCACGCCTTCGACCTGGCCCGTATCGAGGGCGGTATTCAGGTGCGGCGCGCCAGAAAAGGTGAGGCCATGCGTCTGCTCG
>CAZFYM010000004.1:0-2252 GCA_964523755.1 uncultured Wenzhouxiangella sp. | reverse complement strand
GCTCGACGGGCGTGATATCGATCTGGACGAGGACATGCTGTTGATCGCCGATCAGCGCGGCGGTCTGGCCTTGGGCGGCGTGATGGGGGGTGAGGCGTCTGCGGTCAGCGACAGCACGCAGGACATATTGCTCGAATCGGCCTGGTTTGATCCGACCGTGATTGTCGGCCGTTCACGTCGTCTGGGTCTGGCAACCGAGTCGGCACATCGTTTCGAGCGAGGAGTTGATCCGGCCTTGCAGGCGTTGGCTTGTGAACGGGCCACGGCCTTGATTCTGGAGATTGCCGGTGGCCGGCCGGGTCCACTGATCAATCGCACCGAAGCGGCACATCTGCCGGGCGTCAAGCCGGTCGAGCTGCGCCTGGCCCGGCTGAATCATTTGCTGGGAACCGAGCTTTCCAGAGACCAGACTTGTGACATTCTCCAGCGCCTGGGTATGCGGGTGCAGGTCGACCATGACACTTTCCGCGTCGAAGCGCCGAGTGCCCGACGAGATATCGAAATTGAAGCCGACCTGATTGAGGAAGTGGCGCGGGTTTACGGCTATGACCGACTGCCGAGCCGCCGACCGGGCGGGGGGTTGTCTGTCCGGGTGCCCGGCGAGGGTGAATTGCCCGAGCAGCGTTTGCGCCAGCAGCTGTGTGCGCGGGGCTTTCAGGAAATCATGACCTGGAGCTTTGTGGGTGAAAGCGAACTGGCCCGTCTGGACCTGCTTGAGGGTGCCCAGGCGCTGGCCAACCCCTTAAGCCGCGATATGGCGATGCTGCGGACCAGCCTGCTGCCGGGGCTGCTGGCCACCGCCGGGGCCAACCTGCGCCGTCAGCACGAGCATTTCCGCCTGTTCGAATGTGGCACCTGTTTCCGGCAGTCCGATGATGGCCTGGTCGAAACCCGTCGAGTCAGCCTGTTAATGACGGGTGCCAGTCGTTCCGAGCATTTCAGCGGCAAGCCGCGCCCGCTGGATTTCTATGATCTCAAGGGCGAGATCGAACATCTGCTTTGCCTCAATGCGGTGGCTGGCGAGCTGGGCTTCAGAACGGTCGAGCGAGCCTGGCTGCACCCGGGGCAGACAGCGCAAGTGACGCTGGATGGACAATCCATCGGCTGGCTAGGCCAGCTGCACCCGCATCTGTCCGAACAGCTGGATTGGCCGCAGACGGCGTTTGTCGCAGAACTTGATAGTGATTGCATTCGGGTAAAGCGGGTTCCGGAGTTTCGTCCCTTGTCGCGTTTTCCGTCGGTGCGACGCGATCTATCGCTGGTTGTCACGGATGACATACTGGTCGCCGACCTGGTCGACGAAATACGTGCCCAGGGCGGTGAACTCATCGAAAATTGGATCATTTTTGACCAATATCGTGGTCCCGGGGTCGAAAAAGGCTGCAGAAGTGTGTCTATTGGCTTGATTATTCGTGATGTTTCACGCACTCTAAAGGACGCTGACGTGGAAGCCCTCACAACAAGAGTCATGAATGGGCTGACCGAACGGTTCAACGCAAAACTAAGAGGATAAGGGGATGTCACTGACCAAAGCGGACCTGGCAGCCACGCTGTTCGACGAAGTGGGATTGAACAAGCGCGAGGCGAAGGAATTTGTTGATGCCTGGTTCGAGGCGATCCGAGAGGCTCTGGAGTCCGGGGATCATGTCAAGCTGTCCGGGTTCGGCAACTTTCAGTTGCGCGACAAGAACCAACGCCCGGGACGCAACCCGAAGACCGGCGAGGAGATTCCGATTTCCGCCCGGCGCGTGGTGACGTTCAAGCCGGGTCAAAAGCTCAGAGCGAGGGTGGAAGCATATGCTGGATCCGGGGAGTAATCAGGAACTTCCTCCCATACCGGCCAAACGTTACTTCACGATTGGCGAAGTGAGCGACTTGTGTGCGGTCAAGCCGCATGTCTTGCGCTATTGGGAGCAGGAATTTCCTCAGCTCAAGCCGGTCAAGCGACGCGGCAACCGACGCTATTATCAGCGCCACGATGTATTGATGATTCGCCAGATTCGCAGCCTGCTGCACGAACAGGGCTTTACCATTCTCGGCGCGCGCCAGCGCCTGGAAGGGGTCAAGGCCATGGATGATGTCTCGCGCAGTCAGCAACTGGTTCGCCAACTTCGCACCGAACTCGAGGATATCCTGCACGTACTTCGGCGCTGACGGTACAATACCCATACCCCGCAGCACGATTTCATCGGTCGGAGCGTAGCGCAGCCTGGTAGCGCACCACAATGGGGTTGTGGGGGTCGGGAGTTCGA
>CAZFYM010000003.1:58736-94783 GCA_964523755.1 uncultured Wenzhouxiangella sp. | reverse complement strand
CCGGGCCTTGCCGACCGCTCAGCGCAAGATGGTCGGGCCCTGGATCTTCTTCGATCACATGGGGCCAGCCGACTTCAAGGCCGGGCAGGGCGTTGACGTCCGCCCCCACCCGCACGTCAACCTTGCCACGGTGACCTACCTGTTTGAAGGCGAGATGCTGCATCGGGATTCACTGGGCAGCCATCAGGCCATTCGCCCCGGCGACATCAACCTGATGGTGGCCGGCCGCGGCATCGTGCACTCTGAACGCGAAACCGAACAAACCCGCCACAGTGACCACCGCACCCACGGATTGCAGCTTTGGCTGGCGCTGCCCGTAGCCCACGAGGAAACCGAACCGGCTTTCCACCACTACGCCTCAGACGATATTCCACGGGCCTATGTTAACGGCATTCCGGTACGCATCCTGATGGGTAGCGCTTACGGCCAGACCTCCCCAGTAAAAACATTCGCCGACACCCTGTACCTGGAAGCCGAACTGAAACCAGGGCAAACCTTGACCCTCCCCGAGGCCGAAGAGCGGGCGGTGTATGTCGTCAAGGGCCGCTTGCAGTCAGCCGGCACAACCATCGATCAGCACAGCATGGCCATCTTCTCCAGCGGCACAGCCATCCTCCTGAGCGCCGAAGAACCATCGCGCATCGCGGTCATCGGCGGCGAGCACCTGGGGCACCGTTATATCGAATGGAACTTTGTCTCCAGTCGAGCCGAACGCATCGAACAGGCCAAGGCCGACTGGCAAGCCGGCCGCTTCCCAAAAATCCCGGACGACCACGAGGAATACATTCCGTTGCCTTCGACAACCGACTGACGGGTACTCTGCCTTGGCAGGCCAGCGCCAAGAGTGACCTGCAACTCGGCATTCGAACACAAAAAACGCCGCTCACTGACCGGTTCCCATCCGCATCGCTCGTAAAGATTACGCGCCGGGTTGTCCTTGCCGGTCTCCGGCATCAATTGGCAGGCACCGGTTTCCTTCGCGTGAATTCGAGCCCGTTCCAGTAGTGCCGCACCGATGCCCTGGCCGCGTGCTTCTGATGTGACAAACAGATCATTGAGCAACCACATTGGTGCCGCGGAAACCGATGAGAAGATCACTGTTCTGAAACCTGCTCGCTATTGAACTCTGCCAAATCAGTTGCAGCCTCAATCGCCCATTCACTGTCCGGACCCAGAGATTCGGCCAGAAGAGCATGTGCCGTTTCCATGGTCCGGATCGCTTCGGCGTGACGCCCGAGCAAATGGAGCGCGCGAGCCTGGGTCATTTGAAAACGGGCCTGATAGACCGGGGGCATGTTTTGTTGCGCCCCCTCCACGGCTTTGACTGCCAGCTCGAGTGATTCGTCGTGCAAGCCGAGATCACGCTTGATGGATGCCAGGTTGTTGATCCAGATCAGGACATCATCGATTTCCCCAAGTGACTTCAATCCGCGATCCACGGCCTCGGAAAGCAAGTCTTCAGCCGCGGCAAGATCACCTTCGAAAGCCAGCAACAGTCCGAGGTTGCTCATCTGGATCAGGGTGTTGCGGTCATCGAGGCCGGCGGTGTCACGCAGACCTTCCATAGCACTGCGATAGGCTTGCCCGGCCTGGCGCAATTGCCCTTGTGCTTCATAGACGGATGCCAGGTTGGCCAGGCAAGTCAGCGATTCGTAGTGGAGTGGGCCGAGCACTCTGCGGTACGACTCCAGCGTTCTTGTCAGTAGCTGCTCGGCCGCTTCGTTGTTGCCCTGGGTGTGGAGCAACACGCCCAGGCTGTTGGCAAATTGAAGGGTAGTTGGATGATCTTCGCCGTGAACCCGGCGCGCCAGGCGCACGGCGCTTTGCAGGAAGGGTTCAGCTTCGTTAAGTCGATATTGTGCCCACAGTATCAAGCCGACGTTCTGATAGGACACCAGGGTTTCGGTATGGTCTTCACCCAGAACCCGCAAGCGTCCGTCAAGCGCCTGGCGGAAATAGGCCTCGGCCTGCTGCCAGTCGCCGGTCATCTGGTAAAGCACACCCAGATTGTTCAATGCCTGCAAGGTTTGTGAATCGTCCGGACCAGCGCTTGCCAAGGCCGCCTCATAGGCTTGTTCACCCAGCGCCATGGCTTCATCAAGACGATTGAGACGCCGGAGCGCCACGGCCAGAGTGATGGCCGTACCGATGGCGTCCGGATCTCCCGGACCGCCAAGTTCCCGGAACCCGACCAGACTGGCCTCAAGATGCTCCCGTGCTTGTTCCACCTGATCGGTATTCAGCAGAAGCAATCCCAAAGCGGCTCGAGCGCGCAAAGTGTCGCGGTGATTGGAACCGATCTGACGGCTGCGGATGACAAAGGCACGTTCCAGCTGGTCCAGCGCCGCAGAAAAAAGTCCAAGCCCACCGTACACTTCACCAACCGTCTGGCGCAGTGCAGCTTCGATCAACGGTTGCTCACTGAATTCCTGCTCAATGGCGGCCACGGCCCGGACCAGCAGGGTTTCATCGAGCATTCGGCGTGCAACATCGGTTGGGCTGATATAACGGACAACGTTTTCCAGTGCCAGGCGTAGCCTTTCGCTCTCGGAAGGTGACAGACTGCCCTCGGCCTCGGCCTGTTCCAGGCGAACCGTCATGTCCTGCAGAAGCGCATAACCGATTCGCTCGGGATCGAGCTCACTGAGCAGGCTGGATTGAAACCTGGCCACTTGTTCCAGTTCATGCGCGCGGTCAGTTGCCTCCACCTGGGCTCGTTCGGCCGCCGAGCGCTGAGTGCGGGCTTCGTTCAAGGCCAGGCTGACGCCGACCACGGCGGCGAGCAAGGTAAGGGTGGTCACCGCCGCCGCCGCCACCGGCACACGATGCCGGCGAATAAATTTGCCAATACGATAAGCGGCGCCAGGCGGGCCGGCCAACACCGGTTCCTGGCGCAGGTAACGGCGCAAATCCGTCGCCAGGGCATTGGCGGTCTCGTACCGGCGCGTCCGATCTTTTTCCAGGCATTTCAGAATGATCCAGTCGAGATCACCCTTGAGTGCCCGCGCCAGACCCCGCACATCAAGCCGGCGTTGATCGGCAATGGTCAGACGCTCTCCAGGTTTTGGTGGTAGCTGTACGCCCACTCGTGAAGCGTTGCGACCGGTTGCATTGAGCCAGGCGCTGGGTCGAAGTGGTTCAACCTCGTGCAGCACGCGCAGTACCTCGCCTATACCACCTTTGCGCAGTAACGCGACGTCGAACGGTACCTGGCCGACCAGTAGTTCATAAAGCACCACGCCCAGCGCGTAGATGTCGGCACGGGTATCAATATCCTGACCGCTGGTTCCCGCCTGCTCCGGGCTCATGTATTCCGGGGTGCCAACCAGTTCTCCAACAGCAGTAAAGAGGGTCTTTTCGGTCAGCGGATGATCAAGGGATTTTGCCACGCCAAAGTCGATCACCTTGGGGGTCACTCCTGCGCCGCTGGAATCGTCGCTGTATTCGACCAGGATATTGCTGGGTTTGAGGTCGCGGTGAATCACCCCTTTCATGTGAGCGTGCTGGACGGCCTCGCACACCTGGATGAACAATTCGACGCGCTGCCTGACGGTCAGTCGTTGGCGATTGCAGTGTGTGGTAATCGGTACGCCTTTGACCAGCTCCATGACAAAAATGGCCGGCCCTCGCTGGTACTGCCCGCGTCGAAAACATGGGCAACGCAAGGATGATCCATGACGGCCAGGGCCTGGCGCTCGGCCTCGAAACGCGCCACTACGGCAGCGGAATCCATTCCCGGTTTGATCACTTTCAGAGCGACGCGGCGGCGCACCGGGCTGGTCTGCTCGGCCAGGTAGACCACGCCGAACCCGCCTTTACCAAGCAGCGACAATATCCGGTACGGCCCGATCCGATCCGGCAGGTCAGGGCGTTGATCCGCGCCCATCGCTTTGGTCTGCTCAGTACCGGAGGCTGATGATGATGATTTGTCGTCCGGAATATTCAACGAACACCCTCCAGGACCGATCCGATGTTTCACTCACAAAGTATAGATCAGAAAGACCAATTCTCAATCGAAGGAGTGCAAAGGGGTTGTGGATGACGGTAAACTGGAAGCGCGCTCGCCCTTTGGGCCAACAGGCTTGCAGGCATTTGGTCGCATGACTATTGATCCAGAGATGATGAACGGGCATTCGCGGGATGCGGCGACCATTTTTTTGCTTTTCCTTCGGTCGTTGAGTGGGGCTCCAAATAGATCTGGCGAATGAACTCCCCTGGATGTGGTGAGTTATGCATCGTCATTAGTGATAGTCCTCGTAATCAATCACATGTGCCTGTCCTTCT
Source organism: uncultured Wenzhouxiangella sp. (assembly GCA_964523755.1). Classification (GTDB taxonomy): domain Bacteria; phylum Pseudomonadota; class Gammaproteobacteria; order Xanthomonadales; family Wenzhouxiangellaceae; genus Wenzhouxiangella. Next base: position 90,499 of record CAZFYM010000003.1, on the reverse strand, counting down.
CGAAACTCGAACGTGATGCGCCAGTTTCCACCGGATGCCACCAGCAAATCGGCTCCATGCGCTAAAAGGTGATCGAAAAGGACAGCACTCGATTTCGATAAATGACCAATGGCGAATATGCTTCCGCTTTGAGGATGGCGATGCCTTTGACGTCGAAGTCTGCGACTACCACTAATTCACGGAGGCCAGAATGAGCATTGCAAACACAGGTATCAAGCGCCGGCCGACCCATCCCGGAGAAATGCTGCGGGAGGATTTTTTGCCGGACTACGAGTTGACAGTAAGTGGATTGGCCGAAGCCATCGGCGTATCACGTCAAACAATCAACGAGCTGTTGCGGGAGCGCCGCGCGGTCAGCCCTGAAATGGCCTTAAAGCTATCCCGGCTTTTCGGCAACAGCCCTGAGTTCTGGCTTAATGCACAGCGCGCTGTGGACCTATGGGAAGCCGGGCAGGCCATACGAGAAGATGTCCAGCGGATTCGGCTACTCAGTGTTGCGTGACAAGTCGATCCAGTGGTTGCTCACCCGGGTCGACAACCGCAAGTTTCACTTGCTACTCAATCTGATGCTGGCCGCGCTGGCACTACGCCCGCTATGGCAGGCTGGACAAGTCATCTTTCGATTTTCCAGAAACCTGAACCCGGAACCCTGAAACCTTTCTTCTAAGGTTCTTTCGTATAAAAAACCCGTTCAGTAACCAGCTGCCATCCGCATCGCTCGTAAAGCCTTCGCGCCGGGTTGTCCTTGCCGGTCTCCAGCAACAACTGGCAGGCACCGGTTTCTTTCGCGTGAACACACGCCCGCTCCAGCAATGCGGCACCAACCCCTCGACCTCGCGCTTCCGCCGCGACATACAAATCATTGAGCAACCACATCGGCGCCGCGGATATCGACGAGAAGATCGGGTAGAGCTGCGTAAACCCCAGTCCCGCCTGACCATCCAGCGCAAGAAAAACGACCGATTCGCCGCGGTCCATGCGTGCGGCAACAAAATCACGAGCCCGCGCCAAGTCGGAAGGTTGGTCATAGAATTGCCGGTAGGCATCAAACAACTCGACCAGTACATCGAGGTGAGTGTGATCGGCCTTGACGATATTCATGGCATTTTTTCCTTGAGGTAGGGTGACAATAATGTACTGCAATGCGCCCTTACCTGAAAATGTCATCTCGGATCTCGAGTCCGTCGGATCAACTTACTTCAATTCCGATCACATCGCCGCCGATCTGCAGGCCCGTGATCCCACGCTGCGGCCAAGCTCTTCTTCGCCTTGGAGGTTTCAATCCTCGGATTGATGCGGCCGCCGGTGGGTGATTGAATTCATTCTTGAGAATGACTATCGATCAAAAAACGTTTCCGCGGAAAGTTTCTGAGTTTAACGTTGTAGCATCCCGCCCTCTACCAGAAAAATGTCGTCCGAGCCCCCCGGATCGCGACCTGCTTTTCCGAAAACCCTAAACCCTAAACCGTAAACCCCTAAACCGTCTTCTCTTTTCCCTGAAACCTTTCTTTGCTCTGGCGAATACTCAGTCAGGTGCGACAAGCGTTACTTTCGGGAAGTATGTTTTATAGCGGCTCACATCGGCGGTGGCGATCTGGGAATTGGCAACTTCAGCGTGTGCGCCGATGAAGAAGTCGGGTAGCGGCATGGTGGCAATTCGACTGCCGGTTTCCCGCTTGCGGCGATCTCGATACTGGCGAAAAGCCTTGGCGCAAACAGGGGCGGCAGATGCCGGCAGGCTGGCTATATCGACGCCCCATGACAGGATTCGATCGGCAACTTCTTTGGGCCGGGCTTCGCCGACGCACAGTTCGGCCAACACCACCGGATTGACCATCGCGCCTTCACCAACCACGGCTTCGGCAATCACCTGTCGTGCCCATTTTGAAAGAGGGGATTCGGTCTCGAATGCATAAATCAGGACGTTAGTGTCAAGCAGTATCACAATTCACGCGTCTGCTGGCGAAGTTCCTCCCAGCGCAGACTCGGGTCCAGCGGATTAGCCTCCATCGCCGCCAGTACTTCAATGGCCGAATGCGGTCGTGTTCCGGCCTGGCGCACCAGCTTTTCGAGAATGTACCTACCGTCCGGACTTTTTTGTACGTCGAAGACATCACCAGGCTGCGCCCCTGGCAGCGGTACGCGGCGTTTCTGGTCGGCAGTCACAGTGCTCATGGTGGGAGTATCCCACTTTTCGGCCGCTCGGGCAATGGACTAGGCCACTTTTGTAGAACCCGAGCATTTGGTTTTCCTGAACCCTGAAACCGGAACCCGGAAACCTTTCTTGTCATGCACTCAGACATAGCCATTGCCAAACTGGTGGAACTGGAAAATCCAAGCTGAATTCGACCGGTACCTTCCTATGTGGATATGTTGACTACATGTATTTAACCGAATACACTATGCCACGATAGGCCCTCATCGTGACAATGCAGCCATGCCCACTACCATACGCCTGAACCCCGAGACCGAAACTCGACTGGATTTGCTGGCTCGGGAAACCGGGCGTAGCAAGGCGTTCTACCTGCGCCAGCTCATCGAGAATAATCTTGCCGATCTCGAGGATATCTACCTTGCCGAGAAGCGATTGGAAGACCTGCGAGCAGGCAAATCCAATACCTTGACAGCCGATGAGGTCTGGGGTGAGCTGGACCATTGAGTTCGAGCGGTCGTCCGCCCGGGAATTCCGCAAGCTTGATCCCAAGATACAGCGTCGCATACGTGATTTCTTCTTGCAGCGCATCCTGTCCGCCGACAACCCTCGTGTGTCAGGAAAGCCACTTCGAGGCAAACAAGCAAACCTCTGGCGGTACCGTATCGGTTCCTGGCGTGTCGTCGCAGAGATCCAGGATCACCGCTTGATCATCTTGATTGTGCGAGTAGGCCATCGCGGCGACGTATACAGAAAGTAGCCCTTTTCATCGAGTGAGCAAACCAATGCATGGCATAAGCAACGTTCCCGCCCTGCGCCTTCGAATCACCCTGGAGGGAATCGAGCCACCTACCTGGCGCAGAGTGATTTTTTCGAAAAACGCAACGTTGCACGAGCTGCATAGCGTCATTCAGGTGCTATTCGTTTGGTACGACTACCACCTCTACCAGTTCGAGTTCGACGGCCGGCACTACGAGGTACCACATGAGGACGCAGAGGGCGAGGACTCGACCATGGCCAAGTTGTCGAAGCTGATCACTGGGTCCGGCCAGGTATTCAATTACGTGTACGATTTTGGAGATGGCTGGGTGCACACATTCGCACTCTGTCATCGTCAATTTCTGGCCGATCGGCCCAGTCGTGAGAATGATTTGCATTCAAAAAACGTTTCCGCGGAAAGCATTTGACTTGACCGTTGCAGCATCCCGGCTCTGATCCGCCGTCTGGGAAATGTCGTCCGAGTCCTCGTGCCGCGCTTGCAGATGGGATGCCTTCGCCAGCGCGGCCGACTTCGAAAAACCCATTGTCGGGCAGGGCAAGAGATTGAGAATTACCAAGCCAATTTGGAGTTTTCTTCCATCAGCTCACGGCCCTGTTGAACAAGAAAATGACTATCGAGGAAAATCTCATCGGCCCCAACCTGGAGGTGGTGTAGCTTTTGAAATCCATCAAGGATTGCATCAAGAGCATTCTGAGTAGCACTGAATTGATCAGTCGCATCATCTAGCAAGGCTCGTACACTTTCCATTTCGATCCGGGATACACCGAGTTCTTCATCGCCATGTTTCAGTGCTTCGAACACTTTTCCAACCAGTTCTGCGTCACGAGCGGCAAGATCCGCAGCTATTTCGGCGTTTGACCCGCCAGCCATCATGTCACCGACACGGCGAAGCAAGCGGTCAGCCAGCACGAGTTGACGGCTACCGATATAGATATGATCTGGAGAGGCACCAGAAGTATCCAACATTTGTCGCACTACCTGGTCAGACTTCATCTGGAGCGAAAAACATGGCCCTGGCGCAAACCTCTACACCCTCGCTTTCCAACGAAGAAATCCTTTCCCTCGAAGACCAGATCACTGAACTGGCCGCCCATATCCATGCAGCCAGCTACCGCCTTCTTATGCTCATCGGTGAGTTCGATGCCGCTGAGGGCTGGGCAGGGCCAGGACTACGGTCCTGTGCCCATTGGTTGAGTTGGAAATGTGGAATTGGTCTTAATGCCGCTCGTGAGAAAGTGCGGGTCGCTCACGCTTTGCCTGAGTTGCCCAAAATCAGCAAATCATTTTCGGCCGGCGAAATCAGTTATTCCAAAGTCCGCGCGATGACCCGCGTCGCGACGCCAGCCAATGAGGAATTCCTGCTGAGGATTGCGCTGCACGGAACGGCCACCCATGTTGAGCGCGCTGTGAGCCAGTTCAAGCGTTCCCGCCGCGATGAAGCTCTGGCTGCCGAGAACGAGCGCCATGAGTGCCGAAAGGTCGTGTGGAGCCGAGACGAGGATGGTTCCTGGCGGCTGTATGCTCGATTCGCTCCAGAACAGGGCGAGCGCATCATGAAAGCGGTTGAAGCCGCCTTGGACGAAATCGAAGCCGAGCAGGAAAACGTTACCGCGGTAACGTCCTGCGAACCGAACCTTGACCAGCCAATGCCCGACCGATTCGAGCAACGCCGTGCCGATGCGCTGGAAACACTGGCCGATTCATTCCTGGCCGGGGAGGGCGGCGGCGCCAACGGCGGCGACCGCTGCACTCTCCATGTGCATACCGATCTGGATACGCTCAACAAGGACGGCAACGGCACCGAATCCAGCCTGGCCGAAGGCGGAAATCTATCCGCGGAAACGTCCAGAAGACTGGGTTGCGACTGCGCCATCATCCCCTGGAAAGAGTCAGCCGATGGCGAAACCCTCAACGTCGGCCGCAAAACCCGCTCTATCCCGCCATCCATTCGCCGAGCCCTGCAAAAACGCGACCAGGGCTGTCGCTTCCCCGGCTGCACCGCCAATAAACACGTCGACGCACATCATATCCAGTACTGGGCCGACGGCGGCGAAACAAAGCTGAGCAACCTCGTCACCCTGTGCCGTCATCACCACCGCGCCATCCACGAAGGCGGTTTCCAAGTCAGGATGAACTCCAACAGCCAACCCGAATTCCGTGATCCCAACGGCAAAGTCATCCCGATTGCCCCGGAAATCCGTTACAGCGGTAACGTTTTTGCTCTGATCAACACCAACCGCCGACAAGGCCTGGCAGTTACCGCGGAAACATGCATACCCCACTGGGATGGCGAGCCCATGGACAGCGACATGGTCATTGCCAAACTTGTGGAACTCGAACGCTGTTGAAAAGTGCGTCAAAAGTAAATACGGCTCCTCAGCAGAATTTGTGGGTGATTTTTCCCTGAACCTGACCTGAGTTTCTGGCTGGAGCCCAGGCTGTCGTTGAATTGAGCATCCCGGCTCACTCTGAGAAGATGGAAGTATCAAGCAAACATCGGTCAGAGGAAAGGAGCCGGGATGCAACTCAAGACTATCCTGAATCGAGTCCAGAAGTTCAAGTCCTTTGTGTATGCAAGCGCGCGACTGACGGGCAGTCCGGAGTCGCCAGAACTTGAGGTCAATGTGGTCGAGCGAGCGAACGGTCGTCCGCTTTGCTCGCGCTGTGGACAGGCAAGGCCGGGCTACGATCGTCTGAAGACACGGCGTTTTGAGTTCGTTCCGCTGTGGGGCATCAAGGTATTTCTGGTCTATTCCCCGCGTCGAGTCGCCTGCCCGGATTGCGGCGTCCGGGTCGAGCGGCTGCCATGGGCTTCGGGCAAGCACCACTTGACCCATGCCTACGCCTGGTTTTTGGCTCGCTGGGCAAGGCGTCTTTCCTGGAAGGAAGTGGCTGTGGTCTTTCGGACTTCCTGGGAGAGCGTATTTCGGTCGGTCGAGTGGGGCCGAGCCCATCAGGATTTGAACGGCATCCAGGCCATCGGGATCGACGAAATCGCCTGGAAGAGCAACCACAAGTACCTGACGCTGGTTTATCAGATCGACAGCCATTGCAAACGTCTGCTTTGGATCGGCAACGAGCGTCGGGCCAAAACCCTGCTCCGGTTCTTCCGCTGGTTCGGCAACGAAAGAAGCCGGCAATTGAAATACATCTGTTCAGACATGTGGAAGCCGTACCTGAAGGTCATCGCCAAGAAGGCTGGCCAGTCCCTGAATATACTCGATCGCTTTCATATCATGGCCCACTTTGGCAAGGCGCTCGATCAAGTGCGAGCCGGTGAAGCCCGTCAGATGAAGGCCGACGGCTACTAACCCCTGCTGACCAATAGCCGCTGGCTATTGCTCAAACGCCCGGAAAATCTGACCGACAAACAGGAGACCCGATTGGCGGAGCTGGTCCAGTACAACCTTCGGTCCGTGCGAGCCTATTTGCTGAAGGAGGAATTTCAGCTTTTTTGGAACTACGTCTCACCGCACTGGGCCGGAAAATTCCTCGACCAGTGGTGTACAAAACCATGCGATCAAAGATCGAACCGATGAAAAAAACAGCAAAAATGCTACGCCGACATCAGCCACTCTTACTCAACTGGTTCCGGGCCAAAGGCCAGCTTTCCAGCGGAGTTGTGGAGGGTTTCAACACCAAAGCAAAATTGACCTCCAGAAAATCCTTCGGCTTTCGGACCTTCCACGCCGCTGAAGTCGCCTTGTATCATACGCTTGGTGCTTTACCAGAGCCTCAATCTACCCATAGATTCTGCTGAGGAGCCGCAAAAAAAATTCGGATCCTGACACTCGGAAATTCACGTAACGACAGCCACCTTTATCAGCTAAACCGCTGGGGACAGCCGGGATAAGAAGGACTCAGCGAGCTCTATGCGGATATCCGTAGCGGCAACACCGAGCCCTATCTGCAATCTTAGTGCACATCCCTGGCCACGCCAATTTGTTCCTGCCGTGCACTGACCTGCCTGAAGCGGCCGATACAAAGTGATATCTTGATTGGATGAAGCATTCCAAAAACGAATACACCCGCGAGGATCTGGACAGACTGTATTTTCTGGCCCATTAAATGAATCCGATGACGCGGATTTGGTGGATATGGTTGACGCATTTGGTGAGATAATTGCTTCGATCGGTAACCTACGTTAGGTCAGCCAACGCTTGATTCTATCTGAACCTCGGGATCATGACTTCTGGCCCGTCCCGTTTGCTGATATTCGAGGTTACACTTGGCCTGCTTGCGGGCAAAGCGTCCGCGGCACCCGTTTCCTATCGAATTTCAAGGCACCCTTTCATGAAAAACCCCACTCTGATTCGATTGCTGGCGCTGGCTGGCCTGCTCCTGATGACCGGGCCCCTGCTGGCCGGCACAAAAATGCTCCGTTTCCCCGACGTTCACGGCGACCGATTGGTGTTCAGTTACGGTGGCGACCTCTGGGGCGCGCCGGTCAGCGGCGGTACCGCCTATCGCCTGACCAGCCATCCGGGCCTGGAGCTGTTTCCAAAGTTCTCGCCGGACGGACGGAGCATTGCGTTTACGGCCCAGTACAGCGGCGACGAACAGGTGTATGTGATGCCTTCCAGCGGCGGCGAGCCGCGTCAGTTGACCTGGTATCCGGCGACCGGGCCGCTGCCGGCCCGCTGGGGTTACGACAACCAGGTTTACGGTTGGACGCCGGATGGCTCGGCCGTGCTGTTTCGCTCGCAGCGTGATGCCTGGGGCTCGAGTACAGCGACCTTGTTCACGGTCGACCGGGAAGGCGGTCTGCCGCAGTCGCTGCCGATTCCGGTGGCCGGCGCCGGGACTTTCAGCGAGGATGGACGCCATGTGTTCTATTCGCCGCTATTCCGTGATTTCCGGACCTGGAAGCGCTACCAGGGTGGCTGGTCCCAGGACCTGTGGTTGTTCGATCTTGATGCCAATGACGCCCGCCAGATTACCGACCATCCCCGCACCGAGCGTGATCCGATGTGGATCGACGGCATCGGTTACTTCGTCTCGGACCGTGACGGCAAGTTGAATCTGTACAGAGTCGATCCCGAATCGCTGGAAACCGAACAGCTGACACGGCACCGTGACGGCGATGTGCGCTGGGCCAGCTCGGACGCTCAGGGCCGAATTGTGTATGAGCTAAATGGCGAACTGCGCCTGTTCGACACTCGTGAGAACAGTGATCACACGGTGGAGATTCTGGTGCCCAACGATGGAATCAACCGGCGCGAGCGATGGGTTGCGGTTAATGATCAGATCAATGGCGCCCGGCTTAGTCCCACCGGTCAGCGCGTGCTGTTTGAAGCGCGCGGCAATCTGTTCAATGCACCGGTCGGTGACGGCATCACGCGCAATCTGACCCGTCGCTCGACGGCCCATGACCGCGAAGCTGCCTGGTCGCCGGATGGGCAATCAATCGCGTTCGTTTCGGATTTCAGCGGTGAAGAGGAACTGTATATCGTATCCGCCACCGGCAGCGATCCGGCACGCGCGCTGACCACGGGCAATCAGAACCTTTTCTACAACCCGCAGTTTTCTCCTGACGGTGCCCGGATCGCGATTTCGGACAAGGACGGGCGAATCCTGGTTGTTCGCAGCAATGGTGAGGGCTCACCGCGTGAGGCCGGTCGTGATCCCGGCTGGCGGAATCGTGACTACACCTGGTCGCCGGCCGGCGATTACCTGGCCTTCAGTCAGACCCAGGAAAGTGGATTGCGGGCGCTGTATCTTTACAGTGTTGAAGAGAATCGAACCCGACAGATATCCGACGGGCTTTACTCGGAATATCAGCCGGCGTTCTCATCCGATGGCCAACTTCTGTATTTTCTCGGTGATCGCGAATTCGCGCCGCAGATTTCCCAGCGTGAGTGGAACTATGCGGTCAATCGCACCACCGGCATTTTTGCCCTGGCGCTGAACGCAACGGCGAAGAACCCGTTTGCCCCGGAAGACGCTGAAGAAAAGGGTCTGAGCTCGGAAAAATCCAAGGCGGACAACGGCAAGGATGACGACAAGAAAGGCAATGCCATTGATGTGGACTGGGACGGACTCAGCCAGCGCCTGATTCGGGTACCGGTCGATGCCGGCAACTACTATCGCCTGGCCGTCGTGGAAAGTGGCATTCTTTTTGTGGAAGGCAGTGCCTTTTACTACGGTCGGGGACCCGAGGCTCAACCTCGACTGAAGCTGTTCAAGTTCGACGACAAGAAGACTGTCGATTTTCCCAATGGTCAGCAATTTGTTGATCTGAGCGCGGACAGCAAGCGGCTGTTGACTCGCAGCGGCAGCAACTGGCGCGTGATGGATGTCGCCAAGGAAGGTCGAGAGCCGGAGACCGTGTCGACGGATGGTCTGCGCGCACGAATCGACCCGACGGCCGAATGGGCAACGGCGTTTGACGAGGTGTGGCGGCGCTTTCGCGATTATTTCTATGTGGAAAATATGCATGGTTACGACTGGGAGGCACTGCGCGACCAGTATCGGCCGTTGCTGGAACACGTTGCCCACCGCTCGGATCTGAATTATCTGATGGGCGAGATGATCGGCGAGCTCAACATTTCTCACGCCTATGTCAGCGGCGGCGATGAGGGACTCCCTGAGCGCCACCCGATTGCGCTGCTGGGTGCGCGATTTACCGTTCAGAACAATCGTTACCGGATCAGCCGTATTCTTCCCGGTCAGAACGACGAACCGCGCTATCGCTCCCCGCTGACCGAAACCGGCGTCGATGTGAACGAGGGTGATTACCTGCTCTCGATCAACGGCCAATCCCTGACGGCCGACGACAACATCTACCAGCGCCTGATGTTGCCTGCAGGAGAGCCGGTTGCGTTGAGTGTATCGGCGCGTGCCGACGGACGTGATGAGCGCATTGTCCTTGTCCAGCCGATCAGCGATGAGACCCCACTGCACTATCTGGCCTGGGTGCTGGACAATCATCGTCGAGTCACCGAGGCCAGCGATGGCCGGGTGGGTTACCTGCACGTACCGGACATGGGCCCGAACGGTATTCGCGAGTTCATCAAGTGGTTTTATGGGCAGATTCGCAAGGATGGGCTGGTCATCGACGTTCGCTCCAATGGCGGCGGCAACGTGTCGCAGATGCTGATCGAACGCCTGTCACGCCGCCCCCTGGCACTGGGCTACTCACGCACCATGCCGCACACCTCCACCTATCCCAACCAGGCCTACAACGGCCATCTGGTGGCACTGCTGGATGAGAATTCGGCGTCCGACGGCGATATCTTCCCGTGGCAGTTCCGCAACGCCGGCCTGGGTCCGCTGATCGGCAAGAAGTCCTGGGGAGGTGTAACCGGTATCACCAGTCACGGCCCGCTGATCGACGGCGGATCGGTCAACGTGCCGGAATTCGGCTTCGCCGATGTCAACGGCAACTACGTGATCGAAGGGGAGGGCGTGGAACCCGACATCGAAGTCGATAACGACCCGGCCAGCCTGATCGCGGGCCGCGACCCCCAGCTCGAACGCGCGATCGAAGAAGTGCTGAACAAAATCGAAGCCAACCCGCCACGCTTCCCCGAACGTCCCGAGGCTCCGGTCAAGCTGGATTGAATAACGTTATCTCTTGCAAAGGTGCCTGAAAAGCAGTCTCACGCAGAGGCGCAGAGGTCGCTGAGGTCGCAGAGAAAATATATTAACTTTTTTCTCTGCGACCTCTGCGTCTCAGCGGCTCTGCGTGATGATTTTCCTGTTTTAACTGTTAGCGCAGATTACTCAACTGGCGTCTTGCCAGGCTTCCATGGGTGGGCAGGAGCAGATCAGGTTGCGGTCGCCGTAGACGTTGTCGACGCGGCTGACCGACGAGTAGAACTTGCCCAGACGCAATGACGGGACCGGCCAGCCAGCGACTTCGCGGCTATAAGGGTGCGGCCAGTCGTCGCTGGCCAGTTCATGGATGGTGTGAGGGGCGTTTTTCAGCGGGTTGTCTTCTGCATCCCACTGGCCGTTGGCGACCTGGTCGATTTCCTTGCGGATGCTGATCAATGCATCGATGAACCGGTCGAGTTCGGCCAGTCCTTCGCTTTCGGTCGGCTCGATCATCAGCGTCCCGGGTACCGGCCAGGACATGGTTGGGGCATGGAAGCCGTAGTCGACCAGGCGCTTGGCGACATCTTCCTCGGTGATTCCGGATTGTTCCTTGAACGGGCGCAGGTCGACGATGCATTCATGGGCAATGCGCCCGTTGCGTCCGGTGTAGAGAATGTCGAAATGACCTTCCAGCCGTTTGGCAATGTAGTTGGCGTTGAGGATCGCGACCTGGGTCGCACGGCGCAGGCCGTCCCGGCCCATCAAGCGAATATAGGCCCAGGAGATCGGCAGGATACCCGCGCTGCCCCAGGGTGCACCGGCAACGGCCGGATTGAAACCCAGGTCAGGGCCCAGCAAGCCGGTGACATGGCCGGGCAGAAAGGCCTTGAGGTGATCCCGCACCCCGATTGGCCCGACACCCGGACCACCACCGCCGTGCGGGATACAGAAGGTCTTGTGCAGGTTCAGATGACAGACATCGGCAAAATCGGCCACGCGTGACCAGCCGACCAGCGCGTTCATGTTAGCGCCATCCAGGTAGACCTGACCACCGGCAGCACGCACCTTGTCGCAGATCGTGACCACCTCTTCCTCGAACACGCCGTGCGTAGACGGGTAGGTAATCATCAGTGCAGCCAGTCGGTCGCGGTGCTTGTCGATCTTGCTTTCCAGGTCGGCCAGGTCGATATTGCCTTTCGCATCGCAGCCCACCACGACGATATCCATGCCCACCATCTGGGCACTGGCGGGGTTGGTGCCGTGGGCCGACGATGGGATCAGGCAGACGTTGCGGTGACTGTCACCGTTGCTTTCATGAAACGCCTTGATCGCCAGCAGGCCGGCATACTCGCCCTGGGATCCGGCGTTGGGCTGCAGCGAGATGGCCGCAAAGCCGGTCAGGCTCTTGAGCATGTCTTCGAGTTCACCGATCAGGGTGTGGTAGCCGCGCGCCTGATCCCACGGACAGAATGGATGCAGGCTAGCGAATTCGGGCCAGGTCACCGGCATCATTTCAGCCGTGGCATTGAGCTTCATCGTGCACGAACCCAGCGGAATCATCGCGTGAGTCAGGCTCAGGTCGCGATTCTCCAGGCGCTTGAGATACCGCAGCATCTCGGTCTCGGAGTGATAACGCTCGAACACTTCGTGGGTCATGAACGGCGACTGGCGACGAAGTGACGCCGGAATTGCGCTGTGTTCGGTCGGCAATGTTTGATCCAGTTTGGCCAGGTCCATCTCGCTGCCGGTAAACAGTTTCAGTAAATCGCTGATATGGCGTCGGCGGGTGCATTCGTTGATGCTGATGCCGATGATGCCATCCTGATCGGCGCGCAGATTGAGGCCGGCACGCTGGGCGCGGTGGAGCAAGGCCTGCCGCAGCGGTTCGTCGACCCGGACCGACAGGGTATCGAAATACTGATCGTTGACCAGTTCAAAACCTTCGGTCGTCAGGGCCTGGCCCAACAGACAGCAATGCCGATGGATACGGCGCGCGATCTTGCGAATGCCGTCGGCACCATGCCAGACACCGTAGAAGCCGGCCATCACGGCCAGCAGGGCCTGGGCCGTGCAGATATTGCTCATCGCCTTTTCGCGCCGGATATGCTGCTCGCGCGTCTGCAGGGCCATGCGCAGTGCCGGTGCGCCGAGGCGATCTCGCGAAACGCCGATGATGCGGCCTGGCACACTGCGGCGGTAGTCCTCGCGGGTGGCCAGAAACGCGGCATGCGGACCGCCGTAGGCCATCGGGACGCCGAAGCGCTGGGCTGAACCGACAACCACGTCGGCATCGAACTCCCCGGGAGGCGTCAACAGGGCCAGCGCCATCAGATCGGAGGCCACGGCAACCAGCGCGCCCTTGTCGTGCGCCTTGCTGATCACCGCGGCGATGTCGACAATCCGTCCGTCACTGCCCGGATACTGGGTCAGAACGCCGAAGCAGTCGGTTTGATCGAGTTCCCGGGCAAGGTCATCGGTCACCCTGACCTCGATCTCCAGGTGCCGGGCGCGATTGGCGACCACGTCAATCGTCTGAGGAAGCGTGTTCGCATCGATCAGGAAGACGTTGCTCTTGGCCTTGCGGTTGACCCGGCGCAGCATGGCCATGGCTTCGGCCGCAGCCGTGGCTTCATCGAGCAGGGAGGCGTTGGCCAGTTCCATACCGGTCAGGTCCATGACCATCTGCTGAAAGTTCAGCATGCCCTCCAGGCGGCCCTGGGAAATCTCGGCCTGATAGGGCGTGTAGGCGGTGTACCAGCCGGGATTTTCCAGCACATTGCGCTGAATAACCGGTGGTGTGATGGTCGGGTGGTATCCCAGGCCGATCATGCTGTGGCTGAGCGTATTGCTGGCGGCGATTTCTCGCAGTTGTTCGAGCACCCGCTCTTCATTATCGCAGCGCGCCATTTCCAGCGGCTGAGAGTCCAAGATACCGCCCGGCATGGTCTCGCGCATCAATGCATCCAGTGATTCACAGCCGATGACATCCAGTATTTGGTCTATATCGGCCGGAGCTGGTCCGATATGGCGGGCGATAAATTCATCGTGCGCTTCGAGTTGATGCAGCGGCGAGACGGGTTTGGACAGTTCAGACATGAAGTCGGTCTCTTGTGAGCTTAAACAATTAGAGATAGTGATCGATCAGCAAAAAGGCAAACAGCGCCATCAGGTAGATCACGGAATAGTTGAACATCTGCATGGCCAGCTGCTCACTGCGCGGCCTGAGCATGGCCACGGCGTAGCCAAGAAAGCCGATATTGAGCACGATGGAGCCGGCCAGGTAGACCATGCCGCTCATGCCGGTCAACCACGGCAGGAGCGTGACGAGTACCAGGATGATGGAATAGAAGAGTATCTGCAGGCGGGTGAACTCCACACCATGAGTAACCGGCAGCATGGGCACGTCAGCGGCTGCGTAGTCGTGTCGACGATAAATGGCCAGGGCCCAGAAATGCGGAGGCGTCCAGACAAACACGATCAGGAACAGGATCAACGCATGGGCGTGAATATCACCGGTGACCGCGGTCCAGCCTAAAATCGGCGGGGCAGCGCCGGCCGCACCGCCAATAACGATATTCTGCGAGGTTGCCCGCTTCAGCCAGGCGGTATAGATGATGGCATAACCGATCAGGCTGGCAAAGGTCAGTACGGCGGTCAACACATTGATGAAGACAATCAGCAGAATCATCGAAAGTGTTGCCAGCGTCAGCGCGAATATCAATACCTGGCGTTCGCTGAGCTCACCCCGCGGTAGGGGCCGATTGCGGGTGCGCGCCATGATGATGTCGGTGCGGGCATCCAGAAGATGATTGATGGCGGCTGCGCTGGCGGCTGCCAGGCCGATTCCGAGGCTGCCAATAATCAGGGCATCAAGCGGAATCATCCCCGGCACGGACAGCGCCATGCCGACAATCGCGGTAAAGACGATCAATGCGACGACGCGCAGCTTGCAAAGCGCGAGAAATCGCCCGACGCGCTTGGGCGCAGCAGATACCATCAAGGGGGCGTGACGGGCCGAGTCGTCAGGATCAGCAGATAGACCATGGCCCCGAGCAATAGAGCTGCGATGCCGTTATGGGCGACGGCCACAGCCAGCGGAAGGCCCAGCACAACGTTCAACACCCCCAGCGTGATCTGGGTAATCAGCAAGGTTGCAAGCACCGTGCCTGGCCTGAGCATACCCGGCGTTTTGAAAAGCAGCCACAGCAACCAGCCAAAAACGCCAAGGACGACCAGGGCACCCAGACGATGGGCGATATGTATGGCCATGCGGGCAGACTGGTCCAGAATGCCACCCTCGTAATCCACTCCCACGCCCCGCCAGAGCCGGAAGCCCTCGCGGTAATTCTGTTCGGGCCAGACCTGACCCATACAGGTCGGGAAGTCGGGACAGGCCAGGGCGGCGTAGTTGGTGCTGACCCAGCCGCCCAGCAGGATTTGTCCTGCCAGGACAAGCGCGCCGATCAATACAGGGGTGCGCAGTCGGCGTTGCGGCAATGTGGCTTGTAGCGGCTCAGGGCGCGTTCGCCAGTAAAGCCAGCAAAGCAGGCTGAAAGTCAACAGGCCACCAACAAGATGCGCCAACACAATGGCTGGTTTTAACAGCAGCGTTACCGTCCACATGCCAAGTGCCGCCTGAAAGATGATAAGGCCAAGAAGTACCAGTGGAAGCACGACCGGCTGTCCCGGCTGGCTGCGGCGTCGCCAGGCCAGTACGGCCAGACTGAGTACAAGCAACCCCAGGAATCCGGCCACATAGCGATGCACCATTTCGCGCATTGCCTTTCCCGATTCCACGGGCCGCTCGGCCCAACGGACGTTTGCCTCGCTGATGGATTGTTCGGACTTGGGCCAGGTCAATTCACCATAGCAACCGGGCCAGTCCGGACAGCCCAGCCCGGCATCGGTCAGCCGGACCCAGGCACCAAGGACGATAACGATCAACGTCACACCCAGCGTAAACAAAACAAGACGATTGTAGTGGCGAGCAGTCATCGAATTCAGTCTCGTTGCGTCCATGTAAGCAGGCGGCGCAGATCTTTACGAATACCATTGGGATCGGCTTCACCAGGGTAGCGCAATATTATATTGGTCATGGGGTCTGCAATGTAGTGAAGCGGCATATTCTCATGGCCGGGAAAGGTCTGAGTCAGCGATGCCGCCGTAGCGCCATCGATAATCACGAAATCATCGGCCAACTGCGCGATCTGTGCCCGTATCTCGGCATTGACCTCGGGTTTACTGATCAGGACGAGACCGATGTCGGGCTGATGACGGTCCTGTGCTCGACGAACCTGGCGCAACCAGTAAAGATCACGCAAACAGTCGTCGTCACAAGCGCTGTCACGTAAATGAATCAGCTGCCAGCGATCCAGCAGATCTGAGCGCTCAATGGTTGCTGCTGATCCATGCGAATCGGTGAACTCCGGGATAGGGACAACCGGTTGAATCAGCTCACCGTGATTGCGGGTGCTACCGGGCTGCCAGTCAATCCACTGGCTGTTGAGCAGAATCGCCACGACAACCGGCGCGGCAAACAGCAGGAATACCAGAATCAGGATTTTTCGATTCATTGTCATTTCAATCGTCTTGCAAGGCTTTTCAAGGTCAGAGCCAGCCAAATAACCATCAGCGCAGCCGCCATGGCAGCCCACTGGAAAGCATAGGCTCGGTGCCGTTCCGGCCCCATACTGATCAGGGTCCACTCGTCACCGCTCAAATGGGCGGCATGGTTCGGATCGAGAAGAATGATTTTCGATGCCACTGATTGGTTCAAGGCATTTTCAATCAGGTCAATTTCCAGGTAGGTCATCAGGTTGGGCCAGTTCTCGGCATCCAGCGGATCAGCCTGACCCAGTCGCACGCCGGGTTGAGGTGCTTCGTTGATTCGCCCGGTCACGACAATCTCCCCGTCAGGCGTATCGAACTCGGGCCAGCGACCGGAATGGCGCTGCCACGGCTGCCAACCGCGGTTGACCAGGTAAATCTGGTCAGAATCTGCCGGCTCGAACAGGCTGAATACATGGACACCGGTATGATTATTGCGGATCTGATTGTCGAGAAGAATATGGCGTTCGGCATCCAGCCGGCCGACAGCGTTGATCCGGGTATAGCGGGGCAACTCGTCGGCATCGCTGCCGGTCAGAGGCGCGGCGGCGGCAGTTTTCCACAGCATCAGCAAAGCGGTTTTTTCTTCGGCCCGGTCGAGTTGCCAGAATGCCAGCCGGATGCACAAGGTCACAGCCAGAATAGCCGCCAAATGCGGAATCGTCAGCAGCAGGATTCGCCGGATGCCGGATTTCGTTGCAGAGTCACTCACTGAACATCTTTATAATACAGACATGTCAATTCGAGGTCGCCACCCTTGCTGAGCAAAATCATCATTATCGGAATATTCCTGGCCATTCTCTACACGCTGGCATCAAGCTTCTATTTCCTGGTCAGCGACCAGGGCGAAGGAGATCGCGCAGTGCGGCGCTTGAGTTGGCGGGTCGGACTGTCACTGGCCCTGCTGGGCCTGTTGTGGGGCGGCTTTCAACTCGGCATCATCGAGCCTCAGGGAATCAATCCAGTCCGCTACGAGCAGCCCTCACCCTGAGGAGCTGGCCGAAAATCAGCCTAGCTGATCAAAGCTGATCCAGGATGTACTCTGCGCTGGAGACCCTGAATTCGCCAGGCCCTTCGACCATAACGGCCTCGACAATGCCGTCGTTGGCAATCAAGGCAAAACGTTGCGAACGCCGGCCCATGCCGAAGGCGCTGGCATCCATTTCAAGACCCAACGCTCGCGTATAGTCTCCATTGCCATCAGCCGCCATGGTGACGCTGTCGCCGACCTGTCCCTGCTGGGCCCAAGCCTGCAAGACAAAAATATCGTTGACCGCCATGCAGACGACGCGGTCCACACCCTTGTCTCTGAATGCTGACGCATGCTCAATGTAGCCCGGCAGATGTCGGGCAGAGCAGGTCGGGGTAAACGCTCCGGGCACGGCAAACAGCACCACGCGTCCAGCACCCAGAAGTTCGGATGCCTGGGTTGGCACGGGGCCATCCGGTCCTGAAACCGTCAGAATACCTTCGGGCAGTCGGTCGCCAGCCTTGATGGTTGCCATCAGCCGTTGAGCGCCTTGTTCATGGCTGCGATCAGCGTGCTTTTGTCTACCGGCTTGGTAATGTAGGCCGATGCTCCCTGACGCATGCCCCAGATCCGGTCGGTTTCCTGATCCTTGGTGGTGACGAAGATCACCGGCACATTGGCGGTGGTCTTGTCCTTGGAAATCTTCCGTGTTGCCTGAAAGCCATTCAGGCCAGGCATTACCACATCCATCAAAATCAGGTCAGGAACTTCGGCAATCGCTTTTTCCACTCCCTCTTCACCGTTGTTGGCGGTGACCACCTCGTGGCCGGCACCCTCAACAATCTTGGTCAGCGAATAAAGCTGGGTTTCAGAATCATCAACAATCAGAACTTTGGCCATGTTGCACCCTTTTAAGGACATCGTTGCTTTGAGCAAATGCGGTGACAGTCATCATACTTGAATTGCGCCGCGACGGTAGCGCTTAGTGTACCCCAATGCGGACGGGCACACGACCGCGCCCTTGCCCGTCGAGCAAGCGTTCAAACACTGCCGGCAGCCCGCCCATATCAACCGGTTCGGCGGCGATAAGATCAAGATGCTGCGGTTTCCAGTCTTTTGCGAGCCGTTGCCAGATTTTCTCGCGCAAGGGGTAGGGGCAACCGGCCGAATTGATACCGAGCAGTCCAATCCCCCGAATAATGAAAGGCATGACGGTTGTCTGCACTCCAATGCCCCCGGCCATGCCGCAGGAGGCGATATTGCCCCAGGGTTCGATGACACGGGTCAGGCCGGACAGCGTATCGCCGCCAACGTTGTCCAGCGCTCCGGCAAAGCGGGCCGAGGCCAGCGGGGTTTCCGGCCAATACAGCTCGTGGCGAGAAATGCACTGATCGGCACCGAGCTGGTGCAACCAGTCAAATTCGTCCAGCTTGCCGCTGATCGCCGTTACCTGATAGCTGGCCCGCGAATAAATATCGACTGCCAATGAGCCGACACCTCCGCTGGCACCGGTGATGCAGATCGGCCCCATGTCCGGCGTCTGGCCGTTGGCTTCCATCCGATAAAGGCTTAATGCGGCGGTAAAACCGGCCGTTCCCAGCAACATTGACTCTTTCAGCGACAAACCGTCGGGAAGGGGTACAAGCCATTCGGATGGCACTCGCAAAAACTCGCTGTAACCGCCGTCGCGAACTTCCGACAGTCCGCAACCGGTCATCAATACCGGGTCACCTTCCCGAAACCGCTCGGATTGACTCTTGGCCACCGTTCCGGCCATATCAATACCGCCGTTCAAAGGGAACTTGCGCAGAATCTTGCCTTTGCCGGTTCCGGCCAGCGCGTCCTTGTAGTTGACACTGGACCAGGCAACCTGGACCACGACATCGCCGTCGGATTGCTCGTCTATGGTCTGCTCGACGATCCTGGCTTGATAGCCGTCTTCGTCGTCGAAAATGCGCAGGGCTTTGAAAGTTTTCGGAATGTCAATGGTCATGGTGGTGCTTGGGCCATTCCCTAATTAGCTTTGTGAATAGCGCGCTTGTCGACCGCCAGGGCAGCCTCGTGCACGGCTTCGGACAAGGTGGGGTGAGCGTGAACAATGCGGGCGAGATCTTCGCTGCAGCCGGCAAATTCCATGGCGACAACGCACTCGGCGATCAGCTCGGAGGCGCCCGGTCCGACAATCTGGACACCGAGAATCCGGTCATCGTCTTGATCGGCCAGAATCTTGACGTGACCAGTCGCATTGCCCATGGCAAGGCCGCGCCCGGTCGCGGCAAACGGGAAGTTTCCGGAACGGTAGGCGATACCGGCCTCCTCCAGCTGCTTCTCGGTTTTTCCTACCCAGGCGATTTCGGGGTCGGTGTAGATGACCCAGGGAATCGTGTCAAGATTGATGTGTCCGTGGCCGGTGGCCAGCTTTTCGACTACCGCGATGCCTTCTTCCGATGCCTTGTGCGCCAGCATGGGGCCGCGTACCAGGTCACCAATGGCCCAGACGTTTTCAACACTGGTGCGGCAATCATCATCGACTTTGACCTGACCGCGATCGGTCAGCTCGACGCCGCTATCGTCGGCCAGAAGACCGTCGGTGGCCGCTTTGCGGCCCACGGCAACCAGCAGACGATCAAAAGTCTCCGTTTGCTCGCCCTTGTTGTCCTTGTAGGTCACCTTGACCTTTCCGTCAACCACTTCGGCACCCGATACTCTCGCCCCAAGCCGAATATCCAGTCCCTGCTTCTTGAATTCGCGTCCGGCGGCGCGGGCGATATCCTTGTCGACCGCCATCAACAGCTCGTCCATGGCTTCGAGCAACACAACTTCGGCACCCAGACGCGACCACACACTGCCCATTTCCAGGCCGATCACGCCGGCCCCGATGACACCGAGGCGTTCAGGTACCGCGTCGAACTCCAGTACGCCGACATTATCGACAATGTGCTTGTCGTCGATTTCCACGTTGGGGATAGAGAAGGGTACCGAGCCAGCGGCCAGCATGACGTGTTTGCCGGTTGCCTCAACGTTGTCACCGTCGTGTGGCAAGACCTCGACCCGTCGATCAGCCAGCAACTTGCCGCGTCCATTGACGAACTCGATCTTGTTGGCCTTGAACAGCTGCATCAGCCCGCTGTTGAGTTGCTTGACGATTTTGCGCTTGCGCTCGATCATCTTGCCGATATCCATCTTCACCCCATCGACCGAAATACCGTGTTCGGCGTAGTCGTGCTGGATATGGTGGTAGTGCTTGGACGAGTCCAGCAGCGCCTTGGATGGCACGCAGCCGACATTCAGACAGGTGCCACCCGGTGCCGGCTTGCCATCATCACCCTGACGATCATCAATCAACAGGGTTTTCAGCTCCAGTTGAGCTGCGCGAATGGCCGCTGCATAGCCGCCAGGCCCACCACCAATCACGATCAGATCGAATTCTTTGTCAGCCATTACGTTGAATCCTCAAGTTCTTGCGTAGCGCATCAGGTATGCCAAAGCGCTCACAGGCCCAACAGCATGCGAGCCGGATCTTCCAGTGCTTCCTTGACTGCAACCAGGAACTGCACGGCATCTTTGCCATCGACAATGCGATGATCGTAGGACAGGGCAATGTACATCATCGGCCGGATCACGATCTCGCCGTTTTCGGCAATCGGGCGCTCCTTGATGGTGTGCATGCCCAGAATAGCGCTTTGCGGCATATTTAATAGCGGTGTCGACAGCAGTGATCCGAAGACGCCGCCGTTGGTGATGGTAAACGTGCCGCCTTGCAGATCTTCCAGCTGAATGGAGCCCTTGCGCGCCTTGCTGGCATAGTCGGCGATGCCGGCTTCAATCTCGGCCAGACTCATCCGATGGGCATCGCGCAGAATCGGAACCAGCAGGCCACGATCAGTGGAAACGGCGATGCCGATATCCTGGTAAGCGTGATAGATGATCTCATCACCGTCCACCGAAGCATTGACCACCGGATGCTTCTGCAGCGCTTCACAGCAGGCCTTGACGAAGAACGACATAAAGCCGAGTTTGACCCCATGCTTGTCGGCAAAGTCGTCCTTGTAGCGCGCGCGCAAATCCATGACCGCCTGCAGATTGACCTCATTGAACGAAGTCAGGATGGCCGCGGTGTTCTGCGCTTCTTTCATCCGCTCGGCGATACGTGAACGCAGGCGCGACATCTTGACCCGCTCTTCCTGGCGCGGGCCGCCGCCACCCTGAACATGGCGCATGACATCCGGCTTGGTTATCCGGCCACCACGCCCACTGCCGGTTACCTCAGCGGTATCGACCTCGTTTTCGGCTGCCGCTCGACGTGCCGAAGGCGAGGGGGCGGCGCCTTTCTTGCCGCTGTCCTTTCCGGTTTCCGAATTCTCGTCAGAACGCTTGTTGTCGTCATCGTCCGTATTCGGGTCCTGTTCGGCATCCTTGCCGTCACCGGACTTTTTATTCTTGTCTTCGTCGGTACCATCGTCCTGGTCCGGCCGGGATGGTGCTTGGCCTTCCTCCAGCAGCCCCAGCACCTGACCTTCGCTGACGGTTTCACCGGTATCGGCACTGATCTCCTTGAGGATACCGTTGGCCGGTGCCGGCACTTCCAGAACGACCTTGTCGGTTTCCAGATCAACGAGGTTTTCATCCCGTGTCACCTGATCGCCGGGCTTCTTGTGCCACTTGGCAACCGTTGCATCAGAGACTGATTCCGGGAGATTGGGGACCTTGATTTCTGAACTCATTTGATAATCCTTACGCTATGCCTTCGCCGTGGGTCAACGCCTGGCTGACCAGTCGTTTCTGTTGTTCGGTATGTACCTGGTAGTAACCGACCGCCGGTGACGATGAGCCGGCACGACCGGTGTACCTGAGCGATTGTTTGTCGCCGATGCAGGCTTGCAGATGGTGGCGAATCTGGAACCAGGCACCCTGGTTCATCGGCTCTTCCTGACACCAGATCACCTCATCGGCCTTGCCATATCGCTCGATGATCGCCTGCACTTCTTCGCGCGGAAACGGGTAGAGCTGCTCGACCCGCACCAGCGCAATATCATCGATTTCCTGCTTTTCCTTCTCCTGGGCCAGATCGAAATACACCTTGCCGGCACAGAATACGATTCGCTTGACCTGGTCCGATTCTGGCCGGGCAGGGTCATCGATGACCACCGCGAACTGACCATTGACCAGGTCGTCCAGCGCGGACGTCGAAGCCTTGTGACGCAGCAGTGATTTTGGCGTCAATACAATCAGTGGCTTGCGGAATGGCCTGAGCATCTGCCGGCGCAGCATATGGAACATTTGCGCAGGCAGGGTCGGGACACAAACCTGGATATTGTTGCCGGAACACAACTGTAAAAAACGTTCCAGGCGGGCCGAGGAATGCTCGGGGCCCTGGCCCTCGTAGCCGTGCGGCAAAAACATGACCAGACCGCACAATCGGCCCCACTTGGCCTCCCCGGAGGCAATGAACTGGTCGATGACTACCTGAGCGCCGTTGACAAAGTCGCCAAACTGGGCTTCCCAGATCACCAGGGTTCCGGGATCGGCCGTAGCATAGCCATACTCGAAGCCCAGCACCGCCTCCTCGCTCAGCAGCGAATCGATAATCGTGACCTTGCGCGGTTCAGCGGAAAGATCGGCCAGCGGAATCCAGGTCCGGCCGTTATTTTGATCATGCAGCACCGAATGGCGGTGGAAAAACGTGCCGCGACCGGAGTCCTGACCAACCAGGCGCAGACCATGTCCCGCATTGATCAGGCCGGCATAGGCCATGGTCTCGGCGAAACCCCAGTCCATCGGCTGTTCACCGGCGGCCATCTTGCGGCGGGATCCCATGATGCGCTCAACCTGTTTGTGCAGCTCAAAATCATTCGGCAAGCGGGTCAAGCTCTCCGACAGACTGCGAATCTCGTCCAGGCCCATGCCGGTCTCGGTCGGTTCACGCCAGTCCTTGTCCAGGAATGGAGCCCAGTCAACCGTGACCAGTGCTTCTTCCTTGGGCACCAGCTCAACCACGGGCTCACCGGCGTCAAGTTTGTCACGGAACTCTGAAAAGGACTGCTCCAGGTAGTCCGAGTCGATCAAGTTTTCCTGCAGCAGGGCATCGGCGTACTGCTTGCGCACCGAATCAAGCTGGCGAATGACCTGGTACATGCGCGGCTGTGTGGCCGCCGGTTCGTCGGCTTCGTTGTGGCCATGGCGACGATAGCAAACCAGGTCGATCACGACGTCTTTCTTGTATTGACGGCGGAAATCGGCAGCCAGGCGAGTGGCGTACACGACAGCCTCCGGGTCGTCCCCGTTGACATGCAGAATCGGTGCCTGAACCATTTTGGCCACTTCGGTGCAATACAAGGTCGAGCGGGCGTCTATGGGATTCGAGGTGGTAAATCCGATCTGATTATTGACCACGATATGAAACGTGCCGCCAACCGCAAAGCCACGCGCTTGTGACATATTCAGCAGTTCCATGACCACGCCCTGACCGGCGATCGCCGCATCACCGTGTACCAGCACCGGCATTACCTGCTCATGGCTGTGGTCACCAAGTCGGCTCTGCCGGGCGCGCGCGGAACCGGCCACGACCGGGTTGACGATTTCCAGATGTGATGGATTGAAGGCCAGCGCCAGGTGCATGATACCGCCCGGGGTTCGAACATCCGAGCTGAATCCCATGTGATATTTGACATCACCTGATCGGGTGGGATCATCCTTGGCAATCACCCCGTCAAATTCGGCAAACAATTCGCCCGGACTTTTACCCAGGATATTGACCAGGACGTTGAGTCGGCCGCGATGAGCCATTCCGATGACCATTTCGCGGATCCCCTGACTGCCAGAATGGCGGATCAGGGTATCGAACAAGGGGATCATGCTTTCCGCGCCTTCGAGCGAGAAGCGCTTCTGCCCGACATATTTCGAGTGAAGGTATTTTTCCATGCCTTCGGCGGCAGTGAGCTTGTCAAGCAGACGCAGACGATCTTCCTTCGTCGGGGTGTAGTTGCCGCGGGTTGTTTCCAGTCGTTTTTGCAACCACTGGCGCTGTTCCGTATCGGCAATATGCATGTATTCCACGCCGATCGATCCGCAGTAAGTGCTTTGACAGATGTCGATAATCTCGTTGAGCGGGAGATGATCAGGTGCGGCCAGTGATCCGGTATGGAAAGTGGTAATCAGATCGGATTCGCTCAAGCTGTGAAAGCCCAGATCGAGATCGGGAACCTGCGGACGTTCACTCAGATCGAGCGGATCCAGACGGGCACGTTTGTGACCACGGACTCGATAGGCGTTGATCAAGCGTAATACGCCGGCCTGCTTGAAATCCTCGGCCATCGGTGCGATGAAACCACGGCCATTGGAATCCAGATTCCGGAAATAGTGTGCGATTGCCTGGTGACGTGTGTCATCATCCGAGGTCTCGTTAAGCTCCCGGAACAGCTGCTGCCAATGCGCCGGCACGGTTCCGGCATCGTCCAGCCACCGTTCGTAGAGATCCTCCACATAGGCGGCGTTGGTGCCGGACAGGTGAGAAGTCCGGTACTGCTGCTGGAGGTAATCGGTCATGGTCAAGTGCTCTGGGCTCGGCGAAAATCAGGACAGCGCGTGATTATAACGGGGCTGGATGAGAGGTGGGCGTGTAAACGCCGAAAAGGTCTGGAAACGATTTGAGGTCGGGAAAAATACCCGATCGCAGCCAGTTCGATCAACTGCTCCAGGTCCGGGCGGTTGTTCAGCCAACAGCTGTCAATTTGCCGTGTTCGGCAAAGCTCGCCTGCCTGTTCACGACCACAGGTTAGTTCTTCGCCATTGACGAACAGCACCCACTTGTCAACCCGCTCGACGATGGCCAGCCGCGCGCTGTCGGCAAGTGCGAGGCAATGTCCGGCTCGCACGTGCGGGCAGTTCATGGTCATCAGCGGTTGTCAACAGGGTATCCAGATCAATGGCGCATGGACGGAGCCAGTTCCGGATCAGACAGGGCCGGGTTTGCCATGACTCTTTGAGAAACCGGTCAGCATCGAAACCATCGACGATCATCAACTCGGTCATTGGTAACGCGAAATAGCCCGCGCCATTTCGGCGGCGTTGCCGGTATAGCCGGCCGGCGTCAGCTCGAGCAGACGTTTCCGATCGGTCTCGGGAATCTCCAGCGCCTGGATAAACTCGCGCAAGCGTTCGCGCGTGATTCCTTGCCCGCGTGTCAGCGCCTTGAGTTTTTCGTAAGGCTCGGGTACGCCGTGCAGGCGCATGACAGTCTGAACGGCCTCGGCCAGGACTTCCCAGGCCTGGTTCAGATCCTCGGCCAGCCGTTGTTCGTTGGGTGCGACCCGATCAAGCCCACGCAGGATGGATTGCCAGGCCAGGGAACAGTAGCCAAAAGCGCTGCCCAGGCTGCGCTGAACGGTTGAATCGGTCAGGTCGCGCTGCCAGCGCGATACCGGTAGCTTGGCGGCCAGGTGTTCCAGCAGCGCATTGGCCAGGCCAAGATTGCCCTCGCCATTCTCGAAGTCGATCGGATTGACCTTGTGCGGCATGGTCGATGAACCGACTTCCCCTGCAACCAGACGTTGGCGAAAATAACCCAGCGAGACATAGCCCCAGGCGTCACGGGCAAAATCCAGCAGCACGGTATTGATCCGGACCAGCGCGTGGCTGAGTTCGGCCAGCATGTCATGGGGCTCGATCTGGGTGGTATAGGGATTAAACACCAGTCCCAGGTCCTCGACCACGGTGCGCGACAGTTCCGGCCAGTCGATAGCCGGGCAGGCCACCCGGTGGGCATTGAAGTTGCCGACCGCCCCGTTGATCTTGCCACTGAGTTCAACCTGGTTGAGAATGCGGCGCTGCCGGCGCAGACGGAACACCACGTTGGCGACTTCCTTGCCCAGGGTGGTCGGCGAGGCGGTCTGGCCGTGGGTTCGCGAAAGCATTGACAGCTCAGCGCTGGCAATGGCCAGATCTTCGAGTTGGCGGTCCAGGCGGGCCAACAGCGGGTCCAGTTCAGTCTCGATGGCGGCTTTGACGATCAGCGCCCATGACAAGTTATTGATGTCCTCCGATGTCAGGGCAAAATGGACAAATTCCTTCACCCTGGCCAGCCCGGGTCGCGAGCTCATCTGCTGCTTCAGCCAGTATTCAACGGCCTTGACATCATGATTGGTGGTCTGTTCGATGGCCTTGACAGCTGCCGCATCCTGATTGGAAAAATCGCTGACCAGCGCGTCCAGAAATGATTCGTCATCCGGGTCCAGCGAGGGCAGGGCGGTAAACTCGGGGCAGGCGGCAAGTGCTTTGAACCAGGCAATTTCAACCTGAATACGATGGCGAATCAGACCGGCTTCGGAGCAGATCAGTCGCAGTCCGGTCAAACGAGCGGCGTAGCGCCCATCCAGCGGCGACAGGGCAGTCAAAGAGGTCGAATCCATGGCAAGATGTCAGGCAACCAGATCAGCTGCGTATGATACCGAAATCCCTCTGATGCGATGCCATTCCCGTGCCTATCGATCGCTTCGAGCATCCGGTGGTGCCGCCTGCCACCAAACCTACCCCTCTCGGCGATGGCAGAGGTGTTGGCGTAGTCAGGAAAATCTTAACGGCGCCAGCGCTTGAGCAGGTCGGCGTAGGCATCGATTCTGCGATCACGCAGGAACGGCCACATCCGGCGAACCTGCTCGCCTCTGGACAGATCGATATCAGCCACGATGACTTCGGCCTCGGTTCCGGCCTCATCGATGATCTCGCCCTGCGGGCCGGCGATCAGGCTGTGGCCCCAGAACTCGGCATAAAGCCCGTTACCCGATCGATCCGGCTCGAAACCAACCCGATTGCAGGCAACCACCGGCAAACCATTGGCCACGGCATGTCCACGCTGAATCGTGCGCCAGGCATCCAGTTGTCTGAGCTGTTCATCCTCGTCGTCCTCCGGGTTCTTGCCGATCGCGGTCGGATAAATCAGCAATTCAGCGCCAGACAGGGCCATCAATCGCGCCGCTTCCGGGTACCACTGATCCCAGCACACCAACACACCCAGACGCCCGACACTGGTATCGATCGGCTCGAAACCCAGATCCCCCGGAGTGAAATAGAACTTTTCGTTGTAACCGGGATCGTCAGGAATATGCATTTTCCGGTAAAACCCCGCCAGATCGCCGTTTCGCTCCAGCACAATGGCGGTGTTGTGAGCCAGTCCGGCGGCCCGATGCTCGAAGACACTGCCAACAATCACCAGTTCATGGCGACGCGCAGCGTCGCCCAGCACATGACGGGTCGGGCCGTCCAGTGGTTCGGCCAGGTCGAACAAGTCCGGATCCTGGTACTTGCAGAAGTATTCGGATGCATGCAGTTCGGGAAGCACGACCAGGTCGGCCCCGTCGGCCGCGGCCTGGGCAATACCTTCCAGCGAGGTCTGTCGATTGGCCTCAATATCGGGTCCCATGGCTTGCTGGATCAGCGCGACACGAATGATCGGGTTCACGCCAGGGCCGCCGGAATATTCATGGTGGCGCAATGCGGACCGCCAAACTGGCTGATCATCGTGCGTGCGGGCACCGGCTCGATGGTGCGGCCCGGAAACAGCTCGGCCAGTATGGCGCAGGCCTGTTCATCGGCTGGCACACCATAGGCTGGCACCAGGCAGGCCTCATTGATCAGCAAAAAGTTGGCATAATTGGCCGGCAGTCCAGGATCGAATCCTTCGGCGAACGGCAGCGAAATCAGTCGATAGGGCTGGCCGTCGGCCTGACGCAGCGCCTCGAGCTGACCGCGCAGCAGCGCGCTGCGCTCGGAATCGGCCTGAAGCTGAAATACCAGGGTCGTGGTATCGACAAACCGGACCAGCGTATCGATATGCCCGTCGGTATCGTCACCGGCCATTGGCTCGATCTCGACCCCAATCACTTCGTCTATATTGAGCAGTTCGTGCAGTTCATGCCGGATTTCGCGGCGCGACAGGTGCGGATGCCGGGTTTCCAGGCAATGCCAGTTGACCAGCAGCCGGCCGCGACCGTCGCTTTCAATCGCCCCGCCTTCCAGCTCAAACAGCGACTGGCGAAACGCAATACGATTAAACAACTCATGTCGTGACAGATGCAGGTTGACCCGGTTGTCGCGTGCGGCCGGATATTTGCCACCCCAACCGTTGAAATGAAAATCCAGGGCCAGGCGCTGGCCAGAACCGACCAGGGTAATCGGCCCGTAGTCGCGACACCAGGTATCGTCAAACGGAATGTCCAGGCAATGCAGCCCAGGCTGATCGCCCAGCCGCGCTGCAGCCGAGCGATCGCCGGGATGGACCAGCACAATGGCCTGTTGATGCTGGAGAATCGCGCTGATCAGGACAACAAACTCTTCCTGGATCGCATCAAGGCGCTCCGACCAATGGCCCGATGGGTGCGGCCAGGCGAGCAGGATGGCACTCTGGCGTTCCCATTCGGCCGGTAATCGAAATTCAGCATGCGACATCGACTGAACCAGAAAATCGTCTGAAGAATGAGATGAATCAGTTTGATTGCTGGTCAGCACGACGCGTAACAGCTTCGTGGTGCAGCACGCTTTCAATCACCAGGCGATGCTCAAAATACACGCTGTAATCGTCGTAGGTCCAGCGCGTGATCGGTGGTTCACCGACCGGGCCGGAACGGTTAAGTGGTGTGCCGTAGCGTGATTCGACCTCGTCCATGGAAAGGCCATTGACCGGAAGATCGCGCAGCATGCGTTCGCGAACCTTTTCGATCAACAGGATATCGGCACTGGCCACGCTCATGAGACTGACGAAAACCACCCCCCAAATCAGCTTGCCAAGTTGCTGTCTGATCATGGTGCTTTTCCTCTTCAAAAGATATCGTTCTGATACGAAATTTCATCCAGCCGAACCAGGTATGGATCCTGCTTCAACCGACCCGGTACCATTGGACTTTGGCGGGGGAGATACCACTGAACACGCCTGGCGAATTCTGCCTGACCTTCACCCTAACTCCAACAATACGGTCGAAAGTCTAGCATAACTGTCACAGCTTGAATCATTCGCCACCTGCCGGCACCTGAGTACTGACAATCAGCAATTTGGAAGGCTTAACCCATGAAAACTGCAGTTATCACCGGAGCCAATCGCGGCATCGGACTGGAACTGGCCAGACAGCTCAAGAATCGATTCAATGTCATCGCCGTGTGCCGTTCCAGCTCGGACCGGCTGAACGAACTGGGCGTACAGGTTGAATCCGGCATCGACATTACCCGGCGCACTGATCTGAGTGACCTGAGAAAACGACTTGGCGGTCAGACCATCGATTTGCTGATCAACAACGCCGGGCTGTTGTGCTCATCCAGCCTGGGAAACATCGAAGAGGAACTCGACGACTGGCGTGCACAGTTCGAGGTCAACTCGTTGGCACCTTTGCGCGTGACCAGTACGCTGGCCGACAATCTCGCCGACGGCGGCAAGGTCATTATCATTACCTCGCGTATGGGCTCGATCGCCGACAACACGTCCGGCGGCGCGTTTGCCTACCGCATGTCCAAGGCTGCGGTCAATTCGGCCGGTGTCTCCCTGGCTTACGAACTGGCTGATCGAGAAATCGCTGTCGGCCTGTTGCACCCCGGCTACGTGCGCACCGACATGACCGGCAATACCGGCCATGTCGATCCGGACGAAGCCGCCCGCGGCCTGATTGCCCGGATCGACGAGCTGGATATGGATTCCACCGGCAGCTTCAGACACGCCAACGGCGAAGTGCTTCCCTGGTAGTCCCTATCTTTCCGGTAACCAAGGACAGTCTGACTGGCGACAAAGCGTCACCCCGGGATTGCCGGGCATCGATCGGGATCAGTTGTCGCCTTCGCCCTCGGACAAATCATCCCAGGCGGCTTTCAGGTCATCCATGGCGTTGGAGGTGCGCTGGCGTATTTGGGCCCAGGTGTCGCCGCCGTACTGCTGCGCTTCGGCCAGGGCTTGTTCGGCCCGCTGGCGAGCTTGCTCGGCCTCGTCACGCAGTTTGGCCCATGCCTCACTGCCACGATCCAGTCCGGAGTCAGTCAGTTCCTGCGCCTTTTCGCGGGCGTTGCGGGTAGCTTCAGCGGCTCGCTGCCAGGCTGCCTGTGCGCCTTCGCTGATCTGCTCGGCGGCACTGTCGGTACGGTCGCGGGCTTCCTCGTAGGCTGATTCGGCCGCCTCACCGGTTTGCTCGGCAGCCTCTTCGATGGCCTCCCTGGCCTCTTCCAAGCTGTCTTCCGGCTCGTCAGACTGGCAGCCTGCCAGCATCAGACCTGCACTGATCAACAGAATCATCCACAATTTCATAACTTATCCTCGGTTTGAACGAATTTGAGCGCTTGAGTCTAATCGATTTCTACTGAAGTCCGCATGAATCAGTCGATTTGGCCAGTTACCAGCTCAGCGGGACAACCGGGCCTGTTCATTCAGCAGTCGCAGCCAGGCCTGGTAGCGGAAGTTGGCCAGTTCACCGGATTGCGCTGCCGCACTGACGGCGCAGCCGGGTTCATGCTGGTGCGAGCAATCGCGAAACCGGCAGTGATCGGCAAACGGTGCGAACTCGGGAAAGCCGCGGAGCAATTCGTATCTGGGCATGATCCACAAGCCGTACTCCCAGACGCCCGGCGTATCCAGCAGCCAGCCGCCGGCCGGTAATGCGCACAGGGTGGCCGAGGTCGTGGTATGAGTACCCTTGCCGGTCACGCGAGACAGCTCGCCAGTCTGCTGCTCATAATCGGGGATCAGCGCGTTGACCAGTGAACTCTTGCCGACACCGGACTGGCCGGCCAGCAGGCTGGTACCCTGGCCCAGCAGGGAGGCCAGCGCCTGGATATCCGGTTCGGGCTTGCATTGGACCCGAACCACGTGGTAGCCCAGCTCGATCAATCCGTCCAGTTCGGTAAACGGTGGCTGAGCGGGCTCGTTCAAATCGCTTTTGTTGACTACGACCACCGGCTCGATCGCGCAAATCCGGCAGGCGGCCAGGTAGCGATGGAGCAAGTCCGGACTGGGTGCCGGTTCAGCGGCGATGATGATCAGCGCCAGGTCGAGATTGGCCGCCACCGGGCGAAAGCGGCCGCGCGGATCGCCGCGGCCGAAAGTGTTGCAGCGTTCCGCGATGACTTCCAGCGAACCATTGTCCGACAGCTCGATCCAGTCGCCGGGCAGGGGACGATCCAGGCGGCGGGGAAAATGGAAGGCGGCAAGCCGGCCATCCTCATGCCGGGCCACGCCGCGATTGGAGTAGGCTTCAACCACTCTGGCGCGACGGATTGTCTCGTCGGTTGCCCCATTACCGGAACGATTGTCGTCACGATTGCCCGGACAAGCGTTCACCTCATTTCACCAGACTGGTATATTGCCGACCGAACCTTCCACCGATGTCCGTAGTTATGAACAACAACCACCTGATCTGGATCGACCTGGAAATGACCGGACTGGACCCGGCCGCCGACCAGATCATCGAGATTGCCACCATCGTGACCGACCAGGATCTCAACGAACTGGCCACCGGCCCGGTGCTGGCAATTGCCACGCCGGCCGAGGTGCTGGAGGCGATGGATGACTGGAATCGCCGCACCCATGGCGAGTCCGGGCTGATCCGTCGCTGCCTGGACAGCGACATTACAGTGTTCGAGGCGGAAAGCCGGACGCTGGCGTTTCTGTCGCAATGGATCGAGATGATCCCGATGGCGGCGCTGGTGGGCGTGATGTTCATGGTGGTGATCGGTACTTTCGAATGGGC
>CAZFYM010000003.1:0-58726 GCA_964523755.1 uncultured Wenzhouxiangella sp. | reverse complement strand
GTGCGGAAACTCGATCTGCCAGGACCGACGTTTCATGGCGCGGCTGATGCCACGGCTGGAAGCGTTTTTTCACTACCGCAACCTGGATGTCAGCACGGTCAAGATTCTCGCCCAGCGCTGGGCACCGGACATTGCCGAAGGCCTGGAAAAGGAGAGTGCTCACCAGGCGCTGGATGACATTCGCGATTCCATCGAAGAACTCCGCTATTACCGCAGCTTCATGGGAGAACTGGCCGGAAACAGGGGTTGAGGAACCTCTGAACCGATCATTGTTTGGCCAGCATGCGCCAGGTTTCGACCACCGTATCCGGATTCAGCGACATGGACTCAATGCCCTGGTCCATCAGCCACTGGGCCAGATCGGGGTAGTCTGACGGTCCCTGACCGCAGATGCCGATGTATTTGCCACGTGCCTTGCACGCCTTGATTGCCATGGCCAGCAGCGCCTTGACTGCGCTGTCGCGTTCGTCGAAGCGATGGGCGACCAGCGCCGAATCCCGATCCAGACCCAGCGTCAGCTGCGTCATATCGTTGGAACCGATTGAAAAACCATCGAAGTGGTCCAGGAATTCATCGGCGAGCAGCGCGTTTGAGGGCAGTTCACACATCATGATCAGCTTCAGCCCGTCTTCGCCGCGCTTCAGGCCGAAGGATTCAAGCACGGCTACCACTTCCTCGGCTTCACCGAGCGTGCGCACAAACGGGATCATTGCCCAGACATGCTTCAATCCCATGGTTTCGCGCACCTTTTTCAGTGCACGGCACTCCAGCTCGAATGCCGGCTTGAAGCTTTCGTCGACATAACGCGAGGCTCCACGCCAGCCGATCATGGGATTTTCCTCGTCCGGTTCGTATTGCTCACCGCCGATCAGGTTGGCATATTCATTGCTCTTGAAGTCCGACAGCCGAACGATGACCGGATGCGGTCCGAACGGGGCGGCGATGGTGGCAATGCCTTCGGCCAGCTTGTCGACGTAGAAGCTGACCGGATCGTCGTAACCGGCAATACGCCGATCGATTTCGGCGCGGATATCGTCGCTCTGGCGCGAATACTCAAGCAGCGCGCGCGGATGAATCCCGA
Source organism: uncultured Wenzhouxiangella sp. (assembly GCA_964523755.1). Taxonomy (GTDB): domain Bacteria; phylum Pseudomonadota; class Gammaproteobacteria; order Xanthomonadales; family Wenzhouxiangellaceae; genus Wenzhouxiangella. Next base: position 57,645 of record CAZFYM010000003.1, on the reverse strand, counting down.
TCATGCGATTGATGATGAACTCCAGCCGGGCCAGGCCGATTCCGTGGTTCGGAATCTGGGCAAAATCGAAGGCCCGGTCGGCGTTGGCCACGTTCATCATGATCTTCAGCGGGGCTGCCGGCATATCGTCGAGGGTGTCCTCAGCCACGCTGAATTCAAGCTCGCCTTTGTAGATACGTCCGGTATCGCCTTCCGAGCAGGCCACCGTGACCGTGTCGCCATGTGGCACGCGCTCAGTGGCATCGCCACAACCGACAACCGCCGGAATACCCAGCTCCCGGGCAATGATTGCGGCATGGCAGGTTCGCCCACCACGGTTGGTGACGATCGCGGCTGCGCGCTTCATGATCGGCTCCCAATCCGGGTCGGTCATATCTGTGATCAGAACATCTCCGGCGGCAACATCATGGATCTGGTCCAGGCTCTCGATAACCCGCGCTACGCCAGTGCCGATACGCTGTCCGATAGCCCGACCTTCAGCCAGCACTTCACCGGTTTGTTCCAGGCGAAACCGCTCCATGGCCTGGCCGGAACGGCTTTTGACCGTTTCGGGACGGGCTTGGAGAATGTATAGCTCACCCGTATGACCGTCCTTGCCCCATTCAATATCCATCGGCCGGCCGTAATGTTCTTCGATGGTCAGCGCCATTTCGGCCAGACGGGTCGCATCCTGATCGCTGATGGAAAAGCGCTGGCGCTCAGCTTCCGGGGTTTCTTCCATGCTGACACCCGATTCTGCACCATAGATCATTCGCGTGGCTTTGCTACCCAGCGAGCGCCGCAACACGGCGGGCAGACCGGCGCGCAGATTGGGTTTGAACAAATAAAACTCATCCGGATTGACCGCACCCTGAACCACGCTCTCACCCAGACCGTAGCTGGAAGTCACAAAGACCACCTCGCGGTAGCCCGATTCGGTATCCAGCGTGAACAATACCCCGGCCGAGCCACTGCCGGAGCGAACCATCAACTGGACGCCCGCCGACAGCGCGACATCGTGGTGTTCGAAACCGTGATGCACGCGATAGGCGATGGCGCGATCGTTGTACAGGCTGGCGAATACTGCGTGCAGCTTTTCCAGCACCTGGTCCAGCCCGCGCACATTGAGAAAGGTTTCCTGCTGGCCGGCAAACGAGGCATCCGGCAGGTCCTCAGCCGTAGCCGACGAACGAACGGCGACTGCCAGGTCCTCGCCATAGCGCGTCTGCAGGGTCTCCCAGCCAGACCGGATGGCAGTTTCCAGCGCCGGCTGCAGTGGCGTGTCCATGATCCACTGACGAACCTGCTGGCCGGCTGCCGCCAGGGCGCGGGTATCTTCTGCATCCAGGTCTTCCAGTTTCTTCTGAATGCGCCGGGCCAGGCCAGACTGGTCAAGAAATTCGCGAAACGCATCAGCCGTTGTTGCGAAGCCGCCAGGGACGCTGACCCCGAGTTCGCTCAGATTGCCGATCATTTCGCCCAAAGAGGCGTTTTTGCCACCGACCTTGTCCAGGTCGTTCATACCGAGTTCGTCGAGCCAAAGAATGTAGTCAGTCACGTGCTTGATTGATACCTGTGGTTTTGAAGAATGGTTCAGATCAACCGGAAAACCCGGTATTCTAACCGCCCGCAGCGACCGCCAAGCACCCAACCATGCGCAAAACCGTTTTTTTCGTCTCCGATGGCACCGCTATCACCGCTGAAACCTTTGGTCACAGCCTGCTGACCCAGTTTTCAAATGTTGATTTCCGCCAGATCCGCCTGCCTTTTGTCGATAGCCGCAGCAAGGCGACCGATGCGGTCTCGCTGATCAATCGAGCGGCTGAAGCCGATCAAAGCAAGCCGCTGGTCTTCAGCACCATCGTCGACTCCAATATCAGTGCCGAATTGGCCAACTGCAACGCCCACCTGTTCGATATGTTCACCACGTTCATGGAGCCGTTGGAAACCATTCTGGGCGTGGAACGCTCGCCGCTGGTGGGGAAGGCTCACGGCATGGGCAACACCAATGCCTACGAGGACCGCATGGAGGCGACCAACTACGCGCTGACTCACGATGACGGCATCAGCAAGAAGCTGGACCAGGCCGACGTGATTCTGATTGGGGTTTCCCGGTCGGGCAAGACACCGACTTGTCTTTACATGGCGCTACACTACGGCATCAAGGCGGCCAATTACCCGTTGACCGAAGAGGATCTGGAACAACCCCGGCTTCCAGGCTTTTTACGCGAGCACGCCGGCAAGCTGTTTGGACTGACCATTGATCCGGCTCGCCTGGCCCAGATTCGGCAAGTGCGTCGCCCCGACAGCCGCTATGCCTCGCTCAAGCAGTGCCGCTACGAGGTCGAGGCGGCCGAGGCCATGTTCCGCACCGAAAAAGTACCAACGCTGTCGACCACCGGTTCCTCGGTTGAAGAGCTGGCCAGCCGAATCCTCCTGGAGCTTGGCCTGCAGCGCGAGATCCCATAGCTTGGATCGCGCCGGGCCGCGGACAACTTTCTGATTGTCCGGCCACCAGAAAAACATCCGCACCTCTTGCCTTCGGCCGCAACAGCCACCACACTATGCGGAACCAAGAAGAACAAATCCTGTCCATCGTCTGAATCCGATACTCGACCCTTAACCGCCGCAAGCGTCTCTCTGGCCTGAATCCATGCTCACGACTGTTCGCAATCTGCATCCACCGACACGGGTTCTGGCTCGCCGCCTGCCTGAGCTGCACACAGCCGTGTTTCGAGCGCTGAACCTGCTGATGCCCGATGGACTTGCTCGAAGCGACACGCTGGTATCGCGAATCGATGGCGGTCCTGATCTGTACATGCAAGTCATCGAGCGCCACGACTACACCACTTTTTTGCGTCTGACTTACCTGATCGGTGACAAGCAGCATCACAATCCCAACGCCCATATCCGGGTCTACCACGATGCGCGCATGGCCGAGGCCACTGCATTCAGCCCGGAGCAGGGGATTGAGCGTCTGGCCGGTCCGGAACTGCCCCTGCACGGACTGGTGGTCCGAAACTGGCGGCTGAACCGTGCACTGCTCAAGTGGCTGGACTACCTGCTGACCGAAGGTCACAGTGCGCAGACCCTCAAGCCAACCGAAAATATCCCGGATATCGGACCGTCGATTACTGAGCAGGAAGCCGGCTAAGTACCCCCGGGCATCAATGCACACGCGTTCAGCGGGATCGGAATGAATCCGCTCTGGTCGCAGACCTGCAGCTTGGTTACAATAGTCAGTCGAACGTCGGACATCAGGTTCGACCGGCAAAAGGCAGGCAGGATGGGGTAACCCGACCGGCCCGTTTTGCACACCCGACAGGTCAGGAGTTTGTTCCGAATGCAGGCAATATTGGTTCTGGAAGACGGTACCGCGTTTTCCGGACAGGGAATTGGCGCGCCAGGTATCAGCGCCGGCGAAGTGGTCTTCAATACCGCCATGACCGGTTACCAGGAGATTCTCACTGACCCCAGTTACGCGGGGCAACTGGTGACCCTGACCGCCGCCCATGTCGGCAATACCGGCGTCAACGGTGCCGATGCCGAATCCGACCGGATCCACTGTCGTGGCCTGATTGTCCGTCACACACCCAGACGTCCCAGCTCGTGGCGCTCCGAACAATCCCTGGACGACTACCTGGCGTCACAAGGTCTCTCGGGCATTTCCGGACTCGATACCCGATCCCTGACCATGCATTTGCGTCGCCACGGGGCGGTCAACGGTTGCCTGATGGTCGGTGCGGCGGTCGAACAAGACCGCGCGCTGGAACTGGCACGCGACTGCGTGTCAATGAGCGGACTGGACCTGGCCAGTCAGGTCAGCATCAAATCCCCGCAGGAATGGCTCGAGGGCACATTGAACCTGGATACTGGGCAGTTCCCGCAGACCACTGGACGGTATCACGTTGTCTGCTACGACTTTGGCTGCAAGCGCAACATCCTGCGCCTGCTGGCAGATGCGGGCTGTCGAATCACGGTCGTCCCGGCCCGCACCCCGGCCAGCGAAGTGCTGGCGATGCAGCCCGACGGAGTGATGTTGTCCAATGGACCCGGCGACCCGCAGCCACTGGATTATGCGATCCAATCCATCAGGGAATTGCTGCAAAAGGACGTTCCCCTGTTCGGCATTTGCCTTGGCCACCAGTTGCTCGCGCTGGCGGCTGGCGCGCAGACAATCAAGATGAAGTTTGGCCATCACGGGGCCAATCACCCGGTCAAGGATCTGGCCACCGGTCAAGTACTGATCACCAGCCAGAATCATGGCTTTGCCGTGGATGAGTCCTCGCTACCCGAGGATGTCGAGCCCACCCATCGATCATTGTTCGACGGCAGCCTGCAGGGCATCGCACTTCGCCATCGCCCAGCCTTCGGCTTCCAGGGCCATCCGGAGGCCAGTCCCGGACCGCACGACCTGCGCGGGTTGTTCGGCCGATTTGTCGAGCTGATCGAAACCGCACGAGCCAAGAGATAGCTTGTATGCCGAAACGAACTGATATCCAGTCCATTCTGATTATCGGTGCCGGACCGATCGTGATCGGCCAGGCCTGCGAATTCGATTATTCCGGAGTCCAGGCAGTCAAGGCGCTGCGCGAGGAGGGCTACCGGGTAATTCTGGTCAACTCCAATCCGGCCACCATCATGACCGACCCGGAAGTCGCCGATGCCGTCTACATCGAGCCAATCCGCTGGGACGTGGTGCGTGATGTGATCGCCAAGGAACGACCCGATGCCCTGCTGCCCACCATGGGTGGACAAACGGCGCTCAACTGCGCACTGGACCTGGCCCGCGAAGGCGTGCTGGCAGAGTTCGGTGTGGAAATGATCGGTGCCTCGCGCGAGGCTATTGATATGGCCGAAGACCGCGAACAATTCCGCGTCGCCATGGGCGAGATCGGGCTGGGCGTGCCGGATGCTGCCGTTGCACATTCGCTGGAAGAAGCCGTTCAAATCCAGAAGAACATCGGTTTTCCGACCATCATCCGGCCGTCGTTCACGCTCGGCGGTTCCGGTGGTGGCATTGCCTACAACCGGGAAGAATTTCTCGAAATTGTCAGTCATGGCCTGGATCTGTCACCGACCAACGAGGTACTGCTCGAAGAATCGGTGCTGGGCTGGAAGGAATTCGAGCTGGAGGTGGTCCGGGACAAGGCCGACAACTGCATTATCGTCTGCTCAATCGAGAACCTGGACCCGATGGGTGTTCACACCGGTGACTCCATCACCGTAGCGCCGGCGATCACGCTGACCGACAAGGAATACCAGGCGCTGCGCGATGCCGCCATTGCCGTATTGCGCAAGATCGGCGTCGATACCGGCGGCTCCAACGTACAGTTCGCAATCAGCCCCGACAACGGTCGGATCCTGGTCATTGAGATGAATCCGCGCGTCTCGCGTTCATCGGCCCTGGCCAGCAAGGCCACGGGTTTTCCGATCGCCAAGGTCGCCGCCAGGCTGGCGGTCGGCTATACCCTGGACGAATTGCTCAATGACATCACCGGGGGCGCTACGCCGGCCTCGTTCGAGCCGGCGATCGACTATATCGTCACCAAGATCCCGCGCTTTGCCTTCGAGAAGTTTCCCGCCGCCAATGATCGACTGACCACGCAGATGAAATCAGTGGGCGAGGCGATGGCCTTTGGCCGAACCTTCCAGGAGTCGCTGCAAAAGGCCCTGCGCAGTCTGGAAACCGGCTTGAGTGGGCTTGACCCGGTCGAGCTTCCAGCGGCCACTGATGAAGCACTGACACGCATTCGGCGGGAATTGCAGGAGGCTGGCCCGGATCGCTTGCTGTTCGTGGCCGAGGCATTCAGGCGCGGGTTGTCCTTCGATGAAATCCATCGCCTGACCCGCATCGACCCCTGGTTTCTCGACCAGATCGCCGAACTGATTGAGCAGGAAGTCGAAACGACGGCGCAGGGTGTGGCCGGGCTGACCGACGAACGACTGCTGGAACTCAAGCGCTACGGTTTTGCCGATGCCAGAATTGCCGCCCTGGTCGGGGTTAGCGAATCCAGCGTGACCCAGTTGCGCCATCGTGCCAATCTGTATCCCTCCTATCGCCGCGTGGATACCTGCGCGGCGGAGTTCGCGACCGGCACCGCCTACCTGTATTCAACCTGGGGGGAAGTCTGCGAAGCCGAGCCGGGTGACCGGCTCAAGATCATGGTGCTCGGTGGCGGTCCGAACCGGATCGGGCAGGGTATCGAATTTGACTATTGCTGTGTCCATGCCGCGCTGGCGATGCGCGATCTTGGTTACGAGACCATCATGGTCAACTGTAATCCCGAAACCGTGTCCACGGACTACGATACCTCGGATCGCCTGTACTTCGAACCGCTGACACTGGAAGATGTGTTGTCAATCGTGGCGGTGGAAAAACCCGAGGGCATCATCATTCAGTTCGGTGGACAGACACCGCTGAAACTGGCCCGTGCGCTGGAAGCCGCTGGTGCGCCGATCGTCGGCACCACACCAGACTGCATCGACCTGGCCGAAGACCGCGAACGCTTCCAGGATTTGCTCAATAAGCTGAAACTGAAACAGCCCCCCAATCGCACCGCCCGTGATCCGGAGTCGGCGATTATCCTGGCCGAACAGATCGGCTATCCGCTGGTGGTGCGACCCTCCTATGTGCTGGGCGGACGTGCCATGGATATCGTTCATGGAGAGGATGAACTCAGGCGCTACATGACCGAAGCAGTCAAGGTGTCCAATGATTCGCCGGTGCTTCTGGATCGCTTTCTCGATCACGCCATCGAAGTCGACGTCGATGCCATCTGCGATGGCGAACGGGTCATTATCGGTGGCATCATGGAACACATTGAGGAGGCCGGTGTCCATTCCGGCGACTCATCGTGCAGCTTGCCGCCGTTCTCCTTATCCGACGAAATCATTACCGAAATCGCCAGCCAGACCCGCCAGATGGCGCTGGCGTTGAAGGTTGTCGGGCTGATGAACGTGCAGTTTGCGGTGCGCCAGGACGAGATTTACGTCCTCGAAGTCAATCCCAGGGCCTCCCGGACCGTGCCGTTCGTTGCCAAGGCCACCGGCACGCCGCTGGCACGGGTAGCCGCCCGCTGCATGGTCGGCCGCACGCTTGCCGAACAGGGCATCGACAAGGACCTGACGTCACGCTTTTTCAGCATCAAGGAACCGGTCTATCCGTTTATCAAGTTTCCGGGCGTCGACCCCATTCTGGGCCCCGAAATGCGCTCCACCGGCGAGGCTATGGGCGTGGGTTTGAGTTTCGGTGCCGCCGTCGCGCGCGCCCAGCAGGGTGTGGGAATTCGCGCCGCAGCCAGTGGAACGGCGTTTTTGAGCGTGCGCGATGCCGACAAGGAACGCCTGATCCCGGTTGCGAAAGAACTGGCAGAGCGCGGCTTCAAGCTGGTGGCGACCGAAGGTACCTGGAAGCATTTGGTTGAAAACGGTATTGAATGCGCTTATGTCAACAAGGTGATTCAGGGTCGACCGCATATCGTTGACCTGATCAAAAACGACGAAATCGACTACATTGTCAACACGACCGAGGGTCGGCAGGCCATCGCTGATTCATTTTCGATCCGCCGCCAGGCACTGCAGCACAAGGTCAATTACTCGACCACCATTGCCGGTGCACGGGCAACGCTGCGCGCACTGGACCACTGGAACGAACGCGGCGTGCGCAGCCTTGCCGAACTGTATGAAATCTAAGGAGCTAGTATGAGCCAGATCCCGCTGACCCGGACCGGGGCCGAACGCCTCAAGGCCGAGCTTGATCGTCTCAAGAAAAAAGACCGCCCGGCCGTGATCGAGGCGATTGCCGAAGCTCGCGCCCATGGCGATCTGAAGGAAAACGCCGAGTACCACGCTGCCCGCGAGCAGCAGGGCTTTATCGAAGGCCGCATTCAGGCGCTGGAATCTGCCCTGGGCAATGCCCGGATCATTGATCCGGCCGAAACCGCAGCCGGTGACAAGGTGGTCTTCGGCGCAAAAGTCACCCTGGTCGAGGATGCCGACGATGCCGAGGAGGATACCTGGCAGATCGTTGGCGATCTCGAGGCCGATGTTGGCGAACGCCGCCTGGCCATCAGTGCGCCACTGGCCCGGGCCCTGATTGGCAAGGAAGTCGGGGATGTTGTCGAATTCAAGGCGCCCAACGGATTGCGCGTTTACGAGATCCTCGCCGTCGATTACGATTGACTTGGCCGGACGGCGGGAGCGACGCTCTTGATCATTATTCTTGTGCCTGAACTGGAGGCGCTGCTGGCCGAAGCCCGGACAATTCCCGGGCCCCTGGCCAGCATACTTTCCCGCTCGACTGTTTGCCACATTGACCCGGCCAGCCATCAAAGCCGGCTGCTTGTTGGCCAGGCTGTCGCGCCGGCTGCCGTTTCCCGCCGTGTGGATCGCCCGGATGACTGCGCGGGTATCTGGATACGGGCGGACCCGGTCGAGCTCAGGCCGGATCTGAATGCCGTCTGGCTACAACCCTCCAGCATGCCCCGTCTCGATGGGCCGGTGATCAAAGCTCTGACCGAATTATTTGCCGAAGCCGGTCTGGCGTTCGACCCGGCCTCGCGCGGGCGTGGCTATCTGCGTCTCGAACACCTTCCCGAATGCCGGTTTCAACCGCCCTGGCAACTGGCCGGACAGAGCATGGACCATGGCCTGCCGACCGGGCCGGATGCCACGTTCTGGACCCGTCTGATCTCGGATTGCCAGGTACTGCTGCACCAATACCGCGATTCTCATGAGTCGTGGCCTTCGGGGCTGTGGTTCTGGGGTGCTGGTAAATTACCCGCGCGGAAAACGCTCTCACCGCGAGTTAGTCACGTTGCCGGTGAGGAGCCGGAATTGATTGCGCTGGCTGACTGGCTGGAGCTGTCGCATGATCCCGGCATCGACCAGATTGCCAACCAGACGCTCGTAGCATGGAACACGGATTCCCAGACCAGCAGCCAGGACAAGCTGGCACGGCTGAACGCCGCCCTGAAGCCCTTGTGGCGACGCCTCCGATCGGCGCAACTGGAGCGGCTCGAACTGGCCAGCTCAAACCGTGTCCACTCGCTGACGCCACAACAGGCCTGGGCGTTCTGGCGGTGCCGGGCATCAAACCGCACTGCCAGCCACTGATGTTGCGTCACGTTTCCATACGCCGGCGAAGAGCAGGCTCGCTTCAGGACAGCAAGCTGCATCCGGTGCTGGCTCGTATCCTGAGCGCGCGCGGACTGACTGAGGCACCAAACTACGCTTTGGCCCGTCTGCTGCCACCAACAATGGGCGGACTGGATACGGCGACTCAATTGCTGGCCGATGCCATTGGCAAGGATCAGCGGATTGTCATCGTTGGTGACTTTGACGCGGATGGGGCAACCGGAACCGCACTGGCCGTTCGTGCGCTGAAGTCAATGGGTGCCAGATACATTGACTGGGTGGTTCCTGATCGCTTCCGGCACGGCTACGGATTGAGCACCGACCTGGTCGATGAAATTGCCCCGAATCGACCGGACCTGCTGGTGACGGTTGATCAGGGAGTCAGTTCGCTGGATGGCATTGCCCTGGCCAGGGACCTGGGCATCCGGGTTATTGTCACCGATCACCATCTGCCTGGCCCTCAGTTGCCGCAAGCGGATGCCATTGTCAATCCGAACCTGCCCGATGACCCGTTTCCGTCCGGAGCACTGGCCGGGGTTGGCGTGATGTTCTACACCCTGATGGCTCTGCGCGCCTGTTTAAGAAACCAGGGCTGGTTCAAGCAGCGAGAGCAACCGCGCCTGGATCGCTGGCTGGATCTGGTCGCGCTGGGCACCGTCGCCGACCTGGTTCCGCTGGACGAAAACAACCGTCGCCTGGTCTATCAGGGACTTGAGCGTATCCGGGCGCGCCGTTGCTGTCCCGGGCTGACCGCCTTGCTGGAAGTGGCTGGCCGGAACCTGGCTCATGTATCGGCTGCCGATCTTGGATTTGCTGCAGCGCCACGGCTGAACGCAGCCGGCCGCCTTGACGATATGGGCATCGGCATTCGCTGTCTGCTGGCCGACAGCCAAAGCGAGGCACTGTCATTAGCCCGCCAGCTCGACCAGCTTAACGCCGAACGTCAGGCCATTCAGGCCGACATGCAGCACAGTGCCGAAGCGCAGGCTGACGCCATTGCCAGGTCGCTGGATGGTGCTGCCCAGGGCTTGTGCGTTTTCGATGCAAGTTGGCACCAGGGTGTGGTTGGTCTGGTTGCCGGGCGCCTGATGGAGCGATTGCAGCGTCCGGTGATTGCGTTTGCGCCGGCCGAATCGGGCAGCCGCGAACTGAAAGGCTCCTGTCGCAGCCCGGCCCAGATCCACATGCGTGATCTGCTGGTCGATATCGCCGCCAGCGAGCCGGGTCTGATCAAGCGCTTTGGCGGCCATGCTCGTGCGGCCGGACTGAGCCTGGCTGCCGATCAGTTCAAACGCTTTCGAAGTGTCTTTGATCGCCGCCTGTCGGAGATCAAGTTTGCCGGGGAAATCATTGACACTGATGGCATCTTGCCGGCCGAGCAACTGACGGTGGAAACAGCTGAGGCTCTGGCTGCCGGCGGACCCTGGGGGCAAAGCTGGCCCGAGCCTCTGTTCGATGGCCGCTTTCGGGTGGTCGACAGGCGCGTCGTCGGGCAGATTCATCTCAAGCTCAGCCTGATGCCGCTGGACAGTAAAAGCCCTGTCGACGCGATGGCGTTCCGGGCCGGGACCTTGTGCCATCAGGAATTGCCGGATCCGCTGCACGTCACCTACCGTCTCGAAGTCAATCGCTGGCGCGGCAGAGTCACACCACAGCTCAATATCCAGCATCTGGTCGAAACTGCATAATCCTGACTATTCGTGGGGGAAAACCCACAAAACAGCTGCTTTTGACGGCCAGAGTCGATACAATGCCGCGTCGTAAAACCGGAGCATTTCATGAAATGTTCGGGTTGAATCCCGTCAGCATCTAATCATTTCAGGAGTTCGCATGCAGCGTACACTTTCCATCATCAAGCCCGACGCCGTGGCCAAAAACGTGATCGGTGAAATCTACACCCGCTTTGAGCGTGCCGGTCTGACTGTCGTTGCCGCGCGTATGAAACAATTGAGCCAGGCCGATGCCGAGGGCTTTTATGCGGTTCACAAAGAGCGTCCGTTTTTTGCTGATCTGGTCAAGTTCATGACCTCCGGTCCGGTCATGATTCAGGTGCTTCAAGGCCAGGATGCCGTTGCCCGCCATCGTGAGCTGATGGGAGCAACTGATCCGCGCCAGGCCGCTCCCGGGACCATTCGTGCCGACTTCGCCAGCAGCATTGATGCCAACGCCGTTCACGGCTCCGATGCCGAGGAAACCTCAAGAGAAGAGATCGCCTTCTTTTTTGGTGACGATGAGATATACTCACGGTAGTTGAGTCTGATTATCAGAGTAGTTTCGTAAATGTCTGCCGTTGCAGCAGAAAAAACCAATCTTCTGGGTCTTGACCGGGAAGCTCTCGTCGCATTTTTCGCCGAGCTGGGCGAGAAGCCGTTTCGTGCGCGCCAGATTCTGCAATGGGTTCATCAGCGTGGAGTCACCGACTTTGCGCAAATGACCGATCTGTCGCGTTCACTGCGCGATACCCTGACCTTGCTGGCCGAGGTCCGTCCGCCACGGGTCATACGCGAGCAGATCAGTGCCGATGGTACTGTGAAGTGGCTATTATCGGAAGCGGGCGGTAGTGCCGTCGAAACCGTGTTCATCCCGGAGCCCGGTCGCGGTACGCTGTGCATCTCTTCGCAGGTCGGGTGCATGCTTAACTGCACTTTTTGCTCGACCGCAACCCAGGGTTTCAAGCGCAACCTGTCCAGCGCGGAAATCGTCGGCCAGGTTTTCCATGCCGTCAATGCGCTGAGCGATGAACGTCTCGGGGCTCGACGAGTGACTAACGTAGTATTTATGGGCATGGGCGAACCGCTGCTCAATCTCGATGCCGTCATTCCCGCGCTTTCCCTGCTGCGGGACGACCTGGCTTATGGTCTGGCGGCACGCCGGGTCACCGTTTCCACCGCCGGGGTGGTGCCGGGTATCGATCAGCTGGGGGAAGCGGTCGAGTTTGCGCTGGCGGTGTCATTGCATGCGCCAGACGACGAGCTGCGCTCGCGCCTGGTCCCGCTGAATCGAAAATACCCGCTGGACGAACTGCTGGCCGCCTGCAAGCGTTACCTGCGTGGCGGACACCGGCGTACGATCACCTTTGAATACACCATGATCAACGGAGTCAACGATCACCCGGTCGAAGCAAAGGGCCTGGTGCGACGGCTCAATGGGCTTCCGTGCAAGGTCAATCTGATTCCCTTCAACCCGTTTCCAGGTACACCGTTTTCGGCCTCCAGTGATGAGGCGATCTACGAGTTCCAGAAAATCACCCGTGCTGCCGGGATCATCACCACGGTACGCAAGACCCGGGGAGAGGATATCGACGCGGCCTGCGGACAATTGGTGGGCAAGCTGTTAAGTCCCAGCGAACGCCGCCGCACCGTTCAGGAACAACTGGCCAGGCAGGCTCTTACCGCATGAATCGCGCCGCCCAGTTCATCACTACCTGCCTTTTTCTGGTCGTACTGACTGGCTGCGCCACAACCGGTTCCAGGTCCACAGATCGAGACGGCGGCATCGACAGGGTCAGCCCGGTTCGAGCGGCCGAGATCAATACCCGCCTGGGCATCGGCTATCTTGAACGCGGCCAGCTTCGGCTGGCCATGGAAAAACTTGAAACGGCCCTGCGCCACGACCCGGATCATGTACCGGCCCATCTCACACTGGCCTTGATTCATGAAAATCTGGGTGACGACGGTAGCGCCGGGAAGCATTACCGCGCGGCGGCCCGTCTGGCACCGAATGATGGTGCCACGCAAAACAGCTACGCAGTATTTCTGTGCCGACAGGGCAATTTCTCGGATGCCGACAAGCACTTCAGGACGGCAGCCCAGGACCGCTTTTACAACACGCCCGAGGTTGCCTGGGCCAATGCTGGTGCCTGCGCTCGACGCAGCGGCGATGTCGAACGAGCCAGCACCTATCTTCGCCAGGCGCTCGAGATCAACCCGACTTTTCCGGATGCGCTCTTGCATCTGGCCGAAATTTATTACCAGCAGGGAGAAGCCTTTCGAGCTCGTGCATTTCTGCAACGCTTCGAAGCGACGGCAACGCCGGAAGCCGGGGCGTTGCTACTTGGTTACCGGATTGAATCATCGCTTGGCAACCAGGATCAGGCCAGCCAGTATATCAGTCGACTGGAGCGGGATTTTTCGGACACCAGTGAAGCCGAGCAAATAAGAAGGCTGCAAGACAATGATTAAGACTACCGACAATCGGTCGCACGAAAACACGTCGAACGAAAGCCCAACGGGCATCAGCTATGCAGAAATTGGCGAGCGCTTGCAGGCTCAGCGAGTGCAACGGAACATGAGCCTGGCCGAGGCGGCCTGTCAGCTCCATTTACCCGCCACCGTCCTGAGTGACCTGGAGAGTGGACGCATCGAACGGCTGGCACCCCTGTACCGTCGTGGCTACATCAAAAATTATGCATTGTTGATCGGTCTCGATCCGGCACCTTTGCTGGCCGGTCTCAAACCGGATGAGCCACCGCAACTGACCGAGGTGCTGCCGGTTCGCAGCTCAAGATTTCGCCTTGATCGTTACATGAAGATTGCGACTTATCTTATTGTTACCACGATAATTGTTCCACCTCTGGTCATGATCTACTTGCACAGTGGTGCCAATCTTTTCGAGCGCTCAGTTCCAGCAGATCAGACGTCCGTCGTCCGCCAGGATCAAGAGAATTCACCGGCCCAGACAGTCATTCCGGATCCGCCTAGCGCCCAGGAGGAACAGGCTCGCCACGTCAGTGCTTCGGCTTTGCCACTGGCCGCCATTCGTCCAGTGCGAGATAGCGCAGATCGTCCTTCCGCCACATCTGAACCGGCGGGTATCACACCGGTCGAGCCCGCTGAGCGGCCTTTTGAAGTGGTCGTCCGGCTGCGAGATGATAGCTGGATTGAAATCGCCGCAGCCGATGGTGAGCGCCTCGAATATGATCTGTTGCGAGCTGGACAGGAGCGACGCTATCAAGGCGAGCCGCCTTTCCGGATATTGCTGGGCAGGGCCAGTTCCGTTGATTTACTGATCGACGGACAAGTGCTGGAGTATGATGGCAGTGACCGTGGTGATGTTGCCGAGTTGACCTTAATGGTCGATGGAAATATCCAGCGCTGAAAGGATTTTGCGCCTGGCACCAATTTTTTCCGGATCGCTTCCAGCTTGCTGTTCGGCAGGCCCTTTAACCAGATAGTAAATACCTCATGAACACTATCCAGTCGATTCGCGGCATGCACGATATTTTGCCGGACCAGACCCCGTTGTGGCAGTGGCTTGAATCGCAAGTGCGATCAATCTTTTCGGCCTATGACTTTCGTGAGATCCGCGTTCCCATGCTGGAAAAAACGGATCTGTTCACCCGCGCCATCGGTCAGAGCACGGATGTGGTGGAAAAGGAAATGTATGCGTTTACCGATCGCAACGGCGACTCCCTGAGTTTGCGACCGGAGGGCACGGCCGGAGTGGTGCGCGCCGCGATCCAGCACGGATTATTGCACACTCCGGGTTTGAAGGTCTGGTATCAGGGGCCAATGTTTCGCCACGAGCGGCCGCAGAAAGGCCGCCAGCGCCAGTTCCATCAGTTCGGGGCCGAGGTTTTCGGTTGCGATAGACCTGAGGCCGATGTCGAACTTGTTCTCATGCTGGAGCGGTTCTGGCGACAGATCGGATTGAGCCGACAGGTCAGATTGGAGATCAATAGCCTGGGTGATCGGGAGGACCGCGATCGTTATCGCCAGTCACTGGTTGACTACCTGCGGCCGTATCGTGATCAGCTCGACGCCGATTCGCAGCAACGACTGGAGCGCAATCCGTTGCGTATTTTCGATAGCAAGAATGAGCAAACCCAGTCCATTATGCGCAATGCACCCAAGCTGGCTGAAACTTTGGCCCAGCCAGCACGGCAGCATTTTGAGCAGGTTTGCCGGATGCTTGATCAGCTGGGTGTCAACTACACCATCAATCCCGGGCTGGTACGCGGACTGGATTATTACTGCCGCACCGTCTTTGAGTGGATCACCGATGATCTGGGCGCTCAGGGAACGGTATGTGCGGGTGGTCGATACGATGATCTGGTCCAAATTCAGGGTGGCAAGCCCAGCCCCGGCATTGGATTCGCCATGGGCGTTGAGCGGGTTCTTGCGCTGCTTGAGACAATCGGAGTCGAACAACACCAGCACCCGCATGTATACCTGGTCAGCCGGGTTGATGAAGCGCAGATGTTGAAGTTGGCAGAATCCCTGCGCAGCGAGCTGCCCGGGATATCGCTGGCAACCTCATTGGGAGGCGGGAGTTTCAAGGGGCAATTCAAGCGGGCTGATCGCAGCGGCGCCTTTTATGCAATCGTTCTCGGCCCCGATGAACTCGATGCCGGACAGGTCCAGGTCAAGGATTTGAGGGCCGAGGGCAGTGATCAGTTAACGCTTGGTATGGACGAACTGGCCAGCTGGCTCGGAAAACGAATTGGCGACCGGACCGGCACCTGAATTATCATAGCGCTTTTAGCGACAATACCCGTCTTGCGGGCAGGATGAAAAGAGCATGGCTGTAGAGCTTTACGACGAACATGAACAGAGCGAGCGCGTTCGCTCGTGGATCCGTGAATACGGCATGTCCCTGGTCATGGGCCTGGCGCTGGCCTTTGCCGGTATTTTCGGATACCGCTACTGGCAGGAGCAGCAGGTTGCCGGGCAGCGCCTGGCGGCCGAGTACTTCAACGTCATTCAGCGCGAACTGGGAAATGAGCAGCTGAACTTCGCCGAAGAGCAATTTCAGGCCATGCGCGATGCGCTGGGGAAAAATGCTTACACCGCACTGGCTGCCTTGCTGATGGCCAGTGCCTATATCGAGGACGGCAGGCTGCAACCAGCGGTCGAACTGTATCGCGAGGTTCTGTCCAACAAGCGCGTTGAATCCCTGTGGCCGTCGACCCGGCTGCGGCTGGCCCGCGTACTGCAGGCCCAGGGCGAACTGACTGAAGCGCTGTCCCTGCTGGATGGTGAAGCACCAACCGGCTTTCAGGGTGTCTGGGCGGAAACCCGGGGTGATCTGCTTCTGGCCCAGGGCAACCCGGTTGCAGCGCGTGCTGCCTTTGAGGAAGCACTGGACAATCTGAGCGGGCAGGGCGCAAGCCGAAACCTGATCCAGCTGAAAATTGATGCGACCGCCCCAGGTCCGGATGGGGAAGCTTCATGATTCAGGCCTTCGCCAGGATCCTGCCGTTACTGATCACGATCAGCGTGCTGGCCGGCTGCCAGACCATTGGCAACTGGTTCAATTCAGATGACGATGCCATTGAGCCGGCGCAACTGGTTGATTTCACAGCCACGGTCGATATTGTGCGTCGCTGGTCGACCAATACCGGTGCCGGTATCGACGAGCGGCTCGGTGCCAATCGCCCGTTTCTGGTTGATGAGGAAATCTGGGTTGGCGATCATCGCGGTCGAATCGTTGCCGTCAATGCCGAATCCGGTAATGTCATTCGGCGCTTTGATACCAAAATAGCGCTTTCGGGAGGCCCCGCCGTTTATGGCGACCTGGTTCTGGCCGGTTCATTCGATGGTGAACTGGTTGCCCTGGACCGCCAATCAGGCCAGCAACGCTGGAGCGCAAGGCTATCTTCAGAGTTACTGTCTTATCCAATTATTCACGATGGCATCGTGATCGCACGTTGCATCGACGGCCGGACTTTTGGCTTTGATCGTGCCGATGGTACCCGCCTCTGGATTCATGACCGCAGCATCCCGCTGTTGACCCTGCGTGGCAACAGTGATCCCCTGGCGCGCGCCGGGCAGGTATTCCTGGGCTACGATGATGGGGCCGTCATTGGCCTGGATGTGAGCGATGGTGAACTGATCTGGCAGCAGCGGGTCAGCGTACCGGAGGGTCGCACCGAACTGGAGCGCCTGGCTGATATCGATGGTCCGATGGCCATTGTGGGCACCAATCTCTATGTCGTTACCAGAGCGGGGCGAATGGCATCACTGGCCATTGAATCCGGGCGAATTCTCTGGGACAAGGATGTGGCTTCTTTCTCTGGTCTGAGTCTGCAACGTACTCAGCTGGCCACCGTTGATCCCGATGATAACGTCTGGCTGATTGATCGCCGTAATGGATCAACAATCTGGCAGGATGACAAACTTGCCTACCGCAAGCTGACCCGTCCGGTATTCATTGGCAACCATCTTGCCGTTGTCGACGGTAGCGGTTTCCTGCATTTTTACGATCTGGATTCCGGTGAATTCTCCGGACGTGTGCGCGCCACGCGTTCAGCACCGGCCAATGATCCACTGGTTGTTGGCAACACGCTGTATTTGCTCGATCAAGACGGGACACTGAGCGCCTGGACCACGCGTTCCTGATCAGCAACGCATGCCAACTTCCGCACTCCCTGTCGTTGCCATCGTTGGTCGCCCCAACGTTGGCAAATCAACGCTGTTTAATGCCCTGACCCGAACCCGTGAAGCGCTGGTCGCTGATTTTCCCGGAGTGACCCGTGATCGCATCTATGGCCGCGCCATCCTGGCCGAACGAGCCGTCATCCTGATCGATACCGGTGGTTTGGAAGAGGCAGCCGACGAGCTTCAGGCCGGCGCGCAACGCCAGACCCGTCTGGCCGTGGATGAGGCTGACATGGTGCTGTTTATCAGTGATGCGCGAGCAGGCATCACGCCCGAGGATATGGAAATCGTTGCCTGGCTGCGTACCCTCGACAAACCGCTGGTACATGTGGTCAACAAGACCGATGGCATGGATGCCAACCAGGCCGTGGCCGACGCCGTTGAACTGGGGTTGGAACCGCGTTGCATGGTGGCCGCCAGCCATCGTCGAGGCCTCGACCAACTGGCCCGCCAGATTGTCGCCGAACTGCCCGAGACACCGCCCGAAATACGAGCTTCAGCCGATGCCATTTATTTGGCCCTGATCGGCCGGCCCAACGCCGGAAAATCGACGCTGCTCAATCGTCTGCTGGGCGAGGAACGCGCTTTGGCTACTGCTGTTCCCGGAACCACGCGCGATCCGATTCACGCCGAAGTCGAACGCGATGGGCAGCGTTATCATCTGGTTGATACTGCGGGGATACGCCGGCGTCGCGGCAGTCACGAGGGTATCGAGCGCTTCAGTACGATCAAGGCGATCCAGGCCATGGAACAGGCCCAGGTTGTTGCATTGTTGCTGGATGCTACCGAAGGTGTGACTGAACAGGATGCGCGCCTGGCCGGCCACGTGATTGATGCCGGGCGTGCGCTGGTCGTCATTCTGAACAAGTGGGACTTGATCGATGACAAGCAACGCAACAAGGTCCTGGTGGAAATGGCAGAGCGCATGGATTTCGCCGGCTTTGCGCCGGTCGTTACCGCATCGGCCCTGCACGGCAGTGGTCTGGGCGAAATGACGGATGCCATTGGCCATGTGTATCGCGCCGCCTGCCAGGAACTTTCAACGCCGGCCTTGACGCGTGCGCTCAGGCGGGCTGCTGAGGCGCATGCGCCGCCCGGCGGCAAGCGGGCAACACCCAAACTGCGTTACGCCCACGGTGGCGGCGTTTTTCCGACACGAATCGTGATTCATGGCAACCGGACCAGCCATATCCCCGAACAGTACCGGCGCTACCTGATCAATACATTCCGGCGACAATTTGACTTTACCGGGCTGCCGATCCGGCTGATTTTCAAGGACTCCGACAACCCTTTTGCCGGCCGCCGCAATGTCCTCACACCCCGTCAGATTCAGAAGCGCAAACGACTGAAGACGCTCGGTCGACGAAAAAAATCACGCAAATAGCCGGCCGCTCACAGTGACCAGGATTGCAGGTTGCGCGTGATCTGATGGATCACTGCCGGATCATCCGGGGGCGTTTGCGCCGGCCAGTGCTCAATCAAGGACCCCTTGCGATTGAACAGGTACTTGTGGAAATTCCAGCGCGGCAGAACATCGCCACCGTATTCCTGGGCGAGATCCTTGAACAAGGGGTGCGAATTGATGCCAATCACCGAGTACTTGGCGGTCATCGGAAAGCTCACCTTGTACTCAGTGGCAACAAACTCGGCGATTTCCTCTTCACTGCCGGGTTCCTGCTCACCAAAATCATTGCAGGGCATGCCAATAACAACCAGGCCGGACTGGTTATAATCATTGAAAATTTGCTGCAATTTGGCGTAGTGGGGGGTAAATCCACATTCCGATGCCGTATTAACCAGCAGTATGGGCTGGTTACGGAACCGCTCCAGCGGCAAAGGTCCACCATTGATTGCGGCAAACGTGTAGTTGTAGATGTTCATGAAACCCGATTCCTGTTGTTGACTTAGTCTCAATCCTAACCGCTAAACGGTACAATGTCGCCCCTGTGAGTACTCCAAAAGCAAAAATTCTTGATGGTCGCAGCGTTGCTGCTCGATTGGTCAACAATGTCCAGGCAGCGGTGGATACCGAGATCCGCCGGGGTGGCAGAGCACCTGGGCTGGCTGTCATTCTGATCGGAGATGATGCAGCCTCGGAAGTGTATGTCAACAACAAAATACAGGCCTGTGAAAAAGCCGGCATCGTGTCGCGCAGTTATCGTCTCAATCATGGGGTAGGACGCGGTGAACTGCTGGCTTTGATCGACGAACTCAATCAGGCCCCCGAGATCAATGGCATCCTGGTTCAATTACCCTTGCCCAGGCACCTGGATGAACAACTGGTGATGCGCAGGATATGTCCCGAGAAGGACGTTGACGGTTTCCATCCCATCAATATGGGCCGGCTGGCTCTGCGTGACCCCGGGCTGCGACCGTGCACGCCACGCGGCATCATGAGTCTTCTGACTGCCTACGATATCGACACCAAGAGCATGGACGCGCTGGTCGTTGGCGCGTCCAATATTGTCGGACGACCGCTGGCGCTGGAGCTGCTGTTGGCCGGATCTACCGTTAATGTTGCCCATCGATTTACCAAAAACCTGGAACGCCATGTCAGGGCCGCCGAATTGCTGTGCATCGCCGTTGGCAAGCCCGGCTTGATCGATCCATCGTGGATTTCCGCTGGCAGCATAGTGATCGATATCGGTATTTCGCGCATGCCAGACGGCGGTATTCGTGGCGATCTGGATTTTGACGCGGTCGCCGAGCGCGCCGCCTGGCTGACTCCGGTACCTGGCGGCGTTGGACCAATGACCGTGGCCACACTGCTCCAGAACACGGCAGAAGCCGCCGGCCTGGTTGTGCGTGCGCCATGACCAGACTAATCATTCTCGCGACTGTTCTGCTCAACGCAGGCTGCGCTGCTCTGATCGACCGGGCGGCGGCGCGCTTTGCCAGCGACCTTGAAACGGCAATTCGCGAATATAGCGAGCCGGATGTTGTGGGTGATGGCTTGCCTGCCTTTCTGTTGCTGCTCGAAGCCCGGATTAACGCCAATCCGCAAGATCCGGACCTGCGCCTGACCAGCGCACGCCTGACCGGTACCTATGCCGCGCTGTTCGGAGCCGAAAATGGCAAATATCAGCGTCTGAACCAGCGGGCCCTGGATCATGCTCGCATTGGAGCCTGTCAAAGCTCTGATCGTCTATGCGATCTGGATACGCTTGACTTCGACAACTTTGACCAGCGCATTGAGCAATTGCACAATGACGACCTCGAAGCACTCTACGTACTGACCACGACCTGGACCGGCTGGATTGATGCGAATTCCAGTGACTTTCGCGCACTGGCCGACCTGCCGCGCGTGGAGCGTCTGCTGGACTGGATCGCAGCCACCCGGCCCGACCACGATGATGGTGCTGTGTGGTTGTACCTGGGCGTACTCAACTCTCAGCGTCCGCCGGCGGCTGGTGGTCAACCCGACAAAGCGCGCAGATATTTCGAACAGGCCCGGGAGCGATCTCGCGGGCACAATCTACTGGTCAACGTCTTGATGGCAGATTCCTATGCCCGCCTGTTGTTTGATAGAGAATTGTATGTCGAACTTCTTGAAGCGGTTATCGACAGCCCGGTAAACGATCCAGACTACCGCCTGATCAACCAGGTCGCGCGCAACCGGGCAACTCGCATGCTGACCCAAACCGAGGATATATTCGATTGATGAAGCGTTTTCGTATTGCATTGGGTATCGCGCTGATCGCCCTGACCGGCCCCACTCTGGCCCAGCAACTCAAGATTGCCACCCTGGCTCCGGACGGCTCAAGCTGGATGACTGCCCTGCAGTCCGCAGGCGACATAGTCGAAACCGATACTGGCGGACGGGTTCAAATCCGTTTTTACCCTGGGGGCGTTATGGGCGATGCCACCGCCATCATGCGCCGCATGCGCTTGGGCCAGCTGCATGGCGGTGCCTTCACTCTGGGAGACCTGGTTGCGGTTAGTCCGGTGGTGAACATGTACTCATTGCCCTTTGTGTTTCGCAATGCCGAAGAGGTGGCCGGTCTGCGCGATCAATTCGACCCGCTGATTCTGGCTGAACTGGAACAGGGTGGTCTGGTCGTTCCCGGAATTGCCCTGGGTGGCTTCGCTTACCTGTTTGCCCGCGAGCCTTTTCCTGCCCCGGAGGCCATGTCGACCGCATGGCGCGTCTGGGTTCAACCGGGCGACGAGTTGTCGCGCGAAACGCTGGAGCAAGTCGGCGTCAGCCCGGTGCCGCTGCCTCTGGCCGACGTCTACACCGCGTTGCAAACCGGGGCCATCAATACGTTTGCCAGCACCCCATCCGGTGCCATTATTTTGCAGTGGCATACCCGGGCCCGGCATATGCTGGATCTTCCAGTATTGATGACCGGCGGCACGATCGGCTTCAACTCGGCCAGCCTCAATCGCCTGCAGCCGGCGGATCGTGAGATTCTGCTCGACCGCTTTGCCAATGCCCTGGCCGAGCTGGAGCGGAATAATTTCCGTGAAAACACCCAGGCGCGCGAAGCATTGGTAGAGCAGGGTGTCCAGGTATCGGTACCAAGCAATGAACAGATGGAATCCTGGCGTGCAGCAGCCCGGGCGACTCTGGCCAGAATGCGAGAGACCGGCCGCATCGAGATTCCCCACTTTGACGAGATGATGCAGGCGCTGGAGGCTGCTCGTGAAACTCGGTGAGACTCTGATGGAAGCTGCGCGCCTGCTGGCCTATGGCCTGGCCAGGCTTGAGGCATTTCTGCTGACCGTCCTGCTGCTTGGCTTGATGGGGCTGGGGTTGACCCAGATCGTCATGCGCAATCTGGCAGCAACCGCCTTGCCCTGGGCTGACGGCATGATGCGCAGTATGGTGCTGTGGCTGGCCATGATTGCCGGTGTTATGGCGGCTGCCCGGATGCGCCACATTCGCATTGATGTGATCGAACGCTGGCTGCCGGAAAGCATGGTTGGCCGGTTACAGCGACTGACCCAACTGATTACGGCCGTGGTTTGCCTGGCAATGACCTGGTTCGGACTGCAAATGGTCAGTCTTGAATACGAATTTCAGGCGGTTGCCTTTTTCATCGTACCGGTGTGGGCCGTGCAATTGATTGTTCCGATCGGCTTTGGTCTGATGGCGGCCCGGTTTACGGTTGCCGCTATCTCGCCGACGCCGCCCGATAACGATTCGCTCTCATGATCCTGGTTGTGCTGATTGTCCTGGCACTGATCGGCGTGCCATTGTTCGCTGTCATTGCCACCGGTGCCATCAGCGGCTATTACCAGGCCGATTTGTCACCCGTACTGGTCGCCATGGAATTCCAGCGCATTGGCGACTTGCCCGTTCTGGTAGCCTTGCCCATGTTTACCTTTGCCGGGGTACTGGTGGCCGAAAGCCGCACACCTCAGCGCCTGGTTGACTTCACCCATGCAGCCCTGGGCTGGCTCCCGGGTGGGCTAGCCATTCTGGGTCTGCTGATGTTTTCGCTGATGACCGCCTTCACCGGGGCGTCGGGAATCACTGTGGTGGCCTTGGGCAGCCTGATGCTACCGGCTTTGATTCAGGCGGGTTACCAACGTCAGTTTGCCCTGGGGATGGTCACCACCGGTTCCAGTCTCGGCGTTCTGTTCGCACCATCATTGCCGCTGATCCTGTATGCCGTTGTTGCCCAGCAGGTCGCACCGGGGCAGGGCATCAACGTCGATGATCTGTTTTTGGCCGGAATCCTGCCCGGCCTGCTGATGGTGTTGATTCTGGCGGGCTGGGCCATGTGGAGTCGGCGTGGCGCTCCGGCTGAATATCGTGAGCGCGTGCCGCTTTGGGCCAGCCTGCGCGCCATTGCCTGGGAATTGCCGTTGCCGTTCGTGGTGCTTGGCGGCATTTACAGTGGCTGGTTGCTGGTGACCGAAGCGGCCGTGGTGACGGCTGTCTGGGTACTGATTACACTGGTGATCATCCGGCGCGATATTTCCTGGGCAAAGTTGCCGAACATCATCAGCGAGTCAATGATGCTGGTTGGAGCCATTCTGATCATTCTTGGCATGTCTCTGGCATCGACCAACGTCATGATCGATGCCCGCGTGCCGCAACGCTTGCTGGAGTGGGTGTCGCCACTGATTGATTCGAAACTGGTCTTCCTGCTGCTGATCAACCTGCTTCTGCTGATCGCGGGCATGGTGCTGGATATCTTTGCCGCGCTGGTCATTCTTGCGCCGCTGATCATCCCGATCGCACTGGCCTTTGGCGTTGACCCGGTTCACCTGGGGATCGTTTTTCTGGCCAATCTGCAGATCGGCTACTGCACCCCGCCGGTCGGCATCAATCTGTTTTTGGCCAGTCATCGCTTCGGCGATGACATTCTCGCCGTCTACCGCGCAACCCTGCCGTTTCTCGGCCTGCTGCTGGTCGCCCTGTTGATTATCACCTGGTGGCCCGGCTTGAGCCTCTGGCTACCTGGCCGGTTATCTGAATAGAAAGGCAAAATCTTTAGGCCGCAAAGCAGCGAAGCAGCCAAGAAAGCAAATTAAAAAAACTGTAGCTCTTCTTTGCGTCTTTGCTGCTTCGCTGCTTTGCGATAAAAAGATTTATCTTGACGAAAATCCGGTATTAATCCCGTTCAACGATGGCACTGACGCCCATGCCGCCGGCGGTGCAGATCGAGATCAGTCCGCGGCCGGAACCGGCTTCCTCCAGTATGGCACCGAGTGTGGACAGGATTCGCGCACCGGTGGCGGCGAACGGATGTCCGATTGCCACAGAGCCTCCACGCACGTTCATTTTTGATCGGTCAATGCTGCCCATGGCAGCGTCCAGCCCCAGGCGTTCGGTACAGTACTTTCTGGACTCCCAGGCCTTGAGCGTGCACAGCACCTGGGCCGCAAAGGCCTCGTGGATTTCATAGAAATCAAAATCCTGCAACTTGAGATCGGCTGCCTTGAGCATCTCGCTAACCGCCACGGTCGGGGCCATTAACAATCCCTCGTCTTGATGGACAAAATCTACCGAAGCGCTGCGCCCGTGCGTGAGCCAGCCAAGAATCGGCAGTTTGTGCTTGCGTGCCCAGTCCTCCGAGGCCAGCAGGACGGCGGCAGCGCCATCCGTCAGGCTGGTCGAGTTGCCAGCCGTCAGCGTGCCGTTCTTGCGATCAAACACCGGCTTGAGAGAGGCCAGCTTTTCCATGCTTGAATCGGGGCGAACGATATTGTCGCGAATCACTCCATTATGGGGACGAACCAGATCATCAAAGAAACCCGACTCCCATGCGGCGGCCGCCTTCTGGTGGCTGCTATAGGCCAATTCATCCTGCTCCTGCCGGTCAATTGACCATTCCCGGGCCATGCGTTCGCAATGCTGACCCATTGACAGACCGGTGCGCGGTTCACCATTACGCGGCGGCTGTGGTGCCAGTTCTGACAGGGAGAAGCCTTTGAACACACCCAGCTTCTGGCCCAGTGATCGTGCCCGCCCCAGCTTGATCAGTCGCTGGGCGAACTTGCGGCTAAAAACAATGGGCGCATCGCTGGTGGTATCAGTTCCACCGATGATCGCGCACTCGATCTGGCCGGTGGCAATCTGGCTGCCGGACATCAAGGCCGCCTGCAAACTGGTACCACAGGCTTGCTGCAGGGTGATTCCGGTGGTCAACGGGGACAGGCTGGTCGACAATACGGCCTCGCGCGCCAGGTTCCAGTCTTTGGAGTGGGTCGTGACCGCACCTGCCAGCACCTGATCGATGACTTTTCCATCCAGGTTGAAACGATCAACCACACCCTGGATGGCAGCGCTGAGCATGTCCAGGTTGGTTTGATCGGCATACAGTGAATTCGAGCGGCAAAACGGAATGCGGCTGCCACCGATAATGGCGATTCTGCGCAAGCTGTTGTCAGTCATTACGCGGACTCCTTCTGGTCTGCATCACTGCCGTCATTGACAGGACGGGATTCAAGATAGTGCAGGGGGCCGCCGCGGAAAGGCGCAAAACCCGTACCGAAAATCATGCCGGCATCGAGCAGGTCCGCATCCTCAACGACCTTATCTTCCAGGCATGAGCGGCATTCGTCGAAATACGGCTCCATCAGGGCTTTGGCCAGCGCAGGAAGGTCATGCCCCTCATGGGCACTGGCATCGCGCTGGGGCTTGCCCTTGGACCAGCGATAAAAACCCTCACCGGTCTTCTTGCCGAGTTTCTTGGCCTTGACCATTTCCTCAAGGACCTTGCGGTCTTCGCCCGCTTCGTCTCCCATCAGCGTGTCGATCACACCCAGCCCCACGTCCAGGCCTACGGTGTCGGCCAGTTCAACCGGCCCCATCGGCATGCCAAATACCTCGGCCGCCTTGTCCAGCGCTTCTTTGGGGATGCCCTCACGATGCATTTTCATTGCGTTGCGCATGTAAGTAGCCAGCACCCGATTGACCAAAAATCCCGGCGTGGAGGTAACCGGCAAGGCGTACTTGCCAATCTGGGTGGCAAAACTGGATCCGTCATTGACGCGGTCGCCGTTGGTCTGCTCATCGTAGACCACCTCAACCAGCGGCATCTTGGCGACCGGATTGAAAAAATGCAGGCCGATCAGACGCGTGGGATCATCGAAAACATCCGACAATTCCGCCAGGGGAATGGCCGAGGTATTGGTCGCCACCAGCGTATGCGGCTGGAGCTTTGCCTTCATGTTCTCAAACAGCTCGCGCTTGGCGTCACGGTTCTCGAAAATCGCTTCAATGACCACATCCGCCCGGGCAACACCATCACCCTCAATGTCGGCAATCAGTCGGGCTTGCGCGGCAGCCACTGCCTCGGGCGTCTTGAGGCGTCGCTTGAAAAGCGACCTGGCCCGTTTCATAGCCGGCTCGATATACTTCATCTCGCGGTCCTGCAAGGTCACTTCCAGCCCGCGCGAAGCGCACCAGGCGGCAATATCGCCACCCATAACGCCGGCTCCGATCACGTGGACCCGGCGCGCTTTGAAATCACTGCGCTTTCCCTGCGCCTTGAGCGCTTCCATCAGCCGGAATACCCGACGCAGATTGCGCGAGGTGTCGCCGGCCAGCAAGCGCGGCACTTTTTCGGCTTCCAGCCGGATCATGCCGGACTGGGAATGGCCACTGGCCTCGAAGGCATCAATCAATTCGAACGGCGCCGGGTAGTGCTCGCGTCGGGCCTTGGCCGAGGTCTGCTTGCGCATCTGGCCGGCCAGGAACTTACGAATCGGACCCAACGTGCTCATGCGGGCCATCAAACCGGGCCGTGGCGCCCGCTTTTTCTTCCATACGGCCGTGCGCGCCGCCCAACGCAGGGAGCCGTGCTTGTCAACAGTCTGGTTGACCAGCCCCAGGCCACGTGCGGCCCGCGCCCTGAGCATTTTGCCGGTCAGCATGATCGGCATGGCCTTGAGGCCGCCGATTGCCCGAATCGAGCGTCCCGAGCCGCCAAAACCGGGGTAGATGCCGAGATTCACTTCAGGAAAACCAACCCGGGTGTGGTCAGCGTCCAGGGCGATCCGCCAATCGAAGCACAGTGCCAGCTCCAGCCCGCCGCCCAGACAGTAGCCCTCGAAGGCGACGACCGTGGGGAAGGGCAGGTCTTCGATACGCTGAAACAGGCCATGCACCTTGCGGATATTGTCTTCCAGCTCCGATACCTTGTCGGTCTGATCAAACTCGCGCACGTCGGCACCGACAATAAAGCTTCCGGGTTTGCCCGACATCAGGACGAGACCCGTTGGCTGACTTGCTTCCAGGTCGCTGACGATCTGGTCAAGCTCGGCCAGTACGGCTGTGCCCAGGCTGTTGACCTTTTCGTCGGCATGAGTGAAGGTGAGCCAGGCTATGTTGTCAATATCGGAATCAAGCCGCCAATGTTGCCAGCGACTGGTCGCCGGATCGGATGAGGACATACAGACCTACTCCATTCAGTTGCGTATGGTCATCAAGTCTACCATTGCCCCAGAGGATCTGGGCCGCGCGTGCCGATATTCTGTGCGCGCCCGGGAGTGATCAGGATGCCTTGAAGACACTCACACCGAATCGTTGCAGCAACTCGGTCAGAGCGATCAGCGGCAGACCGATCAACGCGGTCGGATCATTGCTGGAGATCGACTCGGCCAGCACGATGCCAAGTTGCTCGCTTTTCAGGGCACCGGCACAATCCAGTGGCTGGTCAAGGGCCACGTACTCCTCAATCTGGGCCCGACTGAGCGTCCGCATTCTGACCCGAGTCGGGACACAGCGAGTTTCGCAGTGATCGTCACGCGCCAGCGCCAATGCGCTGTGGAATACGATCTCGCGCCCGGAGGCGGCCTCCAGCTGGGCAATCGCCTTGTCCGTCGAACCAGGTTTGCCCAGCAGCCGGCCATTACATTCGGCGACCTGGTCAGCACCGATTATCAGAGAGCCCGGCTGTCGGTCTGCGATTTTGCGTGCTTTGGACTCAGCCAGTCGCAGCGCCAGGCTCTCGCTATTTTCCTGCTCGAACGGCGATTCATCGATATCGGCACTGATGACCGCAAAGGGCAATCCGAGACGGCGCAGCATATCGCGCCGGTAGGCGGATCCGGAGGCCAGGATCAGGTTGTGCTCGGTGTTGCTCATGACCGTTTTTGCGACGGCTTTTGGGGGACGGCTTTGGTGACACTCTCCATGACACTCGCTTTCCTTGTTCAAATATTGTGACTTCAGACAGTGCAATGATATAATGGCGGGCTTATGTCGCGAGATTTTCCCGATTGGGTGCATCCGGACAAGGCCGCCAGCGCGCGCCGTGTGTTTTCCGGCAGCGTGCGCTTGGACCGGCTGGAGCGCCTCAAAGGTCTGGTGGTTTCCGATCCGCAGGCTGAAGTGATCTTCCAGATGAATTTCAGTCGGGATCAGCAGGACCAGGTGCGCGTCGATATCAAAGTCAGGGGTGTGGTGCCAATGCAGTGCCAGCGCTCGCTCAAGACTTATGATCAGTCGATTTGCGGCAGCTCGGTGATCGGCATTGTCGCCAGCGAAGCCGAAGCCGCTGCCCTGCCGGAAGATTACGAACCACAGGTCTGCCCGGACAGTCGGCTCAGACTACTGGATTTGATAGAAGAAGAGGTGCTGCTGGCACTGCCCTTGGTTCCGCTTGATCCGGCAACCGAACGGCAGGCTCCGGCACAGGAAAGTACGCAAACCCATCGGCCCTTTGAAGCGCTGGCCGCGCTGAAGAAAGACCGCGAAAAGAATTGATCTAGACACACTGGAGTATTCGAAATGGCCGTTCAGAAAAGTCGCAAGACCCCCTCCCGGCGCGGCATGCGTCGATCGCATGACGCTTTGACCGGGCCTACGCTGTCGGAAGAAGCGGCTACCGGTGAAACCCACCGTCGCCATCACGTTTCCGCCGAAGGCTTTTATCGTGGTCGGCAAGTCGTGGAAGTCGCTCCCGAGTTTGAGGAAGAGGCGGAAGACGGTCAGGCATGATCAGGGCCTGATCAGGGCCTGAACCCAAACCGGTGACTGATCGCAGCCGAGTACGAATTGCCGTTGACGCCATGGGCGGCGACGGCGGTTCGGCGGTCGCCGTGCAGGGTGCCAGACTGGCACTGGCCGCCGATCCGGATCTGGCCATCACGCTGGTTGGCCGGCAGGACGAGCTGTCCGCATTGCTGGACGGCACGGATGAGGAACGCCTCCAGGTTCATCATGCGGCACAAGTGTTGGCGCATGACGTCAAGGCAGCCGTCGCCATTCGACGCGGGCGCGACAGCAGTTTATGGATGGCTCTGCACTTGCTGGAAAAAGGCGAGGTCGACGCCATGGTCAGCGGGGGCAGTACCGGGGCCTTGATGGCACTGTCTCGCCAGAAGCTGGGCATGCTGCCAGGCGTCGAACGTCCGGCGCTGATGGCGGCTCTCCCAACCGTCAATGAACCGGCCTGGCTGCTGGATCTGGGTGCCAACATCAATGTCGACGCGCCCCGCCTGCTGGAATTCGCTCAGCTCGGTCATGTGGCGTTTCAAGTCATCGAAGGGCGCGCACCCAGTATCGGCCTGCTCAATATCGGCAGTGAACCGGGCAAAGGTCCAGATGTGATTCGCGAGGCGGCCCGCCTGATTCAAGCCGAAGCCTCGCTCGGTTACGCGGGTTTTGTCGAAGCCAACCAGGTTTTCACCGGCAAGGTTGACCTGGTCGTATGCGATGGATTCGCCGGAAATGTATTGCTCAAGAGTGCCGAAGGGGCGGTACACTTGATGTTCAACGAGCTGCGCCGGCAGCTGCAGGGCAAGTTGTCCGGCTTGCTGGTTGCCCGTCAGCTTCGACGTTTGCATGACAGGCTCGATCCGGCTCGGCATAATGGAGCTCCGATGTTGGGAGTTCGGGGCACGGTTATCAAGAGCCACGGTAGCAGTTGTAGCCATGGTTTTGCCCGCGCCCTCAGTCTGGCTGCGGTTGAAGTTCGCAGTGATCTGATCAACCGGCTCGAACAACAACTATGGGCCAGTTACGAAAGGGAGTGAATCACATGTATGCCCGAATCGCAGGAACCGGCCGTTATCTGCCCGAGCGGGTCATGACCAACCGCGATCTCGAAGCCCTGGTCGATACCAGTGACCAGTGGATTCGCGATCGCACCGGCATTGCTGAACGCCGGGTTGTGGCGGACGACCAGACGACCTGCGACCTGGCCGAGCAGGCTGCACGCAATGCGCTGGATGCCGCCGGCCTCAAGCCGGGCGATATCGACTTACTGATTGTCGGTACCACAACACCGGACCTGGTGTTTCCGTCAACCGCCTGTCTGCTGCAGCATCGACTCGGCATGGCCGAGTGTGGCGCATTCGATGTCAACGCGGCCTGTTCGGGATTTCTCTACGGTCTGTCAATCGCTGACCAATACATCCGCGCCGGCACCGTGAAAAAGATCCTGGTGGTCGGTGCCGAAACCCTGACTCGCATGCTTGACTGGACCGACCGCGGCACCTGCGTGCTGTTTGGCGACGGTGCCGGTGCCGCCGTCCTGGTCGCCGACGACAATCCCGGAATTCTGTCAACGCATATCCATGCCAATGGCGGGTACGGTGATCTGCTCAAAACCGATGTTGGCGTGTCAAAGGGCTTCAAGGCCGAGGAGGGTGGTGGCGTTCGCGTTTCCATGCGGGGTAACGAGGTTTTCAAGGTGGCCGTCAACACCCTGGGTCGAATCGTCGATGAAACCCTGGCCGCCAACCAGCTCGATAAGTCCGATCTCGACTGGCTGATACCCCATCAGGCCAACCTTCGAATCATCAAGGCGACCGCCAGGAAGCTGAATATGTCCATGGACCAGGTCATCGTCACGGTGGACAAACACGGCAACACGTCGGCGGCGTCCGTGCCCATGGCGCTGGATGTTGCCATCCGCAGCGGGCGTGTCAAGCGCGGTGAAAAGTTGCTGCTGGAAGCTTTTGGTGGCGGCTTCACCTGGGGTGCGGCATTGATCGTCTATTAGCCCTGTCTTAAAGCAGCCGCCTGTCCTTATATCCATTCAAATCGGTTTTAGTGCCAGTCCTATGAGTCAATTTGCTTTCGTTTTTCCCGGCCAGGGCTCCCAGTCTGTCGGCATGCTTGCTGGCCTGGCAGAGCAGTATCCAGAGGTTTTCCAGACCTTTCGCGAAGCCAGCGAGGTCATGCACATCGACCTGTGGAAACTGGTTTGCGACGGCCCGGTGGAATCGCTCAACCAGACGCAAATAACCCAACCCGTCATGCTGGCCGCTGATATTGCCGTGTGGCGCGTTTGGCAGTCACTGGACGGACCAACCCCGGCAATGGTTGCCGGTCATAGCCTGGGTGAATACGCTGCACTGGTCGCAGCCGAAGCGATGGAGTTCAACGATGCCGTCGCCGTAGTTTCCGAACGTGGCCGACTGATGCAGGCGGCCGTGCCTGAAGGCAATGGTGCCATGGCGGCCATTCTCGGGCTTGATGATGAACTCGTCGAGGCGATTTGCCGCGAAGTGGCCGAAGGCCAGATTGTGGCACCGGCCAACTACAACTCACCGGGTCAACTGGTAATTGCCGGTGAAGCCAGTGCCGTTGAGCGGGCCATGCACAAATGCATGGATGCCGGCGCGCGCCGGACGACGGTATTGCCTGTCAGTGTGCCTTCACACTGTGAGCTGATGCGCCCGGCAGCCGACAGGCTGGGTCAGCAGCTGGAAAAAGTCAATATTCGAACGTCGGCAATTCCAGTCTTGCACAATGTCGATATCCAGTCCCACAATAAGCCGGAAAACATTCGTCAGGCCCTGGTACGCCAGATGTCATCCCCGGTACGCTGGACGGGCACGATCCAGGCCATGGCAAAACAAGGCGTCATCTGCCTGGGCGAATGCGGGCCGGGACGGGTACTGGCCGGCCTGGGCCGTCGTATCAACAAAGATCTGAGCTTTATTGCACTGGAACAGCCTGAAGCCCTGGCCCGATGTGCGGTTGAATGGAGAGAGGAGAAACCATGAATCCTGAAGCCCTTGGCCGAATCGACCAACGCGTTGTCCTGGTCACTGGTGCCAGCCGAGGAATCGGACAGGCGACCGCAGCCTGGCTAAAAGCCATGGGCGGTGATGTTTTTGGTAGTGCCACATCAGCCGTCGGTGCCGAGCAGATCAGCGAGCGTCTGGGGACCGACAGAGGTCTGGTTCTCGACGTTGCCGACGGCGAAGCGGTGACCGCGACGATCGCCGAGATCACCCGCCGCGCCGGTCCGGTCGAGATTCTGGTCAACAACGCGGCAATCACCCGCGACCAGCTGCTGATGCGCCTGAAGGATGAGGATTGGGACCAGGTGATCGCAACCAATTTGACCGGAGCCATGCGCACAACCCGAGCCTGCCTCCGGGGCATGCTCAAGGCCCGATTTGGCCGGATCATCAATATTTCGTCGGTCGTCGGCTACAGTGGTAATCCGGGGCAAGGCAATTACTGCGCGGCCAAGGCCGGGCTGGCCGGATTCTCGCGTGCCATCGCCCACGAAGTTGGCTCGCGCGGTATTACCTGCAATGTCATCGCGCCTGGATTCATTGATACGGATATGACTCGCGCACTCAATGACGCACATCGGGAGCACTTGCAGGGTACAATTCCGCTCGGACGTTTGGGCGAAGTCAACGACATTGCTGCCTGTGCAGGCTTTCTGGCCAGCCCTGCCAGTGCCTACATAACCGGCCAAACGCTACACGTCAACGGTGGGATGTATATGACCTGATAGATTAAGTTATACTCTTATCTAGTTGATAATTATATATTTTTTGATTTTAGCCTGTTGACCGCCCACAGCGGCCAGCAATCCTTGCAACTGGCGAAGTACGACAGATTTCTCTACAATACGTCGGCTTCGGGAAAACCTTTTTAGAGGAAAGCAACATGAGCAGCATTGAAGATCGCGTCAAGAAAATCGTCATTGAGCAGTTGGGTGTCAAGGAAGAAGAAGTGACCCCCAGTGCATCGTTTGTGGATGATCTGGGAGCCGACTCACTCGACACCGTCGAGCTGGTCATGGCACTTGAAGAAGAGTTCGAGTGCGAAATTCCCGATGAAGATGCCGAAAAGATTACCAGCGTCCAGCAGGCCATCGATTACATCAAGGCCAACGTCGACAAGTAAGTCCGATGGCCGTCAGCTTACTTTCCTCGATTCCTACTCCTGTCGGTTACCGCCATGCGCGGTGATCGGCGGATCGTCGTTACCGGACTGGGCTGTATTTCGCCAGTCGGCAATGACGTGGCATCAGCCTGGGAGTCGATCCAGGCCGGGCGCAGTGGCATTGGTCCGCTGACGGCTTTTGACGCAACAAAGTTCAGCGCCAAAATCGCCGGTGAGATTCGAGACTTCGATCTCGACATCTACCTGGCGCCAAAGGATGCGCGCAAGTCAGATCCGTTCATTCACTACGGTATGGCAGCGGCCATCCAGGCCATTGCCGACGCCGGGCTGGAAGAACAGCCTGAGCAGGCCGAGCGCTACGGGGTGGCTATCGGTGCCGGGATAGGCGGTATTCATCTGATCGAAACGACCTACCAGACCTATATCGACAGCGGTCCCCGGCGAATTTCCCCGTTTTTCGTTCCCGGCTGCATCATCAATATGGTCGCCGGTAACATCTCCATCCGTTATGGCTTCAAAGGCCCCAATATCTCGATTGTGACAGCCTGTACCACGGCGACTCACAACATCGGTGAGGCAGCGCGCATGATCGCCTATGGCGATGCAGACGTGATGGTTGCGGGTGGCTCGGAATATGGCACCACACCGACAGCCTACGGCGGGTTCACTGCCGCTCGGGCACTATCAACCCGAAATAACGAACCGGAAAAAGCCTCGCGTCCCTGGGATAGCGACCGCGATGGATTTGTTCTGAGCAATGGTGCCGGGGTTATCGTATTGGAAGAGTATGAGCATGCCAGGAACCGCGGTGCCAGAATTTATGCCGAGTTGATCGGCTATGGCCGCAGCGCCGATGCTTATCACATGACCTCGCCTCCCCAGGGCGGTGAAGGCGCGGCTCGCTGCATGAAAAATGCCATTGCCGACGCCGGCCTGAATCTGGAAGACGTCGATTACATCAATGCCCACGGCACCTCCACCCCCGTCGGTGACCGCGCAGAGTGTGAGGCCGTTCGCAATCTGTTCAAAGAGCATGCTGACAAGCTGATGATCAGTTCGACCAAGTCAATGACCGGACATCTGCTCGGTGCTGCCGGCGGCGTTGAAGCCATTTTCAGTATTCTCGCCCTGTACCACGGGGTTGTACCCCCAACGATCAATCTGGACAATCCGGACCCGGAATGTGCCGGATTGGATCTGGTGCCGCACGAGGCCCGCTCAGCCAGTATTCGGGTCGCACTTTCCAACTCGTTCGGATTCGGCGGTACCAACGGCTCGCTGCTGTTGCAACGACTGTCCTGAACTCGGCCCGGATCGACGCCTGCCAGCCTTTGCCAGTGAGCCCGTCTCAGGCTGAATCCTGTCAGGAATGCCTGTCACCAGTTCCCGATCTGCTCGACATTCATCGACGTCTGCCTGAACGCTGGCCGTACTTGTTGGCCAGCACGGCCCAGGGCGGGCGACTCGGTCGATGGTCGTTACTCCTGTTCCAGGATGGTCCGCAGCTGATACTCAACAACACCGGTGAACTGAGCGGGCCTGGCAAAGGCCGGAACTTTCTTGATCGACTGCGTAGCTGGACCACGGAGCATGGCCGATCCCTTGCGACTGGCAATCTGCCTTTTTACAGCGGATGGTTTGTCTATCTGGGCTATGAGCTGGCCGGTCAGATCGAACCTCGACTGCGACTTCCCGCTGCCACGGACCGGCTGCCGGTCGCCCTGGCCAGTCGCTGCCCGGCGGCCTTGGTTCACGATCATCGTGACGATGTTACCTGGCTGGTCGCCCAATCTGATTCCGCCCTGCGCCGCGCCAGCGACAGCCTGGTCGCGCCCGCATCCCGAACCCTGAACTCAAGCCCATCATCGGCGCTGAAGTTGCAGGCTTCTGACGGGCAGGAATTTATCCGCGGCGTCAAACGAATCCGCGACTGGATACTGGCCGGTGATGTTTTCCAGGTCAATCTCTCGCGCTGTTGGCGGGGCCGGGCACCGGAACTCATTGATCCGGTCGCAATCTATGCCGCACTGACCGCTAGCAATCCGGCACCTTTTGCCGGCCTTGCCCGCTTGCCTGGTGGAACGGTTCTGAGCTCTTCGCCCGAGCGCCTGGTCGAAATACGCAACGGCCAGGTCCAGACTCGACCCATTGCCGGAACCCGGCCACGCGGCTTGAGCGCCAGTGACGATGCTTTGCTGTCTGCCGAGCTGATGGCCCACCCCAAGGAACGGGCCGAGCACATCATGCTGATCGATCTCGAGCGAAATGACCTGGGCCGGGTCTGTGAGGCCGGCAGTGTGGAAGTCGATGAGTTAATGGTGGTCGAGAGCTATGCTCACGTTCACCATATTGTTTCCAATGTGCGCGGCCGCTTGCGATCCGGCATGACACCGACCGATGTGATCGCAGCCGTCTTTCCAGGCGGCACGATTACCGGCTGTCCGAAAATTCGCTGCATGGAGATCATTGCCGAGCTGGAGGGAGAGGGGCGGAGTTTTTATACCGGGGCCATGGGCTATATTGGCGACGATGGCGCAATGGACCTCAATATTCTTATTCGCAGCATGGCTGTCAGCGGGCGTGAGCTAAGCTTTCGTACCGGGGCCGGTATCGTGGCTGATTCGGATCCGGATTCGGAGCTTGCCGAAACCGAAGCCAAGGCGCGCGGCTTGCTCAGGGCACTGAATCAATGAGTTTGTGCTTGATTGACGGCCGGCCAGAAACCCGCATCCCGGTTGATGATCGCGGTCTGCTGTACGGTGACCACCTGTTTGAAACCCTCGCCTTTCATGGCGGCCAGGCACCTCTGTGGAAGCGCCACTGGCGGCGGCTGATGCATGGCTGTGATGTGCTGGGTATCGCGCCGCCATCCGAACAGACTGTCCTTGACGAATGCCAACTTCTGTGTCGCATGCTATGCGTATCGTCTGGACAATCGTCAGCACAGTCACCAGGCAACTCGGGCCGCAGCTGGATCGTCAGAGTGACGGTCACTCGCGGCAGCGGTGGTAAGGCTTACTGGCCTGATCCGGACCAGCCAGCTCGGCGTATCATCCACGCCAGACACTGGCCCGAGGCATTGGAAGTTCAGCAGCAAAATGGTCTGGTGCTGGTCACCAGCCGGGTCAATCTCGCATCGGGTTCCATGCTCGCCGGGCTCAAACACGGCAATCGCCTGGAGCAGGTGCTGGCTGGCCGGGATTGTGCCGAGCAGGGGGGCGACGAGGCGCTGGTCTATGACAATCAAGGCTGCCTGGCCGAAGCCATTGCCGCCAACCTGGTCCTGGAAATCGATCAACGCAGTATCACCCCAATGACCAGCAGCGGGGTCGCCGGAGTCGGGCTTGCCTGGCTGATGGATCAGGCCGAGACTGACATTGCTGAAACCACCATCAAACGCCAGGATGTGGCCCGAGCCAGCGCCATCATGGTGATAAACTCGGTCACTGGCATTCGCCCGGCGCGGTCCCTGGACGGTCGCGAATTACCGATTAGTGAACGGCACCGATCCTGGCAGCAACTCTGGAACCAAAGATTGAACCCCACATGCGACTTCTGAGTTTTTTTCTGCTTATCGTGGCGGTGGCCGGTGGCACCGGGCTATGGCAGTGGAACCAGTGGCAGACCTTCGTTGCAGCACCTGTCAATCCGGACAGCGCGCTCAATCTGTGGGTGGCTCCCGGTACCAGCTATGCCGGGCTTGTGCGGGAGCTTGAAATATTCGGATTGATCCAGGCCAACTGGCGTTGGCGAGTCTGGGGCCGGATTCATCAGCCTGAAATCAAGGCCGGCGAGTACCAGGTTGAACCCGACAAGTCCTTGGAACAACTGATGAGCCATCTGGCGGCAGGCCGGGTGCGTGAACATCGTCTGACCATCGTTGAGGGCTGGACAGTTGATCGTCTGCGCCGCGAACTGGCCGAAGACCCGCGTCTGGTCTCAATGACCAAAGAACTGGACTCGGATGCCCTGATGCATCGACTGGGCTGCGAGGGCTGCAGTGCGGAAGGCCGCTTTCTGCCGGAAACCTATTTTTTCAATCGGGGCAGTAGCGACCTGGATATCCTGACAAGAGCTTATCAGGCCATGAATCAGACGCTGGCCGAAGCCTGGGCCGAGCGCAGTGCAAGCAGCCCGGCCAAGACCCCGGAGGAATTGCTTGTACTGGCCTCATTGATCGAACGAGAGACCGGGCAGCAGACTGAACGCGCGCGAGTCGCTGGCGTGTTTGCCCGGCGACTGAAGATCGGCATGCGTTTGCAGACCGATCCGACCGTGATTTACGGGCTGGGCGAGGATTTTGATGGCCGTCTGCGACGGATTCACCTGCGAACCGACCATCCCTGGAACACCTACACCCGCCATGGTCTGCCACCTACGCCAATCGCGCTGCCTGGCCGTGATTCCCTGCGAGCCGCTGCCCGTCCCGCCGAGGGAAGCGCACTTTATTTTGTGTCGCGCGGTGATGGCACCCATCAGTTTTCGGATACCCTGGAGGAACACAATGCTGCCGTCAATCGCTACATACGAGGGCGTTGAGTGACACATCCATCTGTCCACAAGCGCGGCCGCCTGATCACTCTGGAGGGCGGCGAAGGTGCCGGCAAATCCACCGCTGTTGAAGCCATCCAGCGCTGGCTGATCGACCGGGGTCGGACAGTCACGTTGACGCGCGAACCCGGAGGTACCGTTACCGCCGAAAAAATCCGTGCCATTCTGCTTGACCCGGGTACGGGTGAATTGGCACCGCTGACCGAACTGCTGCTGATGTTTGCCGCGCGCGCTGAGAATCTTCAACATGTCATTCGTCCCGCCCTGGCTCGTGGCGATGATGTGGTCTGCGACCGGTTCACCGATGCCAGCATGGCGTATCAGGGCTTTGGCCGCCAGCTGGGGATCGAAGCCATTGATCGATTGGCCGAACTGGTCCACCCCGATCTTGAACCCGATCTGACCCTGCTGCTGGATCTGCCGGTTGCCGTTGGCATGGCACGAATCCAACAGCGCGATGATGGCCCGGATCGGTTTGAACAGGCCAGGGACGGCTTTCTGGAACGCGTGCGCCAGGGCTATTGTGAGCAGGCCCGTCGACACTCACAGCGATTTGCCGTCATTGCCGCCGACCAGCCGCTGGACCAGGTCCAGTCGATGATAGTCAGGGTATTGGAGGAGCGACTGGGATGACTGAAATCACGCGCGACACAACCCTGCCGTGGCTGGCCGATGAAAAGCACCAGCTCAGTTCAGCGCTGGATAAGCAACGCCTCGGTCACGCGCCCCTGTTTACTGGTCCGGCGGGTGTAGGCAAGCGCATTCTGGCTCGCTGGCTGATCCGGCGCATTCTTTGTCAGGGTCCGGTCGATGGTCAACCTTGCGGACAATGCCGGTCCTGCCAGTTGATTGCGGCCGGTTCTCACCCGGATCTGTTCCAGCTCCTGATTCCAGAGGACAAAAAGGAGATTCCGGTCGACAGCGTGCGCCAGCTCACGGCCGGGATGCAACTGACCGCCAGCATCAGTAATCGTCGGGCCGGGTTTATCGAGCCGGCTGAAGCCATGAATACCAATGCCGCCAACGCATTGCTCAAGACACTGGAAGAACCCGCTGCCAACGCCTGGCTGGTCCTGGTCAGCGATCATCCGGGGCGTCTGCCGGCCACGATTCGTAGCCGCTGTCAACAGATTGCGGTGCGTATCCCGTCAAGGCAAATGGCACTTGACTGGTTGCGTGAGCAACATCCGGATCAAAGTGCCGAGCATCTTGACCAGGCGCTGAGCCTGTCGGCAGATGCGCCCCTGGCGGCCAGCCGGCTGCTGATTGACGATGGGCTGGCATTCGGCTCACATATTCTGGATGGGCTGATCGCAGTCACTCACGGCCAGGGTATTCAGTCCGTGATTGACGATCAGTGGCTGGCCGACAGTGCCTTGACCTGGCGCTGGCTGGCAATCTGGACCGAACGCTCACTCAAACAAACCAGCGGACTAATCAGCTCGAATCCGGGCCAGAGTCCGGAGTTGCCGACCGGGCAGCGACCATCCGCACTGGCGACACTCTGGCAGTCAGCACTGCGCGGAGCGGCACTGGCGCGCAGTAGCGCGCGACAGGACCTCCTGATTGGCAAATGGCTGCTAGAATGGAAATCGCTGAGCGAATCAACCAGTCAATCAACCAGCCAGTCAACCAACCAACCAACCAGGGAATTGAATTGATGGCGCAGAAGGGCATTCTTTCCTACAACATCGAATCCAAACAGGATCTGTACGCTGCCTACATGCCGTTTCTGATCAACGGTGGCCTGTTCGTGCCAACCAAAAAGCAGTTCAGGCTGGGCGATGAAGTCCTGATCCTGCTGAGCCTGCTGGGCGAGGAACGAATCGCCATTCCCGGTCAGGTGGCCTGGATAACACCGCCAGGCTCCCAGCACAATATCCACAGTGGTGTTGGCGTTCACTTCGCCGACAGCCCGGAAGGCAGCCAGGCAAAGAACACCATCAGTTCGCTGCTGGCCGGTATGCTCGAAAGCGAAAAACCAACCCACACCATCTGAAACCCCGTTAAACGACCACAACCGCCGAGAAAGCAGGCCAGCCACCCTTGCGAGCCATTATCCATGTCGACATGGATGCCTTTTTTGCCAGCGTGGAACAGAACGATTGTCCTCCATTGCGAGGTCGTCCAGTCATGGTTGGTGGTGGCGGCACCCGCGGCGTGGTGGCCGCAGCGAGCTACGAGGCCCGACAATTTGGTGTGCGTTCGGCAATGCCCGGCCATGTGGCCCGACGATTGTGTCCCGAGGGCATCTTCGTCCCCCCCCGATTTGCCCGCTACAAGCAAGTCTCAAGGACAATCTTTTCGATCTTCCAGTCGGTCACCGAACAGATCGAAGGTCTGAGCCTGGATGAAGCCTTTCTTGACGTCACTGAAATTGTCGGAACCGGGCGCTCGATCACCCTGGTTGGGCGTCAACTCAAACAGCAGATTGGCGAGCAGACGGGCTTGAGCGCATCGGTTGGCATGGCCCACAACAAGCTGTTGGCCAAGCTGGCATCGGACTACGACAAACCCGACGGTTTCATCCATGTTGACCCGAGCCAGGTTCAGCGATTCCTTGATCCGCTGCCGATTCGACGCTTATGGGGCATCGGCCCACGCACGGCGATGCGCTTGCATGATGCCGGCATCTACACTGCCGGGCAACTGCGGCAAACCGCAGCCGATATTCTGATCGAATTGTTCGGCCCGTCCGGGCCCGAGCTTGCACGACGGGCCTCGGGTATTGATGAGCGACCGGTCAAACCCAGCCGGGTGCGCCGTTCAATCAGTCAGGAGACAACTTTCGATGAGGATTTGACCCGGATCGATCAACTCGAACCGGTGATTGCCGAACAGGCCAGCAAGATTGCCGAGCGCTTGAAGGATAAGCATTTACACGCACGAACCGTGATCCTGAAACTGCGCTCCAGCGGATTCTCGACTCTCACTCGCAGCCAGTCACTGTCCGGCTATACACGCGATCCTGAGTTGATTGCCAGGGTTGCCATGGACTTGCTGAACTCATGGGCTGACTGGCGCTCCGGCTTTGCCGTGCGCCTGATCGGAGTCGGCGTCTCGAGCCTGACCAGCCAACCCGACGACACCACCTGGCTCGGTCCTTGACCCGCCTGCCGAGCAAACAAAAGAACAAAAAGCATCACGCAGAGGCGCAAAGTTCGCAGAGGAAGAAAAATCAAAAAGACTGGCTTTTTTCTTTGCGCCTCTGCGTGATGCTTTGAAGCCTTCGGACTTTTACATGAAAGTCGACATTCACTAATCGCTGGAGCTGCGCGGTTCGCCAAACTGGTCGCGAAGCTCACGTCGCAGAATCTTGCCGACATTGGTTTTTGGCAACTCGTCAACGAATTCCACGTACTTGGGAACCTTGTACCCGGTCAGTTCCTTGCGACAATGATCGCGCAGTTCCTTGACGGTCAGAGAATCGTCTTTGCGCACCACGACTACCTTGACCGCTTCCCCGGATTTCTCATCCGGCGCACCAATGGCCCCGACTTCCAGCACCTTGGGATGGTCAGCCACCACATCCTCGATTTCATTAGGGTAGACATTGAAGCCGGAAACCAGAATCATGTCCTTTTTGCGATCAACGATGTAGAAGTAGCCGTTTTCATCCATTTTGGCCATATCGCCGGTTTTCAACCAGCCGTCGTCATCAAGTACCTTGGCGGTTTCCTCCGGCCGCTGCCAGTAGCCTTTCATCACCTGCGGACCGCGCACGCACAGCTCGCCAGTCTCTCCAACCGGCTGGGCAACCCCTTCCGTGTCAGTGACCTGACAGTCGGTTGACGAAATCGGCAGTCCAATGGCACCGTTGTAATCCTTCAGATTCATCGGATTGATGCAGGCTGCCGGTGATGTTTCAGTCAGACCGTAGGCTTCGATCAATGGCACACCGGTGGTTTTCTTCCAGCGCTCGGCAACCGCCCGCTGAACAGCCATTCCGCCACCCAGGGTCAGCCGCAGGCTGGAGAAATCCAGCTCGGAAAAACCCGGCGTGTTGAGCAGTCCATTAAACAGGGTATTGACGCCGGTGATGGCCGTGAACTTCTGACGCCCGAGTTCCTTGACAAAACCGGGCATATCACGGGGATTGGTAATCAGAATATTGCGCCCGCCGAACTTGAGAAACACCAGGCAATTGGCGGTTAGCGCAAAGATATGGTAAAGGGGCAGGGCCGTCACGATGGTTTCGGCACCCGGCGTGACCAGCTCGCCCAGCCAGGCTGACGATTGTTGCATATTGGCCACCATATTGCCGTGGCTGAGCATTGCACCCTTGGAAACGCCAGTCGTACCTCCGGTGTACTGAAGAAAGGCCAGATCCTCGTGATTCAACTCCGGCTCGGTCAGTTTCATGCCCGCTCCATCGGCAAGCACTTTCTTGAATGCCATGGCTTCGGGCAGCGAATAGGCCGGAATCATTTTTTTGACCTTGCGCAACACGAAATTCATGATCGCTCCCTTGGGGAAACCAACCATGTCTCCGATCGAGGTCAGAATCACCTGCTCAATTTCGGTATCCTCAATGACCGCTTGC
Organism: uncultured Wenzhouxiangella sp.; assembly: GCA_964523755.1. Lineage (GTDB taxonomy): Bacteria > Pseudomonadota > Gammaproteobacteria > Xanthomonadales > Wenzhouxiangellaceae > Wenzhouxiangella. The sequence continues at coordinate 15,494 of CAZFYM010000003.1, read as the reverse complement.
AGCACGCTGGCAAAGTTTTCCATGATCACGATGGCTCGCGCACCGGAATCCTTGAGCTGGTGTTTCAACTCGCGTGCGGTATACAGCGGGTTGGTATTAACCACCACCAGGCCGGCTCGCAGGGCACCAAACACGGCAACCGGATACTGCAATACGTTGGGCATCATGATCGCAATGCGATCACCGGGCTTGAGACCAAGTGCCTGCATGCGGGCCCCAAATGCACGGCTGTAGTCATCGACCTGTTTGTAGCTCAATTCGGCGCCGAAATTGACGTACGCAATCTGATCCCGATATTCGGTACAGCTTTTGTTGATCACATCAACGACCGAGCTGAACTCATCCATGTCAATCTCGGCCGGCACACCGGCAGGATATTGTTGCAGCCATGGTTTGTCAGTCATAGTTCTACCCTTTATGATTGGAATTTGAATAGTATTCCCTAGCTTGGCATACCCCCAGCCGGGAGACAAGCTCTCCCGATTTGCCCGTTTCACCAGGGCCGGATATGATCACCGAAAAGCGAAAGGCGCAGCAAAAGGCTCATGGGCGAACAGAACGTACAGCAAACGACTGACGAAAACACCCGTCGGGCTTTCATGAAGGCGCTGCTGGATGAAGTGCGGGCGCTGGAGGACATGCATACACATGGCATGTTCGAAAGCGGCATCCGCCGAATCGGGGCCGAACAAGAGATGTTTTTGGTCGACCGGGCCGCCCGTCCGGCCCTGACGGCCATGCAGATCCTGGAGCGCATGGACGATTCGCGGTTTACGCATGAACTGGGGCTTTTCAACCTGGAGGCCAACCTGTCGCCCCTGGAGCTTGGGGGCGACTGCCTGCGCAAACTGGAGGCCGAGACCAACGAGGTCTGTCAGATTGCCCGGGACAAGGCCGCCGAGGTCGGCAGCCGGATTGCCCTGGTCGGCATCCTGCCGACCTTGACGCGCGAGCATCTGAGCCTGGACGCCATGGTTCCCACCGCGCGCTATTTCGCGCTGAATGAGGCGCTACTGCGCCTGCGTGGCAGCGATTTCCAGATCAACATCAAGGGCATTGATCAACTGAATTTTACCCACGACAACCTGATGCTGGAAGCCTGCAATACCAGCTTCCAGATTCACTTTCAGGTCGCTGCGGACGAGTTCGCCCATCTCTACAACATTGCCCAGGCGGTAACCGGACCGCTGTTGGCGGCCTGCGTCAATTCACCGATTCTGCTCGGCAAACGCCTCTGGCATGAAAGCCGAATCGCGGTATTCGAGCACTCCATCGACGCCCGCTCCGAAGCACATGCCGCACGCGGTCACAAACCCAGGGTCCATTTTGGTGACCATTGGATCGACGAGTCCGTGATCGAGATCTTCAAGGAAGATATCGCCCGATTCCGGGTCATTCTGACAACCGAGTTCGAAGAGGATCCGATCGGCAAGGTCGCCAGGGGTGAGGTTCCGAATCTCAACGCATTGCGCCTGCACAATGGCACCGTCTACCGCTGGAACCGCGCCTGCTACGGTATATCGGACAACGGCAAGCCGCATTTGCGCATCGAAAACCGGGTGATTCCATCCGGCCCTACCGTACTCGATGAGATCGCCAACTCGGCGTTTTTCTTCGGCATGATGGCCAAGCTGTCGCGCAGCGAATCAGATATTCGTGAGCAGCTTCAGTTTTCCGATGCCAAGGGCAACTTTCTGGCTGCTGCACGCGAAGGCCTGCGTGCCCAGCAAGTCTGGTTTTACGGGCGTCAGATGACGGCCCAGGACCTGTTAATCGAGATCCTGTTTCCTTTGGCCCGTGAGGGTCTGGCCGACAGCGGCATTGACAGCGATGATATCGATCGCTATATCGGCACCATTGAACGACGTGTTGAGCGCCGCCGGACCGGTACGCGCTGGCAGCTCGAATCACTGGAAAACATGCGCAACAAGGGCAGTTCGCACGAGTGTCTGCGAGCTCTGACCAGCAGCATGATCGAACAACAAGACAGTGGCAAGCCAATTGCGGACTGGGATCTGGCTGAGTTCTGTCCAACTCAGGACTGGCGCGACAGCTATCGTACGGTTGGCCAGTTCATGGCCACTGATCTGTTCACCGTTCGCCCGGATGATATTGTTGATTTCGCTGCCAGTCTGATGGAATGGCGTTATGTGCGGCATGTGCCGGTTGAAGATGATGCCGGCCAATTACTGGGCCTGGTTTCGCACCGTCAACTGCTGCGCCTGGTCGCACGTGGTGGGCGCGACGGCCAGACCATCATGGTGCGTGACATCATGCACACTGATCCGCTTTCGATCAGCCCGGAAACCACCACCGTGGAAGCCATTCGCCTGATGCGCGAAAAGCGCCTGAGTTGTCTGCCGGTGACAACCAACGGCAAACTGGTCGGCCTGGTGACCGAGTACGATCTGATCGTGGTGGCCAGTCGACTCCTCGAAACCTATCTGGCTGATGAAACCACAGCATGACTGACGGGACGCGAGTGGTGTTGATAGCTGTTCTGGCGGCGCTGACTGCCGCTTGTTCACCGCCACCACCTGACGAGCAACAGATTCTGGACCGCCTCGACCAGATGACCACTGCTCTGGCCGAGCGCAACGCCCGCGCCACCCTGGCACCACTGGCCGAGGACTTCAGCGGCGAGACCTGGAACCTCGACCAGCGTGCCATTCGTCTGCTACTCCAGCGCGAATTACGTTCTCACGAACGGCTTCGGGCCCGCCTGTTTGATATCGACGTTGAACTGCACGGTGACGATCGGGCCAGTGCCACCTTCCAGCTGGTGCTTACCGGCGGCAGCGGCATGCTGCCCGAGCGCGGGCGCTGGTTTCAGGTCCAGACCGGCTGGCGCCGCGATGACGGCGAATGGATGCTGATCTCCGCCGCCTGGGAAGACGTCATCGGTCGCTGAAAGATCAACGTCAAAAGCCTCACGCAGAAGCTTTTCGCTCTTCGGGCTTCTATGGTGCGGCATAATAGCCGGATGGCGCTGTCCGGACTTTCTGCCCATACTTCCTCCTGGTTCGAAAACCGGTTTGGCCGGCCGACGGCGATTCAGGCAAAAGCCTGGGCCGCACTGGCCATCCACAACAATGTTTTGATCAGCGCGCCGACCGGCGCCGGCAAAAGCCTGGCCGCCTGGTTGCCATTGATTGATCGGCTGCGGCAGCAGCGCGTGGCCTCACCGGCTGTTCGCCTGCTCTATATTTCGCCACTGCGGGCCCTGTCGCGCGACATGGCTGCCGGCATGTTTGAATGGATGGACGGCCTGGCCGGATGGCAGGCCACTTGGGCTCCCGAAGGCTCTGAGCTCAGCATTGGCGTAAGAACCGGCGATACGCCACCGAACGAACGAGCGCAACAGCGGCGACGTCCACCGGACATTCTTCTGACTACCCCTGAATCGCTTTTTGTACTGCTCGGCAGCCGTGGCGGTCGCGACCTGCTGGGTTCGGTCGAGTCGGTGCTGATCGACGAGATTCATGCACTGATTGACAACAAACGTGGTGCCCACCTTGCGCTGTCGCTGGAGCGTTTGGATTCGCTCACACCCAACCCGCTGCAGCGCATCGGGCTGTCGGCAACGGCCAGGCCGCTGGAACAAGTCGCCGAATTCCTGGTCGGTAACGATGGCAATAACAAGCGCCATTGCGAAATTATCGACTGGGGTGAGCCCCGTTCACCGGATATTTTCACCGAACTGCCCGAGCATCCTCTGGGCCACTTTGCCGGGCAGGCACACTGGCAGTTCATTACCGGGCGGCTGATCGAACTGGCCCGGATGCCGGGGACCATGCTGGTCTTCTGCAATACCCGGGGACTGGTCGAACGGGTTTCCGGACTACTGGTCGATGCACTTGGCCAGGACCGGGTTGCCGGTCACCACGCCAGCCTGGGCTCAGCCCGCCGCGCGGAAGTCGAGCTGGGTCTCAAGCTTGGCCGACTGCAGGTTGTGGTCTGCACCGCATCACTGGAACTGGGTATCGATATTGGCCCACTCGACCGGGTTTGTCAGCTCGGCAGCTGTCTGTCCATCAATACCTTTCGCCAGCGGGCGGGCAGGGCACGCCATCGCCCCGACCAGGTTGGTCGCATCCATGCTTTCCCCCTGAATTTGTGCGATCTGCTTGATCTTCAGGCCATGCAGGCTGCCATGAGCGAAGGCAGCATAGAGCCGCTTATCCGCTGCCACCAACCCGATGATGTCCTTGCCCAGCAGATCGTGGCGATGGTGGCGGCCGGAGTGACCGCGACTGAACAACTATTGGCCACCATCCGGCGTGCGATGCCATGGCAGGATTTGTCCAGGGAGTCGTTTGATCGGGTCGTCGACATGCTTCACCAGGGTTACGTTCCCGGTCGCGAGATCGGGCATGGCCCGGTTTTTCGCAGCCAGCCAGGCCACCTGGAAGCCGCAGAACGCAGCGATAAATTGTGTCTTGTCAATGCCGGAACCATTCCGGAGTGGTTTGAATACGACGTGATCAGCGACCAGGGCAGCGTACTGGGACGCCTGGACGAAGAATTTGCTTTCGAGTCATCGCCGGGCCAAGTCCTCAGTCTCGGAGGCCAGGCCTGGCGTATTGTCCGGATCGGTCCAGGACATGTCGACGTCGAGGCCAGCGACGAGCCGGCCGCCAATCTGCCGTTCTGGTTCGGCGATGGACGTGGACGCAGTGCGGCCCTGTCGGCAGCGATCCAGCGCATTGCCAATGATCGGAAGTCAAACTATCCCCAGCTTGCCCACTATCTTGACAGCAGCCGACAAACGCTGGGGCAATTGCCGGGGGTCTATGGTCTGGTCATTGAACGATTCTTCGATCCCGGCGGTGATCAGCACCTGGTGATTCATACATTGCGCGGTGCACGGCTGAACCGGGCCTGGGGCTTGGCCTTGCGCAAGCGTTTCTGCCGTTCGTTCAATTTTGAACTGCAGGCCGCAGCAACCGACAATGGTCTACTGATTTCCCTGGGAGCTGTTCACAGCTTTGATCTGTCCGAGGTGGTCGGCTGGCTCAAGGCCAGCAATATCGCGTCGATACTCACTCAGGCACTGCTGGACACGCCTGTTTTTCAGACCCGTCTAAGATGGTGCGCCAGCACCGCGCTGGCCATTGCACGGCGTGACCTGCACGGTAAAGTGCCCGCCCAGATTCAGCGCAACCAGACCGAGAACCTGATCGCTCGTATCTTCCCCGATCAACTGGCTTGCCTGGAGAATCTGGCCGGCGAGCGGCGCATCCCCGAGCATCCACTGGTGCAACAGGCCTTGCGCGACTGCCTTGAGGATCATATGGACCTGCCGGGCCTGATCAAGCTATACGAGGACATTGAAGAAGGACGAATCGCGCTCCATACGGTCGACAGCAGCGAACCGTCGCTGCTTGCCCAGGCATTGATCAGCGCCCCTCGCAACAGCTTTCTTGACCCCGCAGCGGCCGAGGAGCGCCGAACCCGAACCTTCGAGACTCCCGTTCGTGGCGAAGCAGCCTCGCGCAGCTCGCGGATTTCAATGGCCGACCTGAGCACCCGTAATGCCCTGGAGCGCGTTTTGATTCGCTCAGGCTACCTGACTGCCGAGGAAGGGGAGCGCGGCGGAGGAGCAAGATGCTTTATCGCCCTGATCCGTCAGTGCGCCGCGGTCAGTTTCCAGCCTGACTCGCGTCGTCGCTTCTGGGTCCCGATCAACAATGTCGGGGCCTTGCTGAGTATCTGGCCCAAGGGACGGATCAGGCCGTTTCTGAGCAAAGACCAGCTTCCGCCAGCCATCGAAGGCACCGACCAGGTGCTGAGTCAGTTGATGCTGGGTCGGGTAAGATTTCTCGGCAACATCAGCGAGGACCAGTTGGGCGAAGAAACCGGCCTGTCACTGACCACCATCCAATCGGCCATGGTCCGCCTGCAAGCAGAAGGCCTGCTTGAATCACACAAAGCGGACGGCAAGATCACCTGGCGGGAACGGTGTCAAAGCAACCAGCAGACAATCGACGCGCTGATACCAATAAAAAGGTCGTTACCTTAGATGATGTAAACAAAGATAAACAATCCCAGCCACACCACATCGACAAAGTGCCAGTACCAGGCCACGGCCTCAAAACCGAAGTGGTTCTTTTTACTGAAATGTCCCATTGCACAGCGGATGGTAATCACGGTCAGCATGATGGCGCCAACCGTAACGTGCATGCCATGAAAACCGGTCAGCATAAAGAACGTCGAGCCGTAAATACCCGATCCCAGTGTCAATCCGAGATCCTGGTAGGCATGCATGTATTCGTAGGCTTGGACGTAAAGAAAAATCAAACCCAGGACGATTGTGGCAATCATCCAGAAAACCAATGCACCGCGCTGCGCCCGCTTCAGAGCCCAGTGCGCCAGTGTGATGGTAACTCCGGAGGTCAGCAGCAGCAGGGTGTTGACCAGCGGCAAGCCAAATCCTGATATGGTCTGGAATGCACCGCCCAGCTCGGCCGGACCGTGGGTCGGCCAGGTCGCTTCATAACCGGGCCATAGCAGTTCGTTAGTCATGGCGCCGGTACCCTCACCACCCAGCCAGGGCACCGAGAACATGCGGGCGTAAAACAATGCGCCGAAGAAGGCGGCAAAGAACATCACCTCGGAAAAAATAAACCAGATCATGCCCTGCCGGAAGGAGATATCCACCGCACTGTTGTAAAGGCCTCCCTCGGATTCGCGAATGACCTGCACAAACCAGCCGAAAATCATCACCACGACAACGGCTGCACCGATGGCAAAAAACCAGGGCCCACTGGTGGCATTGTTAAGCCAGTTGGCTGCGCCAATCATCATGATGAACAGACCGATCGATCCGACGATCGGCCACTTCGCGGTATGCGGAACGTAATAATTACCTTGTGCCATGAGGGCTCCCTGGTTATCAGTTTGCGGCGGCAATTGCCGCGCTGGCTTGGTCGTTGGGGTAAATGATATAGGACAACGTGATCAGGTCGGTGCGCTTGGGCAGATTGGTATCGACAATAAAGCGAACCGGCATATCACGTGACTCACCGGGTGCCAGTACCTGCTCGGTAAAACAGAAACACTCGGTCTTGTTGAAATACAGCGAGGCAATGCCAGGTGCCACACTGGGCACAGCCTGGGCTACCAGTGTCTGGTCGGACCGGTTGTGAGCAATGTAGGTGGTCTCGTACAGCTGACCGGGGTGAACTTCCATCATGCGCTGGCTTGGCTCAAACCGCCAGGGCAGGGTTGAATTCACGTTGGCATCGAAGTGGATTGTCACCAGACGCGACTCATCGACCTCACCACTCAGGGTTTCGACCGCTACCGCCTCACCCGTGCGCCCGCCAATACCGGTAATTTCGCAGAACTTGTCATACAGCGGCACCAGCAGGTAACCAAACCCGAACATGGCCACCGCCAGCAGGCTGAGCGAGCCGACGGTTTTCCATTGGGTCGACCGGACCGACATCACGATGCTCCGAAGTAATTGAATGCGGCCCGACCGATAAAGGCCAGGTAGATGGCAAAAACCACCACGGCCAGCGCCAGCACCGTGCGAAAGACGCCGCGGCGCCGATGCCTGGTCTGATTGTCGTGACGGCTAGTCATTGCGCACATTTATCCGATTTGGCAGCAAGCGGATCAGGCCAGTTTGTCCTGATGCACGGCGATGCTGTCATCGACGAGCGGCGGGGTATCGAAGGTGTGCAGGGGTGCCGGGGATGGCACTGTCCACTCCAGTCCGCGCGCGCCTTCCCATACCTGGGCGGTGGCTTTCTCGCCGCCACGGGCACACTGCCAGATGATATAGGCAAACAGCAGTTGTCCGAAACCAAACATGAAACCACCCACTGACGAAATCATATTGAATTCAGTGAACTGCACAGCGTAATCAGGAATTCGGCGTGGCATGCCGGCCAGGCCCAGGTAGTGTTGCGGGAAAAACAGCACGTTGACCCAGATCGTCGACCACCAGAAATGGAATTTACCGAGCTTTTCGTTGTACATGTGACCGGTCCACTTGGGCAGCCAATAGTAAACGCCGGCCATGATGGCGAAAATCGCGCCGGTCACCAGCACGTAGTGGAAATGCGCGACGACAAAGTAGCTGTCGTGATACTGGAAGTCAGCCGGCACGATGGCCAGCATCAGGCCGGAAAAGCCGCCAATCGTAAACAGGACGACAAAGCCCAGCGCAAACAGCATTGGCGTTTCGAAGGTCATGGATCCTCGCCACATGGTCGAGACCCAGTTGAAGATCTTGACGCCGGTTGGAACGGCAATCACCATGGTCGCGTACATGAAAAACAGCATCGCTCCCAGCGGCATGCCGACCGTGAACATATGATGGGCCCAGACGATGAACGACAGGAACGCAATCGAGGCCGTGGCGTAAACCATGGAGGTGTAGCCAAAAAGCGGCTTGCGCGAGAAGGTCGGAATGATCTCGGACACGATGCCGAATGCCGGCAGGATCATGATGTAGACCTCCGGGTGCCCGAAGAACCAGAAGATATGCTGGTATAGCACGGGATCACCACCGCCGGCAGCGTTAAAGAAGCTGGTGCCGAAGAAGCGATCGGTCAACAGCATGGTCACGGCACCGGCGAGAACCGGCATCACGGCAATCAGCAGAAATGCGGTGATCAGCCAGGTCCAGACGAACAACGGCATGCGCAGCAAAGTCATGCCCGGAGCACGCATGTTCAGAATGGTCGCGATAATGTTGATCGCACCCATGATCGACGAGATACCCATCAAGTGAATAGCGAAAATCACGAATGCCAGGCTGTTACCACCCTGCAAAGACAGCGGCGGATACAGCGTCCAGCCCGAGGCCGGGCCACCGGTCGGCATGAACAGTGTGCTCAGCAGCAGAGTGAAGGCGAACGGCAGAATCCAGAACGACCAGTTGTTCATGCGCGGCAGAGCCATATCCGGCGCACCGATCATCAGCGGCACCATCCAGTTGGCCAGGCCGACGAAGGCCGGCATGACGGCACCAAAGATCATGACCAGCGCATGCATGGTGGTCATCTGATTGAAAAATTCCGGATTGACCAGCTGCAGGCCTGGCGCAAACAACTCGGCGCGAATCACCAGTGCCATGGCACCGCCGATAAGGAACATCGTCAGCGAGAAAACCAGATACAGCGTGCCGATTTCCTTGTGATTGGTGGTAAAAATCCAGCGCGCCAGCCCGGTCGGGTGGGGAGCGTGATGATTGTCGTCGTGCTCGGCAGTAATATCGTGACTCATTGTCATTCGATCCTCAAAAATCGTTTGTCAGAAACGTCCGTTTCAGCCCTGATCAAGTTCGGCGATGGCTGAAGGCTGGATGACTTCGCCCTCACCTTCATTCCAGGCATTGCGCGTGTAAGTCAGCGCCGCTGCGATGTCCTGCGGTTCAAGACGCTCACGGAAACCGGTCATTGCCGTGCCTTCGCGCCCATTGAGAACGACAGCTATATGGTCATCAAGGGCACCGGTCGGTACGCCCTGGCTGGCCAGAGCAGGGAATGCCGGCTCCAGGCCGGAGCCATCAGCCTGGTGACAGGCAGCGCATTGGGCCTGGTAGACACTTGCTCCACGATCCATCAGCTCGGCTCGGGTCCACAGTCGGGCGGTATCGTGGGCGACGGCGGCCATGGCCTGGCGGCGCTGGTCGACCCAGGCATCGTAGGCATCGCGCGAAACCGCTTCGACCACGATCGGCATAAAGCCATGATCCTTGCCGCACAGCTCGGCACACTGACCGCGATAAACTCCTTCTTCTTCGATCAGGGTCCAGGCTTCATTGACCATGCCGGGAATGGCATCGCGTTTCCAGCCCAGATCCGGCACCCACCAGGAGTGAATGACATCATCGGAAGTCAGCAGAAAACGGATTTTCGTGTTGACGGGAACGACCAGACCGTTATCGACATTGAGCAGGTAATTGTCGACATCTCTGGCGTCGATTCCTGAGTTGATCTGACGCGCCCGGTTGCTATCTCTATCCAGTGCTGAATAGAAACTGATATCGTCTTCGATGTAGTCATATTTCCATAGCCACTGATATCCGGTCACCTTGATATTCATCTCGGCACCTCCGGTCGACTCCATGTCGATAAGGACCTGGGTCGAGGGAATGGCCATCGCTACCAGAATCAGGACCGGTATGGCAGTCCACATGATCTCGGCTCTGGTCGAGTGCGTGAATTTGGCTGCCTGATAGCCGCGTGATTTCCGGTGCACCACTATGGAGGTGAACATGGCGGTAAACACCAGCACGCCAATAACGGTCACAATGCCGAGAATGATGTTGTGCAGCTGGTAGACGTCCTTGCTGAAAGGCGTCACGCCTTGCGGCATGTTGTCTCCAACAGCAAACAACCCCCAGGTCACAACAATAATGACAGCCATGACGGCAAGGGCAACAATCAGTTCGTTGGTTTTCTTCATCCTCAACTCACCCGTGGTTGATTTTCTTGCGTCCATGCCGACAGGGGCTGGAGGCAGTGTTTCAGCATCCTGGCGAACTCCATTCGCTCGGACACCGGCAAAAAGGCACCCAGTTCCTGGCGCTTGCCGTGGCAGACCAGAAAAACCCGGATGTCGCCTGGACGTTTCGCAGCCACCCGTACCCGCACCCAGGCCAACGGCCACTCGGAACAAGTTCGGCCATGTTGCTCGATTCGCTCGACGGCCAGCTTGTCAGGACCAATCAACAGGCGTTCGCGAGCCCAGTGCCCGCGCCACGCCTGGCGCAGACACCAGCCAACCATCAGCAAATGCAACAATGCGATGATCAGAATCGGCCAGAGCCCCATGATCAGAGGTCCCAGCGCAAACAGCAGCGTCACCGTACTCAGGCCCAGAAATACCGCCACCAACCGATCCAGAGTGATCGAGAGGTTTGATCGGAGCTCGATGATTTCGAAACCGGCATGATCCGGATTCTGCACGACTTCCATCATTTTCCGAGATGTGCTGAGTTCAGCAGCGCAGACCTTGTCTAACGAGCCATATTGTAGCCGATGCACCTTAACGACGGTAAAGCAATTTCTTCACGAGCGTCAACTCAGGCAGGCTTTCAGCCCGCATAAATCGCGCTGGTACAGGCCGGCTGCGGTACACTCACCGGTTGTTCGCCCAAGCTTTCTTTCAAGGTCTTGCACACCATGTCCGACACGCAGCAATGTTTTGTCCTCAAAAACACCCGGCCCGATGACGATCTGACCCGCTCACTGGACGCGGCCTGGTATATCGACGAGGCCGAGCACGTGCTTTTCCTTGCGCAACAACTGGAACTTGACGCCGACCGACGCGATGCGATCAAGGGTCGCGCAATCGACCTGGTCAAACGAGTCCGGCAACGCAGCCGGGATGCCGGTGCCATGGAAGCCTTTATGCGCGAATACGACCTGTCCTCCGAGGAAGGGGTGGTGCTGATGTGCCTGGCTGAAGCGCTGCTGCGAATTCCTGACAGCGATACTGCCGAGCAACTGATTTCTGACAAGCTCGCGGAGGCCGACTGGGAATCCCATCTGGGCAAAAGCGACTCGTTGTTTGTCAATGCTTCGACCTGGGGCCTGATGCTGACCGGCAAGATGGTCCGGGTCGGAGACAGCAAAAACCGCGCGATCAGCAGCACGCTGGCGCGTCTGGCCAACAAATCCGGCGAACCGGTGATCCGGCTGGCGATACGCCAGGCCATGCGCATCATGGGTCATCAATATGTTATGGGCCGGACCATCAAAGCGGCGATGGAACGCGCCGGCAAAAAGGAGAATCGGCGGTTTCGCTACTCTTTTGACATGCTGGGGGAGGCGGCCCTGACTTCAGCAGACGCCGAGCGCTATCGCAAGGCCTACGAGGATGCGATTTTGGCCATCGGCAAGCACGCCGGACAGCACGACGTTTTCTCCGCACCCAGCATTTCGGTCAAGCTCTCGGCCCTGCACCCGCGCTACGAGCACGCCAAGAAGCAGCGCGTTCTTGATGAACTGGTACCCGTGCTGCTGAATCTGGCCCGGCTGGCCCGCGACCAGGGCATTGCGCTGACCGTGGATGCTGAAGAAGCTGATCGCCTGATGATCTCGCTGAATGTGTTCGAACAAGTCCTGGCCGATCCGTCCCTGGCCGGCTGGGACGGTCTGGGACTGGCCTTGCAGGCATACCAGCGCCGGGCCTGGGCAGCCATTGACTGGCTGGCTGATCGGGCCAGCCGGAGCGGCCATCGCATCCCGGTGCGTCTGGTCAAGGGTGCCTATTGGGATACCGAGATCAAGCTGGCCCAGGTCGATGGCCTGCCCGGATACCCGGTGTTTACGCGCAAGTCCAGCACCGATCTGTCCTACCTGGCCAGCGCCCGGAAGCTGCTGAGTCTTCCGCAGCGGTTCTATCCCCAGTTTGCCACTCACAACGCTCACACGATTGCCGCCATTGCCGCCATGGCTGGCGACCAACGTGATTACGAGTACCAGCGTCTGCATGGCATGGGCAAGGAGCTCTACGACGAGGTGCTGGACAACGATCACTACAACGGTGCCTGCAGGGTCTATGCACCGGTAGGAAATCACAAGGATTTATTGCCCTACCTGGTGCGACGGCTGCTGGAGAACGGTGCCAACACCTCGTTTGTCAATCGCATCGTGGACGAAAAACTGCCACCCGACGAGGTTGTTGCCGATCCGGTCGAGCAGCTTCTGGCGCTGGACAAGATTCCCCATCCGCGCATTCCCCAGCCGGCCGCGATCTTCGGTGAGCAGCGTGCCAATTCATCCGGCATCAACTTCTCCCAGCAGCCGGCGCTTGAGCAACTCAAAACCGAGATGGAGCCATACCTTGATCATCGTTGGTCGGCCAGTCCATTGGGCGTTCAGACCCAGGCCGACAAGAAGGCTGAAACCATTTACTCCCCGTCGGACCTTGATGATCAGGCAGGCGAAGTGGCATGGACCCGCATCGACTGCGTAGACAAGGTGGTGCAAAGTGCGGTGTCCGCCCAGCCAGGCTGGGACCAGCGCGGAGCGGCCGAGCGCGCTGATCTGCTGGACCGGATTGCCGATGCGCTGGAGGCCAACCGGGCCGAACTGATGGCGCTATGCGCGCGCGAAGCCGGCAAGTCATTGAAGGATGGCATCGCCGAGGTTCGCGAAGCGGCTGATTTCTGTCGCTATTACGCTGCCGAAGCCCGACGCAAACTGGCTCAGCCAGAAGCGATGCCGGGGCCTACCGGTGAGCACAATCAACTCAGCCTGCACGGTCGCGGAACCTTGGTTTGTATCAGTCCGTGGAATTTTCCGCTGGCCATCTTTACCGGCCAGGTTGCGGCCGCTCTGGTGACCGGCAACAGCGTGATTGCCAAGCCGGCCGAGCAGAGCCCGCTGATCGCTCACCGGGCTGTTGAGCTGATGTATGCAGCCGGCGTACCGCAAGAAGTTCTCTACTGCCTGCCGGGCGGGGGCGAGTTGGGTGCAGCCCTGACGCGAGATACGCGGATAGCCGGGGTGGTTTTTACCGGTTCGACCCAGACCGCCCGCTTGATCAACCAGACGCTGGCTGAACGCAATGGCCCGATTGCGACCCTGATCGCCGAGACTGGCGGGCAGAATGCCATGATCGTCGATTCGTCTGCGTTGCCGGAACAGGTGGTCCGCGACGTGATCCAGTCGGCCTTCCTGTCGGCTGGACAGCGATGCTCGGCCCTGCGCATTCTTTGCCTGCAGGACGTGATTGCCGACCATGTGCTGACCATGCTCGCCGGTGCCATGCGCGAGCTGAAAATCGGTGATCCCGGTCTGCTGGAAAACGACATCGGACCGGTGATCGATGCGGGTCAGAAAAAAATGCTTGAACAACATGTCCAGCGCATGAATCGCGATGCCCGGCTGATCGCCCGGGCCGTGCTGCCGGACAATTTGCCCAGAGGCCACTGGTTTGCCCCGGCGGCTTATGAGATTGCAAGCATCGATGAACTGCCCGGTGAGATATTTGGTCCCATCCTCCACGTGGTCCGCTATCGCGGGCGTCAGCTCAATACGCTGATTGATCAGATCAATGCAACCGGCTTCGGACTGACGCTCGGCGTGCACAGTCGGATCGATCGGGTCCAGCAGCATATTAGCAGCCAGGTCAGAGTGGGCAATGCCTATGTCAACCGCAACATGACCGGCGCTGTCGTCGGCGTCCAGCCCTTCGGCGGCGAAGGCCTTTCCGGCACCGGACCCAAGGCCGGAGGCCCGCATTATCTGCAGCGCCTGTGTACCGAACGGACCCTGACGGTCAACACGGCCGCCGTTGGCGGCAACGCATCGCTGCTGGCGTTGTCCGATAATTAACGATCAAGCGTCAGGAATCAGCGTCTTCTTAACTCTATGTACGAACAATTCTACGGACTCAATGAACGACCGTTCTCGATTACGCCCAACCCGCGTTTCGTTTACCTGAGTCAACGCCACCAGGACGCACTTGCCCACTTGCTTTACGGTGTGGGGCAGGGTGGCAGTGGCGGATTCGTGCAATTGACCGGCGAGGTCGGGACCGGCAAGACCACACTGTGCCGACTGGTACTGGAACAGGTACCCGAGCATACCCGTATCGCTCTGATCCTGAACCCCATGCTCAGCCCACCTGAATTGCTGCGCCAGGTGTGCGAAGAGCTGGAAATCGACCTGGAAGGAGTTGATCACAGCCTGCAGCAGATACAGAATCGCCTGAATCGATTTTTGCTTGATTGCCACGCTCAGGGTGAACGGGTCGTGCTGATCATCGACGAGGCCCAGAACATGAGCCGGGAGGCGCTGGAACAGGTCCGTCTGCTGACCAACCTGGAAACGGCCACCGACAAGCTGTTGCAAATCATCCTGCTCGGCCAGCCCGAGTTGCGTCTGTTGCTGGCCAGGCCGGAACTGCGTCAACTCGCGCAGCGAATCACCGCACGCTACCATCTTGATCCACTAAGCCAGGAAGAAACCGAGCATTACGTACGTCACCGACTGACCGTGGCCGGTGGCGAGCGCTGTCCATTTAATCGGGAAGCACTCAAAGCGCTTTTTCATGTCTCCGGCGGGGTTCCACGCCTGATCAACATCATCGCCGACCGCGCTTTGATGGCGGGCTATGCGCATGAGCTGGAGCGAATCGATGCGCATACGGTGCGTGATGCCGCGCGCGAAGTGGCGGGTGACGAGTGGGACGAAGGCTCGGGCTGGTTACGCGGGATCGTGGCGGCTGTGGTCATGATTGCGGTGCTCACTGGCGGTGGCATGCTGGGCTGGACGATGCTCAATACCGATCGTCAGGTCAGTGTTTCATCACAACCGGCCTGGATTGGCATGCTCAAAGATGCCAGTTTTGACAGCGCCGTCGCCGAGCTGGCAAGCAACTGGCCGCAGCTTGATCCGGCGGCCATCGCGGCAGCCTGCCGGGATAATCGATCCGTCAGTGCGGCCTGCCGACTCGAGCGCGGCAGCTGGACCTTTATTGAACGTCTCGGTTTGCCGGTGATCCTGCGGCTGACCGATCCC
>CAZFYM010000002.1:0-101224 GCA_964523755.1 uncultured Wenzhouxiangella sp. | reverse complement strand
CCGCCTCCCCGCCTCCCCGTCTCCCCGTCCTAAGCTCAATCAAAGCTGACTAATGACGTATACCCGCGAGCGTGGCTGGGCTTCATACGTAATCAGGTAACGCTGATCAATTGGGCTTGAACTGATACCATCATCAGGATTGGTCAGAAGTTGCCTTCAGGGTACGATTTTCATGCAAGATTCCCTTTCGATTGAATACATTGCCTTGCCCCAGCTGTACGAGGCCCTGGAGCAACGCTGGCGTTCGCTCAAAGCCGACCCCGGGGCGGTGGTTCGCTCGCGCCGGATCGTTGAGACAGCGCTGGAAAGCGATCAGGCTATTTACGGGGTCAACACCGGCTTCGGTGCCCTGGCCAGCCAGCGGATCGAGGCCGATCAGCTGGGACAATTGCAGCGCAATCTGCTGTTAAGCCATGCCTGCGGTGTTGGTGAGCCGGTGCCGGTGGAAATTTCCCGGTTGATGCTTCAGCTTAAAATTCATGCGCTGGGTCAGGGGCAATCCGGAATATCCTTGCCGGTGTTTCGCCAGCTATTGGCCTTCGCCGAGCACGATATCGTGCCGTTTATTCCCAGTCGTGGCAGCGTGGGAGCATCGGGAGATCTCGCACCACTGGCTCACATGAGCCTGCCCTTGATTGGCCTGGGCCGCTGCTGGAAGACGGATCATTCCGGTCCGGAGGCGGCTGCCGATGCCCTTGCCCGACACGGTCTGAAGCCAATCGCACTGGCTGCCAAGGATGGGCTGGCTCTGATCAACGGCACTCAGCTGATGCTGGCCTACGGAGCTTTCATTCTCCATCGGGCAATGCACTTGCTTGATGCAGCCGACATTCTGGGTGCGATGAGCCTGGAGGCTCTGCAAGGCTCGGCCCGGCCTTTTGATGCCAGAGTGCACACGGTCCGGCCCCATCCGGGGCAGATCAAGGTGGCCTCGCATATTCGACGCCTGCTCGAGGCCAGCGAGATTCTCGAATCCCACCGTGATTGCGGCAAGGTTCAGGACCCGTATTGTCTGCGCTGCATTCCCCAGGTACACGGTGCCAGCCGGGATGCACTGGCCCACGTGATCCAGGTCATCGAATGCGAGCTCAACTCGGTGACTGACAACCCGCTGGTATTCGATGACGGCGACATTATCTCCGGCGGCAATTTCCACGGCCAGCCGCTGGCCCTGACGCTTGACTATGCGGCGATTGCGCTGTCGGAAATCGCCAGTATTTCCGAACGCCGGACCTACCTGTTGCTGGAGGGTCATGACGGTCTGCCCAAGTTGTTGATGAAAGACACCGGAATCAACTCCGGCTTCATGATTCCGCAGTACACCGCCGCCGCCCTGGTCAGCGAAAACAAGGTACTGTGCCACCCGGCCAGCGTCGATTCCATCCCGACCAGCTTAGGCCAGGAAGATCATGTCTCCATGGGTTCGATCAGTGCCCTGAAGCTGCTCAGCATCCTGCACAACGTCGAGCATGTGCTGGCGGTGGAAATGCTGACCGCCGCGCAGGCGCTGGATTTCCGCGCCCCGCTCAAACCGGGCCTGGGTGTCAGGCTTGCCCACCAGATCATCCGCGAGCAGGTCGGCCATGCCGACGAAGACTATGAAGTCGGAGCCGATATCGACGCTTGCACCGGCCTGCTGCGTTCGGGTGACTGGGTACGTTCGGTTGCCGACCACCTGTCCCCGGCGCGAACCCCGTGAAGGTTCTGGCCAATATCTCCAAGCTCTACCGAGTGCCACCGGATGGCAAGCAGCACGAGGTTGATGCGGTAAGCAATGCCTGTGTCGCCTGGGAGGACGAGCGGATCGTGTACGCGGGCGCGGCAGCGACTCTGCCTGAAAAACTGGCCAATGCGGATCAAGCCGATGCTGGTGGGCGCTGTGTGGTGCCCGGGCTGATCGATTGTCATACTCACTTGTGTTTTGGCGGCTGGCGCGGCGATGAATTCGCGGCCCGCCTGAGCGGCAAAAGTTATCAGGATATTCAGGCCGACGGTGGTGGCATCAACGCCACAGTCACCAAAACTCGAACGACCAGCGCAGCAGAACTCTGCGACAAGACCTTGCCGGTTCTGGCCGATATGGCCAGGCTGGGTGTGACAACTGTCGAGGCCAAATCCGGTTATGGACTGGATTTCGATAATGAGCTCAAACAGCTCGAGGTCTATCGCCGCCTCAATGAAAGCCAGCCGGTCGAAATCGTGCCGACCTTCCTCGGCGCTCACCTGGTACCGGCCGAATATCGCGACCGGCGCAAAGACTACCTGGAATTGCTATGCAAACACCTGATACCTGAAGTGGCCGGACAAGGGCTGGCGCGCTTTTGCGATGTCTTTATCGAACAGAATGCTTTCAGCCTGGCCGAAGGACGACGCATTCTGGAAGCAGCGAAGCAGCAGGGTTTGGGATTGAAAATCCACGCCGATCAGCTCTCTTGCGGCGGCGGTGCCGGTCTGGCGGCCGAGCTTGGGGCGGTGTCGGCCGAGCATCTGGAGTATGCCAGCGATCATGATATTGCCGCGATGGCCGACGTCGGCACGGTGGCCGTCAGTCTGCCACTGGCCTCGATGTATCTTCGAGAACCCTATCTGCCAGCCAGGAAATGGATCGCGGCCGGTGTCCCGGTGGCCGTGGCGACAGATTTCAACCCAGGTTCAGCGCCGAGCTATCATCTGCATCTGGCCATGACCCTGGCCTGCATCAATCAGCAAATGACGCCGGCCGAAGTCCTCAAGGGAGCCACCAGCCATGCTGCCCGGGCACTGGAAATGGAACGAACTCACGGCAGCCTGCTGCCCGGCTACCGCGCCGACCTGGCGATTATCGATGCACCCGACATCAATCACTGGCTGTATCATTTTCGCCCAAATGCCTGCCTGGCAACACTGAAGAACGGTCAGTGGCTACACAAGACTACCTGATTACGTATGAAGCTCAGCCACGCTCGCGGGTAGAGGACGGGGGAAAGGGGAAAGGGGAAAGGGGAAAGGGAAAAGGGGAAAAGGGGAGAAGGGGAGAAGGGGAGAAGGGGAGAAGGGGAGAAGGAAAGAGGGTTGGAAAACGCTGGGGTTCAGTCGGAAGCGGGTCTCAGGCGGGAGGTTCTGATTTCCAGGTAAAGCTGCGCGGTGGCCGGATCATGCGGCCCATCGTCTCCATTCACCGACAGGGCCGACACTTCGCCCTCGGGCACGCCGAGAATCGAGTCGATCAGGTTTTCCCAGTCACCGTTCACGAACTGGTCTACGGTGACATACACCCAGAGTGATTCGCTCAACGCCAGGGGATCATCGGCCGGTTCGACTTCGACTTGCAGGCGCCAGTCACCCTCAATGAGACTGCCGTCAGCGGCCATTGGCGTCAGTAAACCGGGTTCCCGGCTTTGGACCACCATCGCCGGCACCTGTTGGGCCTGGCCATCAATCCACAGGCTGCTTTCAACCAGGAATTGCTGTTCACTGGCCATGCAGAGCCCGGCGGCCAGAAAGAGACCAATGGCCAGCAAAGTCTTGAAGTGATATCGCATCAACTCAGTTTCGGAAACGTTCAGGCAAGACTTCCACATCCGGTTGATCTGCCCCTTCCTTTTGTACCGGCATCAGGTCCTGCTTGGACACACCCAGCAGAACGGCAGCCGAACCGGCGATGTAAATCGAGGAATAGGTTCCGACAATGACACCCAGAATCAGGGTGAAGGCAAAGGCATGAATGATCTCGCCACCAAAATAGAACAAGGCAATCAACACCAGCAGCGTCGTCAGTGAGGTCATGACTGTCCGGCCCAGCATCTGGTTGACGGACAGATTGCACAGTTCGTATGCCGTTCCCTTGCGCTTGACCGTGAAATTCTCGCGCAGACGATCGTAGACAACAATTGTGTCATTGAGCGAGTAACCGATGACAGCCAGCAATGCCGCCACCACGGTCAGATCAAAACTGACCTGCAGCACTGACAGAATACCAACCACCAGCAGCACATCATGGACCAGGGCTGCCACGGCACCGATGGCGAATCGCCACTGAAAGCGAAAAGACACATAAAGCAGAACACCGAACAACACATAGATCAGCGCCAAGCCACCCTGATTGGCGAGCTCCTGGCCAACCTGGGGACCAACAAACTCGACCCGGCGCAGTTCGATATCAGGTGATTGCTCGGACAGCGAATCCAGCACGCGGTTACTTAACTGAGCGTCGTCGGTTTCGTCCTGATCGGCCGGAATGCGAATCACGATATCGCGTGCACTACCGAAGGTCTGGACAGTGAAATCAGCGAATCCCTCATCGACAAGCCTGGCCCGAACCTGGCCAAGATCCGGCGCCTCGGGATAGGAAATCTCGATCAGCGTACCACCGGTAAAATCCAGACCGAAATTAATCCCCCGGATAAATAGCGAGGCCACGCCAACGGCCAGAAAAATGCCGGAAATCAGCAAAGCCAGACGGGCCTTGCCGAGGAAATTGATATGGGTATTGGACTTGATCAGTTCCATGTCGAATCCTTTAGATCGCCAGCGACTTGACGCGCTTCTGGCGTCCGTAGATCAGGTTGACCACGCCGCGCGTACCGACAATGGCCGTAAACATCGAGGTCACGATTCCCAGGCTCAGCGTGACCGCAAAGCCCTTGATCGGGCCGGTGCCAAACATGAACAACACAATGGCCGCAATCAGAGTCGTGACGTTGGCATCGGCAATGGTCGAAAAGGCCTTTTCGTAGCCGGCACGAATGGCGGCCTGGGGCGTATTGCCGTTAGCCAGCTCCTCGCGAATACGCTCGTAAATCAACACGTTGGCATCAACCGCCATACCGACAGTCAATACGATTCCGGCAATACCCGGCAGCGTCAGGGTGGCACCCAGCAACGATAGCAAGGCAATAATCAGGACCAGGTTGGCAGTCAGCGCCAGGTTGGCAACCAGGCCAAAAACCTTGTAGTAAATCGCCATCAGGACCAGCACCAGCGCAAATCCGATGATGACCGAATTGAAGCCCTGGTCGATATTGTCCTGACCCAGACTGGGGCCAACGGTACGTTCTTCAATAATCTGCATGGGTGCCGCCAGCGCACCGGCGCGCAACAACATCGCGAGCTGGCTGGCTTCCGTTGCCGAACCCAGTCCGGTGGTCTGGAAGCGACCGCCAAACGGTTCGCGAGTGACCGCGGCGGAAATCACCTCTTCGACCCGACGAGTGGACGGCGCTTCCTCACCATCGACCACCCGGGTATCCGGACGATATTCAATAAACACCACCGCCATGCGGTTGCCGACATTCTGGGTCGTGTGGTCAAGCATCCGGCGAGCCCCAACCGGATCGAGTGAGACAACCACGTTGGGCTGACCGGTTTGCTGATCGAAACCGGCCTGTGCATTGATCAGGTTGTCACCGGAGGCAATGACGTCACGCGACAAGAGAATGGGATTACCGTTGCGTTCGAAATACAGGCGCGACTGCGGCGGAATACGGCCGGTGCGCTGGGCCTCGAACGGGTCGTTCTGTTCGTCAACGCCACGGTATTCGACCGTAGCGGTTGAACCCAACACCTGCTTGGCACGCGCCGTATCCTGAACACCGGGTAGCTGAACGACAATGCGATCCGCACCCTGCTGCTGGATAACCGGTTCGGATACACCCAGTTCGTTGACACGATTACGAAGGGTGGTGATGTTCTGGCGAAGCGCGGTCCGCTGCAGCTCTTGCAGTGCCGCCTCATCAACCGTGGCGCGAAAATTGAACGTTTCCGATCCCTGCGTCTGCTCAATCACCAGATTGTCGAGGTCGCGACTGACCAGACTGATCGCTTTAGCCCGGTCATCATCCGAACGCAGCTCAGCCACGACCGCATTGCGATCCATACGCACGGAGCGATAGCGAATGCCGTTGTCGCGCAGAATGTTGCGGATATCGGTGACATAGCGCTCAAGCTGCTGGGTACGCGCCGTTTCCATGTCGACCTGCATCAGGAAGTGAACTCCCCCCTGCAGGTCGAGACCCAGCACCATCGGAGCCGCACCCAGCGCCTGCAGCCAGGACGGCGTGGCCGGAGCGAGGTTGAGTGCCACCACATAATCGTCACCGAGGCTATCGCGAAGCGCATCAGCGGCCCGCGACTGACGATCGACGTTATCAAGACGGACCAGCAGGCGCTGCGGCTCGAACTCGATCTGACCATACTCGATGCCGGCGGCATTCAGAATGGTCTCGACCCGACTGGACATGGTTCGATCCAGTTCGAATCCGCGCATGGACGAAACCTGAACTGCCGGATCTTCTCCGAAAATGTTAGGTGCCGCGTAGACCAGGCCCAGTCCGATCACGATGACCAGCAGGGCGTACTTCCAGGGTGGGAATCGGTTCATTGACAGAAGTCTTTAATAGGATGCAATCATCAAATAAATGAAATGTTCGGACTAGCTGGCCGAGTCGATGGTGCCTTTGGGCACGACCTGGGCAACGGCGTGCTTCTGCAGCCGGATCTCGACCGAGTCGGACAGTTTCAGCGTGACAAAACTGTCGCTGACACTGGTGATACGGCCCAACATACCGCCCGAGGTAATGACTTCGTCTCCGGCAGACAGGCCGGCGACCAGTTCACGATGCTGCTTGTTGCGCTTCATCTGCGGACGAATCAGCAGAAACCAGAAAATGACAACAATCAGAATCAGGGGGATGAACGAAGCGAGCGTTCCACCCGGAGGTGGCGCACCGTCTTGCGCCATTGCGCTGGCAATCAGAAAGTCCATGGCTCTATCCTTGGCGTTTTAGTCGATCAAATAGCGGCTCGATACACAGGTGGGGGCTATCGTGCCGGAACCAAACGCCGAATTATCGCACAGGACCCGAGTCGTAGCCAGACGGATTGGCAGCCCGGTTGGAAAGTTCCCACGGGTCCTTCACAAGACTGGACCGGCAGCATAAGGAAAGTGCTGCCGGTCCGAAACCTTACTCCAGGTCCGGAGTGAAGCGATTGCGGAAGATGCGATCGATAAATCCGGAGCGCAAAGTCAGGTTGTCCAGCCACAGATCAAACGGGGCATTGACACTGCCATCAGCCATCACCTCAAAGCGCACCAGGGCAGAACCTGCACCGACCGGCACACTGTTAAGCCTCACATCCAGAGGCTGCCAGATACCGGAGCTATGACCGAAATCCCCTGCCTGGCTGAGCGTGCCCAGAGACGGCCCGGTACAATCGGAACCAGCATGGAAGATGGCTTCAGCGTTGACCTGCGGGGCCTCACCAAAGCCCTGATTGGTCAGGATGCGAGCACCCAGTACGTACTGGTCGGTCAAACCCTCCAGTGGCACGCACTGGCTGAGTTCGTAGACAGCGCCGACGCCAGTCTGATGCTGAATGCGAACAGCTCCCGAACTCAGCAAGCCATCGCGATCGGCCGCCGACCAGCGCAGTTCACCGCTGGCAGGATCGAAACCGGTCTGCCACTGACCCAGCGTGCTGTCAATGTTGGGGTTGCGCAGCAGATTGGTACTGCCTACCTCGAAATCGAGCAGATAGTCGGTTCCCGGGTTGCCATCACCCTGACCGTCGAGGAAATTGTTGTCGAAGTCACGGATGCTGCCGCACGCGGCGAAGCGATAGAAACCGGCCGGCAATGAGCGGTTGCCGGCCAGGCGCACCACCGCCCGCTTCTGAGCTGCCTGATAACTGACAGAATCCAGATTGACATCACCGGGGTCGGCACAACTGTTCGGCGTACCCGCTCCGCGGCCGGCCAGACTGAAGAGCCGATAGTTGGCCACATTATTGGCCGCTTGCGCATCGGTTCCGCCCGGTGCGGTAAACACACCGCGCGAAAACTCTGGAATCACCTGGGTAATCGAGGCTTCTGTCGCCAGACCTGTCGTCAGGCGACCGAACTCTGTCGCACGAGTGGAAAAGACCTCGGCAATCTGCGGTGGCTCGGTCGGCAGCTCGTCTTCACCAAAGGCGAAGAAGTGTGCGTTGTCGAACCAGGCTTCCAGTGGAAAGGCATTGCCGCCCGGGAAGTTCAGATTAAGGGCCACCAGTGCCGAGCCGGCACCGGCGACGGCACCCGGTGAGATCGAGGCGCTCAATGGCAGCCAGCCACCCGAGGTGTCATTGGTCACATCGTTGCTGACAAAGCCCTGCAGTATGCCGGTGCAATCATTGCCCGTGTGGAAGGTCATGGATGCCGTGGCAATAACCGGATCAGGATCACCAATCGGATCGCTGATCAGGACACGTGCCTGAACGGCATGACCGCGCACAATCTGGCTGTCAAGCTGGACACAGCGGGTCACGGCATAGGCGGTCGGCGCACCGCTGGTCGGAGTCATTTTCACCGCACCGGAACTGAAAGCATCGCCAGCGTCCCGTTCAGGATCGTGACTGATAAAAGCACCTTCATTGACGCTCCAGTTGGCAAAACCCAGATCAATATCAAAGTTCGGGTTGGGCAGGAGATTATTCCAGCTCACACTGAATCGCAGCGAGTACGGGTCGCCGGGCAAGCCGTCACCGTTGCCGTCCAGACCGTTGCCGTTGAAATCCTCCAGCTCGGGACAGGCGATCAAGGTGTAATCCCCGGCGGCAAGCCCGAGACCGGAAGCCACCGATAGCACGGTCGTGCGATCCGGGCCGGAATAGTCGGCACTGCTGATCAATCCATCGTCGGCAATGGTGCAGGTCACCGCACCGGGGCTGAGGAAACCCTGGAGCAGACGGAAATTACTCAGGTCGCCGGCGCTGGCGCTCATCGGCTTGTCGAAGCGCAGCAGCAGTTTCGTCGTCGCGCTGCTTAAGCTGGCTCCTTCAATCAGTTCATTACCCGCCGGTGCGGCAACTGCATTGGCTGAAAAGACAACCGGGGCATTGACATCCGCACCGACTGCGAACGGTCCCAGTGTCTGGGCGTTGCCAACATTACCGGCCACGTCAATCGGTCGGATATGGAAGTACCACAAGCCATCGGTGAGCAGCTCGCTGTCGATGGTGGTCGCCGCCGCACCCAGGTTCTGCTCAAAGTTGGGACCGGCTGCCGGATTCTGATTGAAGACATAGCTGTAACCGGCCAGTCCGCTGACCGCATCGCCGGTATCGACGCCCGGTGTCCAGGACATACTGATGATGTTATCCGGAATGGCAGGCTCGCCCGGAATATGCGTCGAACTGGCCAGATCAAACGGCCCGGTCGGTGCCGTGGCATCGATCCAGAATGGTCCCATTCTGACGGTGTCCGAGCAATTTTGGGCATTGTCACAGGTGCGCAAATGGAACCAGTGATCGATGGCGTCAGGCAACGGCTGGCTGGATACCGTATGCGGATCGCTGGATTGAACCACCTCGATGGTCTCGTCCGGCTCGCTGATTGAACTGTTGGAGAACAGGATGGAGTAGCCGGCAACGCCAGAGCCCGTGTTGGTACCCGAAGGATCCAGGTCCTGGGCACCGGACCAGTTCATATCGATGACCGGATTGTTGTGCCAATCTTCAATGACATGCGACGTGCTTTCTATCACCGGGTTGACCGGTGCCAGCAGGTCGCGGGCGAATACAGTGACCGCCTGGTCAAAGCGGGCGGCCACATAGATATGCGCATTGTCCGGACTGACCGCAACACCGCTTGCACCCCAGAGTCCAGCCACGCCACCCTGGTTGTTACGCTTGACTTCCTCAAAGCTCAGCCGGCCAAAATCCGGGCTGGACACCAGCGTCTCACGGCGCAGGACAGTCAATGTGCCGGGCTCGGCTTCAGTGCCATCAGAAGCCGAAACGACATAAACCAGTTCGCCATCCGGACTCACGGCAATTCGTTGCGGCTCTTCCAGGCCCTGAACGCCCGTCGTTGCCGCCTGAACTTGCTGGATAAAATTGAGATTGCCGTTCGCCTGACGGGTGAAAACCGCGACGGAATTGCTGTCCCTCCCTGTTGCATAGAGCTGCTGCCCGCCCGGTGCCAGCGACAAGCTCGATGGCGCCTTGATACCAGACACACCACCCAGGGCATTAACGACCTGATTACGGTAGCTCAATCGCCCGTTGTCGCCAAGATTGCGGTTGAACACGGCAATCGCGTCGTCCGACTGCCCGGCGACATAAACCCGGCTGTTATCCGGCGAGACTACTATCGCCGCCCCATTTCCAATGCCCTGGACCGGGGTGCCCAGTGGATCGTCTGCACCGCGCTGCAGATGCTGCCTGAACAGCAACTCACCGGTATCCGCATCACGACTGAAAACCACCACATGCCCCGGTGCCCCGCCAGCAGCAATATAGGCATTGCTACCGTCCGGACTGATACTGATGGAACGCGGACCCAAAAGGCCCGCGATGGGTGGAGCCAGTGAGGGCTCGGGCTGGTCACCATTGAACAGGACCTGGGCCACGCCAAGCGAGCCATAGTCGGGACTGCTATCGTCGCTGTCCCGGACAAACGTCACCACGGCATTGTCCCCCTGGGCGACCGAGTAGACAAATTGACCGTCGGCTGACAGGCGCAGATCGGCAAATCCGTTGATACCGTCAATGGCGCGCCCCTGGGCTGCAAGAAAGTCACTAACCCGGACCACATTCAAGGCGTTGAGTCCACCGGTTACCGGATCACGCGCAAAAATAACCAATTCGTCGGCTGTGCGTGATGCCACATAAACATGCGCACCATCCGGGCTGGCCACGGCCAGACTGGCCGGGTCGCTCATGCCATTAACATTAACGCCATTCTGTTGGGTTTCAACGAAAACCAGCGTCTGTTGCGAATCCACGATCACAGCGCGACCGGAACCATTGCCCACGGTTGCCTGGACCGGATTACTCAAATTGACAAAGAAGTCCCGCTGATCAGCGCCGTTCGGATTGGCCAGTATGGTGACCGGAATCTGACGCGATACCTGGCCGGGTGCAAAAATCAATGTGCCGCTGTCGGCGACATAGTCAACGCCGGCCACGGCGCTGCCATTGGCCGTGGCCCAGTTGACGCTGACCGAAGCCGTCCACTCCGCACTCAGGCTGACCCGTAAAACGGCCTGCCGGGTGCTGCCCACCGGTGGTTCGGACACGGTGATGTTCTCGATATTCAACTGCGGCACGGTGTCGTTATCAACGATGACTGCCTCGCCCACTGGCTTGAGCAAGCCCACGCCCGTCGAGGGATTGGACAGTTGAACAAAAAAGTGCCGGTTGCCATCGGCAATGTCGTTGCCGCAAACGGTCACACTGATCTGGGTCTCCAGATTGCCCGGATTGATGGTCCCCGTGCCAAAGTCCTGGAGGAAATCCACACCCGGATCGCAATCGAAACCACCGCTTGCCGCATCGCTGCCCTGGCCATCGGCCGTCGCCCAGGAAAAGCTGGTCGACTCCTGAACCGCCTGCCCCAGCGTGACGGTAAACACCGCCTGGGTGGTCGTACCAGTGCTTCCTTCAGGCACCTCGATATCATTGATGCTCAGTGCGACCAGCCCTTCGAGCATTTCCGGATCAAGATCCAGACGACGCGCCACGCCACGATCACCAATAGCCACCATGGCGACCAGTTCTTCATCCAGATAGATCAGTGCCTCGTCACCTTCCCGCGCAGTTCCGGGGATTCGGTTGCCAACCGAATTCATGGGAATTCGCAAGGCGTAACCGGTGCCCAGCGCAGCATCCTGCCCCAGCTCGTAGCGGGCGATCGGCCCGTTCGGCCAGGCCGGAACATGCAGCGTCAACTCGCCTTCGATGACCGGGTCGCCAAACCAACTGACCTGACCGTAAAGCAGATGATCCGGTTCGGAAAGCGTGGCCTGCGCACTGCTTGCTGCCAGTGCCAGAAAAGCCAACCCGAACAGGGCCCTTGATAATGTCATTGCGTTGCGGTGCATGACTAGTTCCCCGAGTAGGAATAGGTTTTGAAGAAAATACGAATATCCGAAACACCTTGACCATCGCGCTCTTCGGTATCCGGATCCAGGCGGCCGTCGATAAAGGTATCCAGCCCTTCATTGGGATCGGCCAGCAGGCTGCCGCCAGGAATGATGACGATCCATTCGCGGTTCCACACCGACCGCCCGATCAGGCGCGAATCGGTGGTGACCTGACTGTCATCAAACGGTTCGGTGAAGTGATGAGCCCGGAACTGAGAGTAACGGCGCACTTCATTGAAGGCATCCGACAGCGAATCGGCCAGGGGCAGCCAATTGACGTTGTTCAGATCCTGCGAACCAAGCGGGAACGGCACTGGCAGAACCTGATCAATTACCTGCCAGTCGCGGACGCGGAAGTCACCCGAGGTGGGAGGCCGCAAGACATCAGCTCCAACCGGGAACAGGTAGATGCGCGGCGTTTCGGTCAGTGGCAGTCCGGCATAGTCACGGAACCAGGTACCGACCGAACGCACCTTGGTGGCAAAGCGGGTCGGATCATAGGTACTGTCACCCGCGCCCAGGGGCCAGTGGAAGAAGTTCAAGCCAAAGGTCACCGTGGTCGGGAACCGGATGACCAGACCCGGCAGGGGACCGGCGGATTCCGGTTGCGGCGGGCGGGCGAAGCGACGGAACTCCGGCAGATTCCAGAGATTGTCAACGCGCGACTCGGCCAGAATCTGGCGCCATTGCTCATCTCCTTCCGCGTCGTCCCGAATCCGGAACAATTCACGCCGTAGCGAGAAACGATTGGTTTCAACCTGTGGGTTATTGAAGCCAAGCTGACCCTTGAGCACCTGGAAATTCTGCGCCATGCGCCCCATCGGATCGGCCAGACCGCTGGAACTGGCCACCGGTTGACCGTTGAGAACCTGGCCCAGCGAGCGCTCACGCACGATGTCGGTCAGAAACTGCTGCCCAGACTGCGTATCGGAACCCAGCAAGCTGGTTTCGTAATCGTAGGTGACCGCCGCCAGGTAAACGTAGCGCGCTGCCAGATCGAATGCCGCACGGTACTTCTGCAAGGCATCATTGCGGAAAATCCGGAACGCCATGTCCTGGTAGCGGTGTTCCTGGGTCGCTGCCGCCCCGGTCTTGCGGAACTGAACCAGCTGCGCCAGCAGGCGCTGGCCACGGGCCAGTTCTTCAAGATAACGACGGTAATGCTGCTCGATCGTTTCGATCCGCGAATACATTTCCATGCGCAGCAGCGGTTCACGCCGCAGCATTTCGTCGAACTGACCTTTCAGATTGAACACATCAAGCCGGGAATCCAGCGTCTGGACTCTAAGTGCGGCCAACTGCGAAACATCCTGTTGCGCGGCGGCCACGCCATTGGCCGCGATTTCAAGCACTTCGCCGATGGCATCAGTGACGGAATTGGCGGCTATGCCCACGGCCTTGAGCGAACATCGACCGACCGAAAACAGATCACCACCGCCAGCGAGGCCGGCAATCGTGTTTTTAGGGATGCACTCCGATCCGGCCTCCAACAACCCACCAGCAAGATTACCGGCGGCCTTGGTCGCCTTGGCGGTGGTATTGAGGGTCTGAATGGCGATATTCATGCCATTGAGCGTTTTACGCTCGCTATTGGCAATACTGAGCTGCGACTCACGCACCGCGAACGTCGCGGAGATCGTATCGATCATGTCCTTGATGTCTTGATTCAGGTTCTGATACTCGCGCAGGGCACGGACCAGATCAAGACGGGCACTGAACATGTCGTGCAGAATATTCTGCATCGAGCCGGTGGCACGCCGTCGACCCGTCCACTCGGGAGGTTTGCCGAAAGAGAAACCAAATGCCGGCGAATCATAGGTGACATATTCCACGCTCAGCACATCATCTGCTCCGTCGGGTGTAGCACCCAGACTGCATCCACTGCTCAGCGGTGCGGAAGGACAATCGACATCCCAGAAGGCCGCCTCTTCATCGAATCCGAAGAAATTGACCCCCCCGCTCAGCGCTGAATACTCCGCAGTGAATCGATCAAGCCGCACGTCCCCTTGAATATCAAATCCCTCAAGAAGTTCGGCCTGCTGGCCGACCAGCTCCATGACATCGACATAGAGATAGTGATAGACGTCCGGCCCGTCATAGCCGGTCGGGTAGACGCCACCCGGGCCGATGTCGTCCGGATAGGGGTAGCCGAAGATTTCAATCAGGCGATTCTTGAAATCACGTTCGGCAGACCGGGAATTGACAAATTGCTGCTCTTCCGAATCCTGATTGAAGCGCAGCATGCGATTGATCTGATTGGCAAAATCCCAGGTCTTGACGGCATTGTCCAGAGCCGTCTGAGCACGTTCAAAGATCTGCTCGAAGTGAGTCTGTCCCTGGTTGGGGTTGGGACCCGGATCCACTCGTGCCGGATCGATATCAAACGGCACAACATCGCGCGCCAGACCGAGCGGGTTCAGGCCACGATCCGCCCCATCGAGCTGGCTCTGGATAGCATCGAAGTGAGCGACTATTTCATCCAGCTCCGCGACCGTTGTCCGATCGATCTTCTGAATCCCCAGATTGCCCGGATCAGGATCCTCATCAGGCAGAATGGCATTGCCGACCACCCAGTCGAAATATGCACCCTGACCGGCCCGGCGAGCCCATTCGGACAAGCCCCAGGCGCGGTTTTCATCGTCATCCTTGTAACCCTGCCATTGGGCATTCGGGTCTTCGACATAAAACTGACGATAGGTCAGGTTGACAATCTCGGCACCGGTGCGAGCCTTGGCTGCGGCCAGCGTGGCGAATTTTCGTTCATCAAAGAAATCCACCTGTAGCGGAACACCAGCCACCGGAACGGCTTCAGCGCGCGGTTCCCAGGTAAAGAACGGGTTGCGCAGCAGTTCATAATGGGTCTTGAGTCCGGTCAGATAGTGACCCCAGGCATCCCCATGCCCTTGCGGATACTGAATTCGGGCATCGAACTCATCGATTACACCGTCGTTGTTGAAGTCCTTGATACCGTAGTTCAGCGCGTAGGCGACCTCTCCATTGCCGGTGGTGAAGTTCCAGAACAAGCGGTTGTAGACTGGCGGTGCCGAGGTCGTGGCCTGCGAGGTATCACGACCGCGCAGCAGCACCAGTTCTTCTTCCAGTACCGAGGCAAGTTGATTTTCGAACGGGAAGATACTCGGTGCCACACTGGCGAACTCACCGCTGGTAAGCAGGCCAATGGTCGGGTCTTGCGCATCGGCATAGGCTTCATTACCGAGCAATGCGTAGAAATCCGCGATCCGGCTGGAAATATTGAGAATGGCGGCATTGGCCGGGCCAAAATCAACCGGCGGTACCGCATTAACCGACAAATCCAGTGCCCGGCGCATGACCGTGGTGTAGGCCTCGATCAGACCGATCTGATTGAGTACGGCCGGGTTCGAGGTCAGCGGAATATCGCCCTCGTAGCGCTCACCCAGTTGGGTCAGCATGCTGGCAAAGGTATTGGTCGGGCCCGAATGGAAATCCTGAACCCGCGCCTCGAAGGGATTGAGTCGATCCACCACACGCTTGACCCAACCCAGTGCCAGTTGCGCACGCTGATCCAGCGGAGTGCCCCCGGGACCACCAGCCCACAGGCTCCAGTTGGTGTTGTTGGCACACACCGGCAGGCCGCGATAGCGGGCCAGGTACCAATTGTCTGACAAGGTCTGAATATTGGCACCCTCGACCACGATTTCGATCGCACCCTGGGGATTGTCCACCGGGAATCGCTGCCAGCCATTAAGCTGGCCGGTTTCCGGATTAGGCAACGGCTCGGGCGGCAGACCACTCAGATCCGGCTGGAAGAACCATTCAAATTCCAGTGCATCGGAGTTTCCACCGAAATCACCGGAGTGGCGCAAGGTAATCTGCTCGTCGAAAATATTGTCCGGCGAGATCACATTGAGCTGGCCCTGGTAGGACGAAAAGATATCCGGTGGGGCCGGCGGCAAGGGCTGAACCAGGCAATCAACCCGGATAATCTGAACACTGACCGGTGCCGGATTGAGAGTTGGATCATTATTGAACGCCATTGTCACCCAACCGACTGACTGGGTTGCACCGGCACTCAGGGCTGCCGAGACACCTACCGCCTGGAACGGCTGGATAAAGCCGTTGCCAGCCGGGTCGTCAAAGGCAACCAGCAGCTCGCCACGGGCAACGTCGCGCGAGCTGGTGCAGGTTCGAATTCCGGTATCGGGATTGGTCTGGCTGGCTTCGCAAATGGTTTCAATCCCATTGGGATTGCGGGTCAAACGGAACAAGGCTTCGATCGCTTCGACCCAGGAGCATTCATCATCCAGCGTGTCACAGGCTTTGGTTGAATCCTCCGCCGCATCCGGACTGGACCCGTCCAGCGCCTTGAGCAGCGCGACTTCTCGAAAACTCATCACATTGAGCAATAAAAGCGGCTCGCCTGCCAGACTGTCATCAAACACACCGCTGAAAATCAGCCGCTGGTTGATCGGATCAAAACGCAAGCGCTGACGGATGGAGACCGGCAAGCTGGACAATCCGTCACCGCTGCCGGTGACAACGCGGAATCCGGTGGCCGGATCAAGCTCGGTCGCCAAACCTTCCAGCGCTTCCAGACGAACAAAGCGCGGATTGAGCGGGTCCATCAACTGAACCAGCGTATCCTCAGGTTCGGCTCCGCCAGTGGCTTCCATGGCTTCACGAAATTCATCGAACACCACCTCAACCGCATCCTGCTGAAAGATATTGGGCAAACCACGCTTTTGCTTGAGCAGGGTTTCGCCCGGAATCAACTGGGGCGCTTCGGCCGGCCAGGTGAACGCGTAATTCACGGCAATCGGATCGGTGGGTGAGACCGTACCGCCCTGGTTTACCGGCAACCTGGCCATCCAGGGGATACAGTTGCCTTCCTGGACATCGGGGAAATCGTTGTTGCTGACATCGTAAAACATGCCCGGTTGCAGCGGATACCAGAACAGCATCGCGCCCTCACCAGCCGATTTGCTCCACAGCCCGTTTTTATAGTCCTTGAAAAACGGTGGTGGTGGTTGCGGATCGTTGGCCGCCTGCCCTACCGCAATGGTCTGTGTGCAGCCTGGCAGCAGGGACACCGGGTAGGGTGCTGTCACGGCCGTTCCCGCCTCACCGCCAAACTGGAAGCCATCAAACCCGGCGCCCGTCGCGGTCACGAAAAAGACCCGATAAGCCCAGCGGTCCAGGTTCTGGTTCCAGTACTTGATCAATACATAAGGATCGGTCGCCGAGGTCAGGTCACCGGGCAGATTGATGCCAAAGTCGGCACGCAAAGCGAACAATGCCAGGATGCCAGAGCCGGTGTTGGATGGCGCGAAGAAGGCGTGCGTGGCATTGGGATTGTAGCCCGGCAAGCTGGCCACCGGCTGCTGGTAAATGCGCAGCTCGGGAAACTGTATCGGGCTGAGCGGTTGCTGGCCCAACACCTCCGCACCGACCTGCGACGACACGATGATACGTTCGGGGTCCAGCGGCCAGTCCGGCGCATAACTGATTGCGCGTTGCGGCCAGTAAATGCCCATGGCGTTGCGCCGGTACCAGGCGATGGTCATGTCCTTCCCGGCGTCCTGGAGCCGGTTTGGCCGAACCTTGTTGACCGCAATAATATGACCGGTACGGGCGTCGCGGTCATAGGCGGCGTCCTGACCAACACCGTCGTAGAACGCCGCTTCGTTCAACACATAGCCATTGCGACCCGGCTGATTATGAAACGACTCGACAATCGGCTCGCCAATATCCCAACGTACGTTTTGGGAAAAGTTTGGCGACTGGTTGGGCCGGAAAGTGCGCACCACTTCAATCGACAGCGGGAACTGGAACGGGTCAGTTGACGCGCCTTCCACGTACATCAGGACGGTAAACCCCGGTTCTGTAGCCGTCATCACACCGGCATTGACAACCGCCCCACTGGACTGGGACTGCGGCGGAAACAAATTGATAAATCGGAACGCGCTGCCCGGTTCATCGGTTTCCACTGGCGCACCGGCAATATGCACCTGGTAGCACTCGGCATCATTGGCTGCTGTACATGCCTGGTTCGGAAATGCGGTACGACCCACCGCAACGATTCGAGCACTGCTGCCTGGCGCTTCACCGGCCACCTTCCAGTGGACTTCTACACCATCAATGGCATCCAGAACAGTCAGTATCGCGGCATCGGCTCCAACCGGACGAGCCCAGAAAAACAGCCGCCCAATCGCATCAAGTACCCGCTCTCCATCAATGAAAATATCCGGTACCGCCGCAAGATCTGAAGTATCTGCGCTGGCCGGGGCAGGCACGGCCTCACCGACCAGCCACGTTTGAATCTCAAACCAGACGCCCTGGAAATTCAGGTTGGCAGCAAAACCATTGCGCCCGGCCGGTGCGCTAAGCGTGGCTTCCTTGCCGAAGGTCAGGTCGCCGCTGAAGCTTCCACCAACATACAGATTTCCCAGGTCGTCGCTGCTGATCGTGGTCAGTTCCGCGTCGCCAGCTCCGCCGGCCTGACCGGGCACACCACCGCTGGCATTAAAACGATCACCACCGGTAACCCAGGTAAACGATCCCTGGTCGCGTGAGGCCCGGGCCACAAACAGATCGCGCTGCGAGGCGGCCTGAATCATGCCGTCCGGGTTACTCTGCAGGAATGCCGCCGTGCCGGAAAACTGCCCGGCAAGGAAGACGCCAGCATTGTTGACCACCAGATCCTGTCCCTGTCCACCCGATGCCGACCGACCCCATTTCCAAAGACCATCGCTGCCGCTGATCCGGGTCACTGCCGCACCAACCTCGGTCAGGTTGCCGGAAGCACCCGGGTCAGGCAGTGTCAATGATCCGGTGGTCTGGCCAGCGGTATAAAAGTCCCCTTCCGGCCCGATCGCCACGGCATCAATCACAAGGGCTTCGGGAATACTGCGTAACCATGACCAGGCTGGTGTT
Organism: uncultured Wenzhouxiangella sp.; assembly: GCA_964523755.1. Lineage (GTDB taxonomy): Bacteria > Pseudomonadota > Gammaproteobacteria > Xanthomonadales > Wenzhouxiangellaceae > Wenzhouxiangella. Next base: position 82,430 of record CAZFYM010000002.1, on the reverse strand, counting down.
GTACCGGAGACATTGGAAAGACGAGCCACAAACTGGCGCGATGCCGGTTCGAAACCGTCAAAGAAAAGCTGCTGCTGACCATCAAAGACCGCAATATCGTCGAGAAAAAGACCAGTCGCTCCCAATGCAGAACCCTCGCCCAGAACCCATTGGAAACGAACGTCTGACTCACCAATCAGATTACCCAGATTGACTGATACTTTCTGAAAATTGGGCCACTGACTGCTGGTGTTGCACCAGCCCTGGCCCGCCACCGGATTGCTTTCAAATCCATTGCCGCTGCCGTTGTAGCCGCCTTGAGTGAAAGCAGAACCAGGCACTCGCTGCCAGGTCACACCGCCATCGGTCGAATAATCCAGTGTGGCCACGTCAAAACACCCGCCGCTGGCCTCGTCGAGACTGAATTTGTGGGCGAACTCAAGGCGTGGACCACTGGCATTGCTGAAATCGAAGGAACGTGACAGACGCAATCGGTTGAAAGCAATACCGGGGGTATTCGGAATAAACATCGTGCCGACGCCGTTGGCAAACGGGTCTGATACAACCTGCCAATCACCTTCGACGACCGTGAACTCGGCACCACCCGGGCTGGTTGCGGGCAAACCGGTACCGCCCAGAGTGATCTGGCCGCTATGAGAACCTAGCAACACTGCCCGTCCGTCCTGCGAAATATCCAGATCCAGGATCCGCGTCGCATTGGTCCCATTGGCACCATCGTCAAAGGCCCAACTCCAGCGCCCGTCGGAATCTATTGCGGCAACAAAATGCTGCGTTGGATAGCTGCTATTCGGGCAACTGCCGGCTTGACCCAGCGTCTGGTTGAAACCGGGTTCCGGTTGATTGGGCGGTGTAATGAATTGAAGCTGGCATTCATAACTGCCACCGATGATGATCAACGCAGGCGTTTGCGGAATGGTGCCCGGATTACCGGGAATCACGCCGATGCCGGTTACCTGATCAGCGCGCCGGCCCGTGGCGGCCTTGGCCCAGACCCAGTCACCATCAGGACTGAGTTTGGCAATGAAAACATCCTCTTCCAGACTGGCCGATGCCAATTCGAACGGCCCGAAATCAGCCTGACCGATGAAGGTGCCGGTCACGTATATAAATCCTGCCTCGTCAACCGCAACACCGATGGCACGATCGGCCCGGCTGGAGCCGGCGCGCACGACCCACTGCAAATTGCCCGCTTGATTGTAGCGAGCAACAAAAGCGTCCTCACCACCGCGTGAGGTGACAAAGCTGGCTCCACCGAATAGTGCTTCACCGCGGAAGCCACCGACGACATAGACATCGCCGTTGGGCCCGACGACCGAGTCCTCAATACGATCGTCAAGATTGCCGCCAGCCGAGGTCGGCCAGACTGCCAGGGCCGGGGCACAGAGAACCAGCAAGGCCAACCCGAGCAAGAGGCGACCGGGATTGATGGGCTTTGAAAAATTCATGGCCATCCTCACTGATTCAACAAGGGAACGGTGGAAACACGGCGCATCCGGAAGGTTCCGGAGACAAAAATGGTTGAGCGGTGAATACCGGAAATAGCCTCGCTGTAGCTGCCGGCCACTTCTCCATCACCAAACTCTGGCCGATCCAGCTCCTCCGGATCGTCCTGGGCAAAAAAGAATTCGAACTCGCGGGTCACTTCGTAGGCCTCTTCGCGGAAGTTCAGAAATTGCGGATCCAGATTGTCATGGTCCGGATGAAAGCGGTGCAGATAAGGGTTGGTCGGGAAATTCGGGTCCAGCACGATGGTGCCAAACAATGCGCCGTTAGGGCCGAAAGCACCGGACAGTTCCAGCTCCTTGCCTTCGAAATCATAAGCTGCCGTACTGACCCGAAGACCGACCGGCTCACCGCCACGCAACACCGCGCCGGTAAAATTCGGAATCAGACTGTCCCGGGTGATCAGTACATTACGCCCAGGAGTTTCGGTGATAAAGAATCCGGGATTATCCGGATCCGGCACCTCGGTGCCGTCTTCCCACATCTGAATGACTTCTTTGAGCATGCGGGTCGTGCCACCCGCATCCACGTGCATTAAAACGCGCATGACAAAAGGCTGTCCGGTTGGCATTGGAATGACACCGCCTTGCTGCGCCATGCTGACGCCATCGACATCGATCACGCCCAACCACAGACCGGCAAAGCGGGGATCAGCATTGAGCAACTGCCCATCGTTCGACCGACGCGGCTGAGACCCGGCGACCACCGCAAGCGGCTGCGAAACTTCTGCCGATACCTCAAGCAAGCGGCGCGATCCGAAGCCATTGGTGATTTCAAGGATATGGCTGGCCTGGTTGGCCAGCAGGTCGGCCCGACGTACGCCCAGCCGAACAATCACCGCCTCATCGACGGGCAAAGCAATATTCATAACCTCGGGCAGGACTGGCCAAAAGATCTCACCGTCGACCTCGTCGACTTGCTGGATGGCCAGCGGTACCGGTACATCGGAATCCAGCCGACGGATCCGAATCTGGTTGCCCAGTCCGCTGAAATTACGCACGGTAAAGCGGTCGCGCGACAGCCCGGCACCGAAATCCAGCCGGTCACCAAACTCCAGCTCGACTTCCATCGGCCCCTGATAATTTGATCGACCGCGGGTAAACACCCAGTAAGCCCTTCCACTGGCGATGCGCTGAATATGCGGCTGGGTCACTTCAACCCATTCGCCCTGCCCGTTCAGGGTAAAGATGGCCTGGTCAGCGTGAGCCTCGGACCCGGCAAACCAGTTGGAGAATGTGGGCGGCTGCTCCGGATCGACCGGGAAACCGGTGAACTGAAAATCATCACTGCGCCAGCGCAGGCGGCGCATTTCCGGACGGCCTTCGATGCGCAACTCCACCGGCTGACTGCCCAGCAGGCGGACCAGATAGGACTGGTTGGCGGTAATGGTAAACAGATTGGTCAGAATGCTTTCAGGACGTTCGGCCGGAAAATAGCCGTACCAGCCGTCTATCGTCAGTAACTCCTCACTCGGATTCTGAATAAAGGCGACTGGACGATCGTCCGGAATCCAACGCCAGACACTGGCAACGGGAATTCCGGCAAAAACCTGTTCGATATCGTCAACGTCGGGCGTGACTTCAACATGGATAGCGTTCCACCCCGGCTTAAGTTCGATGATCTGCTCATAAGTCGCCGCAGCGACCGGCAGCGAAACAACGCCTGTCATCAACAGGACGAGCAAGGCTCGACGGATCAGTCTATCGTTCATTTGATTCACTCTCTGCACTAGCGGCGCTCATGGCATCCTGCTCATTGCTGCCACCCGGCAGCGGTGGCGGACGCCGGCGATCATCTTGAGTTTCACGTTCCCCGGGGATGGACTCCGGAACCGGCACGGCAGTCAAGGCCGCTTCATTGATGGTGATGGATTGCCCACTTCGAAGTCGCTCGACCAGGCCGCTTTCGAGCTCGGCCGCCCGCTGACGGGTCAGACGGTGGCGAATACCCTCGGCCACACTGGACAACGGCTGCCGGCGCTCAGCCTGCAGGGCGACCAGCCGAACCAGCCACAGGGCCGACGCGGTTTCGATCACCGGGCTGATTTCTCCGGCGACTTCGAGCGCAAATGCCGCACTGATGACCTCGGGTTCCAGGCGATATTGCGTCTGGCCTGAATCCACCAGCCAGCCCACTACACCACCCTGGTAACGACTGCCCCGGTCATTGGAATAGTCGACGGCGACGGCCCCGAAGTGAGGCACATCAGCGGGCAGAGACTCGGCCGCCGCGCGTGCCTCGGCCGCTTTGGCCTGCAGGCTCTCCAGATCACCGTCTTCTTCCCGGGCTGGCCGATCGATCCGAATCAGCGCGATCTGACGTCGTTCAGGACGGGTGAACTGATCCTGATTGGCTTCGTAGTACTGCACCATCTCAGCGTCGGTGATCGCCATATCATCCAGCGAGGCTTCGAGTTCTCGCTCGCGCAGTCGCTGGATCAACATTCGCTCTACCAGATCCGCGAATTCCGGCTCATCGGGAATGCCGGCGGCTTCAGCGGCGTTAAGCTGAACCTGATGGTCAATCAGGTGCTCCAGTAATTCACGACGACGTTCAGCCTGATTGTAGTAGCCGGGACGCATCCGGGCGCGCGTTGCCAGTTCCTGTTCAAACTGCTCGACGGTAATGACGCGCTCGCCCACCTGAGCCAGGACCTCGGCTGCCGGCTCATCAAGATTACTGCAGCCGACCAGCACCAGTGCGCCCATCACACTAATCATCATGAGCATGATCGGGCTTGGGATTGGTGTCGGGGAAAGTCTCATGAGTCATCTCCCCGATTCTGATCGGGTGCCGCGAAACGATCACGGAATACCACATCCAGGTCCAGCAAGGTGCGGGCAAAATCCTGATTATTGTCCAGATCAGGATCATCCGGTCCATCGATAGGCAGCACGCTGACGGTGTTGGTCACAAATTGATCAGGCCCCGCCGGAACGCCTGGATCGATCGTTGCAATTACCGAGAACTGCAGGCTGCCACCCGGCGGCAGGAGAGCCAGCAGATCGATATCGCCGGAGCCAGCGCTGGTCGGGCAATCAGCACCACCGGTGGCAGTACAGGTCCAGCCAACATTGATCAACTCGACCGGCATCAGATCAAGAATTTGAACCTGACTTGCCCCACTCGGGCCCAGGTTGCTGACCGTAATGTCGTAAATGATGTCATCGCCCGGCAGCGCGGCTGACAGATCAACCATTTTGCTGACCGCCAGATCGGCGCTGGAGCCGGTGACAGCAATGCTGGCCTCGGACGCATTATTGCTGGTATCCGGATCGTTGACGGCCGTTCCGGGCAAGGTGACCGTGACAAGATTGTTGAGCACTGCCGGGGTTGCCAGGAACGGATCCACGGTCGCTTCGATGTCAAACTGCAGTTGGCCACCGGCCACCAGGGCTACGGATTCAACCAGATCGCCACTGCCACTGGCCGCAGGACAGCTCGCACCACCCGAAGCGCTGCAGGTCCAACTGGCATCGATCAGTCCAGCAGGCAGGGTATCGTTGATGGCCACCGCCGGGACATCACTGGGCCCGAAGTTGTCGACCTTGATTGTGAATGTCACGATCTCACCGGCCACCAACTGCAGCGGGCTGGCCGACTTGTCAACGGCCACATCGGCCACCGCGCTGACCGTCGCCGAGATGGTGCTTTCGTTGTTACCTTCATCAGGATCACTGGCATCACCCGGCTCGTTGACCCGGCCGGTATTGCTGATCTGGCCGAGGAAATCCGAATCGATCTGGCCATCGATCACGAACAGCAGGCGCTCGCCCAGCACGATATCGACGTTTTCGTCCAGATCACCACTGCCGCCGGCCGGGCACAGGCTTTGCGAGCCATCGGCCGGAATCACCTGGCAGGTCCAGTCGGCACTGACGATCGAGGCCGGCAGGTTATCCACGATGCCGGCACCAAAGGCGTGGCTGGGCCCGTCGTTGGTGACATCAAGCACAAACCGCACCGTACCACCGCCGATCAATGAGCTGGCGTCGCCGTCGATGGTCTTAACCAGGCGCACATCAGTAACAACCGTAATCGAACCGCTTTCAGTATCGCTCTGGCTGGTGGGCGTCAGGGCTGTTGTACCAACCGGCTCGAAGATCTCGACGGTGTTTTCCAGTACCCCCCGGGCACCCGGATGAACCAGGGCTTCGACGCGGTAAGTCAGCAAACCGCCCGTGGCCATATCAATGGTATCGACCAGCTCATCGGCCTGGCTGGTAATCAGGCCACAGTAGCCTTCGGCCTGTTGGCGGATATTGACCAGCGTGCCGTTACCGGTCGAACTGGTCAGCAGCAGGCTGCTGCCATCGGGTGCCGATGTCATCAGTCGTATATCACCCAGTGATGGATCGGCCAGGCTCTCGATCTCAACCAGCTCACCACTGGCCCAGTCGCGCTCAAAGACAACGACTCGCTGGTCGTTGCGCGAAGAGACGTAAACGTTCTCGCCATTGCTGCTGACGATTACCCCATTGGCACCGTCAAGATGTTCAAGACCTCCCACACCGTCCCGATACTGAACGGCCAATGCCAGTGCGCCGCTGTCAGGGTTACGATCAAACAGCGTCACCGAATCTTCAGACAAACTGGTTGCATAGAGATGGCGGCCCTTGGGGCTGATAGCGAGGGATTGGACCAGCCCCAGACCGACGACACTGACGCCGCCCTGGTTCTGTCCGTTGGTCAGACTGCCACGCCAGATCAGGTTGCCGGCATCGGCTCGCTCGAACATCGCAATGCTGTTGTGATCGGTGGCTGCCGCATAAACAAAGCGGTTATCGGCGCTGATCACCAGGTCACGTACCCCGTCCAGGGCATTGACCGGTAAACCACCCAGGCCACTGCGCCGACTTTCCATCCAGCTCAGGCGACCGGTCAGTGACTGACGTCCAAACACCGTAATCCCGTTGGAGCCGCGAGCAGCCACATACAGGTAATTGCCGCTGGCGTCGAATCGCAGCCGCACCGGCTCTAGCAGTCCGAACACATCCGTATCGGCATTGGTCCGGGCTTCAATAAAGGTCAACTCGGCTTCGTCGCTGTCAAAGGCAAACACCACCAGGGCATTGGCGATACTGGAAGCCGCGACCAGATGGCGCTGATCCGGGCTGAACACCAGATCTGCCGCACCGGCCAGACCGATGATTTCACCGATTTCCACCCCGTCTTCATCCAGAATGGGATCGCCGTCAGCGATTGACTGAATGGCCGTCAGCCCGCCGCTTGCCGGATTACGCTGATAAAGCACGACGGTATTGGCATCCTGACCCGTCGCTGCCGCCCAGTGTCCATCCGGGCTGATAGCAGCACCACGGGCACCGGCCAGATCAGCATCATTAAACACCTGACTGACCACAAGATGATCCGTTCCCGTGCATAGCCACTCGGCCGAGCCGGCGACCACTCCTGCCCCACCCGGATTTGCAATTTCGCCCGGCAGGGTTGGCAGGGTATCGAGCACATCGATGCCCCACAGGGTACTTGGCCCATTGTTCACCAGTTCGATTTCCCAGACCACAGGCTCGCCAGCCACGATCGGATCGGTCAGTCGGGTCTTGGTCGCTGTCAGCGCCGCAGCGGCACCGATGGATGCCTGAGCCATGGCGATATTGTTGGCCAGGTTCGGATCCTGGCCGATGCCGACCGCGTCAATGCGCGCTGTCATATCCAGACTGCCGCGCGCATTGGCAAGTACGCGCGTGGTCAGTTCGTACACGACCTCGCCACCGGCTTCCAGATTGACACTGTCCAGAATGATGGTCTGGCCCACGCGGCCACAGCTTGAACCACCGAGCAATTGATAGATATCCAGATTGTCGGCCCCGCTTCCGGCGGCATACACATGACGACCGTCATTGGCGACACTGATCTGGTGGGCGCGGCCGGGTTGTGCGGCTGGCGCACCGTTGAAGCGGCCGAGGAACTGAAGATCGGCTCCCTGGATCACCCGGAAGGCAGCCAGACTGCGCTCACCCGACACATCATCAACACCGGACAAGTAGAGCTGACGACCATCCTGGGTCAGTGTGAGCTGACTGGCGCCGACCAGGCCGGTAACCGGCAGCGGTGGAATACCGATAGATTCACCCTCGCGCAGCGCCAGCGCCGGCAGGGTCAAGGCCGGGGTTTGGCGTTCGAACACGCCGATCACCTGATCGCCACCGCTGCGGCCATAGGTGTAGAGCCATTGGCTGTCATCGCTCAATGCCAGTGAGCGAACACCAACCAGACCGTCAATCGTGAAGTTTTCAGCGCCATTGGCCACAAGCTGGCCCTGAACCAGGCTGCCGGCAAATACCAGGCTGCCATTACCCAGCCGGTCAAACCGGACCAGCGCATTGGCACCACTGGCCGCGACCAACAAAGTCGCATCGCCATCGGCCAGGACCAGATCCTCGGGAGAGAGCAGATTGACCACGCTGTTCTGTCCATTGCGACGCGTCTGCACGTAGGTCAGCAAGCCGGTTGCCGGATCACGATCGAACACGACCACGGCATTATCCAGTTGTCCGGCCACATAAACCTGTTCGCCGTCGCTGCTGATGGCCAGGGCAATGGGACCGCCCAGTCCGTCAACCGGACCGATGTTGTCGCGAAGGACCTGAATAAACACCAGCTCTCCGGACACCGGATCACGTTCGAACACGGCGATGGCGTCATCGTCGTAGCCCAGTACATAAACGTAGGCATCGTCGTCACTGACAAGCAGCGTGCGAGCGCCAGCCAGTCCGTCGATCAGAAGACTGCCTTCCGGGCCTGGCTGCAGGTCAAGATTTTCGATCAGCTGCTTGACACTCAATTCGCCACTGAGCGTATTGCGATCAAACACCGCCAATGCGCCAACGCTCGTGTCCCCGACCAGGTAAACGTGTCGGCCATCGCCACTGATGGCACTGGCCCGTGTAGTCGTCAGGACCGGAATCGGAGGCGTTTGCAGGGTCAGTGTTCCCGGCTCGCGATCAGCTTCACAGACCCAGGCGGACTGTCCAAACGCCTCGGGCAGACGATGCTCGACCCGCCCGCCGCTGACATTGCTCGGCCCGGCATTGGTTACGCGCAGTTGATAGCTAACCATGTCACCAGCGATCACCTCACCGGGAAGATTCTCTATCGCGATGGCCAGGTCACCACGCGAACGGACTATGGTGTCGTCATCAATGGCCTCGGAGGAACCCGGGTCGAGATCAACAATGCCGGCGGGCATCGCAACTGTGACCCGATTGACAACGAATCCATTGGCATCGCTGCGCAACTGGCCCTGGGCAAAGAAAGTCATGGTATCGCCCGCGGCCACGGTCACCGGGGTGTCGATATTGCCGGTACCGTTGACCGGACAAGCGCTGTCGGGTGAGGAAAATACACACGACCAGTTCACGGCTTCGAACTCGGGCGGGAAAATATCCACCACGCGCGCACCGACCACCCGGCTTGGCCCCTCGTTATGCACCTGGATCACGTAATTGACATCCGATCCCGGCACCGCTCCGCCCTGGCCCTGAATCATGGCACCCGCGTAAGCCAGCGCTGATGCGTCCAGATCCAGTGCGACCAACGCTCCCGGTGTGGTGGCAGCGGCATACAATCGATCACTGCCCGGCAGGGCAAACAGGGCTTGCGGCTCAACCAGACCTTCGACCTCAATCGGGCCCGAACCCGGATCCTGAATATCACCATTACTGACCAGGCCAGCGAAAGACAGCGACCCGGTGACCAGGTCACGACCCAGCAGGGCGACGCTGTCGCTCACCGGTGAACTGACTGTCAGCCAGTCACCGGCCGCCCCCAGCAACGCCAGACTGGACGCACCTGCCAGACCGGCAAAGCCATTATTACCATCGACGACCGCATCGAGGAAGGTCAACCGCCCAAAATTGGTTGCGATTGAATCACTGGCCCGGTCGAACACCACCACGGCGTTATTACCCGTGCCGGCCGCATAGACAACTTCATCATCGGGTGTGACAAGCACCGAGGACACGCCCAGCAAACCCACGACATTGCCAATCAGATTGCGTCGCGATTGAATCCAGGTCAACTGACCATGCCCGGGTTCGCTGGAATCATGCTGTCGGCGCAACACCACGATCGCATCACTTCCCGTTGCCGCCACGTACAGGTGCCGACCATCGCTGGACAGTGCCAGATCCGACGGCGACTGCATATCCTGAACCCCATCGGTGCCATTCTGGATGGAAGCCTGCCAGGTCAGATTGCCGAAATCATTTCCATCAATGTCATTCTGACGCTGGAAGATCACCACCGAATTGGCATTGCCGGCCGCAACATACAGATGACGACCCGTGGCATCCATGGCCATGGCACGCGGTCCGGACAGACCGGAAACACCGCCATTGTTATTGCGATAAATGGCCTTGATAGTCAAGCGCCCGGTCAGGGGTTCACGGTCAAAGGCCACCAGGGCGCTGTCCAGTGCGGCAGTCGCATAAACGTGACGTCCATCCGGCGAGACCAGCACATCACTGATGCCATTGAGTTGAGAAACCCCGCCCTGGCCGGTGATCTGGAATTCCACAAAACGCAGCGGGAAATCACCCGTTGGGTCTCCTATCACCGGATCGATGGCATAGACACCTATGCCGGGCTCACCGGGGGCTGCCACATACAAGTGCTCACCCAGTTGCTCGGTGCCGGTCACGGCTTTGGCGCCAGCCAGACCGCGAAACTCGGCCAGGTTATCGGTCTTGGAAACAACCAGATTGGCCGCTCGATCCAGAAAGCTGACATCGCTGGCGCTGTATTCTTTCGTAATGCCACCCTGGGTCAGACTGACATCCACCGTATTGACAATGCACCGGCGCTCCGGATCCAGCGGGGCCGGACAGCTCTCGCCTTCCGTGCCAGCCGCAGTTTCGACGGAAAGATCAATAATCACTTCACCACCGGCCGCGATATCAACCAGCGTATTGACGTCGCCCGTACCATTGTCCACGCTGCAGCGCGAGAAGCCGGCCAGGTCGAATCGGGTCACCGCGCTGTCAAGCAAGGCACCGGCAACCAGTTGACCTTCATCCTTGCTCAGCACCAGACTAGACAGACCAGCCAGACCGAATTGTTCACCGGCATCCACATAGCGGGTCAGGAAACTCAACTCGCCGGTGCTGCGATCACGTCGGAACGCCAGTAGTGAATTGGATCCAAACGCCGCCACAAAAGCGCTGCCACCGTCCGGACTGATCAGAATGGAGCGCGGGCTGGCCATGCTGGGCACATCGCTGCGATCAATGCGCTGCAAAACGCCGCTGAGCAGGCGCCCGAACTGGCCGCTGAGCTCATCGTTGTCACGGTTGAATATCACGATGGTCTCATCGTCACGGGCAACCGCATACAACTGGCCACCGTCCGAATCCAGGGTCAGATCAACTACCCCGCCCAGACCGACGGTGGCCGGCGAAGATCGCGTTTGCAAATGGCTCAGGCTGCCGTCAGGATTGCGGGCAAATACCGCCACCGAGGCGGCATTGGTTCCTGCGGCATAAAGATGTTCATCTTCAGGCCCCAATACCAAGCTGGAAACCCCGTCGATTCTGATCGTTGCGTTGTTGTTGACAATCTGGTTAAGACTGAGCATGCCTGAGGGCAACCGGTCAAACACATAGATGGCGTTGCTGTTGGCCGCAGCTACATAGAGCTGGTTGCCGTCGGCGCTGATCACCAGATCGGTGGGCTGATTGAAATCGTTCAGACCGGCGCTGTCATCGTCAAGAACCTGGATGATACGCAAGCCCCCGAATTCCGGCGCCTGATCATCAAGCGTGTCGACCTCGATCACAACGATGCTGCTGTCAACCTGGCCGGCCACGTAAATTTGTCGGCCATCATCCGAGGAGACCACCGAACGGGCTCCACGCAAGCCCCGAACCAGGTCACCATCCACATCGACGCCACCTTCGGTCAGCTCCAGACCCGGCTCGGCCAACAGTTGACCGGTGACCGGATCCACGCTCAGAACAGCCAGAGCATTGCCAAGCACGCCGGCCACATACACCCGCTCACTAATCAGTGGATCGGCTGCGGCAGCCCAAACCAGACCGGCACTGCCAGTCAAGCCCTGCAAATTGGTCGCTTCCGACGAACGGGTTTCCAGGCGATCCAGCAGACCGGCACCCACTGCGCGGCAAGACCATTGTGACGAATCGACATCAAACTGAGCATTGGCCGAAATCAGGTCGGTGATCTGCACATCGCGTGCATGGCTGGGGCCGTCATTGGCAACCACGATCTGATAGTTATCGGACTGACCGGCGACCACCGACAGGCGATTGTTCGACTTGGAAACCGTCAGTGCCGATTGCGGAATAATTGGAGTCGGTGTCGAGCTGTCTTGATCTTGCGTACCCGTATTGGTGATGTCATCACCGACGATCAAGGTCGCGGTATTTTCCAGATTGCAAATCATGGTGCTTTCCGGCGTGCAGGCCGCGCCCGGATTGATAGTGCCAGTAATGGTGAAACGTACGGTACCACCGGCGGCGATAAAGACCGGCTCGAAAAGATTGCCGCCACCGGCAGCCGGGCAACTGGAACCGGACCGACGAACAAAGGCGGTCACGCTCTGGCCCCCCAGGGAGGCAGCGTAAATATTGCGCCTTGCTCCACTGGACACGGCCAGGCCATAGGGTCGATTCAGACCAATCACGCCACCCACACCCAGGCGGCGGATTTCCAGCGATGTCAGATTGCCGAACTGTTGTCCACCGGGACTGGTATTGCGATCCAGAATAACCAGTGCATTGTCATCGTCCGATGCCACATAAACCCGATCGTTGTCAGTGTCGACCACAATGCCGCGCGGGCTGGACAGCGCCGTCACGCCACCACTGCCATTAACCAGACTCTGCTGGAAGCGCACCCGGCCTAGAAGATCCGGCTGACTGGGATCGGTAAAGCGCTTGAGCACGGTGACGGCATCCGCATCCAGTGAAGTCACCATCACATGTTCGCTGCCTGAAGGCTCGCGCGAAACGGCCAGCCCGGTCGGACTGGTCAGCACCGCACCCTCGGTACCGTCAAAAAAGGTCTGACGATGAACCAGCGTAGCGCCCACGCGATCAAGCACGACCACGGCATCTGACTCGCGCGCAGCCACGTAGAGATGCAAGCCGTCGGTGGAAACGGCCAGCGCATTGGCTCCCAGCATTCCGGTCACGCCATTGAGGCCGTTGCGTGCCTCGCCCATAAAGGTCAGGCCACCGCTAACGGCATCACGAGCAAAAATGGCCACGGCATGATCGAACCGGCCGGCCACGTAGATAAAGCCCCCGCCCGGCGAGGCAAGCACGGCAGCAGCGCCCGACAAGCCTGTGATCGACCCGCCATTGGCATAACTGGCGACAAAACTGACGACTCCGGTCACAGCGTCCTGACGGAAATGGGTGAGCGCATTGGAGCGTTCTGCGGCAACATAGATATCCTGACCAACAACGCTGAGATCAATGGCACCGTCCATACCCACGACGCCGCCCTGCTGATTGCGCAGGGCCTGACGGAAACGCAGGTGCTGGCCCGGCTCAACACTGGCCGCATCGCGTTCCAGCACAACCAGTGCACCACTCTGCCCACTGGCAATCTGACCAAAAGCGGCAACAAACAGCCAGCGACCATCATCGCTCAGCGCCGCCGCGCGCGCGCCCAGCAGGCCATTGGCCGGGGCTCCGAATCCGTCATCCTGTCCATCAATGACCGCTTCCAGGAAGCCGAAGGTCGGGTCCGGTGCCCGGCGACTGAAGATCCCGATCTGGCCAATCGAGGCTGCCGTGAATACCTGCTGGCCATCGCTGGAGAATTCGATACCTAGCACACCCTGAATACCCCCTTCCACCGGCTGGTCAGCCGGTACGCCCAGCGCCAGTTGCTGCATGGGCTTGAGCGTGCCGACAAATGGCAAGCGGCGAAAGACCACCAGACGATTGACAGCGGCACCGCTGGCCACCAGGTGCTCGCCATCGGGACTGACTCGCATGGCGGCCAGTCCCTGGAGAGAATCTGCATCAATTGCCGGATCCACCAGATCCACCAGAGAGACCTCATCCAACAGCGTCAGGCCACCCGTGTCGGCATCTCGGCCAAAGACCGCGATGGTTTGATTGGCCGAATTACCCACGTACAGGTTGCCGCCCTGATCATCCATTGCAACCGAATCGGCAACGCCGCTCAGGGGAACAATCGAATCCAGTTCAAGATTGCCAAAACCCGCCGCCTCGCTATCGGCGTTGCGAGCGAAAACCCCGACAGTGGCTCCTCCGGAGCCGCCCGAAGCAGTATCCGCCAGCAGCACGCCGTCACTGTTGGACAACTCGATATCGTCAATCCACCAGCCTGGATTACCAAATGCCGTACCCTCACCCAGACCAAAGCGCAGCATCAGTTGGTTACCAACAGCAACGGCACTGCTCAAATTGATTTCCACCTGATTAAAGTTGCCCGTCGCCCAGCCTGGGCTGTCGCGACACCAGCCTGGCCGAGCATTGAGCGGATTACCTTCGAGTCCGTTTTGAGACTCGTTATAGCCGCCTTGAACGAAAACGCCGCCGGCATCCAGGACATCGTCCCAGGTTTGGCCGCCATCGGTGGATAGTTCAAGCACTCCGACGTCATAGCAGGACGTGGCCCAATCCAGCGAAAAGATATGCTGAAAGCTCAAGCTCAGATCCGTTGTACTGGTAATCGTCAGCGGTTGTTCCTGCTGAAGCCATTTCAGTGAGACACCTGCGGTGTTGGCAACGAAGTACGAACGATCACCAACAGCCGCCCGATCATCGGTCGTCGTCCAGGCGGAACCGCCGAATGATGCGACCGGCCCACCGCCGGTCACATAAACAAAGTCATCCTCGGGCGGCATCGCGACATCAAACGCACCCCACAGGGTAAAGGCTCCTTGCGACAGCAGTCCGGGGGCGGCCAGCTTGCCCTGGAATGACAGCGCACCGGTGCCGGTATTACGACGGAAGATGGTCACAGCATGCTCGTCACGCGAGACGACATAGACATGCTCACCATCAGCGCTGACCTGCACATCCGATGCACCCTTCAGACCACTGACCGGAGAGATCAGATCACCCGGCTCATCCGAACCGTTGAAGCGTGCCTCAACAAAGGTCAATTCGCCAAACTGGGGCGAGCCACTGAGCGAATCTCGGCGGAAGACCGCCACCGAGCCCGGATTGGAACCTGCCACGTAAAGGTGTCGCTGATCCGGACTGAAAGCCATCGCACGAGCGCCTCCAAGACCCTCAACAGCCAGGCCACTGTCGTCATCATCATTCACGCCGTCAATCTCGACCTCAAGCAGGCTGAGTTGACCAAAATTGGGCCCGGGCACGACGTTGCGCTGATAGACAGCCAGCGAGGCCGGTGACGGATCTTCCCCGGGCGTGAACTCACCGCCCGCACCCAGCAGATAGACATGACGCCCATCAGCCGAGCTGAGCACAGCCGTCGGTTCGACCAGCTGACCGCCCAGGCCGGTATGGTCGTCATAGCTCAGATCGCCCGGTATTGGCGTGGTCGCATCGCAAGTCCAGGTGACATCCTCAAGTTCCGGCGGCAGCAAATCCTGAACGATTACGGGAACACCGTCCGGTCCGTCATCATTGGTCAGCGTGACCAGGAAGCTGACCTGCTCACCCGGCGTTACCGTCGATCCGGCCAGGATCTCCTTGTTCAAGGCAAGATCAGCGGTGGCCAACAGGCGCACCAGACGGGTATCGGCATTATTCGTGGGGTCCGAATCGGTGACCAGAGGCGGCGGTGTCACGCTGGCGGTATTAACAACCACTGCCGCCCCGGGGTCACTCACCGGGACGCTGATCAGAAATTCAGCCCGGGCCCCCGGTGCCAAGGCCATCGCACGATCGATCGGCCCGCTCTGGCCGGTCAGGCTGGTCGCCTGGCAGGCTCCGGTGCCAAACTGGCAGCAGGAATCCGCCAACTGGGCCTGGCCCGGATTGGTGATGCTGCACGACCAGTTGGCCGCCGCGGTATCAAAACTCAGATCATTGAGCAAATCGGCAACGGTCAATCCGGCTGCCGCCGATGGTCCGTTGTTGCCGACCCGCAAACGATATTCAACCAGCGCCTGGCCACCCTGCTCGCCAACACCCAGACTTTCCTTGACCACCCACAGGTCGACAGTGGACTCAATATCGACCTCATGAACGCTGACCAGGTCGTCCGGGTCAAATGCTTCAATGCCGGATGGCATGGCCAGTTGAACCTGATTGACCAGTTCACCGGCCGGATTGGACAGGGGATGAATATGGCCACGCAAAGTGAAGGTCAACGCCGAGCCGGCCGCCAGGTCCACCTCGTGATTGACCAGCGCACCCGACACGAATGGCGTGGGTTGCAGCTGTCCGCACTGGCTGGTTGATCCCCCGGAATTACAACAGGCGTTGCCGGTGGCCTTGCATTGCCACTCCAGCGGCATTTGCGGCGAATTGGCAATGAATCCCACGTCATTCGGTCCAAACAGCGGCGGGGTGTCATTGACAACAAGTTTGTTGACACCACCCGGCCCGGCATTGGTAATTTCAATGGTGTAGGTAAAGCTTGTACCCGGAATGGGCCGCTCACCCGGCGCGGTCTTGTTGACGGAAACCTCGGTGGCGTTGCGGATTTCGATCAGCGCGTTATCCTCAATCGAGACACTGTCAGCGTCTTCGAGAATGGCCAGGTTGTTGATTTCCGTGACGGGCGGATTGGCAGCAATACCGGCAGCAACCGTGACTATCAACTGCTGACCGGCCGGCAGCGCCAGCGGTCGCGCTTCAATGTCGCCGCTTTCCACATCGCCGTCGCGCAGGTCGTCGCATTGACCGGTGAATGCCAGCCGGTAGGTCTGAATCTGACTGCGATCCGGTTCAACAGCTCCGGTCACATCATCCGAGGTTGCAACCACGTACAGGGTTTCACCCGCCGAGTCGATGGCCAGCGCATTGGGCTGCATGCCATCGGCCAGTGCCTCAGAGCGCCGCCAGATCATATTGCCGAGATCATCGCGCGCAAACAGGGAAATTGCGCCATCACCACGAGCAGCAACCAGGAAACTGTCGCCATCAGGGCCAACCACCAGATCGGAAACACCGGTCAACAGCCTGGCAGGCACAGCCGTGGCGGTGGTTGCCGTGAACGACCCCAGCAGACCGGTCAGCCCATCACGGACGAATACCAATACCTTGTTATCACCACCAGCATACAACTCATTGCCTTGTGGCCGAACACCCAGTGCGCTGAACGCAACAGGCTGACCACTGACCTGAGGACTGACACTGGCCGCACTCAGTGGTGACAAGCTGCCATCACCTGAAGCAACCGAAAAACCGACAAGCGCATTGTCAGCCGGTGCCGCCGCGTACAGAAACTGTTGATCGCTGGACATGGCAAGCTGAGCCACACCACCCAGCGCGACCGGATTGGATCCGGCCATGTTGCGTGCCACCTGTTCAACCAGAACAGCCGAACCCGCCAGGGCGTCAAACGCAAGCACAGTGATGGCATCCGCACCGCTTTCGGCCACGTAGAGCACACCGCCAGCATCACTGAACAACAGATCGGCTGGCTCGTCAAAACCGCTGATCAGCACGTTGGCAGTTCCCAACGCACCAGTCGTCGGGTTGATGGTTTGAATGAACAAATCGGCATTGACACCGGTTTGTGCACTGATCAGCCATTCCCCACCCGGGTGGATAGCCAGCGCCCGTGCCGAAGTGATCGTCGAGATCGTCTGGTTCGGGTAGTTCAGAGTTCCAAACCCCGAATCCCGCACCAGCGACCGATCCAGCACGGCGGTGGCGTCGTCGAACTGGCCGGCGGTGTAAACCCGTCTCCGGTCAGGGCTGACAACGACCTGACGAGCGCCACCAATACCGGTCAGCGCCAGCGCATCAGTATCCAGCGTCTGCACAAGTGCGGGCCGGGGCGGTGACTGACATGACCAGCACGGCTGGCTGGCACCCACGCCACACACACTGAAACTCCCGCTCAGGTTGGCATCGAACAGATCGGTCAACTCAGGCCGAAGGCTGCCACTCAGATCACTGGGCCCGGCATTGTCGACCAGAATCTGGTAACTGAACTCCTGCCCAGGCACAACCAGCGGCTGGCTGGCAGTCTTGGTTATGCTCAGCGACCAGGCGGCTGCGACCGATGTATTGAATGGCCCGGCGGCGTTGTTGGAAGTGTCAGGGTCATGCGTCTCGGAACTGACCAGGGCCGTACCTGAGGCAATCGTGCCGCTGGCCTGGCCGGCGACCGGCGGATTGCGCGGCAAACGAACGGTTACGTCGATGTCGGCAGTGGCAGCCGAGTTCAGCGTCGCGCGCTGGCAAGCCAGCGAGCCCAGTCGCTGGTTAAGCTGGCAAGTCCAGCCGGTGCCACTGGCCGACAACAAAACGGCCCCGGCAGGCACGCTGTCGGTCAGCATCAACTCACGCGCCTGCGAAGGCCCATTGTTGGTCACTTCAATGGTATAGCTGAACTCCGAATCGGCAGGCAAATCGCCCACCGGCGGCACTCGCGGTGCAATCGCCAGATCAGCTTGTGGAAGAATCTCAACGGTCACTTCCGCGCTGCTGTTGGCAGCCGGGTCCGGCAAGTCTTCGGCAGAATTGACCTCGGCCTGATTACCCAGATCAATCGGATCGTCAGTTGCTGGTGCAACAATCGTGACTTCCAGCACCAGCTCATTGGAGCCGCCAACCGCCAGCGTGATGGCCGGATCGAGGTCGCATTCCAGCACGCTCTGGCCGGCCGGCGGTGTAGCCTGTGCCTGGCAGGTCCAATCGGCGGCACCAGCCCCCAGGCTAATACTGCCAAGCACACCGGCACGGTCAAACACGTCACGCAAGGTGATCAGTGTGGCCGTGTTCGGGCCCTGGTTGGTGATGGTGTAGGTGTAGGTCAGATCATCACCGGAAAAGACCGAACCGGCACTGGCCTGCTTGGCTATGCGCAGATCCGCTTCGAGAAATACCTCGATCGCGACCAGATCACTGGACCATGGGAAGTTGCTGCCATCGGCATCCGATTCGGCCAGCGCCTGGTTGCTGAAATTGCCAACCACGGCTGGGGTGGTGACATCCAGCAACAGCTCCGGTGCGCTGGCACCAGCGGCCAGGGTTTGTCCGTAATCACAGGTATAAACCGTTTGCGCACCGCTGTCATCAATGCTGCACGACCAGTCAGCGTCGCCAAAATCGGTTTGGGCCGGATCAGCCACAAAACCGCTCGTCAAGCTGTCTTCGACCTGAAGATTCTGGGCCGGACTGGGGCCGAGGTTTTCCACCGAAATGGAAAACTGGACCGGATCACCGCCGCGCACGCGAATCGAGTCGACCCGATCAGAGCCGTCAACAATAGCCTTGTCGAGCTCCAGCTCGGCAACCGCAATCAGGGTGGTATCAGCGGTGTCGGAGCTTACCGTGGTTGTTGCAATGTCCAGGTTCACAGCATTGCTGACCAGGGTACCTACGGCCGGAGCGCCAGCATCCACGGAGATAGTCAGCATACTGACGCCGTTCGGCAGATCACTGATACGAGCGCATTCGACCGTGATGGGTGGTCCGGCCTGCTCGGCGCAATCCCAGCCGATACCGGAGAAGCCGTTGAACGTCAGCAATGTCGGCAGGGTATCAACCACTACGACATCGGCGGCGGCGATCGGCGATCCGGTGTCGTTATTGACTTCAATCGTGTAGTCAAACGAGGTGCCGGCATCAACCTGGGCGGGGGCCGACTTGGTGATGGTTTGTGCGTATACCGGAGTCCAGAAACCGAACGCAAGTAGGCCAAATGCCAACAGCGCGATGGCGCTGCGGCGACCGGGTACCAGAAGCCTGGTACAAGTCTGTTCGAATTTTGTCATGCATCCCTCGAGCTTCGGACGGCCCGCACCAAATGTGATTGGCCCTTGAAAGAGCCGCCGCACCCCTCAGGGACACGTCAGCTGTTTTTTACGCTATACCCATTACAGCGCGCTGTCGAGGGAAATTGTGACAAATCTCACAAAATTAATTCTATTGCCCTGTCAATTCAGCCCCATCGACCCGCAATGTTGTGCCAACTGACCGGACCGCAGGCACTGCAACTGCCGGTGCGGCAGCGAGTCCGGTGCAAGGGACTGGCTGATCGTTTCAGAGACGCGATTCAGTCGACTGATCGCCTGGTCTTGACGATCCGTGGCCAGCTCGACCCGGGCCAATTCAATTTCCAGCACCGCCGCACCGGGATGGTCGGGTCTGAAGGCCGCCTGATAGTCTTCGAGCAGCCCGGTCAACAGCGATTCGGAATCAACCAGGGCACCGGCATCAACCAGCACCCGCGCCAGCAGACCGCGAGTGGTCAACACCCAGCCATTGGTCGCTGGCAAAGCATCCATCAGCGTTGCCAGGCTGTGTTCCAGAATCACGCGGGCGCTGGCCAGGTCGCCACGAGCGTGGGCCAACATGCCGAGCAGGGATCGGGAATAGGCTGTGGCATGATGCTCGTGACCAAAATGACCGACCCGAAAATCAATCACCTGTTCAGCCAACTGTTCGGCCTCCTCCAGGCTTCCCAGGCGAATCAGCAAGCGTGCCAGATTGTGCCTGGCATGGGCCACACTGGCATGCTCAGGGCCATACTCGTCCTGCCGAATGGCCAGGGATTGCCGATACAAGGGCTCGGCGCGCTGCCAATCGCCACGATCCTCGTAAGCAAACGCCAGGTTGTTGAGATAACTGACTGCGCTGATCGGAGGTTCCCCGGACTGCTCACGCAGGGTAATGGCGCGTTGATACAGTTCGATGGCGCGCTGGAAATCTCCCTGATCATGGTGCATGCTGCCCAGTTCGTTGTAGTCGTAGTGCAGACCCGTATGGTCATCGCCAAACAGGCGAACGCGCAATGTCAGGCTTTCGGTCAAAGCGTCCTGCGCCGCTTCATACTCGCCCAATCTGACCAGGTTCTGGGCCAGAATCGACAGCGAAAGTGCGTAGGAAGGATGCAGGCGGCCGATCGTTTGCTCCTTGAGTGCCAGTGAACGACGCAGATGCTCGACCGCGCGGCTCCAGTGCCCCTGGTCTGATTCAGCCAATGCCAGGTTGTGCAGCATTCGGGCAGCAAGTTCGGGTTGGTCAGCATCCAGATTGGCTTGCACCAGTTCCGCAAAGACCGCTCCTGCTGCCTGTGGCTGGCCGGCTTCCCGCATCCACAAGGCATGGTGATTTCGAGCCTCCCGAATGACTGCAACTGAAAGTGCCTCCCGGTGTTGTTCAACGCCAGCCAGGGCCGCATTGAGCATCACTCCGGCCTCGTTGGCCCGCTTGCGAAGGACCAGACTGTGCCCCATCAAGCTCAATGCCCTTACCGAAACCATCGGTGACGAACTGGCACCAACCCGGTTCAGCAGCTCTTCGGCCTTGTCATGCTCTTCCAGGCGCAGGTACACCTCGCCCAGCGACAACAATAGTCGATCACGCGCTTCGACATCGATGGTCATTTGCTCATTCAGCCGGGCGTAACTCTGATCCAGGACCTGGCGCACGGTTACCGCCTGACCGCGTGACTGGCCCGGTGCCGCCGCACTGATTGCATCAAGCAACACGTTCAGCACCTGCTCGGCATGAACCGCCTCGGCAAGCGCACGTGACTCAGCCTGTAGCGCACGCTGATGAGTCTCGAGCCAGCGCCAGCCAATGGCCGTCAGAACCAGCAGCGCCAGACCAGCGATCACCAGCCCGGGCCGGTTTCTCCGGACAAATTTGCCCAGACGATAAGCCGGCGAAGAGGCTATGGCCCGGACCGGTTTTCCATCCAGAAAACGAATCAGGTCAGTGCGCAGTTCGGCGACTGAATCGTAGCGTTCGTTCGGCTCGTTTCGCGTGGCCTTGCCAATAATCGCCGCCAGATCACCGGGAAGGCGATGCAAGGCATCCTGCTGACCAGTCAACTCATCTTGCGCCTGGCTTTGCCTTTTGCTCGAAGGCTTGGAGTCGGTCAGCAAGGTCAGCAACAAGCGGCCGAGACTGTAGATATCACTGGCCGTCGTGACAGCCCGACCGGCCTTTTGCTCAGGACTGGCAAACCCGGGGGTATAGCCCGGCGCGCCTTGTGAGGATTCAGGTTCCTGGTCATCGAGCAGGCGAGCAATACCGAAATCCACCACTACCGGCTCGCCGAAACGATTGACCAGAATATTGCCCGGCTTGATATCCCGGTGAATGATCAGATGCTGATGCGCGTAGTGAATCGCATCGAATACGCGCAACATCAGACGCAAGCGCTGCTGGCGTGACGGCTGCCGCTCCGAACACCACTGGCGCAAGGGCAGCCCGTCGACAAAATCCATCACCAGATAGGGCTGTCCCTCGGCGGTGGTGCCACCATCCAGCAAGCGGGCAATATGCGGGTGCTGGAGATCAGCCAGGATCTGGCGCTCACGCCGGAATCGCTCCAGCGCGTTCTGGCCGGAAAAGCCACGAATCACCTTGATTGCGACCCGCTGGTGATACTCCTTGTCGTCGCGCTCTGCCAGGTAGACCTCGCCCATCCCGCCACGGCCAAGCTGTCGCACGATCCGGTACGGACCCAGGCGACGATTGATCGGCGCGGTTGAACTACTCAGATCGACCGCAGCCCGCCCAACCACGGACTTGAGCACTGTCTCGTGATCATCGGCAAGATCCAGCAGGTTCAGCACCTGGTTCAGCAGCTCCAAGTCTTCACCGACCTGGCGCGCCAGCCAGGCTCGGCGCTGCGACTCGGGTTGCTCCAGCGCGCCATGAAACAGCGACTCGATCTGCTTCCAATGGTTCTCAGAACCGCTCATCGCGTCACTCACGACACCTCCAGTTCAGCTCGCAGCCAGGCCCGGCCCAGCTTGAGATCGCGATCGACCGTGCGGCGCGAAACACCTTGTACCTCAGCCACGGCTTCCTGGGTCAGCCCGCCGAAGTAAATCAGCTCCAGGGTCTGGGCGGTGCGCTGGCTTTGGCTCTCAAGTCTGGTCAATGCCGCGTCCAGCGCCAACAAGTCAGCGCTCGGCGCCGACGCACTGAGTTCATCAGCATTCAGATCAAGTTTGAGTTGATCACCGCCGCGCTTCAGACGGGCACGTGAACGCGCGTGATCAACCAGCAAGCGGCGCATCATCTGGGCCACCAGTGCATAGAAATGGTCACGGTCTCGCCAATTCACCTCGACCTTGTCCAGGTTGAGAAAGGCTTCGTGAATCAGTGCGGTGGGTTGCAGCGTATGGCCGGATCGTTCGCCGGCAAAATGCTGGTCAGCCAGACGATGCAAGCGATCATAAACCAGACTCATCAGGCGATCCCGCGAGCCGGTATCCCCCTGATTCCATTCCTGGAGCAATCGGGTGATCTCGCTGGTTTCGCTGATCTGGCGTGATTTCATGCTCGCTATCTAGATCCCGTTTCATTACGTGGTGGTGGCTGCCGGTGCTTTCTTTAAGGAATACCAGCACTCCAGGCCTCGCGCAGCCGATCAGCCATCGCGCTGAAACGGCCCGCCTCGATTGCCGTTCGAATCTCATGCATCAACTGCTGGTAATAATACAGATTGTGAGTGGTCGCGAGACGATGACCCAGTATTTCATTGCATTTTTGCAGGTGCTTGACGTAAGCCCTCGAGTAGCGGCGACAGGTATAACAGTCACAATCCTCATCGATCGGACGAGTATCCTTCTCATAACGGGCATTACGAATCTTGAGCACGCCTCGGCTGGTAAAAAGGTAACCGTTCCGGGCATTCCTGGTCGGCATGACGCAATCGAACATATCCACGCCTCGCGCCACCGAGGCCAGCAGATCTTCCGGTCGGCCGACACCCATCAGGTAGCGCGGACGATCATCGGGCAGTTGCGGACCGATCTGTTCCAGGACGCCATTGCGCTCTTCCTCAGGCTCTCCGACCGATAGTCCGCCGATGGCGTAGCCGTCAAACCCGATAGCGACCAGCCCGGCGGCCGATTCCTGTCGCAGGTCGTGGTACATGCCACCCTGGACAATGCCGAACAGGGCTGCCGGACTGTCACCGTGCGCTGTTTTCGAACGGGCTGCCCAGCGCAACGAGCGGCGCATTGATTCAGCCGCCTGCTGATGAGTCGCCGGCCAGGGTGTGCACTCATCGAAAATCATCACGACATCGGCACCCAGCGCACGTTGAACAGCCATGGATTCTTCCGGTCCCAGAAACACCTTCGAGCCATCCACCGGCGAGGCAAAGGTCACCCCTTCCTCGGTCATCTTTCGCAACTCGGCCAGGCTCCAGACCTGGAAACCTCCCGAATCGGTCAGGATCGGCCCCGGCCACTGCATGAAATCATGCAGATCGCCATGGGCCTGAATCACCTCGGTTCCGGGCCGCAACATCAGGTGAAAGGTATTGCCCAGAATGATTTGCGCCCCGACATCCCGAAGCTCCTCCGGAGCCATGGCCTTGACAGTACCGTAGGTTCCAACGGGCATAAAGGCCGGGGTTTCCACCGTGCCGCGCTCAAAAACCAGACGCCCTCTCCGGGCCTGACCGTCGATGGATAGAAGCTCGAATTGCATGGTAAAAAGGCTCGAATTTGGCCAACTAGTGTAGCGATTAACCAGGCTTAAAGGGTTTCTGTCCTCAGTCCTCTGTCTTCCGACCTTCAACTAATCAGCATGGCATCGCCGTAGCTGAAGAAGCGATACTCCTGCCTGATGGCGTGGGCGTAGGCATCGAATATGTGCTCGCGGCCAGCAAAGGCGCTGACCAGCATCAACAGGGTCGAACCTGACAGGTGAAAGTTGGTGATCATGGCGTCGACGACCCGAAATGAATAGCCGGGATAGATAAATAACCGGCTGTCACCGCAAAATGGTGCCAGTTCACCTTCGGCGGCTGCCGTTTCCAGCGCACGAACGGCCGTGGTGCCGACGGCAATCACGCGACCGCCCCGGGCGCGGGTTTGGGCGACCTTGTCGACCAGGGCCGAATCCACGGCCAGCCACTCGGCATGCATCTGGTGATCTTCGACCTGTTCGACACGCACCGGTTGGAAAGTACCGGCACCCACGTGCAGCGTACACCAGGCCCGGCCAACGCCCCGATCGTCCAGTTGATCGAGCAAGGCCTGATCAAAGTGCAACCCGGCCGTCGGTGCGGCAACCGCGCCGGGCACCTGGCCAAACACGGTCTGATAGCGGTCGCGATCCAGCGCTTCATCTGCCCGTTCGATATAGGGTGGCAAGGGCATATGACCGTACTGGTCCAGCAAATCCGTCCAACCCGGCCCTTCGCGGATGAGCAGTTGCCAGAATGGCCCTTCTCGCTCACCCACTTCAAGACTTGCTGCATCTTCGACCCGAAGCTCGCTGCCCTGGACAGGTTTTCGGTTGGCACGGAGCTGAACCACTGCCCGACGCGGATCGATCAACCGTTCGATCAGGATTTCCACAGCCCCGCCGCTGGCCTTGTGTCCGTGCAGGCGAGCCGGAATGACCCGGGTGTTGTTGAAAACCAGCAAGTCTTTTTCTGATAGCAACTCGGGCAAGTCGGCGAAACGCCGATCAAAGAGCCGACCCTGCGCCCGATCAAGATGCAGCAAGCGTGATGCCGAGCGTTCGGCCAGCGGGCGCTGGGCAATCAAATACTCTGGCAGGTCAAACTGGAAATCCGAGACTTTCATTTCATGGTCGCTGGCGGCCGGAGGATTATTCTAACGTCATGAAGTGGCAATCCAGCCACGCTTGGGGCAGACTGGTCCCATCATGACATCGACTGAGCGAACAATGATCGACCTGCACAGTCATCTGCTGCCGCAGCGACTACCCGTTATTGAAGCGCCCGGTTTTCCCGTGATCGAACGTGATGGAAAAAGCGATACCAGGAAGATCATGATCGATGGCAAGTTTTTTCGCGCCGTCAACACCAACGCCTTCGATATTGCCCGACGCATCGAGTTGTACGAGCAAGCCGGAGTTCGCATCCAGGTCGTGTGCACCGTACCGGTGATGTTCAGCTACCACTTGCCGGCCGGCCCGGCCTCCCGCTTTGTTCGGTTCCTCAATGACGACATCGCGGCTCAGCAGCAACGATTCCCGGACCGGGTCATTGCTCTGGGCAGTCTGCCGTTACAGGATACCGAACTGGCCATCAATGAAGCCGAACATCTGGCCCATGACCTGGGTCTTTGCGGCGTCCAGATCGGATCAAACGTGAATAACCGCAACCTGGATGACCCGGAACTGTTCGAAGTGTTTTGCGCCTGTCAGGACCTGGGCCTGGCGATCCTGGTTCACCCCTGGAACATGATGGGCAAGGAGTTCATGCCGGATTACTGGCTGCCGTGGCTGGTCGGCATGCCGGCCGAGGTGTCACGCGCCATCTGTTCGATGATCTTCGGTGGTGTGTTCGAGCGCCTGCCCGATCTGCGCGTCTGTTTTGCTCATGGCGGCGGCGCCTTCCCCTTCACCATCGGTCGTATCGAACATGGTTTTAATATGCGCCCCGACCTGGTTGCCCACCGCAATCCGGTCAATCCACGCGATTATCTGGGTCGGTTCTGGGTCGATTCGGTGACCCATGATCCCATGGCACTGGACTACCTGATCAAGATCATGGGCGAAGACAAGGTGGCGATGGGAACGGACTATCCTTTTCCGCTGGGTGAGCAGGAACCGGGCTCGATCATCCGGGCACTCAACCTTTCGCCACAACTGGCTGGAAAGATGTATTGGCGCAATTGCCTGGACTTTCTCAATCTGCCGGCCGAGCGTTTCGGTCTGATTGCATGAAAGCCAGCCTGACTTTTGCCGGCGTGACGCGGCATGTCGACCTGTCTGCGGCTACTTCGCTGACCATTCCAGTGGCTGCCAACGGCCGCCATCCGCGCTTTTTTGTCGACCAGCCAGTGTCATTCCAGCCGCTGACTGCCGGAAGTTTTACCGGCCGGGTCAACGCCGGGGCTAGCTGCAATGCCGACCGGATCTGCTTTATCCCGCATTGTCACGGCACACATACAGAGGGCGCAGGTCACATTACGACCGAGCGCCAGCCGGTCCAGGCTTATCAGACCGGCGGCATGCTGACCGCCGCGCTGGCCAGCGTCCAGCCGGATCTGTCGCCGGGTGGCGATGCAAGTCCCGTAATCGAAGCCAGTGAACTGGACTGGCCGGACGGTATCGACGCGCTGATTGTCAGAACCTTGCCCAACAGCCAGGATAAATGCATCCGCGACTACAGCCAGGCACCCCCCTACCCGCTGCTCAGTCATGAGGCCATGACCCGGATTTGCCATGCAGGCATTCGCCATCTGCTGATCGATACCCCGTCAGTGGATGCGGCCGACAATGACCGACTGCCGCTGCATCGGCGGTTCTGGGGCATGGACGAGAAGCCACAATCACAAGTGCCGGAGTCAAGGCTGGGTTGTACCATTACCGAAATGATTTTCGTGCCTGATCAACTGGATGACGGTCTGTATCTGCTTCACCTGGGTGTCGGCGCGCTGATTGGCGATGCGGCCCCCAGCTCACCGGTGGTTTTCAAGCTGACATGAGCATTTATCGTTCCGACACCGATTTCAGCCCCGGCGATTTTCGCCAGCGCTTTCGCATCCCTCCCGGACCCAATGGCAAGGAAAGCCTTTATCTGTGCGGGAACTCACTTGGGCTACAACCGCTGGCCGCCGCCGATGCTGTCGCCGCCGAGCTCGAGCGCTGGGGCGGTCTTGGCGTGGCCGGGCATTTCGACGGGCCACTGGCCTGGATGCCTTATCACCGTCTGGCTAGCGATAATCTGGCCCTGATCACCGGGGCCAAACCCGCGGAAGTCGTGGCGATGAATTCGCTGACCGTCAATTTGCACTTGATGATGGTGAGCTTTTTCCGACCGCGCGGCGACCACCGCCGGATTCTCATCGAGCAGGGCGCGTTTCCCTCGGATCGGCACGCGGTGAAATCGCAGCTGAGACTCCATGGCCTGGATGTCGACCGGGATCTGGTTGAGCTGGCACCGCGTCGTGATGGCCTGCTGCACGAGGAGGATATCGAGGATTATTTGCAACGCTACGGCGAACAGGTCGCACTGGTGCTCTGGCCCGGGGTGCAATATGCCACCGGACAGGTGTTCGACCTGGAACGGATCGCCCGCGCCTGCCGCCGGGTCGAGGTGCCCCTGGGCCTGGACCTGGCCCACGCTGTGGGCAATATCCCGCTGAACCTGCACGATATCGGCTGTGATTTCGCCGTGTGGTGTTCCTACAAATACCTCAATGCCGGGCCCGGTGCCGTAGCCGGCTGCTTTGTTCACCAGCGCCATGCCGAGGCCGATCTGCCACGCCTGGCCGGCTGGTGGGGCCACGACGAAACAACCCGTTTTCGCATGGGTCCGGACTTCAAACCCATGCGCGGTGCCGAAGGCTGGCAGTTGTCCAACCCGCCCGTGCTGGCCCTGGCCGCTCTGTGGGCATCGCTGGAGTTGTTTGCCGAAGCGGGTATGGACGCATTGCGCCACGCCTCGCTGACAATGACCGGACACCTGGCCCGGAGGCTGACCGAAATTGTTGATGACCGAATTGCGATTCTGACCCCGTTGGAGCCGCACCGGCGCGGCTGTCAGCTATCGCTCAGGGTTCGCAGTGGAAGAACTGACGGGCGCAAGCTGTTCGAACGGCTTGAAGGTCATGGAGTGGTCGCCGACTGGCGCGAACCGGATATTATTCGGGTCGCACCGGCACCTTTGTATAACCGCATGGATGAAACCGACGAGCTGGTCGATCTGATCGACAAACTGCTGCCATCGGGCAAATCGTCATGACAAGCTCGAACTCCACAACCCCTGACATCACCATCGTCGGGGCCGGTTTGGCCGGTAGTCTGCTGGCGGTTGAACTGGCTCGGCTGGGTCAGGCGGTCAGGGTGTTCGAACGCTATCCGGATCCGCGCCGACACCAGGTGCCTGCCGGTCGCTCGATCAATCTGGCCCTGGCCGAACGCGGCCGTGCGGCACTGGAGCGCGCCGGCCTGCTGCAACAGGTCGAGAAATTCGCCTTGCCCATGGCCGGCCGGATGCTGCATGACCGGTTCGGCGAGACCCGTCTTCAGCCCTACGGGCAGCGCGCGGACGAAGTGATCTGGTCGGTCCATCGTGGTCATCTCAACCTGGCATTGCTCGATGCCGCCGAGCGTGCCGGCGTTACCCTGCATTTTGATCGACAACTTGACTCGGTGGATTTCCGGACTCGCCGGCTTGACTTTCGCGACAGTGATGGTCAATTGCATCAGGCCGGGTTCCAGTTGGCTATCGGAGCCGATGGTGCCGGCTCGGCCCTGCGCCGGGCCATGGACAAGATTTTGCCACTGGGGCAGCGCGAAGAACCGCTGGGCCATGGCTACCTGGAGCTGACCATTCCGCCTGATCACGATGGCCGGTTCCAAATGGAGCCCGAAGCGCTGCATATCTGGCCGCGTGGTGGCTATATGATGATCGCCCTGCCCAATCCGGACGCCAGCTTTACCTGCACGCTGTTTCTGGCCACAGGCGCAGCTGAGGATGGACAACCGAGCTTTGATCAGCTATCGAATCGAGCCGAAATGCGCCACTTTCTTGAGGCCGAGTTTGCCGATGCCGTAGCCCGGATGCCGAACCTGGACAGGGAACTGGCCGAGAATCCGATTGGCTACCTGGCCACTCTGTATGTCGACCACTGGCACCTCGGTGATCGCGCCGTGCTGCTCGGCGATGCCGCCCATGCCATCGTGCCGTTTCATGGCCAGGGCATGAATGCCGCCTTCGAGGATGTCATTGCATTGGCCGATCGACTCACCCGGCTGGGACCAGACGAATCCGTTCTGGCCGACTTCGTCGCCGAGCGCAAGCCCAACGCCGATGCCATCGCTGCGATGGCGCTGGACAATTATCTGGAAATGCGCGATCGGGTTCGTGATCCGCATTTTCAGCTGGTCAAGGAACTGGAATGGGCTCTGGAAAAACGTCTGCCGGGGCGCTTTATCCCGCGCTATCAGATGGTGATGTTTCATCCCGAGATTCCTTATGTCGAAGCCTGGCGACGTGGTGAACGCCAGCGCATCCTGCTGGAAGCTCTGACTGCCGGTCACGATCACTTTAGCGCGATTGATATGGACCAGGCTGAAGCCCAGGCCATTGCCGAGCTTGACTGGATTTGATGTCTTCTCCGTTCAAGCGCTGGCCCCTGACGTCAGGATTTTTCCTGATGCTGATCGTCGCCGCCATCATTCTCGGCTTCGGTGTCGTCGGGCTGGAACCGGTTCTTGAACTCCTGCTGACCGTCGATTCCCTGATCCAGGCCCACTTCTGGACCGCGCTGGCCATCTATATCATCTCATTTGTCGTGCTGGCCAGCCTGGCCGTTCCGATCGGATCACTCTATTGCCTGACGGCCGGCTATCTTTTTGGCCTCACGATGGGTGCAAGCGCTGCCCTGTGCAGCTCCATGATGGCGGCGTCACTATCATTTACGATGGTGCGCTACTGGGGTGACCACGGTTTACGTCAGCGCCTGGCGCAAGGACGGATGGCATCCCTGCTGACCATGCTCGAGCGCGATGCCAGCTGGTATCTGGTGCTGTTGCGAGTCGTTCCGATAGCGCCTTTCTTCGTCATCAATGCCGGCGCTGCGCTGACCCGTATCAGCGCCCGGCATTTCCATGTTGCTACGGCGATCGGGCTGATTCCAACCACCGTGATCTACGCCTCACTCGGTGGTGGTATCGGGTCGGTACTGCAGGCTAGCGACATGATGGGGCCGGGCATTCTGCTGGAACCGGCAATTGCGCTGCCGCTGGCTGGACTGACCGTCCTGATTCTTGCTTCATGGGCCGTCAAGCATCGCCTGAATCGCCGTCTTCAGCATCACCATAATCCGCCGGCAGCCGAAAAATAACCTGCTGTTGATCATTGTGCCAGGCTGGCCCGAAGCGCTCTTCAAAGCGTTCGATACACGGCTCGATATCGGGCAGTTCCCGCACATAGCCAAACGGCGAGCCGCGATGAAATACGACAAAACGATTTTCCGCTGCGCGCCAGTGCAGCAGGCTGTGCAGAAAAACAAAGCGATCGAAGCGGATCGTCTGATCCGATTGTGTCCGCAGCTCGCCATGGGTCCAGTCGCTACAAAGCCCGCTGATCATGCCGATCCGGACCGGCATCTGGTGATGGCGCTGGTATTCGGACAACGGACTGAAATGACTTTCGAAATGCCATGGCGTTTCGATCAGCACCCAGTCGCCGGGCTCGTCCATCATTCGACGATACACGCCCGGCAGTTCCGCCTGAGCCATCACTTCCGTGTAGATACTGCGCTCGAATTTATAGTCAAAGTGATAGCGCATATGGCTGGTGAACTGATTCAGCCCCCGATAGACCTCAGACAAAGGGCCCGACCAGACCAGGGCCGGCAATAACGTCAGAATCAGTGTAACGGCCAGGACCCGCTCTGCCGCCGGTCGGAGGGCCAATCGATCAACCAGCCAGGCAATGACAGAAAAAATCCCCAAGGTGGCCAACACCAGAATCATGGGCACAAACACGGCCGAATAGCGCACCAGCACCAGGGCATGATGAATCCAGGCCGGGTCAAGCAGTGCGATCACAAGCACCGCGACCACGCTCATAAACAACCAGTAAGCCGCGAAGCCGGCGTCCTTTTTCACCAGCCTGATCGCTCCAAGCGCAACCAGCAGGCTGAATACCGATAGCATGACCCATTGGGCTGTGCCGGCAATCAGCTCCCAGCCACGCAGAAACGTGAGCCATTCGATCTGGTGAATGCCGGACTTGCTCCGCATTGCTGACGGATCAGCCAGCAGCGGCGGCAATACCAGAGCCCCGACCAGCACTCCAGTCACGATCCCGGTCGGCACGATACGCTTGAGGCCGGAAAAATCGCGCTTGTACCAGGCCTGCCCCATGGCCTGAGAACCGAACCAGGTCAATGCCGAGCCGGTAAACAGCAGGGTCAGCGGGTGAAGCCAGGCGCACAACACGGCGGCCAGCATGAAAGTCACCAGCCAGCCGCGACCACCTTCATGCCACCAGCGCCACAGGCTGATCATGGCAACAAAGCCCAGCGGCACAGTCAGCGCATAGGGTCGGACGTAACGGGTAAAGTGAATCAGCAGCGGCGAGATGGCAATCAGTGCGCCAAACAGCCAGCGGCCCTCGCGCTCCAGCCAGGGTCGCATGATCCAGGGAAGCACCAGTATCGTCGCGCTGCCAAACAGCAGCGGCAGCGCGCGCATGCGCCATTCGCTCAGGCCGATGGTGTCGGCCAGCCACTTGAACAGCAGGGTCAGCGGGATGGTGTGATCGGCATGGCCGAACGACAAGAAGATCTCGCGATAGCTGGCCACCATCAGCTTGTGAACCGCGTGCCATTCGTCGTCAATCAGGATTTGCAGGTCGATCTGCCAGAAACGCAGCCATAGACCGAGCACGAAAATGACCGACCAGGCCAGCCACCAGAACCCGCGCGATGGGCTCATTGTCTCAAATAGGAGGGTCGGTAAACACCCAGCCGGGTAGCCAGCACCGCCAGGGACACCCCGATCACTCCCAGGCCGTAAACCACACTACGCCGGAAATTGATTGACGAGGCCTCTTCAAAGTAGCGCGTCGGACAGGTGACCTCGCCGATGCGATGGCCCCGAGAAATGATCTGGGCCAGCATCTGGTTGTCGAAAATAAAGTCATCGGAATTGGCTGCCAGATCCAATTCCTGCAGCAAGCTGGCCGAAAACGCCCGGTAGCCGGTGTGATATTCGGACAATTTGGCACCGGTGCACAGGTTCTGAAATGCCGTCAGCGCCCGATTGGCAATGTACTTGTAACGCGGCATGCCGCCGGCCAGCGCCCCACCACCCAGAATGCGCGATCCCAGCACTGCCGGAAACAGGTCGCTGGCAACCAGCCCGGCCATGGCCGGAATCAGTTTCGGTGTGTACTGGTAGTCGGGATGGAGCATGATCACGATGTCGGCTCCCAGTTCCAGCGCCCGTGCATAACAGGTTTTCTGATTGCCACCATAGCCGCGATTGTGTTCATGGCGAATCACATGATTGATGCCCAGTGAGCGGGCAAGCTCAACCGTCTCGTCCTGACTGGCATCATCAACCAGGATGATGTCATCGACAAAGCCCCGATCAATCTCGCTGACGGTGCGCTTCAGCGTGCGCGCCGCGTTGTAGGCCGGCAGAACGATGATGACTTTCTTGCCGGCAATCACGTCTGATAATGTTCCCGATCATCACCAGTGGCACGTCCGATTCGAACGTGCAGCGGGCTTGAATTTGCCATCAACATTACGGGCACGGCATGGGCTCGGACCACTTTTCGGTCGGCACATCCAGCAGAATATCGCCGTTGATGGGAGCGGGTGAAACAAAATCCAGAACCTCGCTGCCGGTGGTCGACGAGGTGAACTCGCGTTCGAAGGTGCCGACCACTTCCCAGGTCGGCGTCAATGGCTCGCAATTGGGACAAAAACCCTTGAAACTCCAGACCTCGAACTCATCGGCAAACGGTCCCGGGCCGGTCGCCTGCGCGATAACCCAGCGCCCGACGCCATCGGCATCGTAGTAGTAACGCACGTAGAACTGACCCTGATCGTACACGATCACCGTCGTGCCACCCTGGGCCAGGCCCGGCGAGTGCCACAGGCCTGAGTAACTGATCGGCTGGCCGTTGATCTCGGGGCAGGTAGCTGGCGCAATCGGCGTCATGATCTCCGAGCCGTGCGCCCCGTTAAGACGCCAGGCCATGACCAGGTTCTCGCTGTCGATCGTTGTCACCGTGACTTCACCAACCACATCAACGTTGTCCCGAATGCCGACACCAGTGGCGCGGTTGATTGATGCGGTCCAGGTCGACGAGCTCGGATCAACCTCGTTGATCGCCAGGTAAAATACCGGCAGACCCTTGGCGTCATAGCTGTACCACAGCATGAATCCCAGCCCGGCGCGCTGCCATTCAATGCCCTGGTTGGTCACCCGATCTCGCGGACTCCACAAGCCGAAGCGCGGCTCATGCCGCTCGGTCTCGGCCAGCTCGACCGTCACATCGACCCGACGTTCGGCGGCTGCCGCGTTGGTCAGTTTCACGTAGTAGCGCCCCGGGTCTGGCGCCATTCGGGTCAGGTCAAAACCGGCCGCCGAGCCGCTGCCGCTGGCCAGTGCCGCGCCGGCAGCCGGTGGCGTCAATGGCGCACTGCCGGCAACGCTGTCGAACTGGGCAAAATGCAGCGTTCCGGTCACATTGGCATCCCCGGCAACGCGAATATCCAGTCGCTGTGTACCCGGTGGTACATCAACAAAAAGCCGGTCATGAACGCCACCCGGTGGTAATACCACGGCGCGGGTCTGGTCTTTGAACAAGGCTGTTGAGCGAATCGGATTCGGTTCGGTTCGAGTCACAGTGACCGGGATGACACCAACGTCCAGCAGCGTGTCCGGTGTCGAGCTGATGCCTATCGCGGTCAGCCAGGTTTCATTTTCGCGCATCGCCGGCTGGTCCACGAATAACTGGACTTCAAGCGGACCGCCCGTGTGCAGTCCGGGGCCGTTCACCCCAAAACTCATATCGTGCACGTCACTGAGTAGCGCGAATTCCAGTACCGACTCGTCGCCGCCAGGCGCACCCGAGGCGAGCCAGTTCTGGACCAGAATCCACCATGTTCCGGCCTCCGGCTGATTGATGACACAGCGCTCCAGTTCATCGGGCGAGATCGAAGCACAAACCACTTCGCTTTCCTCGGCCTGACCATTGCCGTTGAGGTCGCGGCCGACAAACAGGTCCAGATCCTGAGCATCGGAAAACACGGTTTCGGCAAACAGGGCCAGGGCATTCTCCGGCACTTCAACCAGCCACGTTTTCACGCCCGCTCCGCCTGAGAAGGGATCGACGGAGGTGGGATCCTGGACCAGAGTGAAGCTTTCAACTTCCGGCCGAACCAGCGGCGAGGTCAGAAACATGGCTTCGGGCAGCGGCAGTATATCGGCCAGGTTCAGAAATCCGCGAGCCTGGTTGGCACTAACTTCGATCGCAAGGAGATCTGGCAGGCTGCCCAGCGTCATCCGTGCGCCGACCGGCAAACGCTGGGGACCCAGTACCGACGATGATGGTACCAGCGCGATACTGCCACGGCCCCACTGGCCTGGTGCAACCGAGCCGGCACTGATGGTGATAGACAAGGTGACTTCCTCGCCCGTCTGGAGGCTGAACGAACTCGGTTCTACTTCGATCGCCAGATCACCCTCAAGGCTGACCGACCAGCTGGACGGTGCCAATGCTTTCAGTGTGCGGTGAAAGTCACAGGAACCCGCACAAGCATCACTGACTACACCAGGCAGATTGAGCTTGCCCGGATCACCACCCTGCGCCGGATTGGCAGCCAGAAACTCAGCCTCGGTCACCGGCAGGTACAAGCCGGCGCGGGCCGCCTTGTCGACCTGAATACCACCCGCTCCGCCGTCAATCACGCGCGCCGGTTCACCCGCATCCGTAAACACCAGATCGGCTGAAGCAGTCGTTTCAAGCGCACTGATCACCGCATCAACACTCCAGGCCGGAAAAGCATGGCGCAACAGCAGCGCCGCACCGGCGACATGCGGACTGGCCATGGACGTGCCGGTACTGAAGGAAATCGCGTTGGCGTCGGGAGCGCCGGCCCCGAGAATATCCGTACCGGGCGCGGTCACATTGGGCTTCATCAGATTCGGGGCACCCAGGATTGGCCCCCGACTGCTGGAGACCGCCAGCCGCCCACCAAACTCGACGCCGACCTGGCGGGTCGATGCCGGAATTCGCCCCTGGTGACCACTCCCATTGGTCAGCCAGCTCTTGAGGCTTTGACCGCTGTCACTGGGCACGTGCAGGCTGGGCAGACAATGTTCGTCGGCGGTAACGTCGTTACCCTGGCCAGGTTGATTGACCAGGATCATGCCGCCGGCGCCGGCGGCAAGCAGGTTACGGCCTTTCTCCACACGACCGTATTCACCGCGATCACAGATGACGATCTGACCATTGAAAGTACCGGCCGGGAATGGGTTGGAGGCACCGGTATTATCCTGGCAAGTAGGACCCAACTCCGGTTGCCCGGTACCGCACAATGCATTCCCGAAGTCGCCGGCATAGACGATTGGCACGACTGCAGATCCTTCGGTAATACCGGCACCGGTGACTTGTGGTGGCGTCCCAGAACCGCCGGACAGGTTCTCCAGGCGACCACCAAGAATTCGGTTGTGGGTGGCATTGGCAACCGCCATCACCCACGGCGCATTGGCGGGCGAAGAAACCGTGCCATCAGCCGGGCCGCTGTTGCCGGCCGAGCTTACCGGAACGATACCGGCCGAACGCACGCTGAGAAACAGTGAACTGTCGGTGTCGGTGTCGAACTGGCCCAATCCGGCCCACGGTGACGGGGCTGTCGGCCCGGTCGAGCCGATCGAATAATTGATCACATCGACCTGATCAACAATGGCCTGTTCCAGCGCAGCCACCAGGGCGCTGGAGGGACAGCCCCCCTCATCTTCCGGATCGTCGGGGTCACCCTGATCACAAGCCTTGTAAGAAATCACACTGGCCCGCGGCGCGACGCCGGAGGGTGCAAAGAAAATGGACAGGCCCGTGCCCAGATTGACAGTGAAACTCAGGGGGCTGCCCACGGCACTGGAGGCAACATGGCTGCCGTGGCCATTGATATCCTTGCCCTTGGTGTCTTCATCGGTAAAGTCATACACGCCGATGATCTTGTTATTGCAGGCGACGGTCGGGTCACTGCACAAACCGAAAAACTGGCCGCGTGGATTGGTCATCTGAAATCCACCCGGTTGATCATTAAAAAAGACCGAATCCCAGTTGATGCCGGAATCGATCAGACCCAGCACCATGCCCTCGCCACGGTTGGGAACCGGCGTACCGAACTGCGGCAGCCAGACCCGATTGGCACCAATCCACTGATGCCCATGGTCATTGTGTAATTTGCGCCGCTCGACCGGTATGACCCGGCGCACACCCGCCAGACCCGCCAATTGCCGGGCCTCCTCGCTTGACAGGCGGGCGGAAAAACCATTCAACACATGCCGATAGATATGCCTCGGTTCGACCGATCGTCCCAGCCAGGATTCAGCCTGGTCGAGCACATTGATCCGCTCGCTGTCCAGATAAGCGGTGTACTGTCGAACCTCGCGGCGACTGACATCAAAGCGCACCTCGTCGCGAACCGCCGGTGCCGTCGCAGCCAGGGTTTTGACAACCGCACGGCCCGAAGCACTCAACTGTGAAACCTCACCGCCACGAAAGCGAAGACTGGGAGCCGCGTTCAGCTCAATGATGTATTCGCCGGGGACTCTATCCGGCTGCCGCGCCGCCAGCGGGCTGACAAGCATGATCAGTCCGGCCAGAGCAACCAACATCTTTTTCATGCGGGGTCTTTCAATGCTATTCGTCATGGCAGATTCCTGAAGTTTATCCGCTATTGTTATTGATCGGCTGGCGCAAAGTGACCAGCTCTTCTGCACTGGTCGGATGAATACCGATAGTGCGGTCAAAGTCGGCTTTCGTCAAACCGGCTCGAACGGCGACGGCAAAACCCTGGAGGATTTCAGGCGCATCCACTCCGACAACATGCACGCCCAGCACCCGATCAGTATCCGCGTCAACGACCAATTTCATCAATCCTTTTTCAAGCCTTCCGGCAAGGGTGTACTTCATCGGTGTAAAGCTGGAGCAAAAGATTTTCAGCCTGTGTCCATTCTCGCGCGCCTGAGCTTCAGTCAAACCCACGGTACCGACCGGCGGCTGGGAAAAGACTGCGGCGGGCGTATTGGCATGCTCAACCGGCCGACGCATGCCGCCGAACTCGGTATCGGCAAACGCGTGACCTTCCATCAGGGCAACCGGAGTCAGCGCGATTCGGTCGGTCACATCGCCAACGGCAAAAATATTTTCCACGCTGGTGCGACTGAACTCATCGACTTCAATCCGCATGCCCGGACCCAGTCTGACTCCGGCTTGTTCCAGCCCGAGATCCGCGACATAGGGCGCACGACCAGTAGCAAACATCACGCAATCAAATTCGGCCTGATGGTCATCGGAAAAGAACACCTGAATCCCGCTGCCGGTCTGCTCAAGCCGCGCCGGCTCGCGATGATATTCCAGCGTGATTCCCCGCCCCTGCATGCCGTCGGCAACCGCCTGTCTGACATCCTGATCAAAACCGCGCAGAATCAGTTCACGCCGATAGGCCAGAGTGACCTTACTGCCCAGACCATTGAAAATACCGGCAAACTCCACTGCAATATAACCGGCACCGACCATCAGAACCCGTGCGGGCAACTCATTCAGATGAAAGGCTTCGTCCGAGGTGATGGCAAGCTCCTGACCGGGGATATCCGGTTTGAAGGGTCGGCCACCAACGGCAATCAGGATCTTTTCGGCGGTGAACTGCCGGTCACCGACCGCCACGGTATGGGCATCAAGCAGCCGCCCCCGACCCATATGCAGTTCCACGCCAGCCTGATCGAGCAGGCGCAGATAAATCTCGTTCAGACGATCGATCTCCCGATCCTTGGCCGCGATCAGCTCAGGCCAGGAAAACCGGTGCTCGCCGACCGACCAGCCGTAGCCGGGTGCATCGGCAAAGGACTCGGCAAACTGCGAGGCATAGACCAGCAGTTTCTTGGGCACGCAGCCGCGAATCACACAGGTGCCACCCACTCGGGACTCTTCGCAGATCGCCACGCGCGCGCCATGACCGGCCGCGATACGCGAGGCTCTGACACCGCCGGAACCGGCACCAATAACAAACAGATCGTAGTCGAAATCACTCATCGGCGAAGCCTGCAACCAGGCAGTGTGTCTGCATCATCTTTGCCATCTATCAACATCCGTTTCTCTTAAATCGGCTTTTTAAATGGTGAATGGATCGGCGACCGGTTTGATCCAGGTCAAGCCTGTTCTCGCAAACCCGGTAAAATAATACCGCACTCGACCCTGGTCACCGACAACAATCATGATCCACTGGCTCAAAGCCCGACAATTGTCTTTCGAACGTCAGGGCGAACCGATCTTTCAAGCGGTGGATCTGGATCTCGACGCCGGCGTTGCCAGCGTGATTCTCGGCCCCAATGGCTGCGGCAAAACCACCTTGCTGCGCTGCCTGGCTGGCGTGATCCGACCGAGCAGCGGTGAACTGAGCTATCAGGGCCGGCGCGCCCTGCTCGGCCATCTGCCAGCCATCAAGGCCGAGCTGAGCTGCCGGGAAAATCTGGATTTTTTGCGCCGATTCCACGGCCGAACAGCATTGGCGACCAACCCGGCGCTGGCCAGGGTTGGCCTGGCTGGCTTGGGGCTACGACCTGCTCGAACCCTGTCGGCGGGTCAGAAACGGCGGCTTGGCCTGGCCGGTCTGCTGGTCGCCCAGCGCGACATCTGGCTGCTGGATGAGCCTTATGCCAGCCTGGATGATGCCGGCAGCGAACTGGTTGACCAACTGCTCAGCGACCATCTTGACAGCGGCGGCACCGTGGCACTGGCCACCCACCAGCGCTTGCCTCAGATCAGCGCGCCCATCCATCGAACTGAACTGACGCCGATAAACCAGGGAACAGCATCATGAACAGCGCCGCACTGGCTGCCTTGCTGGTTCGCGACCTTCGCCTGGCCCTGCGTCATGGTGGCGAATCGCTGATGCCTCTGATCTTTCTTTTTGCGGTGATCATTCTGGTACCGCTGGGGGTAGGCCCCGGACCCAATCTGTTATCCTCGATTGCACCCGGCATGATCTGGGTTGCCGCCCTGTTGGCCAGTCTGCTGGCATTGGATAACCTGTTTCGTCCCGATTTCGAGGATGGCTCGCTGGAGCAATGGTGGCTGGGCCACCTGCCCGTCTATGGCCTGGTCTGCGTGCGCCTGCTATCGCACTGGCTGATCACCGGTGTGCCGGTCATTCTGTTTGCCCCGGTTGCCGCCGAAATGCTGTTTCTGCCGACCGAAGCGCTGCCCACTTTGATATTGAGCCTGCTGATCGGCACCCCCATCTTGTCCCTGATTGGCGGACTGGCCGCCGCGATGACCCTGGGCACGAACCGCGGCAGCGTGTTGCTGTCCATTCTGGTATTCCCGCTGGTCGTGCCGGTACTGATCTTTGCCACCGGTGCGGTCAGCGTGGCCGCCGGAGGCTGGTCGGCCAAGGCCCATCTGGGGCTGAT
This sequence comes from uncultured Wenzhouxiangella sp., assembly GCA_964523755.1. Classification (GTDB taxonomy): domain Bacteria; phylum Pseudomonadota; class Gammaproteobacteria; order Xanthomonadales; family Wenzhouxiangellaceae; genus Wenzhouxiangella. The sequence goes on along the minus strand of CAZFYM010000002.1, from coordinate 42,687 downwards.
GGCCGCCATCCTGATTCTAGCCCTGACCCTGATTCCGCTGGCGATAAGCGCCGCCCTGAGACTGATCATCGAATGAGCTTTCATACCCTCAAAGTTGGTTTTCATCGACTGGGCTCGCCCCCAACCTTTTACCGATTGTGCCGGCGGCTGGCACCGTGGTTGTGGGCCGGTTTCGCCGTGACCGTGGCGATCGGGCTGTTCGGGGCCCTGTTCGTGGTGCCGCCCGACTATCAGCAGGGTGACAGCTACCGGATTCTCTACATTCACGTGCCGGCAGCCTGGCAGGCACTGGCCGGCTATGTGATCATGGCCACCCTGGCCGCAATCGCCCTGATCTGGCGCATTCGAACCACCGAAATCATGGCCATGATGTGCGCCCCCATTGGCGCGGCATTGAGTGTCATCTGCCTGGCCACCGGCTCGATCTGGGGCAGGCCGATGTGGGGCACCTGGTGGGCCTGGGATGCACGTCTGACCTCGATGCTGGTCCTGTTGTTTGTCTACCTTGGCATCATGGGTCTGTACGCTGCCTTCGAGGATCGACGCAAAGGTGCACGCGTGGCCTGTATCCTTGTACTGGTTGGTCTGGTCAATATACCGATCATCCATTTTTCCGTGGAATGGTGGACCACCCTGCATCAGGGTTCGACCATACGGCTGTTTGGCGAATCGACGATGGATGCTTCCATGCTGCCACCGCTGATCTGGATGACAGTCGCGATCAAACTGATGTTCGGCGCGGCCCTGCTCGACCGTGCCGGCAACGAACTACTGGATCAGGACCGGCGCAAGGGCTGGGTCGCTGACTTGACTGACGATTGAATGGACTGGAGTTTGAACCCATGATCCCCGAATTCAGCTACGCCCCCTACGTCTGGTCCAGCTATGGCCTGTTTGCCATCGTCATCGCCTGGCAGGCCATTGCCCCAATGCTTCGCCGCCGCCGCATACTGGCCGAACTGGCCGAGGAAGCTGCCATGAAAAAAGGAAACTACCATGACTCCGACGCGTAAAAAGCGCCTGGCCATCGTCGCGCTGATCGTGCTCGGCGTGGGAGCAGCAACGGCCGTCGCCCTGACCGCGCTCAGCGACGCCATGCGATACTCGATCAGCCCCAGTGAAATTCATGCCGGCGGCATCCCCGAGGGACGCTCGCTGCGTCTGGGCGGGCTGGTAGCCACCGGCTCGGTCGAGCGCGATAGCGATTCCCTGGCCGTGCAGTTCCTGGTTACCGATTGTATTCACAACGTTCCAGTGCGTTTTTCCGGCATTCTGCCCGACCTGTTCCGCGAGGGGCAGGGTGTGATTGCCAATGGCCGGCTCAATGCCAACGGCCTGTTCGAGGCCAGTGAGGTCCTGGCACGCCACGACGAAACCTACATGCCTCCCGAAGTTGAACGTGCGATGGCCCAGGTCGGTGATAACCGGGCCTGTGCCGAGCATGTGGCAGACCGGACATGATCGCTGAAGTCGGACAAATTGCGCTGATCCTTGCGCTGATCCTGGCCATCCTGTTGGCCACCCTGCCGCTGATCGGAACCTGGCGGGGTGATGCCCGACTGATGGCGATGGCACCATCGCTGGTCATCGGACATTTCGTCTTTGCGCTGTCTGCCTACGTCGCGCTGACCCTGGCGTTTCTGAATCACGACTTCAGCGTTACCTATGTGGCCATGAATTCCAATCTGCTGCTGCCCTGGCCCTACCGGCTGTCAGCCGTCTGGGGTGGTCATGAAGGCTCGCTGCTGTTGTGGATTCTGATGCTGTCCGGCTGGATGCTGGCCGTAGCCGCGTTTTCACGCACCCTGCCCAGAATCTACGTGACCCGCGTACTGGCCGTGATGGGCATGATCTCGATCGGATTCCTGCTGTTTACCCTGCTGACATCCAATCCCTTCGATCGCATCCTGCCCGGCCCACCGGACGGCCGCGATTTGAATCCCTTACTCCAGGACCCGGGCATGATTTTCCACCCGCCTCTGCTGTACATGGGCTACGTGGGTTTTGCCGTGGCTTTCGGCTTTGCCATCGCCGGATTGCTCGGCGGCAAGGTCGAGCGCGACTGGGTGCGCTGGTCACGTCCGTGGACGCTGATCGCCTGGTCGTTTCTGACCGGTGGCATTACCCTGGGTTCGTGGTGGGCCTATTACGAGCTTGGCTGGGGCGGCTGGTGGTTCTGGGATCCGGTCGAAAATGCCTCGTTCATCCCCTGGCTGATTGGCACCGCCCTGATCCACTCCCAGGCTGTGACCGAAAAGCGCGGCGCTTTTCCGGCCTGGACCATCCTGCTGGCCATTGCCGCGTTTTCGATGTCCCTGCTCGGCACCTTTCTGGTGCGCTCGGGCGTGCTGACCTCGGTCCATGCCTTTGCCAACGATCCCGAGCGCGGCCTGTTCATTCTAGGCTTCATGACTGTGATTACCGGTGGCGCGTTGCTGCTGTATGCGCTGCGCGCGCCGCGCATCATGACCGGCGAATCCTTTGATGGGGTCAGCCGCGAGACCGCCCTGCTGCTCAATAACGTGTTTTTCGCCGTATCGGCCGGCATGGTGTTGCTCGGCACGCTGTATCCGCTGATTGTCGACTTTATGGGCTGGGGTCAGGTTTCAGTGGGTGCACCGTATTTCAGTGCCATGTTCATTCTGTTGATGACGCCGGTGGTCATCCTGATCCCCTTTGGTCCCATGAGCCGCTGGAAAACCGACCAGATCGGCCGCGTGGCCCGACCCTTGATCTGGAGTGCCATTCTGGCCATCGTACTGGCGCTGATCATGGTGGCCTGGCTGGGTGCCTGGAACCTGCGCGCCCTGACCGGCTGGATCGGAGGACTGTGGTTGATCCTGGGCGCGGCCACTTACGTTCGCCAGACCACGCGGCATCGTCGACTGCGCCTGCCACGCCACCAGATCGGTATGATCCTGGCCCATGGTGGGCTCGGTGTGTTTGTGATTGGTGCGGCCATGGTCGGTTCAACCACATTGCAGCGCGACGTTCGCATCACCCCCGGTGAAACCATCGAGGTTTCCGGATACCAGTTCACCCTGACCGAAATCGCCTCGGTCAAGGGTCCGAACTGGATCGCTGAAGAAGCCCGCTTCCGGGTCATTCGCGGTGATCGCGAATTGGCACCGATGACGCCGCAGAAACGTCGCTATCATCGCGGCGGCCAGATCATGACCCAGGTTGCCCTGCGTCCTGGCCTGACCCATGATCTCTACATTGCCATGGGCGAGCGCCTGGACGATGGACAGTCGTGGAGCATGAGGGTGCATATCAAGCCGTTCGTGCGCTGGATCTGGGGTGGTGCCCTGTTGCTGGCACTTGGCGGACTGGTTTCGGCTTCTGACCGGCGTTACTGGAAAACCCGACGCGTCGCCGCTACCGAACCGCTGCAGGGCAATGAGGTTCCGGCGTGAGGATGACGACATGACCCGGATGCTGATTCCTCTGATACTGTTTCTTGCCCTGGTCGGCCTGATGATCGCCGGCATGCAGACCGCCGACGAGCGCAAACTGGTCGACTCACCACTGATCGGCCGACCGGTGCCGAATTTCACCCTGCCCGGTCTGCACGATCCCGAAATCCCCCGATCCAGCCGTGATTACCTGGGCCAGCCCTGGATTCTCAATGTCTGGGGCAGCTGGTGCTGGGCCTGCCGGGTCGAGCACCCGTTTATCGAACGCCTGGGCCGCGAAGCCGGGGTCGAGCTGGTTGGCTTCAACTGGAAAGACGAGCGCGCCGACGCCCTGGCCTGGCTGGAACAGTTTGGCGACGCCTGGACCAGTCACGTGGTCGATTTCGAAGGCCGCAGTGCGATCGATCTGGGTGTGTATGGCGCGCCCGAAACCTTTCTGATCGATCATCAGGGAATCATCCGCCACAAACAGATCGGGCCGATTGATCAGACCGTGTTCGATGATCTGATGCGCCGGATTCTGGAATTGAAGTCGGAGGTGGAAGAATGAAAACACGAGTTACGGTTTCCGGTTTCCGGTTTCGCGAGTGGGGAAATCCGGGTCTGACACTGGTTTCGGTGCTGGTGCTGGCTTTCGGGACCGTTATGAGCTCGGCTATGGGATCGGCGATTGCGCCGTTTGAGTTTGCCGGTGAGCTGGAGGAGAGGCGATTTCGGGCGCTGACTGAGGAAATACGCTGTACGGTGTGCCAGAATCAGTCGCTGGCTGACTCCGATGCACCATTGGCCCAGGACCTTCGTCGCGAGCTTTTCAGCATGATTCGTGCCGGGCAGTCGGACACGGAGATCCGTCAATTCATGGTTGAACGCTATGGCGATTTCGTGTTGTACCGACCACCCATGGCCGGTCATACCCTGCTGCTGTGGGCCGGACCACCAATCATTCTCATTGCCAGCCTGATCGGCGTGGTAGTGGTCATCAGACGGAGACGTAAAGCCCTGTGATTGCCCCTGCCTTTCTTGTCGCCGCCGGCCTGGCGGTACTCGTCGCACTGGCCTTTGTGCTGATTCCCGTGCTGCGTCAGGACCCGGAAACGCGCAAGCTGCGCCGGCGTCTGAATGCCCTGGACGACCTGACCGAAGAACTCGAGCCCGCCGATCTGGCGGCGCGCCGACAGCGTCTGGAAAAAGCGTTAAGAGAAAAAGGTGAGCGTTCCGGCGGGCCTGGCCTGTTACTGGGGCTGCTGATCGTGGTGCCGCTGGCCACCATATTGTTATATCGTGCCGTTGGCGAACCCGCCGGCATCGAGTCGGAAAACAGCCAGGTCGCCCAAATTCGGGCAGTATTGATCGAACTGGCCAATTCACTCGAACGCAATCCGGACAACATCGACAACTGGGTCCGGCTGGGTCTCAGTTACAAGGATCTGCGCGAGTTTTCCTCGGCCGAACATGCGCTGCGCCGAGCCCTGTACCTGGATGACTCTAACCCGTTTATCCAGATCGAACTGGCCGAAACCCTGCTGTTTGGCTCGGGCAGTACGAACCTGCCGGGTGAGGCCGTCAAGCTGCTCGAACAGGCAGTGGCAACTGACCCCGAAAGCCAGAAAGCCCTGTGGCTGTTGGGGATACACGCTTTTCAGAACAATGACCGCGACCGGGCCCTGGCCCGATGGGAACAGCTTGAGGCTTTGCTTGAGCCCGGGTCGGTGCGCGATTCGGTGCGTGCCCAGATGGCCCGCGCCCGCCAGTCAGGAGGTTCGCTGGCATCTTCCACTGCCACCACGCTGCCACCCGATCATCCACCCATCGCGCCGGCTAGTGACCCGGTTTTTCCGGTGACCGTAAGCATTGCACCGACACTGGCTGACCAACTGTCCGGCAGTGAAACCGTGTTTCTGATTGCCCGCGCTGTCAATGGCCCGCCCGCGCCGCTGGCCGTTCGTCGGCTGACCGTGGCCGACCTGCCGATCGTGATCCATCTGTCCGACCATGATGGCATGGTCGAGGGCCTGACCCTGTCAGCCTTTCCCAACATCCGCCTGACCGCCCGCGTGTCCATCAGCGGCCAGGCCGAACCGCAACCCGGCGACCTGGAAGGCGAAACCGGACCGATATCGATTATTGAACAGACTGCCAGCGAAGTCCTGATCAACCGTCAAATCCAGGCAAGGCAAGACTAACCGCGAAGACGCCAAGAGCGCTAAGCTGAAGACAAACATTACTCTTTGCGTTCTTTGCGTCTTTGCGGTTAGTTAGATGGTTTCTGACGGCTTGCAGAATGTTACAATTCAGTGTCGTTTTTATTTCATTTACCTGACACTCCATGGACGCTTCCGGTTACATCTCGCGAATCTTTGGCGCCTCTCCGGTGCGTCCGCTGCAAAAGCACTTCGACAAGGCCGCCAAGTGTGCGCACAAGCTGCCCAAGTTTGTACGTGCCACCTTTGCCGGCGACTGGGACAAGGCCACGGCAGCGCGCGAGAAGATCATCCTGCTTGAACATGCGGCCGATGATCTCAAGCGCGACCTGCGCCTGCACATGCCCAAAAGTCTGTTCATGCCGGTCAGCCGCTCCGATGTACTTGAAATGCTGTCTCGCCAGGACCGGGTAGCCAACAAGGCCAAGGACATCTCGGGTCTGATGATGGGGCGCAAGATGGTCATCCCCGAACCGATACAGGCCGATTATCTGGCATTTCTCGAACGCAATCTCGACGCAGTCACCCAGGCGCGCAAATCGGTTCATGAACTGGACCAGTTGTTCGAATCCGGCTTCCGCGGTTCCGAAGTCGAGGTCATGGTTGAAATGACCGAAGAACTCAGCCGCCTGGAAGACAACAGTGACGAGCTGCAGGTTGGACTCAGGGCCCGCCTGTTCGAAATCGAGAGCGAGCTCAAACCGATCGAAGTGATGTTTTTGTACAAGATTATCGACTGGACCGGCGAGTTGGGTGACATTGCCCAGCGTGTCGGCAGTCGCCTGCACATGATGATTGCTCGCTGACGGTCGGATAAGCGATTAGCAACCGACGAGAGGGGTTATGGAGCAGGCAGTTTTCTACATTTTTCTGGCCGCAGCCTTCGGCCTGTTCATGGCCTGGGGTATCGGTGCCAACGATGTGGCCAATGCCATGGCCCCCTCGGTGGGATCGAAGGCCATCACCATTCGCCAGGCCATCATCATCGCGGCCATTTTCGAGTTCGCCGGGGCCGTGCTGGCCGGTGGCGGCGTCACCAGCACCATTCGCAATGGCATTGTCGATGCATCACTACTTGGCGACCAGCCCGAGTTGCTGGTCTACGGCATGCTGGCCGCCCTGCTCGCGGCCGCCGTCTGGCTATTGATCGCCTCGCGTTTCGGCTGGCCGGTCTCGACCACTCATACCATCATTGGCGCGGTAGTCGGCTTTGCGGCGATCGGCATCGGTGTCGATGCGGTGCACTGGCCCCAGGTTGGCCAGATTGCCATGAGCTGGGTGGTCAGCCCACTGCTGGCCGGGGCGATCGCCTGGCTGCTGTTCATGAGTGTACTGCGCCTGATACTGGAGCGCGACAATCCGCTCAAATACGCCCGGCGTTACGTGCCCGGTTACATCTTTCTGGCCGGATTCTTCATGACCCTGGTCACCCTGTTCAAGGGCATCAAACATATCGGCATCGAGATATCGGCCGTGCAGTCCTACGGGATCGCGGTGATTATCGGCCTGATCATCACCGCCATCGGCACCCTGTTCATCCTCCGAGTACCGTACCAGGAACCGGAAAAACGTGAATTCCACTTTGTCACCGTCGAGCGAATCTTCGGTGTACTGATGGTGGTCACCGCCTGCGCCATGGCCTTTGCCCACGGTTCGAACGACGTTGCCAATGCAGTCGGACCACTGGCAGCCGTGGTCAGCATTGCCAGCTCGGGCAGTTTCACACAACAAGCCATCGTGCCGATCTGGGTACTGATCCTTGGAGGCATCGGCATCGTGATCGGCCTGGCAACCTATGGTCACCGCGTCATTGCCACGGTCGGCGAGAATATCACCGCACTGACGCCCAGCCGCGGTTTCGCCGCCGGGCTGGCCGCCGCCATGACCATCGTGATGGCCTCCGGCACCGGCCTGCCGATTTCGACCACCCACACCGTGGTCGGCGCGATACTCGGCGTCGGCATGGCCCGCGGCATCGCCGCCATCAACCTGCGCGTGGTCGGCTCGATCTTCATGTCCTGGATCATCACCATCCCCGCCGGTGCCATCCTGTCCGTGATCTTCTTTCTGCTCTTCAAAGCAATTTTATAAAACACCTCCTGATCACGCACATACCGCAGCCATGCTACAGAGGACTTCACGTATTTCTGTACGAAATAGACTGTGTAACCGGGCCTGTAGAAGATTCGCAACTCACTTATGATTCTTTGTATCAAAAGCCCAAAAACAACATATCCAGCGCTGCGGAGATTTCATCTTGCTTCTCAGCAAGGCTGCCAACTCCAGAACTCAATTCCCGTTCGGGTACAGCGGCCATGTACTGCGTGGCCATGACCAGCTTCTGACCCGCAATGTTAAACACAGGATTCAGCCGCTGGGCGGGGGACGGCGCGGAGGATTGGGGCAACAGTGGCACAACGACTCGCGTATTCAAGCCGCTGAGAAGGTCTGACTGAACGTCCAGCAGATAGCCAGCTTCACCCTCGTTTTTGAAGATGTCGAATCGGGCCATCAGAACTGACGGTGCCGAGCCAGTGGCAAGCCGTTAGCTTCAACGTATGAGTTCGAGCTTGCCAGAGCTCTGCCATTTTCTTTCAGCCACTTCTCCTTCTTGTGCAGTTTCACGGCCGCGGCGATGCCCGCCTCTGCGGACCGTGATACATTGATTCCCAGGGCTTTTGCCTCTTTGAGAAGTTCGCTGTCCAGCGATAAATTCGTTGGCTTTCGGTTGGATTTGTTAGCTTCAGCAGCCTGCATGGTTCAGTCCTGGCGTGCAAATATGCGCCCATCATATGTCCATATTGAATGCGCATCAAGCATGCCTGGTGAAAGCTCTTGTGGCTGACCATGACGCAGGGTAATGCCCCAATTCAGTCGCCTAACAGGCAATGGGCCGCTTATACTTCTTGTGATCGACAGCGTCTGCGACTTCAATCATTCGCCAAGTGATCAGATCCCACTTGTCCTGGAGACTCAAATCATGAAAAACCCGGCAGTCGGAATACGGTTCGACAAGTCGACATTTAGCCACCTGGGGACAATACATTGACCGAAGCGGCTTCGAGAGCGGTGGTGCTGTTGTCCGGCGGACGTGATTCGGCCACGGTGCTGGCCGATGCCCGCGCGCGCGGGTTCGAGTGCCACACCCTGGCGGTTGATTATGGTCAGCGTCATCGTGCCGAACTGAACGCCGCCGAACGGGTCAGCCAGACCCTGGGGGCCAGTTCGCATCGCGTTGTGCGGGTCGACTTGCGCGCGATTGGCGGCTCGGCCCTGACCGCCGATATTGACGTGCCAACCCAACCGGGCCAGGGCATTCCGGTCACCTATGTGCCGGCGCGTAACACGCTGATGCTGGCGCTGGCGATGGGCCACGCCGAGGTGATCGGCGCGCTGGACCTGTGCATCGGTGTCAATGCGGTTGACTACTCGGGTTATCCCGACTGCCGGCCACAGTTTATCGCCGCCTTCGAAGATCTTTGCCAGGTAGCCACCCGGGTCGGTGACGAGGGCGGGCAGTTTCGCATCCACACGCCGTTGATTCATCTGTCCAAGGCCGCCATCATCCGGCGTGGTGTCGAGTTGGGGGTGGACTACGCCATGACCGTCTCCTGCTACCAGGCCGATGCCCATGGTCGCGCCTGCGGCGTCTGCGATTCCTGCCGACTGCGCCGGCAAGGGTTCGAGCAAGCCGGTATAGACGACCCGACCCGCTACGTCCTTCCTGCCGACTGAGTCTTCAGCCGCGTTCAGCCCGTTTTCTTTCGTGTTCCTTGAGTCGCTTCTTACGCAGGCGGATTTTTTCCGGCGTGATTTCCAGCAATTCATCATCGGCCAGAAACTCCAGCGCCTGCTCCAGGCTCATGCGGATTGGCGGGGTCAGCAGCAGGGCATCGTCCTTGCCGGCCGCGCGGATATTGGTCAGTTGCTTTTTCTTCAGCGGGTTGACGACCAGATCGTTTTCGCGACTGTGCAGGCCGATGATCATGCCTTCGTAAACATCTTCACCGGGTCCGACGAATAGCTTGCCACGATCCTGCAGATTGAACAGTGAGTAGGCCACGGTGGTGCCCTGGTCCATGCTGATCAAGGTACCGTTGATGCGCCCGGCAATCTTGTCTGTGGACGGGCCCCAGTGGTCAAAAACGCGGAAGAACAGACCGGTACCAGCGGTCATGGTGCGATAACCGGACTGGAAGCCAATCAGGCCGCGAGCCGGTGCAAGGTAGTCCAGGCGAACCCGGCCCCGGCCATCGGGCACCATGTCCTTAAGCTGGGCCTTGCGCTCGCCCATGGCTTGCATGACTGCGCCCTGGTAGGCCTCCTCCAGGTCCAGCACCACGCTTTCCCAGGGCTCCTGAATTTCGCCGTCGACTTCACGCTTGCGCACGCGCGGCCGCGATACCGCCAACTCGTAGCCTTCGCGGCGCATGGTCTCAATCAACACCGACAGATGCAGTTCGCCGCGGCCGGCCACATCGAACTGGTCGGGATCAGACGTATCGGCAACCTGAAGGGCCACGTTGTGGGTGGCTTCCTGGTACAGGCGCGCGCGAATCTGGCGACTGGTCAGAAACTTTCCCTCCAGGCCGGCGAACGGTGAATCGTTGACCTGGAAGGTCATGTGGATGGTGGGTTCATCCACGGTCAGCGCCGGCAGCGCTTCGACCGTCGAAAGATCGCACAAGGTATCGGAAATACTGATCTTCTCCAGTCCCGAGATGCCGACGATGTCACCGGCGGACGCTTCGGCAATTTCCTCGCGCTTGAGGCCCTTGAAGCCCAGTACTTGCAGCACGCGTCCCTGACGTTTCTTGCCTTCTCGGTCAACCACCATGACCGGCTGATTAGTCTTGACCCGACCGCGCCGGATTCGGCCAATACCGATCAAACCAACGTAGGTCGAATACGACAAGGTTGAAATCTGCATCTGAAACGGGCCTTCCGGATCAACCGGCGGCGGTGGCACATGCTTGATCAGGGCCTCGAACAACGGTGTCAGATCGCCTTCGGTGACATCGGCATCATTACTGGCATACCCGTTCAGCGCTGAGGCATAGATCACGGGGAAGTCAAGCTGCTCGTCCGAGGCACCGAGCTTGTCGAACAAATCGAAGGTCTGGTTCAGCACCCAATCCGGTCGTGCGCCAGGGCGATCGACCTTGTTGATGACCACGATCGGCTTGAACCCCATGGCAAAAGCCTTCTGGGTAACAAATCGGGTCTGCGGCATCGGCCCATCGACCGCATCAACCAGCAACAGCACCGAATCGACCATCGACAGCACGCGTTCGACCTCGCCACCGAAATCGGCATGGCCTGGCGTATCGACGATGTTGATCCGCCAATCACGCCAGGTAATCGCGGTATTCTTGGCCAGAATGGTGATGCCGCGCTCGCGCTCCTGGTCCTCGGAATCCATCATCCGGTCGGTCAGCCGCTCGTGTGCGGCAAACTCACCGGACTGGCGCATCAACTGGTCAACCAGCGTGGTCTTGCCATGATCGACGTGGGCGATAATGGCGATGTTGCGGAGTTTCATAAAGGTAAGCCGGCAATGTGAGGGAGGCAGCCGGCCATTATAGGTCGGAAAGGGAGGGAAAAGGGAAAAGGGAAAAGAGAAAAGGGTCCTCTGTCCTCTTCCCCCCTCCTCCTTCAAGCCGGAGGAGGCAGCGGAGTTGGGCCGCGGCCCTGGCTCAGACGCAGGGCGCTTCGGTAGCATTGAGCAGCGGCTTCCAGGCTCCCGGAACGGTCGTGAATACGTCCGAGCGCGGCATACGCTTCGCCGTCAGGCTGTTCGTCCAGTGATTTTTCCAGGCAGTGGCGGGCCTTGTCGTATTGGCGGTCCTGCAGATACAAAAACCCCAGGGCCTGCAGCAGCCCAGCGTGATCCGGGGAGTCAAGCAGCCAGCCTTCACAATCGGCAATTCGGGCAGCCCGTTCATCGTCATCGACTTGCGCGTACAAGCGCAAGGCGTCGCGATCCAGGCCCTGCTTGAGTAATTTCCGCAATCGGCGCCCGCCCAGTTCCGGATGGCCCAGCTCGGAGGCCCGCCTGGCATAAGCCATTACCAGCTCCCGACTGCTTCGGGAGTGGCGCGGCAAGGCCGCCGAGGCCGACTCCAGGGCATTCACATCGGGTGCGGCTTGCATCTCTCTGGCCGCCGCCAGCGTGGCCAATTCGTCGCTGCGCTGCTGATCGATAATTCCGGCCTTGCGCAGGGCCGGGGTCAGCAATCGCAAATCGCGCCAGCGATCGAGTTCCTGGTAGCTTTGCAGCAACAGCCGCAGGACTCCGGCATGCCTGGGTTTTCGCAGGTGAAGCGACTCCAGCACCGGGACGGCTTCATCCAGCCGCCCTTCCCCAACCAGAAGTCGCGCCCGTGACAAATCCGTTACAAAATGGCGTTTACCGAACCGCGTGTCGGCCAACTTGAGCCAGCGATCACGACCGGCCTGATCGGATTGCCCCTGGGCAGCTTGCGCAGCAGCCAGATAGCCGGCCGTCGTCCCGCGATAAGCCAGGGATTTACTCAGTTCACGCTCGGCTGTCTGCCAGTCACCCTCGGTCAGGGCAAGCAAGCCGTTCTCCAGTTGGCGGCGGGAGCGCTGGTCTTTCTGGCGCTTTATCAGCCGACCGGGTAAACGCAACAGGCCGACAATCAGGCTCATCAGCACCCACAGCACCAGCACCGCTCCGATCAGGGTCAGCAGCGACATTTGAATACGCCAGCCGCCAACATCAATTGACACAAAGCCCGGATCAGCAAGCAGCCTGGGCGCCAACAGAGCGGCCAGAACCAGTGCGGCCAGCACGCCAATAATCAGAATCAGGCGCTTCACAGTTCCTCCAGCACCTGAATCAGCGACGCCAGCGCCCGCCCAAGCTCGGCAGGGGGCTGTACCGGTTCCAGCGACTGAATAGTCTCAAGCGCATCGCGAGCCGCAGTCACAGCGGGATGCGACAGCTCGAAGTGGCGCTCAATCTGCTCATCCACACGCTGTAAATGTCGGCGGACGGCATCCATATCCTGTCGTTCGATTGCCAGCTCGGCGGCCACCAGACGAAGCTGAAGCTGCTCGCGCAACGCTTCGACCTGCCCGGCGTCCAAGGCTAGCGGATCGCGTCGCTCGACTTCCACCAGCCGGCCAAGCGAGCGGCTCACTCCAGCCCACCAACCCTCGTCGCCGGAATCTGCCGGCAAATCTGGCGAGGATGACTCACTGCCCGACCCGACCTGCGGCCAGGAATCGATTTGATCAGCCATTTTGGCCAGCCGGACCTGAGCCTGGGCCCAATCCGGCCCGTCAGACGATTCGAGCGCGTTCAGTTCAGCCGACAGGCGTTGTTGCGTTAGCCTCAGTCGGGGATCATCGTTCGCTTGAAGCAAGGATTGCGCGCGGCGAAAAGCCGCGGCGGCACTGGCATGATCGCCCGCCAGTTCGGCCTGGGACTGACCGAAGCGCAGCAAGGCTGCCGCCTCCAGCAGATCCAGGCGCAGCGCCAGTTCCAGGTCCACCTGGCGCTGCACGCCGGTCGCCTGATCAATGCGCCCGGTCAGATCGTCCAGTCGCTGCTCCATCGGCGTGACCAGACGCTGCAGACCGCTGAGATCAGACTGAACCTCGTTGACATGATCCCGATGGTCATCCAGCGCTGATGCCAGTGCACCCATCTGCTGTTCTATTGGCTCGAAACGACTGTCGAGACCAACCGCGAGACCAGCTTCTAGATCTGCATCAAGTCGGGCGTCGATTCGTTCATCCAGGCGCTGGTCACTGATCCGCGCCATCATCTGCTGGAGTGATTCATCCTGTCTGGACAACAATTGCTCAAGCGCTTCCAGGCGGGTGACCAGACCATCGAGGACCGGCTGATCACTCTCGCCAAAACCTTGGACAATCTTCTCCGACCATAGCCATGCAGTCAGCGCCAGAGCCCCCAGGGCAACCAGCAAGGCCGCCATGGCAAGGCCCCGACCCGCAACTTTCAAGGCTCTTTCATCGGTGGACTGATCGGCATCGGAACGATGTACTTCCGTGTCAGACTCCGGTTTTGCGGGCGAGTCGTCTTGTTCGGTCTTGTCGTCACCGGCCGGCGTCTGAGGTTCGCTCATAACAAGTATCTGCGTGCATATGGGTGAGGTCAGATTACCGCAAATCAGGTAAGGGATGCAGCGTCTTGCAACGCTTTCAACATGGCCTGATGGTCCGAGCCGTCTGTCACCCGTACCTGCCGACACCCCAATTGACATGCTTGATCGGCAATTCGCGAGGAGGGAACCAGCACCTTGCCATCAGCCAGCTTGCGCCAGAGCACGGTATCGAGCTGGTCATGCAGGTATTCAAGCGAAGCACCGCTGGCCATCAGGGTGATCAATGACCCGGCAGAGCGCATTTGGCCCAGCACATCAGCAGGGACTGGCAACGGCGTTCGACGGTAAATGGTCAGGCGGCGAACGCTGGCACCACGTTCGGCCAGCACCCGGTCAATCAGGCGTCGCCCATCACGGGCAGCCAGAATCAGAATGCGTTTGCCGGCAACATCGGTCAGCACCTTCAGCGCGAGCATGGCCTCACTGTTTCCGCCCCGTTCAGGCGCACTGACTCGGGCAAATCCCTGCGTCTGGGCCACGGCCGCCGTCCCGTGACCCGGCACGACCGTTGGCAGACTGATCAGTCGATCGGCGCCCGGCAGTTTCCTGGCCTGACGAACACCTTCCTGGCTGGTCAACACCAGCACATCGGCGGGAAGCGCATCTGCCAGCTCGCGCGCCGCACGGGCCGGATCTTCCGGGCCCTGAAGCCGCACCAGTTCCACGGGAACACAGACCAATCCCAGCGACCGAATACTGGCAGCCAATCGCCGACCTTCCTGACCGCTTCGGGTTACCAGAACCAGTGCGTTGTCCATCATGATTGGAGAATACCTGTGTTTCGAACAAAAAAAACCCGCCGGAAGGCGGGCTTTTTTCAATATTGAAGAATCCGGGCGTCTGACGCAACTCGCTAAAGTGCTGGGGGCTTGCGTGTTGGCGTTGGCAGTAGGGGGACGCACCTCAACAAGCTGAGTCGTGGTTGACGCCCGGAAAGCAAATCGGTGAATACCCCTTCTTTGGCAAGCTCAGGCTTAATCTCTCACACTCCAGATGGCATGTCCAGACCGATGTCGGAAATTTCCTGAGAAAATTTCACAAATGTGACACGATTCTCATTGCGCCGTCCGCAATTAGAAGATTTGCTGCTTTCTGGCCGATCATTTTGGCCTCCTCGCGCTGACCTTCCACTCGCGCATCCAGACATTCACGCCCGTCAGGACTGCACAACCGGGCCGACAGACTCAGTGTGTCACCTTCGATTTGCGCCAGCGCCGCCAGGGGCATGCGGCAATCGCCACCCAGGGCAGCAACCACAGCACGCTCAGCATTAACCTGATTTTGAGTGTCCGAACAATGCAACGCCGTGAGGCAGTCCAGGGTCTCAGCCTCTCCCGTTCGGCACTGAACCACTATCACGCCCTGCCCCGGTGCTGGTAAAAAATCCGGCGGCAACAGCGCTTGATTCGGTGGCAATTCCAGAGCCAGACGCTCCAGCCCTGAGGCGGCCAGAATCACCGCATCGACGCTGCCCTCGGTCATCAGCCTGAGTCGTGTTTCAACATTGCCGCGAATGGGTACGACGGACAACTCGGGCCATTGACGCAGCAGTTGGCTTTGGCGGCGCAGACTTGAGGTCCCGACAGTGGCACCAGCCGGCAGATCACACGGGCTGCGTCCATCGCGGGTCAACCAAAGGTCAGCCCAGCGGGCGCGTGGCAGAACAACGGCCAGCATCAAATCGGGCGGGGACTGGGCCGGTACATCCTTGAGTGAATGAACGGCGATATCAGCTCGTCCATCTAGCAAGGCAGTTTCCAGTTCTTTCAGAAAAAGCCCCTTGCCGCCAATCTCGGCCAGTGAACGGTCCAGAACTTCGTCACCCCGGGTGCTCATGGGTACCAGCTCAATATCCAGGTCCGGATGCGCTGTCTTCAGATTTTCGGCCACGTGCTGGCTTTGCCACAGCGCAAGCCGTGACTGACGAGTGGCGATGCGAAGTCGTTTCATTGCATCCCCTTCAAGGCCCGCCGAACCTCCGGCAGATTGCGCCGGCTGACTTCCGGCTGACAATCAACATCATCGATTTCGACCCGGTCCGCACCGGAAGCGTCCCTGAAAAGCGCGCGGAAATGGGCCAGTGCGACCAGAGCATTGCGATGAATACGAAGAAAACGATCACCGAAGCGCTCTTCCAGATTGACCAGGGAATCCTCCACCAGCGCGACTCCGCCCACATGATGAACGCTGATGTACTTGTCTTCGGCAATCAAGGCTCGAACCTGGCTGATGGGTATACGCATGACTCGCTCACCAAGGCGAGCCAACAGCACCGGCTCCGCCTGCTCCGACACCTTGGGCAGACGCCGGGACCTGACCCGATCGAGCGCCTGCGCCAGCCGCTGTCGACGGACCGGTTTGACCAGATAATCCACCGCGTTGACATCAAACGCATCGACTGCATACTGCTCAAATGCGGTGATAAAGATCAGTGCCGGTGGACGAGCCAATTTGCGCAAGGCGCTGGCCAGCCTGACGCCGTTGTCACCTGGCATTTCGATATCCAGCAGCACCAGGTCCGGCTGGAGCCTTCGACATTCATCGATCAGTTGCCGGCCATCACTGGCCCTGCCAACAATTCGAGTTGCCTCAATTTCGCTCACCAACCGGGCAAGCCGCTCCAGCGCCGGTGCTTCATCATCAACCAGGTATATGCTGAGTGCTTGGTTCACGTCCATACTTTAGCGAGCCAGGCATCCATCGCCTGAATTTCTTCGGGACAAACTGAATGCGGCATCGGCCAGGTATGGAAATCCACCCGGTAGCCGGCCTGCGCCAAGCTTCTGGCCGCCGACTGGCCCAGCCCGATCGGAACCACGGGATCCTGCTCACCATGAGCCATGAAAACCGGTACCGCCGTCGAAGCCGGCGCCGCCCATTGATCCATGCTGCTGCCTTCAAGCAGGTAGCACGACAGAGCCATGATGCCGGCCAGTGGCACGGGTCTGGCCAGACCACAGCGCAGCGCAATGGCACCCCCCTGCGAAAATCCGGCCAGCACCAGCTTTGCCGCGTCAATCCCGCAGGCCAACTGCTCGTCAATCAATCCATTGACAGCTGCCACGGACGCGGCAATTCCAGCCTGATCCTGGTCGCGATCGATACTCATGCCAAGAATGTCGTACCAGGCCCGCATCGCCATGCCACCATTGATGGTCACCGGACGCACCGGCGCATGGGGGAAAACGAAGCGCACCGGGCGGGCTGAAGCCGCCCTGATGTGCGGTACAATCGGCTCGAAATCATGGCCATCGGCACCCAGTCCGTGCAGCCAGATCACGGCATGTTGCGGATCGGGGCCGGTTTCACGCACCACGCAATCCAGTTTGACTGTTCGGGAATCACTCATGCGCGCAATTCTACCCGTTGTAGCCGCCGTTCTGCTCGCTGGCTGCGGCTTGAAGGATGATCTTTACTTGCCGGAACCGGAACCTGAAGTCAGCGTCGATGAACCGGCCCAGAAAGAAAGCGAGAACGAAAACGAGAAAGAAGACGATGCGGCGAACGCCTGAGCCCGAGCTGATGGATGCCCCCGAACAGGCCCTGGCCTATGCTCAGGCAGATTTCAGTGAATCCAATCAGCGCTTTGTCGACGACTTGATTGAACTGATTGGCTCCGCCCCGGCCGGACGTCTGATCGATCTGGGCTGCGGACCAGGCGATATATGCCGGCGCCTGGCTCGCGCCCTGCCCGGCTGGCAGATCATTGGCCTGGATGCCGGGCCCAACATGCTGGCGCTGGCCAGGAACGCGTTGAAAGACCTGCCCGACAACCAGCGCATCGAACTGGTGCTGGACCAATTGCCCTGCCAATTGCCGGGCAAACCGCTCGCTGCCATCGTCTCCAACAGCCTGCTGCATCATCTCCCCGAGCCGATGAGTCTATGGCATACCATCGCCGAACAGTCTGAGCCTGGATGCATCATCCAGATCATGGATCTGCATCGGCCTGAATCCCGCGATCAGGCCCGTGGCCTTGTTGAACGGTACGCGGCCGGCGCGCCAACCGTTCTTGCCGAGGACTTCTATAACAGCCTGCTGGCCGCCTACACGGCCGAAGAAGTTGTGGAGCAATGCCGACAGGCTGGTCTGAACCGCCTGACCCTGACCCGACCGTCCGATCGCCACTGGCTGCTGCAGGGACGAGTCTGAATGCCTTCAGCGATCCCCTTTGCCAAACTCGAGGCGCTGGGCAATGACTTTATGCTGGTCGATGCACGCCTCTGCCACTTCGACCCTGATCCGGTGCTGATCAGGGCACTGGCAGATCGTCGTTACGGGATCGGCTTTGACCAACTGCTGATACTCGATCCTGCCCACGAGGACACAAGCATTTGCGGCGTTCGTATCCACAACAGCGACGGTGGTGCTGCCGAGCAATGCGGCAATGGCATGCGCGCCATTGCACTATGGCTTAACAGACATAAACTTTTGAGCACCAGCGGCCAACTGGACACGGCCGGCGGGCCGGTCGACATCACCTTTCATAAGCCGGATCACATTACCGCGTCGCTGTCACCGCCCGCTTTCACACCGCCACCCGCCAGCCCGCTGGCCAATGGAAAGTCGTGGCAGGAGCCCATTGACGGCCAGGCCTGTAACGTCGACTACGTTGAGCTGGGCAATCCGCACCTGATCGTGGATTTGGCGCAGCCAGCTGCTCCGGCCATGGTCGTCGAGTTCGGCGAATCGTTGACCCGTCATCCGGCCCTCCCGCACGGTGCCAATATCAACTTCGCCTTTGTCACCAGCGACGCGCATATCGAGCTTTCGGTCTACGAGCGCGGAGCGGGTCCAACGCCGGCTTGCGGCAGCGGCGCCTGTGCGACAGCCGTCAGCCTGATCCGGCGAGGTCGGGTCCGTTCTCCGGTGACCATCGACCAGCCAGGGGGTCGGCTTGTGATAAATTGGACCCAATCCAATGATCGGGTCCAGATGACGGGACCGGCTCGATACGTTTTTGCTGGCCACTTTGACCCTGACCACTTTGTTTCCAACGACAGTACTGAATCATGACCAACAAGACTGATGTCATCGGCTGGCTGAACGACAACCCGGACCTGTTTATCCGGCATCCTGAATTGCTTGACCAGCTGGATCTGCCGCATCAGACTGGCACGACATCGCTGATTGAGCGTCAGGTCGAGCGGCTGCGTGCGGAGAACCAGAAGCTGACCGCGCAATTGAAAACCCTGGCCGGCATCGCCGGCGAGAATGAGCGCTTGATCAAACGCCTGCATGATCTGACGCTGTCGATCATGAGCGCCGGGACCGGGGCGAGTTTCATCCAGCAGCTATTTGATCGGCTAGTAGCAGATTTTCAGGCTGAACAAGTCAGGCTGCACATCATTCTGCCCCGGCCCGATCTCGATGAGGTCGCGGGGATCGAGAAGCATCAGCAGCCCCCGGAGTGGTTCCGGCAATTACTGGACAAAAACCAGATCGAGTGCGGGCGCCTGACCCGCGAAAAGCTCTCCCTGCTGTTTTCCAAGGATACCGGGCAGGTAGCCTCGGCTGCCGTGGTTCCGATTGCCGGCATTGGTTTACTGGCCATCGGCTCCAACGACACCGATCGATTTCACCCCGGTATGGGCACGCTGTTCCTGGAACTGCTGGGCACGACCATCCGCCATCGACTTGAGCATTCGGAGACCGTCCATCGCAAGCGCGCCTGATTCGACACTCGACACAGAACTGCACCGGACGGTTTCGACCTTCCTGGCACATGCGCGTGATGAGTTGGGCATGAGCCCGGCAACACTCGACGCCTACCGCCGCGACCTGACCCACCTGACCGGCTGGTGCTGCAGCCACGGCATCAGCCACCCTGAGCAAATCGACGAAGCCGGCGTTCGCGCGTTTTCGGCTGCCGAGCATCGACGCGGTCTCAGTCCACGCAGCCTTCAGCGCCGCCTTTCGGCACTGCGTCGCTTCTTCCGGTTTCTGCGTCGGGAAGGTATCGTCAATCACGATCCTGCGCGCGGCGTTCGGGCACCGAAAGTGCCGCGCCGTCTTCCGCGCCCGCTGGATATTGATCAGGTGTTTGCCCTGCTTGACCTGCCTGCGGATGACGAGCTGGCCCGGCGTGATCGTGCCATGCTGGAATTGTTCTACGCTTCGGGGCTTCGTGTCAGTGAACTGGCCGGACTGACCTGGGACCGGCTCGATCTGACCGAAGGACTGGTTCGGGTATTGGGCAAGGGTCGGCGCGAACGCCTGGTACCCGTCGGACGTCATGCCCTGAACGCGCTTGAATCCTGGCGCAAGCAGCATCTGAGCATTGCCGGACTTGACCAGACCCGCGTGTTTGTCAGCCTCAAGGGCCGACCGCTGGGCGTGCGGGCCATTCAAAAACGGGTGGCCTACTGGTCAGAGCGCCAGGGTCTGGATCAACGGGTGCATCCCCATCAGCTCAGACATTCCTTCGCTTCCCACATCCTGGAATCCTCAGGCGACCTGCGCGCGGTCCAGGAACTGCTCGGCCACGCCAATCTGTCAACGACCCAGATCTACACGCATCTGGATTTTCAGCATTTGGCCCAGGTCTACGACCAGACGCACCCGCGTGCGCAGCGCGGCGCGGCGGGGCGCGTGGATAAGGGAAAAGGGAAAAAGGAAAAGGGGAAAGGAGGTAAAGATTCCGATGCCTGATACTCGTTTCCCCTTCCCCCCTTTCCCCTTTTCCCACCCCCCAAGCGCCCCCATGTAGCGAGTTCACGCTTTCGATGGACTTTGCATGGAACAGTACCGTGGAACAACCATAGTCTCCGTCCGGCGCGCGAATCAGGTCGTGATCGCTGGCGACGGTCAGGTCACGCTGGGCAATACGATCATGAAGTCGAACGCCCGGAAAGTGCGGCGACTGTACAAGAACCAGGTCATCGCCGGGTTTGCCGGTGCAACAGCCGATGCCTTTACGCTGTTCGAACGCTTCGAGACCAAGCTGGAGATGCATTCCGGGCACTTGACCCGAGCCGCCGTTGAACTGGCCAAAGACTGGCGCACGGATCGTTTACTGCGGCGGCTGGAGGCCCTGCTGGCCGTTGCCAACCATGAAGCCTCACTGATCATTTCCGGCAATGGTGATGTGATCGAACCTGAAGATGACCTGATCGCGATTGGCTCCGGCGGGCCATTTGCCCAGGCTGCCGCCCGCAGTCTGCTGCGCCACACCGAGCTGGAAGCCGAGTCGATTTGTCGGGAAGCGCTGAAGATTGCCGGAGAAATCTGCATCTACACCAATAACAACCTCACGATTGAAACGCTGACCACGGACTGAATTCATGTCGCAAATGACTCCCCGAGAAATTGTCCAGGAACTGGACCGCCACATTATCGGCCAGGCCGCTGCCAAGCGCGCTGTCGCCATCGCCCTGCGCAACCGCTGGCGCCGGATGCAGGTTGACGACAAGCTGCGACCCGAAATCACGCCGAAAAACATCCTGATGATCGGCCCGACCGGCGTCGGCAAAACCGAGATCGCCCGGCGCCTGGCAGCGCTGGCTAGAGCCCCTTTTGTCAAAGTAGAAGCCACCAAGTTCACGGAAGTTGGGTATGTCGGCAAGGATGTGGAGTCCATCATCCGCGACCTGGTCGAAACCGCCGTCAAGATGGCCCGCGAGGAGGCCATGACCAAGGTCCGCTCTCGGGCTGAGGATGCAGCCATTGAACGGGTCGTGGATATCATGCTGCCGCGACGCCAGTCGTCCGGCTTCAGCAATGCGCCGGAAGAAGTCGACGACAGTCAGACAGAGACGCGCCGCAAGATTTTCAACAAGCTGGTCAATGGGGATTTCAACGAGCGCGAGATCGAAATCGATGTTTCACTGAATGTCGGCGTCGAGATCATGGCCCCGCCTGGTATGGAGGAAATGACCAATCAGCTCCAGCAAATGTTTTCCAGCATGTCCGGCGGCAAAAAGCAAAAGCGCAAGATGAAGGTCAAGGATGCCATCCCGGTACTGATCGAGGAGGAAGCAGCCCGACTGATCAACGACGAAGAAGTCAAGCAGACCGCTTTAGTCAATGCCTCCGAGAACGGCATTGTTTTTCTCGACGAAATCGACAAGGTCGCCCGCCGTTCTGACAGCAGCAGTTCGGGCGAAATCTCGCGCGAGGGCGTTCAGCGTGATCTGTTGCCGCTGGTTGAAGGATGCACTGTCAACACCCGCTACGGCACAATCAGCACCGATCACATCCTGTTTATCGCCTCCGGCGCGTTTCATGTGGCCAAACCGTCTGACCTGGTGCCCGAATTGCAGGGCCGCTTGCCAATCCGGGTCGAACTGCGAGCCTTGTCGGCCGACGACTTCGAGCGAATTCTGACCGAGCCCGATGCGGCATTGACGCGCCAGTACCAGGCCCTGCTGGCCACCGAAGGAGTCGAGCTGAGTTTTACCGAAGACGCCATCAAGCGCCTGGCTGAAATTGCTTTCGCCGTCAATGAGTCGACCGAGAACATTGGTGCGCGACGGCTGCATACCGTACTCGAACATCTGCTGGAGGAAATCTCCTATGCGGCACCGGACCGCTCCGGCGAAACCCTCGAAATTGACGCCGATTACGTCGACCTGCATCTGAAGGAACTGGCGGGCAATGAGGATCTCAGCCGTTACATTCTCTAACCTAATTCGCAGGACTGGCAGAATCGACCGTGGAATTGCGTTGATAAGAAACTGTCATCGGTAAAGTAAACTTAGCCGGCAAGATGCAGTCTCACCCCGTTAATGACCATAAGAATAATTGACTTATGTCCGACAACAACGATTCAGGCCCAGCCATCGTCCTGAGCGACATCACCGTCACGCTGGGCGGGCGAGTCATTCTCGAGGATTTCAACCTCGAGATTCCTGCCGGCAAAGTCACTGCGGTCATGGGGCCCAGTGGTTCCGGCAAGACCACGGTCATGCGCCTGATTACCGGCCAGCTTCGACCTGACAAGGGCGAGGTCATGGTCAACGGTGAAGCGGTCCATACGCTGTCCGGCCGCGCCCTGAACCGATTGCGAAAGAACATCGGCGTTCTGCTGCAGAATGGGGCCCTGTTCACCGATCTGACCTGTTTCGACAATGTTGCCCTGCCATTGCGCGAACATACCGATCTGGCCGAATCACTGATCCGCCGGATTGTTCTGCTGAAACTGCAGACGGTGGGGCTGCGCGGTGCCGCGCACCTGTTCCCGCGCGAGCTTTCCGGTGGCATGAACCGCCGCGTGGCGATGGCCCGCGCGATGGCCCTGGATCCGGGCATTATGTTGTATGACGAGCCATTTGCCGGACTGGACCCGATTTCTCTTGGTGTTTCCCTGCGCCTAGTCCGGGAAACCAACCAGGCGACGCACACGACCAGTGTGGTTATCACCCATGATGTTAATGAAATTGCCCGTCTGGCTGACTATTGCTGCATCATTGCTGATCGCCGGCTGATGGCAGCCGGACCACCGCAATCACTGGATGACAGTCAGCAACCCCTGGTTCGCCAGTTCATCGATGGCGAGCCGGACGGACCGGTGCCCTTTCACTACCCTGCCAATGACCTGTCCAGCGATCTGCTGGAATTGGCAGTGAACCAATGAATTCCGATAACGCCGCAACAAGCGTCTGGCTGACACCGGTTCGCGAACTCGGCCGGGCCGGTGTTTTTCTGGTCACAGCCATCGCTCACATGCGCCTGACTCGGCTGCAACTGGCCGAAACGCTGCGACAGGTCTACTTTGCCGGTGTTCGATCGCTGGTCATCATTGTCACCGGTGGTTTTTTTGTCGGCCTGGTCCTGACCCTTCAGACCTACGACACCCTGAGCCGATTCGGGGCTGCCGATGCCGCCAGCACCGTATTGGCCCTGTCCCTGTTCCGGGAACTTGGCCCGGTGCTGACCACGCTGCTGTTTGCCGGGCGCGCGGGCACTTCGATCACGGCTGAAATTGGTCTGATGCGGGCCACCGAGCAACTTGATGCGCTGGACTTGATGGCGATCGATCCGATGGAGCGCATTGTTCAGCCGCGCCTGATTGCCGGTTTGATCGCCGTGCCTGCCCTGACGCTGATTTTCAATCTGTGTGCCATACTCGGCGGGTTGATCTTTGCCGTTTTCATGATGGGCAACGACGCCTTGACTTTCTGGGGAAACATGCAGTCGTCGGTGGAACTATGGCGTGATTTCGGCCACGGCATGTTCAAATCGGTCGCTTTCGGTGCACTGGCTTCCTGGCTGGCGGTCTACTACGGCTGGACTGCCCGACCGACTGGCGAAGGTGTTGCTCTGGCGACCACTCAAACCGTGATTGCCACGGCCATTTCGGTCCTGATTCTCGACTTTGTTCTTTCGGCCTTCATGCTTTAACAGGGATTTGAGTACATGAAATCATCTCATCAGATCGAATTGACCGCCGGCATTTTTCTGCTGCTGGCTATCGCTGCCCTGATTTTTCTTGCCGTCCAGGCTACCGACCGTGGCGTGGTATCCAGTGGCGGATACCAGATACGTGCAAACTTCAGCAATATCGGTGGCCTCAAACCCAGAGCCAAGGTCGCCATGGGTGGAGTAACGATCGGTCAGGTCGAATCCATCAGCCTGGATCCGCAAACTTTCGAGGCACAGGTCACCATGCGAATTGCCGATCAGTTCAACGAATTGCCGGAAGACTCATCCGCTTCTATTTTCACCTCCGGTATTCTTGGTGATCAGTTTATCGGGCTGGAACCCGGTGGCTCACCCGAAGCCCTGGTCGATGGCGACCGAATCATCCTGACCAATTCCGCTATTCAGCTGGAGCAACTGATCACCCGCTATATGTTTAATTCCCAAGGAGAGGAATAACATGTTCAGAATACTCATCTGTGTCCTGGCACTGAGCCTGTCGGCACCTGTCTTTTCCAGCGAAGATCCGGTATCGCTGATCCGTGAATCCACCACGGAACTGTTTAACCTGGTTGATCAAAACCGCTCCGAATACGAACAGGCACCGGCCCTGCTTCACCAAAAGCTCAAAGAGGTTCTGGGTCCGCGTTTGGATCAGTTGTATTCAGCCAGATTGGTATTGGGCCGTCACAGTCGCCAGCTTGAGCGCGAGCAGATCGAAGCCTTCTCGGATGCCTTGACCAATGTACTGATGCGTCGCTATGCCAGTGGACTGCTTGAGTTCAAAAGTCGCAATCAGGTTGAGATTTTACCGTTGGCCGGCGAAAACACCGAACGCATGACCCGGGTTCGAACACGCATTGCTCTGGAGTCCGGCAGTCAGGCACCGGTTGATTATATTTTGCGCCGGCGTGGAGATGAGTGGCTGGTTTTCGATGTGATCGTCGAAGGCATTTCCTATGTCTCAACATTGCGCAATCAGATCAATGAAGAAATTCGCCGGGATGGCTTTGACAGCATGATGGAACGTCTGCAGCGCGGTGAATTCGATATCGAGGTGGATGCCAGTGACAACGCGGGATGACTTGCAGTCTGATTTCTCCGGATTCCATCTGTCCGGCGACCTGACAGCCGAGCGAATCGCCAGAATTCATCGCCACAGCCTGGCCGCCTGCAGGAAAGGCGACCTGCCAGATCAAATCGACCTGAAAGCGGTGACCCGCACCGATTCCAGTGTCCTGGCACTTCTGCTGGAGTGGGAGACTCATGCGCAGCTGCAGGGACGCGGCATTGATTTTGTCAATCCGCCAGAAGACCTTCGGGTACTAGCCAGCTTAAGCCAGGTCGACGAACTGTTGGGATGGGGTCAGCCAGACTCGCAAGTCAGGGAATCAAAATGAATCGGAAACCCGCGATCAAACAGCTATTGGTTCTGATCCTGAGCATTTTATTGTGTGCTTGTGCCACAACCGCAGCACCCCCGGAAGAGCGGCATCCAGATGACCCATGGGAACCCTGGAATCGCTCGGTTCACTCATTCAACCGTGGTGTCGACAAGGCCGTTTTGAGACCCGTTGCCGTGGGCTATCAGAAAGTTACCCCCGGACCTGTACAGACCGGGGTAAGCAATTTCTTTCGCAATCTTCGCTCACCCATTATCATGGTCAACATGCTGCTGCAGGGACGCGGCGGTGACCTGGAACAGGAATTTCAGCGCTTTTTCACCAATACGGTTTACGGCGTCGGCGGATTGTTTGACCTGGCCGATGCGGCGGGCATTGAGGACAACGATGCCGACCTCGGTCAAACCCTGGCCGGCTGGGGCTGGCAAGATTCCCGCTTTGTGATGCTGCCCCTGGTTGGCCCATCCACCATGCGCGACACCGTCGGTCGAATCGGCGATGGTTTTGGCGACGAGGCCTGGCGACTGGCTTACCGCCGAGGTTCTTATGGCCTGCTCGCTTTACGTATCGTCGACACTCGCGTTGGCTTATTACCCCTGGATGCCGAATTGGCAGCGGCCTACGATGAATATATTTTGATCCGCGACGGCTGGCTTCAGCGACGCAACTATTTCATACACGGTGCCCAGACCGAAACGCCAGACTACGATGCCTGGCTGGATGATGATTGGGAGGACGATTGGGAGGATTGAGCGAATCCCTAATGACCGCATCCTGGGGTGCCGATGACACGCTCACAGGGACGGTTTCGCAGCAATCCAGCGATTTGGCTTGAAAGGTTTGCGCACAAGCGCTAGGCTATACCTTATCTCTTGATCGCGATGAAAGGATATTGTCATCAACCTCGACCTGATCAGCCGTCATTGTGGGCTGCTTGGCGACGCAACCCGCTTGCGCCTGCTGGCCCTGCTTGACCTGGAAGAACTGACTGTCGCCGAACTGGCGCAAATCACCCGCCTGGCCCAGCCGCGAGTTTCGACCCACCTGGCACGTTTGCGTGAGGCCGGATTGGTGGCCGACAGGCGCGAAGGAGTCTCGGTGTATTACCGCATCCAGATCAACTCTGGAGAGGGCGGATTGCCCGAGCTGTGGCAATTGCTCAAGGGCAAATTGAACGACGCGGTGGTTCAGGCCGACTCGGACCGGCTTGGCGACGTGCTAGCCCAGAGAGCGCTGGGTCGAAACTGGCCGGACGCCGTGGCCGGTGATATGGAACGCCATTATTCACCCGGACGCACCTGGGAAGCCACGGCCCGGGCTTTGGTCCGTCTGCTTGAGCTTGATCGCGTCCTCGACATTGCCTCCGGCGACGGTGTCATGGGGGAACTACTGGCCAGTCAGGCCCGACGCATCGACTGTATTGACTTGTCAGCGCGGGTAGTCGCGGCGGGAAAAGCCCGGGTTGCGCCGTTCGATCATGTGCATTTTCACCAGGGCGACATGCATGCCCTGCCCTTTCAGGACAACGCCTTTGATACGGTCCTGATGTTGCACGCACTGACCTATAGTCCGCGTCCCGAGCACGCCATGATCGAAGCGTGCCGAGTGCTTGAACAAGGCGGTCGGATCCTGGGTGCCACGCTGGCAAAGCATCACTATCAGAACGAGGTTCAGGCTTACGGGCATGTCAATGCCGGCTTCACGCCGAAACAGATTGCCCGGCTGTGCAGCGAGGTCGGGCTGGAACTGGCGTTTTGTGACATCACCTCGATCGAACGCAAGACTCCCAACTTCAAAATCATCACTTTTGTGGCGAACAAACCATGACTGAACTCAAGTGGCACGATCCCGACCGCGTCCAGCGATTGTTTGACGCTTTGAGTGAGCGAATCCTGATTCTGGATGGTGCCATGGGCACCATGATTCAGCAGGCCGAGCTGGATGAATCCGACTTTCGAGGCGAGCGTTTTACCGATCACTCCCATGACTTAAAGGGCAATAATGATCTGCTGGTTCTGACCCGGCCTGACCTGGTTGCTGACATTCACCGCCAGTTCCTGGAAGTCGGCTGCGATCTGGTCGAAACCAACACCTTCAATGCCAACCGCATCAGCCAGGCTGACTATGCCCTGGAAGACCTGTCGAAAGAAATCAACCGCAAGGCGGCTGAAATTGCACGCGAGGTTTGTCACAGGTTCGAAAGTCGGGAACCGGACAAACCGCGGTTTGCCGTCGGCGTCGTTGGCCCAACCAACCGCACTGCCTCGATATCACCCGATGTATCAAGTCCGGGCTATCGGAATATCGACTTTGCCACTCTGGTTGACGCCTACCGCGAAGCGGTCGCCGGCCTGCTCGACGGTGGAGCTGACCTGATCATGGTTGAAACCGTGTTCGATACACTCAATGCAAAGGCTGCCATTTTCGCGATTGAAGAGGAATTTGAGTCAAGAGAGAAGCGCTGGCCGCTGATGGTCTCGGGGACAATCACCGATGCCAGTGGACGAACCTTGTCCGGACAGACACCGGAGGCCTTCTACTACTCGATTGCCCATGCCCGCCCCACCGCCGTGGGTTTCAACTGCGCCCTTGGAGCGGATCAGCTGAAAAGCCATGTCAAGGCATTGAGCAAGGTCGCCGACTGTCTGGTAACGGCCCACCCGAATGCTGGTCTGCCGAACGAGTTCGGTGAGTATGATGAATCACCCGAGAAAATGGCTGCGGTCATCGAAACCTATGCCAGCGAAGGTCTGGTCAATATCATCGGCGGTTGCTGTGGTACCACACCGGACCACCTGCGGGCCATAGTCGAGGCCGTCCGCAACGCTTCACCTCGCGCCGTTGCCTTCAAGGCAGCAGCCTGATCATTCAAACCCAATTTTCAATTTTATGAGTACAGGGCAACAATCCCGCTATACCCGACTCAGCGGCCTGGAGCCGCTGGTCATCACACCTGACATCAACTTCGTCAATATTGGTGAACGGACCAACGTGACCGGGTCGGCACGCTTCAAAAAACTGATCATGGACGAAAAGTACGATGAAGCCGTTGAGGTTGCCCTGCAACAAGTTGAAAACGGGGCCCAGATCATCGATGTGAACATGGATGAGGGCATGCTTGACTCCGAGGAGGCCATGGTCAGGTTTCTCAACCTGATCGCGGCCGAGCCGGACATTGCGCGTGTTCCGGTCATGATTGACTCCAGCAAGTTCAGCGTGATCGAGGCGGGCCTGCGCTGCCTGCAAGGCAAGGGCGTGGTCAATTCGATCAGTCTGAAAGAAGGTGAGGAAGCTTTTCTGGAACAAGCCAGGCGCATTCGACGCTACGGTGCCGCCGTAGTGGTCATGGCTTTTGATGAAACCGGTCAGGCCGACTGTGCCGAGCGCATGGTCGAGTGCGTTTCCCGGGCTTACAAGCTCCTCACCGAGCAGGCCGGGTACCCGCCGGAGGACATCATCTTCGACCCCAACATCTTCCCGGTCGCCACCGGTATGGATGAGCACAACAACTACTCCATGGAGTTCATCAACGCCACACGTGAACTCAAAAAACAGTTCCCGCATTGCCACATTTCCGGCGGGGTTTCCAACATGTCATTCTCGTTTCGGGGCAACAACCCGGTACGCGAAGCCATGCACTCGGTGTTCCTGTATCACGCGACCAAGGCTGGCATGGACATGGGTATCGTCAATGCCGGTCAACTGGAGGTCTATGACGATATCGACGCCGAATTGCGGGAATTGGTTGAGGATGTCGTTCTGAATCGACGTGATGATGCCACCGAACGACTGCTGGAGGCGGCAGACAAGTACAAGGGTGACGGCAAGAAACAGGAAAAGGACGAAGCCTGGCGCGAGAAACCCGTGGCAGAACGCCTCAAGTATTCGCTGGTCAAGGGAATCGACAAATACGTCGTCGAGGATACCGAGGAAGCGCGCCAGCAACATGCCAGCTCGCTGGAAGTCATCGAAGGTCCGTTGATGGACGGCATGAACTACGTCGGCGACTTGTTTGGCGACGGCAAGATGTTTCTGCCCCAGGTCGTCAAGTCGGCGCGGGTCATGAAAAAAGCTGTGGCCCACCTGGTACCTTATCTTGAGAAGGAGAAAAAGGTCGGCGAGAAAAAGGGCAAGGTCCTGATGGCCACGGTCAAGGGTGATGTCCATGACATCGGCAAGAACATTGTCGGCGTGGTACTGGCCTGTAACGGATTCGACGTACATGACCTGGGTGTCATGGTGCCGGCCGAGAAAATCCTCGACGAAGCAGACAAGGAGAATGTGGATCTGGTCGGCTTGTCGGGGCTGATCACCCCTTCACTGGATGAAATGGTCAACGTTGCCGAAGCGATGCAGAAAAGGGGAATGAACATTCCGCTGCTGATCGGGGGTGCGACGACTTCGCGCGCCCATACGGCACTCAAGATCGATCCGGCCTACGACGCACCGGTTTGCTGGGTCAAGGATGCCTCTCGCTCGGTTGATGTGGTGCGCAAACTCGCCAGCAAGAAAAACCGCGCGGATTACGCCGGCGCAATCGCCGAGGACTATAACGAGATTCGCGAGCGTCATGCCCAGCGCAAATCGCGCAAACCTCTGATTTCGATCGAGAAGGCTCGCGCCAACGCCTGGCAAGCTGAAAACCGTGATTGGTCTCCGGAAAATCCACTCAAACCCGGATTGACGGTTATTGATGACTGGCCGCTGGATGAGCTGGTCGACATGATTGACTGGACACCATTTTTCCAGACCTGGGAACTGGCCGGACGCTATCCGGATATTCTGAACGATGAGGTTGTTGGAGAAGCGGCCACCGGTCTGTTCAATGATGCCCAGGACATGCTCAAACGGCTGGTCGACGAAAAATGGTTGACGGCAAAGGCCGTCTGCGCGCTGCTACCGGCAGCCAGTGATGGCGACGATATCCTGCTCTACACCGACGACGAGCGAAACGAACTACTGGAGCGCCTGGTCTGTCTGCGCCAGCAATCCGACAAGCCCTCGGCCAATCTGTGCCTGTCTGACTTTGTCGCCGCCGCAGATTCTGGCAAAAAGGACTATGCCGGGCTGTTTGCGGTTACAACCGGCCACGGAATTGAACAGGCCAGGAAAAATCTGCCGGATAACGACGATTATGCCGGCATTCTGTTACAGGCGCTGGCCGACCGACTCGCCGAAGCGCTGGCCGAGGCCCTGCATGCCAAGGTTCGCCGTGAACTCTGGGCTTACGCGCCGGACGAAGCGTTGAGCAGTGAGGCGCTGATCAAGGAAAAATACCGCGGCATTCGCCCGGCTCCAGGCTATCCCGCCTGCCCCGACCACAGCGAAAAAGAAAAGCTTTTCAAACTACTGGACGCACCGGGCAATATCGGGCTGGAGCTGACCGAATCGTTCGCCATGCATCCTGCTGCATCGGTCAGCGGCTACTATATCGGCCATCCGGAAAGCAAGTACTTCGTGGTCGGCAAGCTGGGCAAGGATCAGGTCAAAGATTACGCCCGGCGCAAGAATATTTCACTCGATCAGGCCGAGAAGTTTCTGCGACCGAACCTCGATTAGGGCAAATCCTTTCCTGATTACGGAGATATCTCAGCCACGCTTGCACGGGCCGGTATGGCCCCTTGTCCCCGTCCTGAGCTTTATATGCATTCAGGAATACTGATCCGCCTACCAAATCAGATCATCCGGAACCGGCGGGTAATGCGAGCCATCATCTTCAGGCTCGGAGGCATTCAAGTCGGGTACCAGATCCGGGGCGATAGCGCGGTAAGCCGCGAGTGTATCGAGACTGACCAATAAGTAGGAACCTCGAAGATTGACCACGCCGATTTCACCGGCGTTAAGCTGCTCTCGCTGCTCCTGCGTGCATAAGACTCGGCGAATACGTCCCAGATGTTCGAAATACCGAGGCACATCGGCATTCTTGCGATTGAGAGAATTGCCGCTGATCACCTGATCCAGCAGCTGGTTGCGTTTGCGGCGAAGCTCCTGAGCGGCAACCTTGGCCTGCTTTTTGGCTTCCCGCTCCTGCTTTTCGGCTTGCTGCCGGGCCTGATAGGCTCGTGCCAGATCAGACGATTCAGATGTTTTTCGAGGTGGCCTGCCGCCATTCCGTCTGGACTCGGGTTTAGGCTTGCCGTGCAGCTTGCTCCCCGACCTGGAACGGACCGCGTCGGGATCATCCCGACGCGCTGATTTCCTTGTCTGGGACTCATCCGCCAGCCCTGATTTAAGCAGGGCTTCCTGCAATGAACCCATCATTCTGGACCCTTAGCCCTGGTCGTTGCCACGGCCGGCGATATCGATCAGCTCGACTTCAAAAATCAAGGTGCTGTTCGGACCGATCGGACCCGGGCGCCCCTGCTCACCATAAGCAAGGTTGGCCGGAATGAAAAACTCGTACTTGGCACCTTTGGTCATCAGCTGCACGCCTTCGGTCCAACCCGGGATCACTTGGTTGAGTGCAAAGGTCGCCGGCTCACCGCGAGCATAGGAGCTGTCGAACTCGGTTCCATTCAGCAAGGTTCCCCGGTAATGAACCGTGACCTGGTCGGTCGCGGCCGGATGGTCGCCTTCGCCTTCCTGGATAACCCGATACTGCAGACCCGATGCTGTCTGGATCACGTCTTCACGTTCGGCGTTCTGGGCCAGAAATGCCCGACCTTCTTCAAGATTGGTCTCGGCATCACGCGAGCGCGCGGCTTCCAGTTCCTGCTGTCGACGCTGCATGAACTTGTCACGCTCGGCCAGAGCCTCTTCAGTGGTCAACCGCGTTTCCTCGCCCAGGTAGGAGGCCCGAAGTGCCTCGATCAACAAATCAAGATCAAGCTCCATGCCTTGCTCGGCCAACGAATTGCCAATATCCATGCCGACGGTATAACTGAGACGGTCCGCGTCGGATTCAAGCTCCTGGGAAAAAACGGGTGCGCTGATGAAAGAAGCCACCAAAACGGTAGCCATCAAAGAAATAGTTCGCATGAGAATCGTTCTCCTGAGGGATCGATGAGTGAAATTACCTGGCTACGACCACTGCCCCCTGCCAATGGTTCAACGCCGGGAATTCTACCAGAACAACCGAACGTGTTCAGCCTCAAGGTCTGAGGTCATTTTCAGAAAAAGCCTTGACTCTGTTCTGGTGTTATACTAGACTAGTACACCAATACGATCAATCCTGGAGAATACAGCATGCTCCCCACCGTCAAACGCAAGACGCTCGAAATACCGCATACCCTGGCAGCCCTGGCCGCAGCCGTATGCCTGATCATTGCTTTTGCGACCGATTTCAGCAGCCGCGAGGACTCCCTGCGCGCACAGATCGATCAGACCGAAACGGCGGAGCTGATGGCGCGGCACATGGGCGCCACTCGCGACGAGCCATCTTCTGGCTCAGACACCCCTCGCCGCGGGACCGGTGACGGCTCGGCACCATCATCAAGTGTCTCCTCAGGTCTACTGAACTGGTTCGGGCTGCCGTTTCAGGGTCACTGATGACCACCCATTGGGACGATAACCAGCCAATCTACTGGCAGCTGCGGGAAAAAACCGTGGCCGCCATACTTGATGGCACCCTGGCCGAGGGTCAACCGCTACCTTCGGTGCGCCAGGTTGCTGTGGACTTTCAGATCAATCCACTGACAGTGTCCAAGGCCTACCAGTCGCTGGTCGATGATGACCTGGTGGCCAAACGGCGTGGTGTCGGCATGTTCGTGCGCGAAGGTGCCCGTCGTCAGCTGCTGGCGAGCGAGCGGCAAAGATTTCTCAACGAAGAGTGGCCGCGCCTGGCGGCCCGGATCGACCAGCTTGGGCTGAAGCTGGAAGATCTTGTTCAACCGGCCCAGTCAAAGGATGACTGAATCTCATGACCACAACCATTAGAGCAAGAAACCTGAGCCGCCATTTCGGCAAGACTCGCGCCCTGGACGGCATTGACCTGGACATTCCGTCTGGTCGTATCGTTGGCCTGATCGGGCCCAATGGTGCCGGCAAGACAACCGCACTGAAAGCGATACTGGGCCTCGGACGCTACGAGGGCGAACTGGAGGTGCTTGGACTGGACCCTTCAAAATCACGTGACCAGCTTATGCAGGATGTCTGCTTTATCGCCGACGTCGCGGTGTTGCCACGCTGGGCTCGCGTTCGCCATATCATTGAGTTGACCGAGCGCCTGCACCCAAAATTCTCGCGCAAGCAATGCATGCATTATTTACAAAACACCAAGGTCCGTCAGGATGCCAGGGTCAAGGCACTTTCCAAAGGGATGGTGGTGCAACTGCATCTGGCTCTGGTGATGGCAATCGATGCCAAGCTGCTGGTACTGGATGAACCCACCCTGGGCCTGGACATCCTCTTTCGCAAGCGCTTCTACTCGAATCTGCTCAATGAGTATTTTGATGAAGAGCGAACCATCGTCATCACCACCCATCAGGTCGAGGAAGTCGAGCACATACTGACCGACCTGATCTTTATCAAGGACGGCAAGCTGATTCTCAACAGCTCCATGGACGATGTCCACGAGCGCTATACCGAGGTCATGGTCAAACCCGATCAGGTCGACGCCGCTCGAGCACTCAATCCGCTGCATGAACGGGTCCTGTTTGGGCGACATATCCTGTTATTTGATCAGACCGACAGCAGCCGTCTCCGCGAACTGGGCGAAATCCACAAGCCCAGCGTGGCTGACCTGTTTGTCGCCCTGATGGGCGATGAGGAAACCGCTATCCTTTCCGAGGAGGAAGCTGCGTGAACACAGCATTCGTCAAACCCCTTTTTGCCCTGATTCGTCGGGAACTGCTGGAAAGCCCGGTAGCCTTCAAGTGGACACCGCTGGCCATCGGCGGATTCCTGGTGTTTCTCGCCATTTTCACACTGATCATCGGCGCGCGTTTTGATGCGGATATGGCATTCACGTCTGACGCATTGCGGGTTTTCTCGGAGCAAGGCTTCGAAGAACGACGCTTGATCGTAACCGGTGCCCTATTCTCGGTCTCGACGCTGTTCTTTCAGTTGATGCTGTTGATCATTCTGTTCTACCTGGCAGGTTGTCTGTACGATGACCGTCGTGACCGCTCCATACTGTTCTGGAAATCCCTGCCGGTTTCCGACACCCTCACCGTGGCCTCGAAAATTCTTGCCGCCTGCCTACTGGTCCCGGCAATGTTCATGTTTGCCATCATTCTTACTCAGCTGGCCTTGCTGCTGATTGCCAGTCTGTATGGCCTGATGTCCGGGATCAATCCGCTCACGGCCTTCTGGCTGCCAGCCAGCCTGCCGCAATTATGGACGGTCATGGCACTGGGACTCTTGATTCAGGCATTGTGGTTGATACCTGTATACGCCTGGCTGGTCTTTTGCTCATCCTGGGCCCCCCGACTACCCATCCTGATTGCCATCGGTATCCCGGCCGCCATTGCCCTGATCCAGCACACCTGGTCGCTGGCGACCAGTTTCACTCTGCCCGGGACCAACTTCGGCCTGATCATTCTCAAACGATTGGGCAGTGGCGTATTGCCTGGAAACATCGATATCCAGGTCGGCGACGGCGACTTCAGCAACATGCAGTTCAACGAAAGTCTGTACATGAGCTTTTCCAATCTGGCGGCACACTTTTTCAAGCCGGAACTGTGGATCGGCCTGGTGATCGCTCTGGTATTTCTCGCCGCAGCAGTATGGTTTCGCCGGCGCGCCACTGACAACTGATCAGGGAGGGAAGCTCAGACAGACTTTAATCGATCGCCCGTTCGCGCTACTATCCGATGTGGCCTGGGACCGGTTACGGGTTCCAGCACACGACAGGGAAAGATCATGAATGATGTTGCGACCACGGCGGCCAGCTTCGATGTCTACGAACATATACGCCAGTACAACCAGTTGGTTGGCACCGATATCAGCTTTGCCTTTCAGACCATTATTGATGCGTCGGAATTTGACGTGATCGGATTCGAGGCGCTGGTTCGGGGAATCCGCAACGAGCCCGCCTCTCTGGTGATGAGCCGGATTGGTCACGACCAGCGCTTCGCGTTTGATCAGGCCTGCCGTATTCGGGCCATTGAAGCCGCCGCCGATTTCGAAGTTGATGCCGATCTGCACCTGAACTGCACCGATATCAAGGCCAGCAACGTGGCGCTGGTGGTCGAGGTGGCCCGACACCTGGCCAAGCGGCACAAGATCGAATTTGAGCGAATCGTGCTCGAATTGAACAATCTCAGCGCCATCGGCAACGCCGAACCGCTGGCCAGAGTCCGCCAGACCATTCGCGATGCCGGATTCCGGGTATTGGCCGACAATTTCGGTCAGCGCGATGCTGACCTGCGACCCGTTGCCCAGTTCCAGCCGGACCTGGTCAAACTGGACCATCGTCTGGTCCAGAACATTCACGAACGGCCCGAAGCGCAGGCCATGGCTCGCGGCATCATTGCACTTTGCCAGTCGCTGCAAATCAAACTGATCGCCAGCGGGGTGGAATCGGTCGAGGAGTTTCGGTGGTTACAGGATGCCGGGATCAATCTTTTTCAAGGCTATTTCTTCGCCCAGCCCGGCATGAGCTCGGGATGATTTTCAAAAACCCGCTCCAATTCGTGACTTCTGGCCTATGAGCCCTCACATCGACTGGGTTATGGTCTGTCGCCTTGTTGCCCGGTAAGGAAGATTCCACTTGAGATTGTTTGTCCTGGCGCTGCTTCTCAGCGGCACATCATTGGCTGCCGACCTGCGCCAGCCAACCCCCAACAGCTTTGCCCTGACTGGCGTGCGCGTGGTCACCGAACCGGGCCAGACTCTGGAATCGGCAACCATTGTTATCCGTGACGGCATCATCGAAGCCGTGGGTGAGGGCCTGACCCCGCCGACCGACGCGCGGCTGATCAAATTCGAACGCAAGGATGACGAGGAGCCGATAACGATCTATCCGGGCCTTATCGATGCTTATTTCGCCATCGATACTCAGGCCGGTGGATCGGACGACGATGAGCGCGCGGCAGATCCGGAAGGTCGTCACGAACTGATCCGGCCTGATCATCGCCTGAAAGCCAGCGACTGGCCTGGCGAGCGCTTGCCGGCGATGCGTGAGGCCGGGTTCACCACTGCCATGATGGCGCCGGCCGGGGGGCTGTTGCGAGGTCAGGGCCTGGTGGCAAATCTCGGTGATGGTGAGCTAAGCCACAATCTGCTGGCCACCTCGGTTGCCCATTACGCGTCGTTCGACGGACGCGCCCGGGGACGGCAATTCCCCAACTCCTTGATGGGCGCCGTCGCGCTGGTCCGGCAAACACTGGACGACGCGGGCTGGCAGCAGCAGGCACGAGCTGCCTGGCAACGCAATCCTGCCCAGGCGCGGCCACAATGGCTGGAGGGTCTGGACGCTCTGGCCCCGGTTCTGGCGGGTGACATTCCATTGGTCTTTCAGGCCAGCGACCTGACCGACAGCCTGCGCATACTCGAATTCACCCAGGATCAATTCACCCGGGGCAGACAGCTTGACCTGGTCCTGATCGGCCACGGCGAAGAATATCGCCGGCTTGACACGATCACCGAGCGGTCGATTCGCCATATCCTGCCACTGAATTTCCCGGAGCCGCCGGATGCCAGGGACGAGAGTGATCGTAACGTGTCGCTGGAAGCCCTGCGGCACTGGAAAAATGCCCCGACCAATCCGTCCAGGCTGGCCGACGCCGGCGTTCCACTGATGTTTACCACCCACGGCCTGTCTCAGCCCAAGCAGATTTTTGCCAACCTGGCTCGCGCCATGGAATCAGGATTGACGGCCGATCAGGCGCTGGCCGCTCTGACAACCGAGCCGGCCGCCTGGCTGGGGCTGGGTGACCGCGCCGGTCGCATTCGCCCCGGTTACATGGCCAATTTGATCGTTGTCGAAGGTGAGCTGCTGGTCGAAAGCCCGTCGATCAATGCGGTCTGGATTGACGGTCGTGAGCATGTGCTTGCCGCACTGGTACCGCCCGCCGTCGATCCAGCTGGCACCTGGTCGCTGACGCTCGGCCTGGGAAGCATGGGTGACATGCAAGCCCGGATGATCCTGACCGGCCCACCGACGGGCATGTCAGGTACGCTGTCGGTAATGGGCAATGAATCGCCTCTGAGTGATGTCAAGGTCAGCGGTGAAGAAGTGATTGCCAGTATGGACGTGAGCCGTTTCGGAGGTTCCGGCACGATTACCATTCGCCTGCAGATTGATGGTGATCGCGCACGCGGCAATGGTACCGGTCCCTTCGGAGAATTCACGGTTCGCGGCCAGCGAACCGGAACCCCGGAAACCCTGGAGGTGCTGTGATGATTCGCCGCAACCTGTTTTCCCTGACCCTGATTGCGATGATTGCCCACAGCGGTGTTGCGGTTGCTGACTGGATACCGGATATCGAGGCCTGGAACAGCCCGCAACCCGAGCAGCCAGACTCGATCATTATCCGCAACGCGACCATCTGGACCGCCACGGATGCCGGCATCCTGGAGAATGCCGACCTGCTGATCCGACGCGGTCGGATCAGCTCCATCGGTAACGACCTCCCCGCGCCCCGTGACAGCGTTGAGATTGATGGAACCGACCTGCACATCACACCAGGCATTATTGATGCCCATTCCCACGCCGCGATTATTGGCGGGGTCAACGAGGGCTCGCGCATCAGCACGGCCGATGTCAGAATCCGGGATGTTATCGACCCGGAGTCAATCAACATCTATCGCCAGCTGGCAGGCGGCGTGACGACCATCAACCTGTTGCACGGATCGGCCAATGCCATTGGCGGTCAGATGTCGGTGATCAAGATGCGCTGGGGCGCAGAACCTGCCGATCTGGTGTTTGACGCCGCACCGGAAGGGATCAAGTTCGCCCTGGGTGAAAATCCCAAGCAAAGCAATTGGCAAAGCGACGAACCACGCTACCCGCAGACCCGCCAGGGAGTCGCTCAGATCATCCAGGAAAAGTTTCAGCAGGCTGCTGACTATCAGGATGCCATCGACAATGCGCCTGATGGCCGAGCTGGCCGGGATCAGGTGCCCCACAGGCCCGATCATGAACTGGCTGCTATTGCCGAGATTCTTCGGGGTGAACGCGATGTGCACTCGCATGCCTATCGGGCCGATGAAATGCTGGCGCTGATGCGGATTGCCGAACAGTTCGGTTTCGTGATCAAGACCTTTCAGCACGTTCTGGAAGGTTACAAGATCGCTCCGCAGATGGCAGCACATGGCGTCGGCGGTTCAACCTTTGTCGACTGGTGGGCGTTCAAGTTCGAAGCCATCGATGCGATCGGATTCAACCCGGCATTGATGCATCGAGCCGGCGTTCTGACCGGCCTGCACTCGGACAATCCGGAACTGGCCCGACGCATGAACCTGGAGGCCGCCAAGGCGGTGCGCTACGGCAATATGGATCCGCACGATGCACTGCGCATGATCACGGCCGGTCCGGCCGCCCAGCTGGGTATTGCTGAACGCACCGGCAGCCTGGACCAGGGAATGGATGCCGATGTGGTGATCTGGACCGGCCACCCGCTGTCGGTTTATTCGCGCGTCGAACAAACCTGGGTTGACGGGCGACGCTATTTTGATCGCCAGGCCGACCTGGCCATGCGTGCGCGGCTGGCCGCTGAGCGCGAACAACTGCTCGCCCAGGTTCTGGAAACTCAGGACGAGAAGGCTGACAAATCCGGTGACGATTCAACTCAGGAAGAATCCGTCGAGCCGGGTCGGCACCCCCACTTTCACAGCTTCGCCGCTCACCTGACCGGCTACCGCTCATCGGAACTGGATCACGATGAATACTGTATTTTCCATGCTGAATAAGTCTGTTGCCGCCGTACTGCTGTCGGCGATGCTTTTGGTCCCGGCGACCAGAGCCGATGTGATCGCGCTGACGGGTGCCACCATCCACCCGGTCAGCAGTGAACCGATCAAGGGCAGCCTCCTCATTCGTGAGGGTCTGATCGAAGCCATCGGAGCGGATCTCGCCATTCCCGACGATGCGCAAATCATTGATCTGGCCGGGCTGCACCTGTATCCCGGATTCGTCCATCCGGCCACCCAGCTTGGCCTGACCGAAATCAGCAGCGTAGCCGGCACGGTCGATACCGCTGAAATGGGCGCAATCAACGCGGCCATTCGGGCCGAAGTGGCAATCAATCATGACTCTGGGCTGCTGCCAGCCAGCATTGCCGGTGGCATTTTAAGTGCTCATATCATGCCCGAAGGCGGTCTGATTCAAGGGACTTCGGCCGTAGTTCGGCTGGATGGCTGGAGCTGGGAGGAAATGGTACTTGCCGCGCCAACCGGCATGCACCTGGCCTTTCCGCCCGCCGCGGTGGATGACGAGGACAACGAGGATCTCAAGCGCATCGAAGCGGTGCTTGACCAGGCTCGCCACTACCAACGCGCAGTGGTCGCTGCCGACAACGACAATTCACCCCGTCCGGCACGCAATGACCAGCTCGCGGCAATGGGTCCGGTTCTGGCCGGCGAGATGCCCCTGTTTATCAAGGCCAACCGCTACGATGTGATGGAAAAGGCGCTGGACTGGGCACAGGATCAGAAGTTTGAACGAATCGTTCTGATGGCCAACCCGGATGTCCAGTACCTTGCCGAGCGCCTGGCGGCCGACAACATCCCGGTCATTCTGCGCAATGTCTACGCCATGCCCAGCCGACGCTGGGAGCCCTACGATATGGCCTTTGTTGCTGCCGCGCGCCTGGCCGAGGCCGGCGTGCGCTTTGCCATTGCCGACTCGGGCAGCGGAATGGATGTTGCCAATGCCCGAAACCTGCCCTTTCATGCCGGAAGCGCGGCGGCCCACGGACTGGACAAGGACGATGCTCTGAAAAGCGTCACGCTCTGGCCTGCCGAGATTCTTGGAGTCGCCGATCAGCTCGGTTCGATTGAACCGGGCAAACGCGCCACGCTGTTTGCCAGCAATGGCGATCCGCTTGAGCCCATGACCCGAATCGAGCGGGTCTGGATCGATGGCCAGGCCTACGATCTGATGCG
This sequence comes from uncultured Wenzhouxiangella sp., assembly GCA_964523755.1. Taxonomy (GTDB): domain Bacteria; phylum Pseudomonadota; class Gammaproteobacteria; order Xanthomonadales; family Wenzhouxiangellaceae; genus Wenzhouxiangella. The sequence continues at coordinate 2,164 of CAZFYM010000002.1, read as the reverse complement.
TGACCCGGGCCGCAGCCTTTATCAGCGCTATCGCCAGCGAGTCGAACCCGCACCAGCGCAGTAGTCAGACGCTCTCATGGCTATTCTGCTTGCCACGCCCGGGCGCGACACACAAGCTTTAACCGCCAGTCTCACGCAACTGGAACCAGACCTGGACCTGAGGATCTGGCCACGCATTGGTGATGCCGCCTCGGTTGAATTCGTCGTCTGCTGGCAGCATCCACCTGGCCTGTTCAAAGAACTGACAGGGCTGAAGGCAGCCTGCTCGCTGGGTGCCGGGGTGGACCAGCTGCTGGCTGATCCCGACCTGCCGGCCAGTCTTCCGCTGGGCCGTCTGTCCGGCCAGCGACTGGCCGCCGATATGGCTGCCTACCTGGTGGGCCAGGTCACCAGGGACTGGCGTCGGCTTGGTCGCTTCGACGATCTTCAGTCGGTGCGCCACTGGGAGCCGTTTGCCCCGGACCATCCACCCATGATTGGTCTGCTCGGCTACGGCAGCATGGCCAGAAAATCAGCGATGGCCTTTGCCGCGCTGGACTTCCCGATCATGGCCTGTCGCCGTCAGGCGGTCCACAGCGAGCATTATCCGGTTCGCCTGGTCGATCTGGAAACCCTGGCGGGTGAATCAGACTATCTGATTTGCACGCTGCCGTTGACCACAGATACCCGCGGTATTCTTGATGCCGGTCTGTTCGCTTGCATGAAATCGGGCTCGGTATTGATCAATGTGGGTCGTGGCGAACACCTCAACGAAAACGATCTGCTCAAGGCCCTTGAAATCGGCCAACCCGCCAGGGCCATTCTGGATGTGTTCCGGTCAGAACCTCTGCCTCTGGACCATCCATTCTGGAAACATCCGGCCATTCACCTTACCCCGCATTGCGCCAGTCTGACGCAACCAGAAGAGGCGGCTGCCCTGATTCTCGAAAGCTATCATCGGATCCGTGCCGGACTTTCCCCGCTGGGGGTCGTAGATCGTCAGGCCGGCTACTGAAGCCGACGAACAACCCGATCATCAGGGTTTCCACAACCAGCGAGCAACCAGCGGATCCAGTCGGGCCATGATCCAATAGGCGAGCTTTTGCCGCAGCCGATCCCACCCGGTCTGCTGCTCGGGCCAGGAACCAAGATCAACCATGCGTGACTGTTCGGCCAGTGCGTCGAACAGGCCCTCGGCCTGGTTTCTGAGCCGGCCATCAGTCATGCGCAGCATCAGTTCATAGTCGATATGCAGGCTGCGGGTGTTGAAGTTGGCCGAACCGGCATAAACCACACGATCGGTGATGACCAGCTTGGCATGCAAGACCTGCGGCTGGTATTCGAGAATTTCGACACCGGCCCTGAGCAAGCGAAGATAAAGCGCTCGGCTGGCATGCAGGGCCAGAGCAACATCGCTGAGCGCCGGCAACAGCAAACGGACCCTCCCGCCTTGACGCGCCAGCTTGATCAAGCGTCGGCGCAGGCCCCAGGTCGGCAGAAAATAAGGGCTGATGATCAGCACCGAGCTGGCCTTGCCCAGATCACGCATCAACGAGGCCTCGAGCGGGTTGTGACCACGGCCCGGACCACTGAGCAAAAGTCGGCCTGAAGGCGTTCTTTCCAGCCGCCGCTCACTGGCTGCCCGCAAACGCGCCAGGCGGCGCGGGCGATCAATTGCCAGGACATACATGCGTCCAAAGGATCGGCCCAGAGCCTCAGCCAGCGGTCCGAATACCTGAAGACCCAGCTCGCACCAACCGGAATCCAGCCCGTCACCATCGTACTCATCACCAATATTGAAGCCACCCACGACAGCCACTTCATGGTCGCAGACCAGCAGCTTGCGATGATTTCGGTAGGTAATCCGGCTCGGATGCAAGGGATTGAATCGACGTATCCGGGCACCGGCAGTGACAAGCACATCAAAGAACGAACCCGGCAAGGCATGTGAGCCCAGGGCATCAATCAATACGCGAACCCGAACGCCACGCTGTGCAGCATCGATCAGGGCGGCGCGCATCCGCTGACCACAGGCATCATCGCGAAAAATATAGGTCTGGAGCAGTACATTGTGTCGCGCCCGCCCAATCAATCGCAGCATGGCAGCCTGACAGGCCTGACCGCTGGGCAGCCAGCTCGCTTCGGTTTGACTCATGATACGGGGCGAATGCGATTCATTCCCTTC
>CAZFYM010000001.1:92817-107728 GCA_964523755.1 uncultured Wenzhouxiangella sp. | reverse complement strand
TAATGAAGAGACTGATCGAAGCTGCACGATCGTGCCGGGTTCCGCGACCCACGGCCTGCCAGCAGGTAACGCCACTTGCCGCTGACAGTTGGGTGCAGGGGTTAGGTTTGCCTGCCCTCGAAGCACCCGGCACCACCGGATGCTCGAAGCGATCGATAGACACGGGAACCTGGATCAGCACGGTTCAACCCCCTACAGAATGACTGAGAAACGTGCGTAATCAGGAACCCTTATCGGGCCATTGCGTCGCTCGGCAAGCGGAATCTGATCATAGGGCGCCAGATGCAAGCAACAGGCAGTGCTGCCAGGCACACCAACACCTTGGGTGAAAACGCCCGCGCAAGACTTTGCGCGGACCCCTGAGCTTAAAGTTCGATGGCTCCGCTGGTGCTGACCTGCTGTTGCAGTTGCCGGGCCAATTGGTGTGAGAGTCGACCCGGTTCGGCTATGACGGCCATGCTGCCATGCTCAAGATTGACTACCCAGGCTTCCATCCCGTTGGCCAGTGTCGCTGAGGTCGGGGCGTTGGGAACTTGAGTATTGGGTAAAATCATCAAGGTGATCGGCCCATCCTGTGTCGTCAATATCAGATGCGCGCCCCGGCCATTCGGGGTGGGGCAGGCCTTGCCGAGCTGCACCTGGGAAAGAAGCTCGGGTTCGGCATTCACGCCCAGACTGGCCAGTAATCCGACTACCTCGGTTGGTTCAGTCGACTCGATCTGACTCATTTCCATTGCCCGAGCCCCATCGTATTGCCAGTGCCAGTCAAGATGAGACCAGACATCGGCATGGCGGGCATGCTCGGTACCGGTCTGGAACAGGTTGAAGCTGACCGCGCCGACCGCGAGCATCAGCGCTGCGGCAGTCGCCAGCATCCAGGGCGTTTCAGGCCGTCGTTGGATCTGGGTGGAATGGCGCAAGATAATGGTTTCGGCCAGACGGGGCGGCGGCCGCACCTGCAACGACCGTCGCAATAGTGCCTCAAAAGACGCAGCTTCGGTAGCAATCGCTTCAAAAGCGGGGTCTGACCGGCGTGCGGCAACGATTTCCGGATCATTGAAGTCCGGATCAGTCAGTAGCCGTTCTTTGAATGCCTTGAGTTCCATGTCAGCGACTATCGCTCCTTAACCTTGTTCCTTGAGTTGTTCACGGGCCCGAAACACCCGTGTCATTACCGCACTATCGGTCAATTCCATGGCCTGAGCGATCTCGTTGATCGACATGCCCATGATGGCCTGCATCATCAGCGGCTCACGATATTTCGCCTCCAGCCGCATGATCTGGTCGCGAAACTGGGCCCGTTCGAGTCGGGCATCCGGTGTTTCATCAACCTGTTCCAGGCCAACCACATCGTCAATATTGACCAATGGTGGCACTTTGCGCTCAAAAGTTCTGGCAAACTCGCGTCGCAGTATCGTGATCAGCCAGCTTTTGGCGGCATTGCTATCTTTCAACGAATCCAGCGCTTTCCAGGCCCGGATAAAGGTCTCCTGAACCAGGTCGTCAGCCAGGGTTCGATCACCGCATAACCAGACTGCAAAACGAAACAGGTCGTCGGCGTACAGTCGGGCCAGCGCATCGAATCGACGCTTGTGATCTGCGTTACCAAACATGACCGGCCAATGGGCAAATTGCTTTCATTGTGATTGTTTTATTGGTTGTAGACGCCTTGAAGACTATTGCGCAGCGACACCCATTTCAGTCAGTGCCTGACGTGCGCGTTGCCCAATATCGCCCTGAGCCTGGGCGGCTATGCGGAATTGCTCGATGGCCCGATTGCGATTGCCGCTGGCACGCTCGACTGCGCCGAGATAAAAATGCCCCTGGGCGGTGGGCAAGCGTTCGAGACTGGCTTCGAGATCGCTTCGCGCCCCATTGTGATTGCCTTGTTCTGCACGCACCATGCCGCGGCGCAGGTGCTGATAGAACCACCCCTGATCATGTCTGAGCGCCTGGTCATAGGCCCGTTCGGCATCCCGATAGCGTTCGGTGGAGGCCAAAGCATCGCCCTTGAGCGCGTGAAAAATCGCTTCGCGACTTTCGATGGCCAGGGCCTGTTCGGCCTTGTTCAAAGCGGCCTGGTGGTCGCCCTCGGCCAAGGCCTTGCGGCCCTCGTCATGGGCCTTGTAGGCGGGTTCCAGCGCTTTGAGTCGGGCAATCATCTGCTGATAACGCTGTTCGCCCAGGATGCCATCCCGACCCAGTTCGTCGGCACGTCTGCGATTGGCTTCGACGCGCTCCGGTGATGCTGGATGGGAGGCGAACAAGCCGTCGAGAAAGCCGGGATTGCGCCCTTCGGACAGGCGCACAAAGCTCTCCTGCAGTTTGACCGCCCCTTCCGGGTTGTAACCGGCTTTGTGCATGTAAAGGGTGCCGTAATAATCGGACTGGCGCTCGGCTTCGCGCGAGTAGCTCTGGGTGATTAACTGGGCGCCCAGCATGCCGCCCAACATGGCCACGGTGGCGTAACTCTCGTTTTCGGTGGCCACTCCGACTGCCACACCGCCGATGATGACAGCACCCTGGACCAGCATGTTGCGGGACTGTGCGGTGGCTCCGTGCCGGGCAGCGGCGTGCACGACTTCATGGCCCAGCACGGCGGCCAGTTCGGCCTCGGAGTTCATCTCGGTCAACAGGCCGCGATTGATCGAAATCTTGCCACCGGGCAGGGCCCAGGCATTCGGAACCGAGCTGTTGAGTACCTGGAATTCATACGGCAGGGGGCGGTCGGAGTGTTCGGCCACGCGTTGACCGACTTGCTGGACGTAGCGGACCAGCTCCGGATCGACGACAAAGTCGCCGCCCTGCTGTTGGCGCAGGGGCGCATAGTAGGTCTCACCCGTTTGCAATTCCCAGTCTTCACCGTACAGACTGAGTTCGCTTTTGCCGGTCACCGGGTTGACAGCGCAGCCGGCAGCGGCCAGCAGTGCGAGTGCGACGATCAGGATTCTCATAGTGCCTTTCTCATTGTGACCCTTGTGGTAAGGATCACCAGTAAAAACCTGCTCAAGTATAGCCGTTCGACATTGGAATCGAAACGAATCAATGGCAAGCTGTGTCGGTCAGGCTCGAATCCGCCGTTGCAGGATGGATTTCAGTCAAATCGAGAACAATCGATTCATCATTATCCCGATTAAGTTCGATGCGCAGTGGCAGCCAGTACAGATCCTCGGCCAGCCAGGCCTGATAGTTGCGACCGGAGCCCTCGCGCCGAAATCGGCGTACCCTGACGGTGTAAAAGCAGCCCAGCGAGGTGCTTATGGTCTCTGGTCCGCGGAAGAAAATCGACTGATCTTCAATCTCGTCGCGCTCGAGCACGCGAAAGGCATGATCCCGTCCGCGCTTGTCGGGATCATGCATCAGAGCGGAAAGCTGCATGCGCAAGGTCAGCGGGTCGAGCAGGTTGTCTTCCAGGGGCAGGCTTGACTCGCCTTCATGTGTCTGCACCGCCGATACCCCGTTGGTCCAGTCGTTCTCATGCTGCCAGTAGCGGGTGCGCAGGGGAGCACGAGAAATCTGGCGATAGGTCAGTGCCATGATCTGTCCGTTGCGCCACACAAAGTGAGCCGATTCCTCGGCCGACAAACCCAGCAGCCGCGCCATGCGCGAAGTTGCGATGGTTTCGGTTTCGAAAAACCAGATTCCACGCTCGTCCCGGCTGAGCTGGCTATGGACTTCGCCAATCTTGCGGCCGTTGCGCAGCACGTCATGAACCGTCCGGTGCGGCGGCAGCGGAAACGAGCCGTCGCCGCGCTCAGCGCTGGCCGACAGCGTGCTCGGCCCGGGCAACAGGATCAACCAGATCATGATCCAGAATGAGCGGGCGAGAAAGGGCTTGATTGTCCAGAAAGAGCGAAGCATCGCGGCATTCGACCGTTCGAGTGAGCAAGAGTGCCATGGTGGCCGGCAACAGACGGTGTTCCAGGGGCAACAGGCGTTCAGCCAGTCGGTCCGGGGTGTCATTGGCGTGGACAGGCAGGGTCACCTGACTGATGACTGGCCCACCATCGAGCGTCGGAGTGACAAAATGCACGCTGGCACCGTGCTCGGTTTCGCCAGCCTCCAGCACCCGTTGATGCGTGTGCAGTCCGCGATGGCGCGGCAGCAGCGACGGATGGATATTGACCATGCGCCCGGCAAACCGGTTTACCAGGTCGGAACTAAGCACCCGCATAAAGCCGGCCAGGACGATATAACGGGGATTCAGTCCTTCGATGGCGGCGGTCAGACTTTTTTCAAACTCGACGCGACTGGCATGACGGGTTCGGTCGATCAGGATCGAGTCAATGCCCAGTGCCTGGGCCCGGGCCAGCCCCTGCGCTTCAGGTCGGTCGGCAATGACTGCAGCAATCTGTCCGGGCACCCGGCCACTGTTGCAGGCATCGGCCAGCGCGGCAAAATTGCTGCCACGTCCTGAAATCAGGACAGTCATGCGCCGATTGGCGCGGTGGGTGGTCACCGGTAGCGAACCCGCTCGCCCTGCTCGTGGTCGGTGATCCGTCCGATGATGTGGACCGGCTCGTCCAGCCTGGCAGCGATTCGGTCAGCCTGGTCGGGCGGGCAAATCAGGACAAAACCAACCCCCATATTGAAGGTTCGTCGCATTTCGGCAAGTTCGATATTGCCGGTCTCGGCCAGCCAGCTGAACACAGCGGGAATTGGCCAGCCAGTACTATCCAGTTCCAGGCCCAGATGATCGGGTACCACCCGAATGATGTTTTCGGTCAGGCCGCCACCGGTGATATGTGCCATGCCGTGGATTGCAACCTGGCCCAGAAGATGCTGAATGGCATCAACGTAGATCCGGGTTGGTGTCAGCAACACATCGCCGAGTGTCTGGTTGTCGAACGACTGGGCAAGATCGGTCTGGCTATGCTCAATCACCTTGCGAATCAGTGAATAACCGTTGCTGTGCGGTCCGGATGAGGACAGTCCTAGCACGACATCGCCAGCCTGGATCTGGCTGCCATCGATCAGGGCATCCCTTTCCACGGCACCCACGGTGAAGCCGGCCAGGTCGTATTCGCCGTCACCATACATTCCCGGCATCTCGGCCGTCTCGCCGCCGATCAGTGCGCAGCCTGCCTGCCGGCATCCCTCGGCGATTCCGGCAATCACGTCGGCCGCAGCCTTGATATCCAGATGACCGCAGGCAAAATAGTCGAGAAAAAACAATGGCTCGGCCCCGCAGACCAGGATGTCGTTGACACACATGGCCACCAGGTCAATGCCGATCGTGTCGTGGCGCTCAAGTTGCCGGGCCAGCAGCAGCTTGGTGCCGACGCCGTCGGTGCCCGAAACGAGCACCGGATCGGTATAGCGATCACCCAGGTGAAACAACCCGCCGAAGCCGCCCAGGCCAGCCATGACTTCGGGCCGGCGCGTTGCTCCAACCAATGGCTTGATGCGCTCGACCAGCGCATTGCCGGCATCGATATCCACTCCGGCATCACGATAGCTCAAGGGTTTGGACGAGGTGTCGCTCATGGAAAAACCTGATATTGTCAAAGCCGCTATTGTGACGCATTCGCACAAGTCAGAAAAGAAGTGGTATCTTTCACCCGGTGATCAGGGTCTCTCAAATCGCTGCCGTTTTGTGGATAAGTCTGTGCGCGGGTGCATTCTGGCCGGTGCTGGCGGTCGCTGATCTGTATACCGGCGAGGCAGTCATTGATGGCGAGGCTACGGTCGATGGCGATGAGCTGCTGCTGCGGGCCTTTGACGAGGTGCTGGTCCGTCTGACCGGGCAAGTCAACGATTCTCCACGATCCATGTTGGGCATTGCCGCCAGTCAGATCCGAACGCTGGTCCAGAGCCAGCAGCGCATTCGGGTCAATGGCTATGGTGACCAGGGTGAGCCGATTGAGCAACTGCGCCTGAAAGTCGTCTTCGATTCCAGTCTTGTCAATGAACGGCTGGCTCGCAATCGGATTGCGCGATTGGGGCGTGAGCGACCGGCGTTGCTGCTCTGGGTAGCGCTGGATGATGAAACGGGCTCACGTGTGGCCGGCAGTGAGTCGGTTGCGCTGAACTGGCGCATTCAGGAAGCAGCTCGGCGACTGGGACTGGATATTGTCCGCCCGCTGGGCGATGTGCTTGATCTTGCCGAGGTTCAGGTTTCCGATGTTCGCGGCGGTTTTCTGGATGCCGCGGTGCCCGGCTTGCGACGCTACCAGTCGGGCGTGCCAGTGATGCTTGATTTGCGTGCCGGGACCGAGGACTGGTCCAGTCGCTGGTTCTGGCGTCTGGACGGCCGTGATCGCAGCCTGAATCACACCGCCGGAAATCCATTTGAGCTGGTCGAGCAGGGCCTGGAAGTGATACTTGCCAGCCTGGCGGATCGCTACGCCACCCAGCAGAGCATTTCGGGCGAAGGCATTCAACGGGTCACCGTTGGACCGATTCTTGATTCGGTGCAGTACGCCGAGGTCCTGCGTTATCTGCAAAATTTGAGCATGGTCGAATCCCTGAAACTCATCTCTGCCCATGGACGCGAGCTTGAATTCGAGCTGACCTTGAGCAGTGGTGGCTTCGAAGACGTGATCAGGCTGGGTGATTTGTTAATTGTGGATCAACGCTTTCCCGATGGACGGCTTTACTTGAAGCTGAACCGGTGAACCTGAGTCTGATCCCCAATCTTCTGACGATCGGTCGGATTATTGCGGTACCACCGCTGGTGATGTTGTTGATTGCCGGCGAGTATCGCTGGGCTCTGGCCGTCGCAGTGGCGGCCGGCCTGTCTGACTTGTTTGATGGCTGGCTGGCGCGTCGCTTTGGCTGGCAGAGCCGTTTTGGCGGTCTGGCTGACCCCGCTGCCGACAAAATCCTGATGGTCGCCAGCTACATGACGCTGGCCTGGCTGGGTTTCCTGCCCTGGTGGTTATTTGTTCTGGTCATCGTACGCGACCTGGTCATTGTGATTGGCGGCTGGATCTATCATCTGTGTTTTGAACGGCTTCAGGCCGAGCCGACCCAGTTGTCACGTTTCAATACCTTTTGCCAGGTATTCCTGATGTGGTTTGTTTTGATCCGATTGGCCGGTTTTCCGCTGCCGCCTGAGGCGCAAATCGGGCTGGAATGGCTGGTCGCCTTCATGGCCATTGTGACCTTGATCCAGTACTCATGGCTTTGGAGTTTGCGCGCGGTCCGGATCACTCGCCAGCGCCGTGGTGATCAGACGCCGGACTCATGAATCAGCAGCAGATCCTGGCCCTGAAACCCCCTCGACGGCCCGGCTTCGAAAATTTTGTTGCCGGTCCCAATCAGGCTCTGGTCAATACGCTTGCAACCGGGCTGGAAGCCGGTGCCTGGTATTTTCTTGCCGGGCCACCCGGCAGCGGGCGCAGCCACCTGCTGGCCGCCGCTTTTGCCCACCAGCATCGCGCCGGCCTGACGGCCGGCTTTGTCGCCCTTTCGGTCAAGACCAATCGTCGGCTGCTCGACCAGGTGACCGGCGATTGGGTGATCATCGACGATATTGATGTTCTGGCGGGTGACAGCGACGGCGAAATACGGCTGTTCAATGCGCTCAATCGTTGGCGCGGTGAGCATACCGGGGTGATCATGAGCGGCGTCGGGCGCGAACCGTTCAACCTGCCAGACCTGCGCTCGCGGCTCGGGCAGGCGACACGACTGACGCTTAAACCCCTGGATGAAGCTGATCTGAAGCGGCTGATCGAGCAGGTCGCCGGCGAACACGAAGTCATCCTCGGGCGCGGCGCTGCCGATTACCTGTTAAGCCGCACCGCCCGCAATCCCGCCCAAATCGCCCGCTTGATCGAAACCCTTGCCCTGCGCGCCCTGAGCGAACGCCGAACCCTTTCTGTGCCACTGATACGTGAAACCATTGTCGTGAACTGATGGGGCGAAGGGGAAGAGGACAGAGGACAGAGGACTGATGTCGGCGAAAGGGCGAAGTAGAGGCTTCCCTCTCACCCTGACCGCCTGGACATGAACGCCAAAAAACAAGCTGAATATGGCAACATTTATTCACTCTTCGTGGCGAGGCGGTCGCGCAGGAAGCGGGCGGCTTCGGTGCCGGTTTTGACGCGGGTCATGGGTGGCAGACTTCTGAGGAAGAGTTTGCCGTAGGCTCGGGATTTCAGACGCGGGTCGCCCAGTACCAGCACGCCGAAGTCTTCGGCCTGGCGGATCAGGCGCCCGGCACCTTGTTTCAGGGCCAGGACGGCCTGTGGCAACTGCACGCTGACAAACGGGTTTTCGCCGGCCTCGCGGGCGGCCTTCAGGGTCGCTTCCAGTACCGGGTCATCCGGGGCGGCAAACGGCAGCTTGTCGATGACCACCAGAGTCAGATCGTTGCCGGGGACGTCCACGCCCTCCCAGAAGCTGGCCGCACCCAGTAATACGCTGCGCGGGGTTTCATGGAAGCGCTTGAGCAGGATCTGACGCGGGGCTTCTTCCTGGACCAGCAGGTGAAAGTCGGTTCTTGAACGCAGCCATTCGGCGGCCTGGTTCAGCGAGCGGTGGGCGGTGAACAGCAAAAATGCCCGCCCGCCGTTGGCTCGGAGTAGCGGAAGAATCTGCTCCAGCAAGGCTTCGGTGTAGTTGAAATCGCGCGGTTCTGGCAATCCATCGGGAATCCACAGCCGGGTCTGGCCGGGGTAATCGAATGGGCTTTCAATCACCAGCTCCCGCGCCCCATCCAGCCCCAGCCGCCGGGTGAAATGATCAAAACGATTGCCCACGGCCAGGGTGGCCGAGGTCATGATCCAGGTGGCCGGATGGGTTTCGCGCAGTTGCTTCAGCGGAGTGGCGACATCCAGTGGCGTCAGGTTCAGGGCAAACCGGCCGCGGCGACAGGTAAACCAGCGTACGTGGCCGTCCAGACCCGCCAGAAACGCGCTCAAGCCATCGTGCAGCAGGCTTGCCCGATCGGCGCAGTTGCCCAGTTCCCGGCTCTGGTCGGCCAGTGGCTCCAGCGCCGCGCGCAGTTGATGCAGCGCCCCGGCGAGATCCGAGAAAGCGCCGAGCTGATGATTCAGGCGGCCGAACTCGCCGCGTGGGGGCAAATCGACACAGGCCGAAACCGCCTGATCCAGTGCGCCGCGTAGGGTGTCGATCGGTTCTTGCAGCAGTTTCAGGCTGCCCGGCGCCTCGCCGCAGGCGGCCAGGCTGTCCCGGGTCAGCTCGCGAACCTGCCAGGCGCTGACCCCGCGCGAAAAAAAGCGCATGGCGGTTTCGGGAACCTGGTGAGCCTCGTCGATGATGACTGCGGAGGCACCGGGCAGAACTTCGCCAAAACCGGTGTGTTTGAGCGCCAGGTCGGCAAACAGCAGGTGATGGTTGACCACTACGATATCAGCCTCCTGGGCGCGGCGACGGGCGTGGGCCAGCGGACAGTCCTTGAGCTTGGGACAGTCGGCGCCGAGGCAGTTGTCCTGGGTGGAGGTGACCAGCGGCCAGACGGGGGAGCGTTCGCTGATCGGGTCGACTTCGCTGATTTCTCCGCTGCGGGTGGTTTCGGCCCAGCGCCGGATCAACTGAAGCTCATCGGCCACATCCGATCCGATCAGACCATCATCGCCCAGGTGCATTTCAAGCCGCTGTGGGCACAGATAGTTGGCTCGACCTTTCAATAATGCCGTCTTGCATTCCCGGCCGGTGACTTTCAGCGCCAGCGGCAGGTCGCGTCGAAACAATTGTTCCTGCAAGTTCAGGGTGCCGGTTGAGATGATGCTGCGCTGCTGGCGTTCGAGGACGGGCAACAGGTAGGCCAGTGTCTTGCCGGTACCGGTTGCTGCCTCGGCCACCAGATCCTGGCCCGCTTCGAGGCAGTCGTGGATTGTCTGGGCCAACCCCTGTTGACCGGGCCGGGGACGAAAGCCGCTGAGCAGTTCGGCCAGCGGACCCTCGGCCCCGAAGTGCTGGGCCAGTCTGGCATTCATCAGAAGCGTGCGGGTGGTTGGACCTGACAGGCCAGCAGACGTTCGCGGGCCTGGTGCGCGTCGTCAAACCGGTTCAGGCGTTCGCGCGCCAGCGCCATGGTGCGCCAGTTGCGCTGGCACAGCTCGCCGACGCGCGGACCGACGTCGAACGATCGACCGGCGAACGAATCGGCCTGCTCCCATTCACCGCGGGCCAGACGAATTTCGGCCATATGCTGAAGCAGTTCCGGATCGCGGGACTCGATTCTCAGGGCCCGCTCCAGCAGCATCGCGGCCTGGTCCAGATCGCCGGCCTGCTCGGCGGCCAGCGCCGCCCCGCTCAGTTCGGTGACGGCGGCATTGCGCAAGGGATAAACCTGCAGGCCGGCGGCTTGCTCGCTGGCCGGCGCACGAACTTGCTCGGCGATGCTGCGATCTTCAGTGGGTGCCGGGGCCTGGGTAGCACAGGCACTGAGCAAGGCAGCCATCAGGCAGATGGAAAACAGCACAAGGTCAGGGCGGGCTGATGTCTTGAAAGCTGGGGTCATAAGCGGTTCGGGTGTTTGAATGTGAAGGTTAGCGTCTTCGACCACGCCTCTGGCGCGAAGTTGGTTCCGGGTCCATGCACGGTGACAGTGCAGTCGGCTGGCTGCCGGCCACAAACGGCACGGCGCGGGCGGCCGGGCATTGTTCATTGGCCAGCCGGGCATTCGGCCAGTCGATCCAGAACCATTCCAGCGACTCGGGCCAGTTGCGGCGGCTATCGGCCAGCGGCAAGTGATTGAACAGTTCGGCCCAGACCGGCAGGGCCGTATTGGCACCGGTTACACCAGACGGCGTATAGTCATCGCGACCGGTCCAGACAACCCCGAGCCAGTCGCGAGTATAGCCGACGAACCAGGCATCTCGCTGATCGTTGGTGGTGCCGGTCTTGCCGCGAATGCCGGGGTCGCGGCTCAACAAGGAGCCCAGACGTCTTGCCGTGCCGTCGGTCACGGCATGACGCAGGGCAAAATCGAGCAGCGCCAGCGCGTCCTCCTCCCGAATGGGCCGCAAACGGATCGGATAGCGGCCAATTTCCCGGCCTCTGGCATCGACCACCTGGTTGATGGCGCGCAACGGCGTGCTGTAGCCTTCGGCGGCCAGTGGCTGATAGAGCTGCGTGACCTGCATCGGGGTCAGACTCAAAGCACCGAGAAAGGCCGAAGGGTGTTGGTCACTGCCGGGTTCCACGCCAAGCTGGCCGAGCAGACGGAACAGGGCCGGCAGTCCCAGCTCCAGGCCCAGTGCCACGGTAGCCTGGTTGTAGGAATTGGCCAGGGCGTCCATCAAGGGCACCTGGCCGTGACTGATATCGTCGTAATTGTTCGGTTGCCAGGGCTGACCACCCTGAATGGGCACGCTGATCGGTTCGTCGTACAGCGGCGTCATCAAGGTGAAGTGCTCGGGCTTGGCCAGCGCAAGCAGGTAAACGAAGGGCTTGATCACCGAACCGACCGAACGCCGGGCATCCAGTGCCCGGTTGAAGCCCCGGCGACCGGGTTGGCGGTCGCCGACCAGGGCGCGGATTTCACCGGTACCTGGTTCGACCAGAACAATGGCTCCCTGCAGGCTGCCGGGCGTGGACTCGACGCGGCTCAAGCCTTGAGCCAGCGCGCGTTCGGCCTGTTCCTGGGCGGCCGGGGCCAGGGTGGTAAAGATTCTAAGGCCGGTGCCGCGCAGGTCTCGATCGCGGTAGTCACGGCGGAGCTGGCGGGCAACCAGCTCAAGAAAGGCGGCGTGTGGCTGGTTCCGGCGCTGGGACGAGGTGCGTACGCCCAGCGACCGCGCCACGGCGTCATCGAAGGCGTCAGCATTGATCAGTCCGGTTTCTTCAAACATCGCCAGAACGCGGTCGCGTCGCGCCCTGGAACGCTCAGGGTTACGCACCGGGTGATACCAGGATGCGCCCCTGACCATGCCGATCAACAGCGCGATCTGCTCCGGCGCCAGGGCCTGTACCGGCAGGCCGAAGTAATACTCACTGGCTCGGCCAAAACCGTGGATGGACTGATTGCCATCCTGGCCCAGGTAGACTTCGTTCAGATAGGCTTCGAGGATTTCGGCCTTGCTGAAGCGGCGCTCCAGGCTCAGCGCCATGACCGCTTCGTTGAATTTTCGGACCAGGCTGCGATCCGGGGTCAGAAACAGATTCTTGACCAGTTGCTGGGTGATGGTCGAGCCGCCCTGAACCACCTGTCGTTGGCGCAGATTGGCCCAACTGGCGCGCATCAGCGCGCGCGGGTCAATGCCGTGATGGTGGCGAAACTGGCGGTCTTCCACGGCCTGTATACCGGTGACCAGCAGTGGTGGAAAATCGGCCAGGGCAACCAGAGTGCGGTCGTTGTTGTCCAGCGGCATCAGGTTGCCAAGCTCGGCTGGCGGCAGGCGGACCAGGCTGAGCGCTGCACCGTTGGTCTGGCTCAGAGAGCGGATGGTGTCGCCGGCCAGCTCGATCCGGAATCGTTTGGCCGATTGTTGTTGATCGGGAAAGCGAAAGCCGGGGGCGTGAATCTCGAACCGGGAGCCGGTGCGGCTGTAGCGGCCTACCGAGGACGGATTGCCTTCCTGCAGCCCGGCCCTGTTGAGCTCGATGACCAGATCGGAGGCGCTCAATGAGCGTCCCGAATAGAGTTCCAGCGGACGTGCGTAGACCCGGCTGGACTGGGTCCATTGCCGCTCGGAAAAGCGCTTGCCGGCCTCGCGGTCCAGCCACCACACCCATGGCCCGCCCAGGCCCAGGCAAAGGCCGAGAACGAACAAGGTCAGGTGAAGTGCAAGGCGAGTAAGCACGGCAAATAGTTTACCCGCCCCGGACCGTCCGGCGTGGGGTTTTCCGGTGATGGTTCGGTCAACTCGCTATAATGTCGCAAATCACTATTTACCTTTGCCAGCCTCACCGCCGTCACTCTGGCGTCGGGCCGGGGAAATCGCCACCCAAGCCAGCCCGCTGACTGATGTCACCCGAACCTGAATCTACCCCTCAATCCAGTGCCAATCGCCGTAGAGCGGGTCCGACGGTGGTCTGTCTGCCCGACCGCAACGGGCGGCTGGACAAGCACTGGCTGAGCCAGATCAGGGCTGCGTTTGCCGATTCGCGTTGTCTGACTCGCCGGGATCTGGCCGACCAGCACGGTCTGGAAGCGTTGCCGATCAGTGCTTCGGATACGCCATCCATGCTCGATGCCCTGAGGCAAGCCGGGCATCAGGCGGGCATTCTGGTGATCTACAGTGGCCTGGCGTTGCCGAAGCGGCTGGCCACCCGGCTGGCCAGTCTGAACGCCAGTCCTGGCGCACCGGAGCTGATGGTGTTGCCGGGCAACTACCATCGTGCGCTCAATCCCCTGGTCGGGATGAAAAACCTTCCCCCGAGCCTGGATATCGACAGCCTGATCAACGCTATTGGAAGTGGCGGCTGGCTGCGCTGTCGTCTACCAGAGCGTGCTGTGGTCTACCGGCGGCCGGCTGCGGCCCGGGATATCGGTCAGGATTGCGCGCTGATTGACGATATCTTTATTCATGATCCAGCGGAATCGCTGACGGCTGGCGAGACCTTGACTCCGCTGGCGGCGGCAGCTTTTGGTCCCCTGCGTCAGCGTCTGACTCGATTGCTCGCCGAACCGGTGATCCACCTGCCGCTGTTCGGATTCGACGATCGACCGGTGACGCTGCACATTGCTCACGCCTGGGGCGGCGGCATTGCGCGCTGGATTCGCGACCAGTGCCAGCATGATCCGGACGGCAACCATCTGGTACTGGCTGCGGCCGGACTTCAGGATGGCAAGGAGCACGGGCAGTGGTTGAAGTTGTATGCCGGCGGTCCCGGCCAAGGCTTGCTGCGCGACTGGGTGCTGAGTCCGCCGATCGCCGACACGGTCGAGCGCCATGACGAGTACGCCCGGATACTGGACGAGGTGATCGGGCGCTATGCGGTGGGCCGGGTCATGGTGTCATCGCTGATTGGCCACAGCCTGGACTGCCTGCGCAGCGGGCTGCCAAGCCAGCAAATACTGCACGACTTCTATCCGCTTTCGCCATTGCTGCATATCGATCCGCTGTCCAGTCTCGATAGTAGAGGGAAATTGGACCTGGGGCCGGCGCTGGAACAGCATCGCCATGAACTGATGTTTGCCAATGATCAGCCGGAGCATTGGCATCAGCTCGGTCGCGCCTGGGCAGAGGCGGTGCGCGCGGGCCCGGTCAGTCTGGTGGCTCCGACCCGGCATGTCGCCAGGCGCTGGCAGCAGGCGTTTGATCAGCCGCTGGGGGAGATTGCGGTGATCGGGCATGGTTTTGATGCGCCGGCCGGGTGGCCGGACAGGATCCAGGCCCGAGCGCGAGCCGATGGCCGGCTGTCGCTGGTCATCATCGGTCGCTTGTCCCGTGGCAAGGGTCTGAACCTGCTCGATCAGGCACTCGGGAAATTGACTGAGCATGCTCACCTGACGCTGGTAGGTGCCGGTCGCGAGGCTGAACGTTTTTTTGGCCGCTCGGGTATCGATATCATTCTCGACTACCGGGCCGATGAGTTACCCGAATTGCTGGAACGGATCGGTCCGGATGCGGTGCTTTTCTTGTCGACGGTGCCCGAAACCTGGAACTATGTATTAAGCGAGCTGCGCCATCTTGGCCTGACGCCACTGGCCACCCGGCTGGGCAGTTTTGTCGAGCGAATCCACGATGGCAAGGACGGCGTATTGTTCGAACCCGAGCCCGATGCGCTGGTTGAGGTGGTCAAGCACTGGCAAAGCGACCCGGACGGACTTCGCGCCATGGCGGCCCATGCACCGCCGGAAAACACGACTACCACGGTGGCCGGTCAATATCGTGCACTGACTGGCGAAGCTGCGAGGCCGATTCGACGACCGGATCTGGATGCCACCTTCAGCGCTCAGCTTGGAGCGGCGCAATACGAGGCCAGCGAACTGGCGATGCGGGTCGACGTTCTGGCCGGCACAGTCGACGAACAGCGCGCAGAACTTGGACGC
>CAZFYM010000001.1:30880-92807 GCA_964523755.1 uncultured Wenzhouxiangella sp. | reverse complement strand
GCTCAAGGATGCCGAACCGCGAATTCTCGTTTGCCGCGCCGATTGGGCCGAGCGAGCGCAGCGGCTGGCCGAGGAGCGGACGCGCTGGGCAAAATCCCTGGAATCCGAGCTGGTTCGGGCGCGCCAAACCGTCACCGATATTTCAGCCTTGCTCGAGGAGCGTGATGACGAATTGCGCCAGGCAGCCAACGAGGTAAATCGTCTTGGTGCGCTGCTCACCGAAACAGAGCATGTTCTGAGCGCTGAGAGCGCTCGAACCGCAAGTCTTGAGCATCATCTTGAGTTGATGACCGGCAGCCTGTCATGGCGACTGACCCGGCCGCTGCGCGTGCTGGCCCGATTGGGGCGGGCCGGCCTGGCTGCTCGGGTCTGGAATCCCCTGACCTGGCCGCGTCTGGCCGCCCGGTTGGTTCGCAGCCTGCGCTTGCATGGGCTTGCCAGGACATTGCAGGGCCTTTACAAACCACCCCCGATGCAGTCTCCGGTGCCTGAGCCCGAGCCGATTCCGGTGGTTGAAATCGAGGAAATTGCCGGCCCACCTCAGCCGGTGCGGATTGAACAGCCTGACTTGATTCAGGTCAGCATCATTGTCCCGGTTTACAACAAGGTCGAGTTGACCGCGGCCTGCCTGAACAGTCTGGTTGCCCACCACGGTGAGCTGGGCTGGGAGGTGATTGTGGTCGATGACTGCTCCGCTGATGAAACGCCCGACTATCTGGCCGAGTGCCAGGGTATCAGGGTGCTGCGCAATGCAGAAAATGCCGGTTTTATCGACGCCTGCAACCGTGGTGCGGCGGCGGCCGGGGGTGAGTTCCTGGTCTTTCTGAATAACGACACCACAGTCACAGCGGGTTGGCTGGAGTCGCTGATCGCACCCTTCCGGCGCGATCCCCAGACCGGTATTGTCGGTGCCCGCCTGGTTTACCCCGATGGCCGCTTGCAGGAGGCCGGCGGCATTATTTTCAGCGATGGCAGCGGCTGGAATTACGGGCGCGGCGATGACCCGGGCTTGCCGCAGTATCGATTTGTCAGTGAGGCAGATTACGTTTCCGGTGCCTGTCTGGCCATACGGCGCGAGGATTTCAATGAACTGGGCGGTTTCGATCAGCGCTACCGCCCCGCTTATTATGAGGATACCGATCTGTGCTTCCAGATGCGCGCGGCTGGCAAGAAGGTGATTTACCAGCCGGCCTGCACGATCATCCACCACGAGGGCGCGACCTCCGGCACCGATGAATCAACCGGTGCCAAGCGCTACCAGGCCATTAATCGCGAGCAGTTTCTGGCCAAGTGGCAAACGGTGCTTGCCGACCATCCGCCGCCGAGCCCTGATTCGACGCGTGCCGATCCGGTCCGTCACTGGCGGTATTGTCGCTTGCCGCGCCGGGCGTTGATCATTGATGCGATCACCCCGCAACCCGATCATGATTCGGGCTCGGTCCGACTCGCGGCCATTATGGAACTGCTGGTCGAGCGTGGTTACCAGGTCAGCTTCATGCCGGAGAATCGTCTCTACGATGAAGGCTATACCGAAGCCTTGCAGCAGTCCGGTGTCGAGGTCTTGCATGCCCCGGCCATTATTGATCTGGAGAGCTGGCTGCAGGAACATGGCCAGGCGTTGGATCTGGTGATGGTCAGTCGTCATTACGTATTGGCCCCGATATTGCGCATGCTGCGCTACGATGCGCCGCAGGCGCTGCTGGTATTCGATACTGTGGATTTGCACTTCTTGCGCGAGCAGCGCGAGGCCGAGTTGACCGGGCAGGCCGTGCGAGCCGAGCAGGCCCGGGTCACGCGCGACCAGGAGCTGGCCTTGATTGGCCAGGCCGATATCAGTCTGGTTGTCAGCCCGGTCGAGCAGCAATTGCTGGCCGAGCTGGTGCCTGAGGCCGATATTCGCATTCTGTCAAACATTCATTCCATCCACGGCCCGGGCAAACCCTGGCATGAGCGCGAAGGCTTGTTATTTGTCGGCGGCTTTCAACACCAGCCCAACGTCGATGCCGTGCTCTGGCTGGTCAAAGCGATCTTTCCCCGTATTCGCGAGCGTCTTCCCGAGGTCGAGTTGCATCTGATTGGCAGCCGCATGCCGGACGAAATCCGGGCATTGCAAGGGCCGGGTGTGCAGGTTCACGGTTTTGTCGCTGACCTTGAGCCGTGGCTGAATGGCTGTCGGATCTCGCTGGCTCCGCTGCGTTACGGCGCGGGTGTCAAGGGCAAAGTCAATCAGGCCATGAGCCATGGACTGCCGGTGGTCGCCACGACTTGCGCCGCCGAAGGCATGTTCCTGGAATCGGAACGTGACGTGCTGCTGGCCGACTCGGCCGAAGCCTTTGCCGAGCAGGTGATTCGACTATATCAGGACGAACCATGCTGGCAGAAACTGGCCCGTGGTGGCCTGGCCAATGTCGAGCAGCACTTTTCACGCGCGGCCGCCTCCCGCGTTCTGGCCGGCATCGACGCCGAGATTCGATCAAATGCACCAGGGAGACACTGAGTTTACGCGCACATCCTTCAGCTACTCTACAGAAGACAGAGGACAGAGGACAGAGGTCGGCGAAGGGGCGAAGGGGCGAAGGGGCGAAGGGGCGAAGGGGCGAAGGGGCGAAGTAGAGGCCTCCCTCTCACCCTCTTCCCCTTTTCCGTTTCCCCCTTTCCCCCTTTCCCCCTTTCCCCCTTTCCCCATCTTGTCGATAGGGCCATCCCAGCCCCTGAAAGCGTGGCTGAGGTATATGCGTAATTAGGTTTGGACAACATCAGGACAGGGGCGGTGTGCGCCATCCATCTCGCAGGCCGCGCAGCATGTGCGTCAGGTTTTTTCGGCGTGGTCGGATCAGGCTGAACAGAGCCAATTTCCCGAGGGCTCTGAGGGCATCCTGAACAATCCATGCTTTCGGGGCATTCGAGCGGTACAGGAACAGACGATTGCGCATCATGGTGTAAAGGCGAGAGGGCGCATGATGGCGGTAGGGGATCAAACCGGCCAGCCGCCGGCGCTCACCGATACGATGATCCAATGCAGTATCCAGACAGCCGCGAATCTCGAAGCCTTGGCGGCGAGCGCGAAAACACCATTCCAGATCAATATTGTCGATAAACCAGGATTCGCGCATGGGACCGACGGCGTTCCAGTGTGCGAGGTTGATCAGGCAGCCCGAGGTTATCAGGAAATCGCATTCCACTGAACCGTGACCCTGGGTCAGGCGCTGGTTGAAGGGCAGGGCAAAGCGCATGAACGGTGCGGTCTTGCTCGTGTCATGATCGCGAATGCGCGGGCCGATGGCGGCCACGCGATGGTTCTCGGCCTGGCGTCGATTCAATTCGGCGACCAGGCTGGCGACCATGCCGGGCTCAGCCTGGCTGTCCTGGTCAAGCAGCAATGCGTATCGATATCCGTCGTTGATCAAGCGATCAATGCCCAGGTTGATGGCTGCGGCAACACCGATGTTCTTGCCGGGGCAAATGACCTGGACGGTCGTGCCATCGGTCAGATTAGGATTAGTCACAGCTGCCGGGTCGGTGTTGTCCACGATCAGAATCGAGTCAACCTGGCCGTCGAGACTTTGCATCAAGCGCTGAAGGCTGGCGGATTCGGGATGGTAACAAACCACAACCGCACCGGAGGCTGATTGAGCTTTCACCGGGCTGGCTCGCTGCCAGTTTCCTGACCTTGGGTCGAGGTGATGGGCCGGTATGGGCGAAGCAAGATCGGTAGCAGGCGCAGCGAGCCTGTTCGGCGCAGATGGCGGGTCTGGCGACGCTTGGCCGGCAGAGCGGCCAGTGCTCCCCGGAAGGCTGGGAGATACCAGGACATGACCACGCCTTGCCGCCAACTGGCAGCCGGTTGCTGAGTGGTGTTTCGTGGCTGAGCCTTGGGGTTGAACAGACGCCAGGCGCGAAACAGTAGAGACATCAGGATCGAACGCCCCATGCGAAAGGCAAACAGGACCGCCCAGACCATCAGCAGCAATGGTGGTAAATTTTTACCGGCAACCCAGATGGCATTTCGCCATGAACGTGAAATGACTTCCATACTGGCGTTGTCCGTTGATGCGCCACGCTTGTGAAAGACAACAGCGTCAGCAATATAAAGGCATCGATGGCCGGCGACCTGAGCACGCATATCCAGATCAACATCTTCGAACACAAGAAAAAAGTCTTCATCGAACAGGCCAATATCGTCGAATAAAGAGCGTCGATAGATCGCAGCCCCGGCACAGGCACCGAATACCCAGGCATCTTCCGAATAACGCTCACCAGGCTCGCGCACACCGATATTGATTCCCGCGCCGGCCAGGATGGAAAAACCATCGCCGGCCGAGTCGATCCGGTGCGGCGGATCGAAGTGCAGCATCTTGCAGGCGGCGAAGCTGGCTTCGGGGTGGCGCTCCATGCCAGCCACCAACTGCTCGAGCCAGTCCGGTTTGGCGCGGGTGTCGTTGTTGAGCAGCACGATCCAGTCTGACTCGGTCTGTCGAATACCAGCGTTGACCGCAGAGGAAAAGCCGTCATTAATATCCAGTGCAATGACCCGAACCCAGTCGTAATTCAATGCCAATAGATCCAGCGATGTGTCGGTGGAGCCGTTATCCACAACAACAACCTCGAAATCCCGCCAGGTTTGTTCAACAAGTGAATCGAGGCAATCGGAAAGGTGATGGGCGCCGTTCCAGTTGGGAATGATAATGCTGACAGCGGGTCTGGAGGCGTTCATTGGCCTATCTTATCGGCTGCGCAGACGGCGTGCGCTGGTGACATTCGGGATGGACTGCATCTTTCCCAGCAACACGGCCAGTTGATCGAAGTCCTCGACCTGCACGGTCAGTTCGATGCGCACCTGTTGGGATTTATCGTCGTGGGCGGCGTTCATGGCGCTGACGTTGACGTTCTCGTGCGCCAGCAAGGTGCCCAGGTCGCGGATCAGGTCGCGCCGGTCCCAGGCGTCCAGGACAATCTGGGCCGGATAGTGACCGCGCGCCCGGTCGGCCCAGTTCACATCCAGAATCCGCTCGGGGTGACGGGAGCCCAGGTTGAGAAACTGCCGGCAATCCCGCCGGTGGATGCTGACGCCGCGCCCGCGCGTGATGTACCCACCAATCGGGTCCCCCGGGACCGGCTGACAGCAGCGCGCCATTTGATACAGCAGTTTGCCCACACCCTCGATACAAATATCATCGCCGTCACGCGGATCATCTGGTTGCTGATGTACTGCCAGTTGAGTCGGTGGCGGCCGCTGTGCCGCGTGCTGACGCTCGACCGCGCCGGCAATCTGGCCGGCCGTCAGGTCGCCACTGCCGACGGCGACCAGCAAGTCATCGACGCGGCGAAAATTGAAGGTCTGGACCACCGACTCAAGGTCGCTGATCGGTAGATCCAGGCGGCGAAACTCACTTTCAATGGCCTGGCGACCATCGGCCAGATTGTCCTCGTAATTGGCCTGCTTGAACCAGTGCCGAACCTTGGCCCGGGCGCGGGCGGTGCGGATATAACCCAGACGCGGGCTGAGCCAGTCGCGCGACGGGCGCGGTTCTTTCGCGGTCAGGATTTCGACCCGATCCCCGTTGTTCAGCGTTGTGGTCAGCGGAACGATGCGTCCGTTAATTCGCGCACCACGGCAGCGATGGCCCACTTCGGTATGCACCAGATAGGCAAAATCCAGTGGCGTAGCTCCGGCAGCCAGATCCTTGACCTCGCCCTGGGGGGTCAGTACGTAGACCCGATCTTCGCTGGTGGCATTCTGAAAGCTTTCCAGCAGGCTGGCATCGTCATCACTTTCATCCATGCCTTCGAGCAGGCGACGCATGGTGCCGATGCGTTTTTCCAGCGCGCTGTCACGGGGTCCACCTTCCTTGTAGCGCCAGTGAGCGGCCACGCCCAGTTCGGCATGACGGTGCATCTCGTGGGTCCGGATCTGGACTTCCACCACCCGGCCACTGTCCGTGCTGACAGCGGTATGCAGTGATTGATAGAGGTTGGACTTCGGGTTGGTGATGTAGTCATCGAACTCGCCGGGCACCGGCTGCCAGTGAGTGTGAACCAGTCCCAACACGGCGTAGCATTCAGCAACACTGTCAACCAGCACGCGGACCGCACGAACATCGTACAGCTCGTGAAAGTCCAGCCCCTTGCGCTGCATCTTGCGCCAGATTGAGTAGATGTGTTTGGGTCGTCCGCTGATTTCGGCCCGGATCGCCTGGCCATCCACGATCTGGCGCAAATGCGCCATAAACGCCGTGATAAACGCCTCGCGATCACTGCGCCGTTCGGCGACCAGCCGGGTGATACGCTGGTAAGTTTCCGGTTCGAGAAAGCTGAAGGACAGGTCCTCAAGTTCCCACTTGAGCTGCCAGATGCCCAGACGATTGGCCAGTGGCGCATGAATCAGTCGGGTTTCGTGAGCCAGCGCATGGCGCTGCTCAGACGGTTTGGCACGAGCCTGACGCAGGCTGGCCAATTGCCAGGCCAGCGCAATCAGGACCACCCGCATATCGGCAATCAGCGCCAGCAGCAGCCGGCGCAAGCCCTCGGCACGGGTGCTGTCGTCAGGCAGATAGGTCCGGCCGAAATGGGTCAGGGTGGCGAGTTGCTCCAGCAGCGGCCTTACCGTCGCAAGGTCTTCGTCGGGGGTTAGTGAATTGGTCTGATTGGCCAGCGGCAGCAACAGGGTGGCAGCAACCGTTTCCGGATCAGGCGATAGCTGCTGGAGCCCGTCCAGACCATCGCGCACCCGTTCAAGGACTTCGGTATCGCTGACCCGGTCAAGCAGAATGGCAAGAGCACGCTGGACAGCCGGGGAATCAACGCGACTGGAGTTCAGGTAATGGTCAACCCACTGGCTTAGCGATTCATGCGATCCGGAACTGGTCATGACAAGACATTGTACGGTCGCCAGGCGGGAGCTGGCGACCGTGATTGATCGGGCAGGCCCGGCTGATCAGGCCATCAATTGGCGGCGATCAGATCAATGATTTCAGAAGCGGTCGCTATCGGTGCCCCGTAAACGCCGGCAATGGCGTCTTCCAGGGTGACGGTTTGCGGATCCACGTCGCTGACATCGTAACTGGCAATGGTCAGCTCGAAGTTACCGATCGGCGCATTGTTGCCGAGCTCGAACAGAACATCGATCATCACGGTCGCGGGCGCGACAACATTGTCCGCACTTTGGCCACTGAGCCCACGGATGTAGTCTTCGAACCCTGCCGGACCGAATGCGACGTTGGCAAACATGTCCTGGTACTGGCCGGGAGTCAGTTCCTGGCCGGTCACGGTATCAAAAACCCGAAAAACGTTGAACAGAAAAGTCAGATTGCCGGCATTATTGGTATAGGTGAACGCCACGGTCTCGCTGCCCGACTGAGTCTGACCCTGACTGTAAGCGTTGTCGAACCCGTTCAGGTTGACCGCCAGATCGTCAACCAGAACATCAAACAAGGTGCTTTCTGCCGACGTTATGCCAAAATCGATATTATCAGCCGAGGCGCGCAGGCTGAAATCCTGACCGGCAATGGCCATAATCAGATTACCCAGCTCAAGCTGACCGTTGATGACCGGCTCGAAGCTGACCAGCGTTGCGATGTTCAAGTTGTTCTGGCGAAGACGAACGGTAATGTCCGATTCATTGTCACTGCTGACGCGATTGCCATCGGCATCCTGGACTTCAATCACAACGGCCGGACTGATCGGGCTACCAAGTCCGGTATCGCTTGGTTGAACGACAAAGGCTAACTGAGCAGGATCACCGGGAACGAAACTGACTGGCGAGGTCGCGGTTGCGACGATGCCTGCGGCTGAAAAGACCGGGTTGAAGGTGCCACTGTTGACCGATGTGGCGGAAAACTCAGCAATGCCATTGCTGTCGGTGAGAACGCTTGTTGCGGCAAAGTTGAGTGAATCGGCCGCCTGAACACTGACTTCAGCTCCCGGAACCGGGTTGTCGAAGGCATCGAGGATTTCGATCTGGACAATACCTGGGTCAGTGCCGTTGGCAATGGCGTTATCGACTGTCGTTGCCGCAAAGATTTGATCGGGATCGCCGGCGACAAACTCGACCAGAGCCACCGTGGTCACACCATCGTTCTGCAGGTCTGGCGCGCCAAATTCGGGCATGAAGCTGCCAGCCTGGCCATTGCCAATGGTGTTGGCGAGAAACGTGAACTTGCCGTCGGCACCCGTGGTGCCAGAGGCCGGAGAGATACTCAGACCATCGACGTTGACCACTTCGACGAACACGTCCGGGGTCGGGTTCTTGTTATCGTCCAGTGCGGTGACTTCGATGATGGCCTGATCGCTTCCATTGGCCACCGGGGGGGCAGAGTTGACCATCTCGGCACTGAGGGTCTGGCCCTCGCCGATAACAGTCATGTTGATGGTTTTTGCATCGAACGCCGGCGGAATTTCACCCATATCGCCGGCAATGGCACCGGCACGAAGCGTGATCGTCCCGCCGATCTGTGAGTCAGAAAACACCGCCCGATTGACGTTGAATCGTACCGATCCGCCGACCGGCAGGCTGATGTTCTGGCCGCGAATCGAGGGTTCATTGGTACCCGGTGTTGCATCCGCGCACTGCCCACCATTGCTGCCGACGCACTGGTAGAAGCCACTAATCAGCTGGCCTTCGGGAAAAAACACCGGATTGCGCGGATACAGCTCCTGGAAGCCAACGTTGTTGACGTCTCTGTTGCCCAGGTTGCTGACCCGGATACTGTAGCTGACGACCTCATCGACCCGCACGAACTGGGGCACGTCAATAAACTCAATCAACAGGTTGCTGCGTCCTTCGAGTCGATCACCGAAGATTCGGTCACCATCGTCCAGCGGCGGCAGCGGTGGCTGACCTTCAAGACCGAAGTCGTCGGCACCATCGTAGAAGCAGGCCGCCGAGGCGGGGGTATTCATGACGATTTCGTTGGTGCCCAGGTTGTATTGCAGCGGGCTGTTCAGGCGAAAGGCGTCCAGAATGATGTCACCGTTGGCATCCTCAACCGACAGCCGCAACGCCGGGTCGAGAAAATCGTCGGCAAACTCGAAGCAGAACAGCGGGCCGTTGATATCGAAAAATACCGTGCCGGTGCCGGAATCGTAATTCAGGCCACCGGGTGAAATAATGTCGAAGCTCTTGTTGCCATCAATCAGCAAATCCAGTGACGATACGGAGCCACTTAACAGTTCGAATGGCACGTCCAGGGATTCGTGCTTGTCGGTGTTGGCAAAGCTGGCTGACCCCAGGCACAGCGCCAGGGCGGCAACGTTAAGAAATCTGGTCAATTGGTTCTGTCCCACGGTGGTAAACGGTTTATCTGGTTGATTCAGGCGCTAGTTTAACGGGTCCTTATGTTCTAAAACCATTGAAATCCATAAAAGTTCCGTTAATTCAACCCGATAAAGACAATTAATCAGGCATTTTGTTCCGTTTTTGCTGCGGCGCTTAGGACCTGCTGCCAGGCTTTGTCAAGGCGCGCGACGGATACTTTGTGACGGGTTCCCAGTGTTTGAGCAAAAATCTGGACGCGGTACTCCTCGACAAGCCAGCGATATTCCTCCAGGGCCGTGTCATAAGTGCCGGTTTCGGCCAGATGCTCCAGGTAACGTTGCCACCAGGGCTGAATCTGGCTCATTCGGTCATGATCCCGCCCCGGATCGTATTCAAGGGCAGACAAGCGCTGGGTGATAGCTGCGAGATAGCGCGGATACTGTTGCAGCTGATCGGCGTTGATGTCATTGAGGAACCCGGCATAAATCAGGTCATCGAGCTGGGAATTGATGTCGGCAATGGCCAGTGGCACGGCCGGTTCGAGGCTGACTGACTGGCGGCTGATGGCGTGCCAGCGCAAAATCGTGCGATCAAGAACCAATGCCAGCTCACTATAGCGTTCAATTAGCTGTTGCCGGATTCGTTCCAGTAGCTGGACGAAGCGAGCCTTGTCGCGCACCGTCCAGGCGTTGTCAAGGAAATCGCGCAGGGTCAGGTTACGCAGTTGATCGCTCAGATCACTGATGTCTTCCACCCGGGTCCAGGCAATTTGTGCCTGACGAGACAAGCCATTGTTCTTGTGCAGATAGGTGAGTTTATCAACCAGTGCGGCTCTGAGCAGGCAGGCCAGCCCGTCCCGATGCGATGTCTGGGCATCAGCCTGGGTATCAAACAGCCGAATGCCAGCGCGAGATCCCTGATCGACCAGCGCCGGCCAGGCTTGATGACCGCCCCGGGTGGTGATGGTTTCAGGTAAATCGTCCAGGTCAGCGGGCAGTAAACCATCGCGCTGCCAGCGCTTGGATTGACGTGCCATGAACTCGGCCCGGGCGCGGGCCGCGAAGCGATCGGTCAGTTCGGACAGTTGCCGACTCTGACCCAGTATCGACCCGTCCTCGGCGCGAATTCGAATCAGAAAATCCAGGTGTTTCGGGAGTTTTTCAGGCTTGAAGTCGGCTGCGGTAATGCTCATCCCGGACATCCGTGACAGCTCGCCTGCCAGGCAGTCCGGCAGCGTGTCGCGAATTTCATCCGGCCGCTCAGCGAGCGCTTCATGCGCTGCCCGGGCGAATTCGGCAACCGGAACCAGAGCGCGTCGCAGTGACTTGGGCAAGCTGGTGATCAGTGCAGCAATCTTGTCGCGGACCAGGCCCGGGACCAGCCAGCTCAAGCGGGCTGCCTCGAGCTGGTTGAGCAGGTGCAGTGGGCAGGTCAGCGTCACCCCGTCCTGATCGCTGGCCGGATCGAACTGGTAGTCCAGCGCAAAGCGCTCGTTACCGATGATCAGGTGTTCGGGAAACGCATCGCCGTCGGCCAGGCTGGCCTGATCGCGCAACAGCGTGGCCCGATCATAGAGTAACTGGTCGCGCTCAAGGTCATCCAGGCGCTGATACCAGGCAGCAAACGCCTTGGTGGTAACGATATCGGCGGGCAGCCGCTGGTCGAAAAAATGCTCCAGTTCCGCTTCGGCAGCCAGTACGTCTCTGCGGCGACGTTTGTGTTCGTGCTCGGCCAGTTCGTCGCGCAGTTGCTGATTGGTTTTGAGAAATCCGGCCTTGCTGTGCATTTCACCCCGGACCAATGCATGGCGGATAAACAGGCGACGGGCAGTTGCGGGGTCGTGTGGTCCGAAATGAGTGCGGCGTTTTTCCACCAGCACCAGGCCGTGCAGACTGACCTGCTCGAAGCCCATGACCCGACCCGAGCGGCGGTCCCAGTAAGGGTCGAACAGGCGACGTTTGACCAGATGAGCTGCCTGCTGCTCCAGCCAGTCCGCCTGAACCGGGGCGACCATGCGGGCATAGGTGCGCCCGGTTTCGACCAGCTCGGCACACATCAACCAGCCCGGCTGACGCTGACCCAGAACCGAGCCGGGAAAGATCCGGAATTTATGGCCCCGGGCACCGTGATATTCACCGCGTTCCTGGTGCTGGCCTGTCAGGCTGAGCAGCCCGGACAGCAAGCTGCGATGAATCGCTTCCTCATCGGCCTGGCCAACCCGGCCGGTCTGCCAGCCCTCGTCGCGGGCAATCTGGCTTAACTGGGCGTGCAGCTGGCCCCATTCGTGCAGCCGGGCGACACTCAGAAACTGTTGCCGGGCCAGGCGCTCGGCTTGACTGCGGGAATGGTCGCGACGTACCTGTTGCCACCATTGCCACAGCTTGAGCAGGGTCAGGAAATCCGAACCCGGCACGACGAATTGCTGATGGGCCTGATCGGCTGACTGCTGCTGGTCCAGCGGTCGCTCGCGGACGTCGGACATGCCCAGGGCCGCGATCAGTACCAGGATCTCGGCCAGGCATTGTCGATGCTGCGCCTCTAACAGAATCCGGCCATGCCGGGCGTCGACCGGCAGCCGCGCCAGTTGGCGACCGCGCGCGAGCAGATTTTTGCCCGAATCGACCGCTTCGAGTTCGATCAGGGTTTGCCAGGCCTCTGCCAGCAGCTTTCCCGGTGGCGGGTCGATAAACGGGAATTCGCCGGGCTCGCCCAGATCCAGCGCCAGCATTTCCAGCACCACCCCAACCAGCCCGGCGCGCTGAATTTCCGGCTCGGTAAAGTCCGGGCGGTTGTCGTAATCGCTTTCATCAAACAGCCGGATACACACGCCCGGTCCAACGCGGCCACAACGGCCTGCGCGCTGGTTGCAGGCGGCCTGCGAAACCGGTTCGATGGGAAGCCGGAGAACCCGCGAATGGGCTGCATAGCGCGAGATTCTTGCCAGGCCGGAGTCGATGACAAAACGGATACCGGGAACGGTCAGTGACGTTTCGGCCACGTTGGTGGCCAACACGATGCGCCGCTGGCTGCCGGTCTTGAATATCTTGTCCTGACCCGCCGCCGGCAGACGCGCATACAAGGGCAAGATTTCGGTATGGCGCAGGTTCTGTTGACGCAGCTTGCGGGCGACCTGGAAGATTTCGCGCTCACCGGGCAGGAACACCAGCATATCGCCGCGCGCGTCGATCCGGCTGGCGGCGGCAACTGCTCTGGCGACCTGGGCGGCCAGGTCCTCTCCGTCTTCCGGGGGCTGATAGCGAATATCGACCGGATAGCCGCGACCCTCGACGCTTATTATCGGTGCGTTGTTGAAATGGGCCGAGAAGCGTTCGGTATCGATGGTGGCCGAGGTGATGATGATTTTCAGATCGGGTCGGCGCGGCAGCAGGTTTTTCAGGTAGCCCAGCAGAAAATCGATATTCAGGCTGCGCTCGTGGGCCTCGTCGATGATCAGCGTGTCGTACTGGTCCAGATGACGGTCATGGTGGATTTCGGCCAATGCGATGCCGTCGGTCATGAACTTGATATAACTGTCGGGCGACAGCTTTTCATTGAAACGAACCTGGAAGCCGACGGCCTGGCCCAATTCGGTCTGCATTTCCTCAGCCACTCGTCGGGCCACCGAGCGCGCCGCAATTCGGCGCGGCTGGGTGCTGCCGATCAGGCCGCGCTGACCGCGTCCGGCCTTCAGGCACAATTGCGGCAATCGGGTCGATTTACCGGAGCCGGTCTCCCCGGCCACGATCAATACCGAGTGCTTTTGAATGGCGGCAACGATATCGTCGGCGCGGGCACTGATGGGAAGCTCAGGGGCTTCAAGCAATCGCGGCAGATGGTCGGCGCGCTGCTTTCGTTGCAGCAGCGACTGGTCCAGACGGCGCTGGTATTGTTGCTGTAACTTGAGCCGTTTGTCGTCCGGTCCGCGGAACCGCTTCAATTGCGCTCTGCGTCGCCGCAACCAGGCCAGGTCGCGTTGCATCAGGGAATCGGGTTGGAGCGGGGGGAGTTGCATCAGGGAGAAAGTGAAGGCTTGTCGTGGATACTACAATAGAGCAATGACGGTTAAGGATGGCTTTGAATGAATTTCAAGAGTGATAACGAAGCACCGGCGCATGCGCAGGTGATGGAGGCCTTGCTGGCGGCCAATGAAGGGTTTGCCACAGCCTATGCGGACGACCGATACAGTCAGCAGCTCGATCAGCGATTGTCCGACCTGTTCGAGACCGACTGTCAGGTGCTGCCGATTGCCACCGGAACGGCGGCCAACAGCGTTGCCCTGGCCGAGATCATTCCACCCTGGGGGGCGGTGATGTGTCATGCCCAGGCGCACATTCACAACGACGAGGGGGGTGCGCCGGAGTTTTATACCCAGGGTGCCAAGCTGGTGGCCTTGCCGGGCCCCAACGGCAAGTTGCAGCCGCAGCCGCTGGCGGCCGCCATTGATGGTGCCGGTGTGCACGGGGTTCACAATGTCAAGCCTTCCGCGGTTTCAATCACCCAGGCAAGCGAGTGCGGCACGGTTTATCAGCCCGATGAAATCCGTGCCGTCGCTGATATCGCTCACCAGCGCGGGCTGCCACTGCATATGGACGGGGCCCGCTTTGCCAATGCCGTGGCTTATCTGGGTTGCCGGCCGGCCGAGGTGACCTGG
This sequence comes from uncultured Wenzhouxiangella sp., assembly GCA_964523755.1. Taxonomy (GTDB): domain Bacteria; phylum Pseudomonadota; class Gammaproteobacteria; order Xanthomonadales; family Wenzhouxiangellaceae; genus Wenzhouxiangella. Next base: position 78,903 of record CAZFYM010000001.1, on the reverse strand, counting down.
CAGGCCGGCGTCGATGTGCTCAGTTTCGGCCTGACCAAGAACGGTGCGATTAGCGCCGAGGCGCTGGTGGTATTTGGCCATCCGGAATGGCTGGAAGGCATGCAACGCAGGCGCAAGCGCGGGGGTCACCTGTTGTCCAAGATGCGCTACGTTTCGGCTCAGATTCTGGCCATGCTGGAAGATGACTTGTGGCTGGCCCTGGCCGGCCATGCCAACGCCTGTGCGGCCGAGCTGGCTCGCGCCATTGAACAATGCCCGCATACCCGTCTGGAGTGGCCGGTAGAGGCCAATGAGGTGTTCATGCGCGCCAGCCCGGAACGCCTGGCTGCCCTGACATCCAGCGGTTTCGAATTCCACATCTGGCCCGGCCACAATGACTTGGCGCGGCTGGTTTGTTCGTTTGCGACAACGAAGGAGCAGGTTGAGCATTTTGCTCGGACGTTGCGGGGTGAGAGGGTGAGAGGGTGAGAGGGTGAGAGGGAAGCCTCTACTTCGCCCTTTCGCCGACCACCGACCTCTGTCCTCTTCCCCTTCTCCCTCTCTTACAACCTGAACTCCTGCCCCAGATATACATTGCGGACATTCTCATCGGCCAGCACTTCTTCCGGCTTGCCGTGAGTCAGAACCCGGCCTTCGCTGATGATATAGGCGCGGTCGCAGATGCCGAGGGTTTCGCGGACGTTGTGGTCGGTGATCAGGATGCCGATGTGGCGTTCGGTCAGTTGCTTGACGATGCGCTGAATCTCGCCGACCGAAATCGGATCGACACCGGCAAAGGGTTCGTCCAGCAGGATAAAGTCCGGGTTGCCGGCCAGGGCACGGGCAATTTCGACTCGTCGTCGTTCACCACCCGACAGCGATACGCCGGGCTGGTCGGCGAGGTGTGAGACGTTGAATTCATCCATCAGGCGGCCCAGTTCATTGCGTCGCTGCTCGCGATTGAGGTCCTTGCGCAGCTCCAGAATGGCCATGATATTGTCAGCTACTGACAGCTTGCGAAAAATCGAAGCTTCCTGGGGCAAATAGCCCAGCCCTTTGCGCGCCCGCTGATGCATGTTGGCGCGGGTCAGATCGGTCTCGCCGATGCGGATTTTTCCCCCATCCGGGGCAATCAGGCCAACCACCATGTAAAACGTCGTGGTCTTGCCGGCACCGTTGGGACCCAGCAAGCCGACAATTTCCCCCCGCGAGACTTTCAATGAGACATCGTGGACGACTGCGCGGCCTCGATAGCGCTTGATCAGTTGTTCAGCAATCAGCATCGGGATCAGTGGTTGTCGCGATTGTTGTCAGGATTGGCATCACGATTGTCGTCACCATTGACTTCGCCATTGTCGTCGCGCTCGATCTGCTGGGTAGCACGTTGAGCCGTTGCCGGTTCGATCAACAACAGCACATCCCCATCCCCAACCAGGTTCTGGTTGTCGAGATCGTATACCAGCTGGGCTCCGCTGAATTCACCTTGTACGTTCTTGATGTGTGCATTGCCTTGCATGGTAATCATATTACGGGTTAAATCGTAAAGAATCCGGTCGGATGATCCATTGACCTTGTTCCCGTCTTCGAGAATATCGTCCCAATCCGTCGGGTTGCCATAAAGCTCGACGCGTTCGAGTTCGCCGTCGTCATTGGTGAACGAGCGGGCCTCATTGGCCCTGACGTTGAGTGTGCCGCGTCGAATTCTGACATTGCCGGTGAGCACATAGGCGCCGGTGGCAACATCCAGTGAGCCACTATCGGAGCGAATTTCTACCGGGAAAACCGGGGGTTCATCGGCCGGGCTTGGTGCGCTCAGCATGACCAGCGCGATCAGCAGGACGGGCTTGTATAAATACATCATTGGAAAGCTCAACTGTTTCGTTGTCCAGATGGATCATCAGACCACCAGCGGTCAGATCAGTGCCCTTGCGAGTCAGGGTCGCTGGAACGTCACTGCTGATTGTACGCGCTGGGCGTCGGTGCTGGAGGATCTCTGACCTGATCGTCAGTGGTCCGTCAGGCTGATCGCGGGTGATGGTCACGGCTTCTTTCAGTTCCAGCAGTTCATCGTTGCGATAGAAAAATCCCTGGCGCGCCTGACCGTGCCAGTCACCGTCGACGGTCGGAATAACAAACGAAGGTTCACTCAGACGGATAATCCGGGCAGCGGCATCATGTTCCAGACCGGGTCCTTCCACCTGAAGCTCAAGTTGGCCTGAGGCGTCATGGAAATAGGCCCTGTAATCGGTCAGACTGTAGTCAAAGCGGGTGTCAGGCAGGCTGATTGCCGCTCGGTTCGAGTGCTCGCCGGGCAGCCACCAGCGAAAACCAACGACTCCGATCAGCACCAGGCTGGCAGCAATAATCAGCGAACGCTTGGTCATTGAAAGCGGCCCTGCCAGGCCTCGAGTTTGCCATGGCCGGCCAGAATCAACTCGCAAATCTCGCGAGCCGCTCCGCGTCCACCTGGAAGTTCGGCAACGAAGTCGGCATGATTGCGAATCCACGGGTTGGCGTCGGCTGGTGCGCATTTGAGGTGGCATTGACCCATCGCTGGCCAGTCGACCAGATCGTCGCCGGCATAGGCGGTCTGGCCGGGTTCCAGGCCACGGTCGGCGAGCAGCTCGGCCAGTGCCCGGGCCTTGTCCTCACGCCCTTGAAGAACATGCTGGACCCCCAGTTCAGTCATCCTCCTGGCCACCAGCCGGGATTGCCTGGCGGTAATCACCGCGACCTCAATATCATGGATCATCAGCGCCTTGAGGCCCAGGCCATCCCGACTGTGAAAACTCTTGAACTCGGTGCCATCGTCCGAGTAGTACAGTCGACCGTCCGTCATCACACCATCGACATCGAATACCGCGATGCGGATCGCGGCGGCGCGCTGAAGCAGGGCCGTTGACAATGGCGTGCTCATACGACGCCGGCCTGGAGCAGGTCCTGAAAGTTCAAGGCGCCGACCAGACGATTGTCCTTGTCGGTGACCAACAGACCCTGAATGCGGTGCTTTTGCATCAGTTCGACTGCGGTGGCGGCCAGTTCATCCGGTCGAATGGTCTGCGGCGATGCGGTCATGATCCGGGCGGCCGGAAACGAGCGCAGGTCGCTGATTTCTTCGACGTGACGCCGGATGTCGCCATCGGTGATCACCCCGACCAGTCGCTGATGTTCGTCGATAAGGGCGCACAGCCCCAGCCGGCTGCGGGTCATTTCGATAATTGCCGTCGCCAGGGTGGACTGATGGTCCACACAGGGCAGATCCTCGCCACTGTGCATCAGGTCACTGATATGCAGCAACAGCTTGCGGCCAAGTTTTCCGCCCGGGTGGGAACGGGCGAAATCCTCGGCGGTGAAACCGCGCGCATCCAGCAGGGCAATCGCCAGGGCATCGCCAAGCGCAAGCTGAGCCGAGGTGGATGCCGTGGGTGCCAGGCCCAGCGGACAGGCTTCATGGTCGACTGAGGTGTCAAGATGGATGTCGGCGTGGCTGGCCAGCGTGGAGTTCGGATTGCCGGTCATGGCAATCAGCTTCACACCCAGGCGCTTGATCACCGGCAGCAACCGCAACAGCTCTTCGGTTTCGCCGGAGTTGGAAATGGCCAGGATCAGGTCATCGCTGCGGATCATCCCCAGGTCGCCGTGGCTGGCTTCGGCCGGATGAACAAAAAATGCCGGCGTGCCGGTCGATGCCAGGGTGGCGGCGATCTTGTGGCCGATATGACCGGACTTGCCAATACCCAGCACGATCAGATGGCCGCGACAGTCGAGCACTCGCTGGCACGCGTCGACCAACGTGTGATCCAGCCGTTCGGCCAACGCGGTTATTGCCCTAGCCTCGGTTCTGAGGACCTCGACGGCAGCCTTGAGTAGTCGTTCAGAATTGATTGTCACGGCGCTCATTGTAGCTGGCTTTCTCAACCTGATTCAGACCAGACCCTGATGAATGATGAAGGCCTGGTAGAGCAGGAATGTGCCCAGCAGGACCGCGCCAATCGGTCGGGTGATCAAGCCGGGGCCGCGCCGTCGCCAGATTGCCAGAAACAGAAAAATGGTCAGCGCAAACATGACGCTGAGATCGCGGTACAGCAGGCTGGGTTCGATGGTCATCGGTGAAATCAGAGCAGCAATCCCCAGCACGCCCAACAGATTGAACATGTTCGAGCCCAGAATATTGCCGATGGCCAGATCGTCTTCCTTTTTGAGCGCGCAGGCTGCCGCGGCGGCCAGTTCAGGCAGGCTGGTGCCCAGGGCAATGATCGTTAAGCCGATCAAGGCATCTGATACGCCCAGAACCAAGGCCAGGGTGACCGACCCATCGACCAGGACATGAGCACTCAAGGGCAGCAACAGCAAGCCCAGCAGGGTCCATGTCAAAGCAGTGCGGTTTGGCACAGTATCGGGAACTTCTTTGGTCAGGCTGACGGTCAGCGGATCGCTGCTGTCACTTTTCAGGCCGAGAACAATCATGCCAATGATCATCAGAACCAGCCCGCCAGACAGCACAATGCCGTCAATGCGACTCAATTGGAGGTTCAGCATCAGCCCCAGAGTCAGCAGCATGATGACCGCCAGCACAGGAAATTCGCGACGCAGCGTGATGCTTTCGACTCTGAGCGGATAAATCAGACCGGTGATGCCCAGGATCAGGCCGATATTGGCAATATTCGAGCCGATGGCGTTACCGATGGCCAGCGACGGTGCGCCGCGCAATGACGCCATGGCCGATACCAGCATTTCGGGTGCAGAGGTGCCGAAGCCGACAATGGTCAGACCGACGATCAGCGGCGATATGCCGAGATTGCGCGCCAGCGCCGAAGCACCGGATATCAATCGATCAGCCGCCCAGATCAGCAGCACGAAGCCGGCGGCGATTTCCAGCAGGGCGATGGCAAGAATGGATGTCATTGCAAAAATCAGCGATGATGGTGGCTAAGGAACCTCTGAACAAGTCTACACGGGCTCCGCGTACACTTGTTCAGAGGTTCCTTTAAGAGTCAATGCGGCCGGATGCATTAAACTACTGGCTACATTTGTATATGCACTCAATGAGCAACCAATGGACCCGAAAGCGATTCAGCAGCGTATTCTACAGGCATTGCCTGACGCTCGCGTCATGGTACAAAGCGATGATCAAGTCCACTACACGGCGCGGATTGTCAGTCAGGAATTCGCTGGTCAGGGACGAATCCAGCGCCATCGAATGGTTCATGCAGCCATCGGAGATGAGTTGGGTCGCGAAATTCATGCGCTGAGTCTGGAATTAAAAAGCCCGGATGAAGTCGATGACTGATTAGAATTTCGCGACCAATGGCCGCCAATATCCGCTGCAAATAACGAAAGACTCGCTAACGACATGGCTCGAATACAGATCACCGGTGGCATCCCACTGCAAGGCACGGTCGAAATTTCCGGTGCCAAGAATGCCGTTTTACCCATTCTGATGGCATCGCTGCTGACCAGCGAACCGTGCCGACTCAGTGGGGTACCGCATCTTAAAGATGTCACGACCACAATCGAACTGCTCGGCCATCTGGGCGTCGAGGTTTCCCTTGGCGATGGCTTTGCGGTCAGTCTGGACGCTGCCAGACTGCCGAATCTCGTTGCGCCCTATGAGCTGGTCAAGACCATGCGCGCCTCCATTCTGGTCCTCGGTCCGTTGCTTGCGCGCGCCGGTTCGGCCCAGGTGTCTCTGCCCGGTGGTTGCGCGATCGGTGCGCGACCGGTCAATCTCCATCTTCAGGGCCTGGCCGCTCTGGGTGCCAATATCAGGGTGGAGGGCGGCTATATCCATGCAACCGCTGACCAGCTCAAGGGTGCGCGCGTGGTGCTCGACACCGTCACTGTCACCGGCACCGAGAACATCATGATGGCGGCCATCCTGGCAAGAGGAACGACGGTCATCGAAAACGCCGCTCAGGAGCCCGAGGTGGTCGATCTGGCCGAATGCCTGATCAACATGGGTGCCGGGATCTCGGGTCACGGCACCAATACCATTACCATTGAAGGCTGCGAGTCGCTGTCCGGCTTTGACTACCGGGTGGTGCCGGATCGGATCGAGGCCGGCACCTTCCTGGTTGGTGCGGCAATGACGAGTGGCCGGATTCGCGCCATCAATGCCGCACCCCGGACCATGGACGCGGTTTTGGCCAAGCTGGAGGACGCCGGTGCTCATATCAATACCGGCCCGGACTGGATTGAGCTGGATATGCGCGGGCGTCGTCCCAAAGCGATCAATATTGCCACCGCGCCCTATCCCGGCTTTCCGACCGATATGCAGGCCCAGTTCACTGCCCTGAATACCGTTGCTGCGGGCACTGGCGTGGTGCGCGAGAACGTTTTCGAGAATCGGTTTATGCATGTCCAGGAACTGCAGCGTCTTGGTGCTGACTTGAGGGTTGAGGGGAACACGGTCATTGTGCGTGGCGTGGAGCGTCTGACCGGCGCGCCACTGATGGCCACTGATCTGCGTGCCTCGGCCTGTCTGGTTCTGGCCGGATTGGTGGCCCAGGGCGACACCATTGTTGATCGCGTCTATCACATTGATCGCGGCTACGAGAATATCGAGGAAAAGCTCAGTCAGTTAGGGGCCAATATTCGTCGTCTGGCTGCCTGATGTGACCACTGGCACGGGTGCCAGGCCAACGAGGCGGTTACAATAGTGGCCACCTTGACCATTCTTCGGATAATCAATTCATGTCTCTGAATATCGAACAGGCGCGCTTCAACATGGTTGAGCAGCAGATTCGCACTTGCGAGGTGCTGGATCAGCGTGTGCTTGACGTGCTTCGCCATGTGCCTCGCGAGGATTTTGTGCCGTCGCGTTATCGCAAGCTGGCATTTGCCGACCTGCGCATTCCACTAGGTTGCGGTCAAGTCATGATGAAACCGCTGGAGGAAGGTCGCATGCTGCAGTCTCTGGCCATTGAACCTGGTCAGCGGGTGCTGGAGATTGGAACCGGTTCCGGGTTTGTCGCTGCCTGCCTGGCCCGCCTTGGGGCCGAAGTTGTGACGGTTGACATTCACGCCGAACTGGCAAACTCCGCCCGGTCGCGACTCGAGCGGCTCGGTTTTGACTCGGTTCAAGTCGTCAACGGTGATGCACTGGGCGATTTCAGTCCCGACGGTCAATTTGACGCCGTGATCGTGACCGGTTCGACTCTGGCCGTGCCGGAGCGCTTTGAGCAATGGGTGCGTCCTGACGGTAGCCTGTTCGCCGTGCGCGGACGAAGCCCGGCCATGGAGGCGGTGCATTTGAGCTGGATCCAACCTGGTCGCTGGCATGCCGACAGTTTGTTTGAGACCGATCTGCCACGCCTGATTGGTGCTGAGGATCAACCTGAATTCGAGTTTTAACCCGAAACAAATCCGGAATCATATCTATGCGGTTTTCGACCTTTTGTATTGTCCTGTTCCTGACTTTTTCACCGACAGCTTATGCTGTTGATTTGCTGGGGGTTTACCAGCTTGCCCGGGATCATGACGCGGAGCTGCGGGCGGCTGAGCAGCGCCTGGCGGCAGCGACTCAAGGGCCGGCCCAGGCGCGAGCGGCATTACTGCCTTCTGTCGCATTTACGGCCAGTCAGCAGTTGGGTGGTAACCGGGCCAAGATTGAAGGTGTGCCGCTTGATCGTACGGATACCGATCAGCAGAATTACCGACTGCAGATCAACCAAAGCATTTACGACGACGCCTTGCATGGTCGCCTCAGTCAGTCCCGCGCCGAATTGCGGGCTGCCGAGGCGCAGTATGCGCAAAGCTGGCAGGATTTCCTGTTTCGCGTTACCGAGCGGTATTTTGACGTTCTGACCGCGCTGGATTCCGAGCGCTTTGCGCGCGCCGAGGAAACCGCGTTGAGGCGCCAGTTTGAACAGGCCGAACAACGCTTTGAGGTAGGCCTGGCCGCCGTGACCGATGTGCATGAGGCGCGCGCGGTTTACGATGCTGCTCAGGCGCGAGTGATCCTGGCCGCCAATCAGGTCGAGGATGCGCGTGAAGGCCTGCGGGAGGTTGCCGGGACGCTGTTCGAGGCCTATGCTCGTTTGATTGATGATGTACCACTCGAAGGTCCAACACCGGCGGCCGTCGAGGACTGGGTGAAACTGGCTCTGGAGTCCAGCCCCAGCGTGCTGCAGCAGCGCGGGCAGTTCCAGGCGGCCGAGGCGGATTTGCGAGTTGCCCGGGCAGGCCACCTGCCGTCGCTGAACTTTGTCGGTACATTGACCAGAAACGACAACAACGAGTTTGTCGGTCGCGATCCGGCGACACAACAAGTGATCAGTTCCGCCGAACTGATTACCCGCGGCTGGCAGGTCAGCCTGAATCTGGATGTTCCGCTTTTCCAGGGTTTGGGTGTCCAGGCCCGACGTCGTCAGGCGGGATTTTCCCTGCGGGCAGCCGATGAAGCCCTTAGCCAGGTCGAACGTTCGGTGATTCGGCAGACCGAAAACGCGTTTCGGGCGATTGTCGCCGGCATCAGCGAAGTCGAGGCGCGGCGCCAGGCGCAGTTGTCAGCCGAAAGTGCCCTGGAAGCGACCAATGCCGGCTTTGAAGTCGGAACACGCACGATTGTCGATGTGTTGCAATCCGAGCAACGGTTCTTTCAGGCCGAGCGTGATTACTCCCAGGCTCGGCACCAGTTCATCCTCAATCAGTTGCGCCTCAGTCAGGCGGCGGGCCAGCTTGAAGAGGACGATCTGGTTCGGGTCAATCAACTGTTGCGGTAGTCGCTTTTACGGAATCTGGCAGCAGAGGTTCGAGCTGCCTCAAGGTTTTTTTCAAGCTACCGCGTCCGCGCGCGACAACCTCGAGTGCGGCGCGCCCCAGATACAGTGCGTATTCTGGTTCGCGCCAGATGCGATCAACCCCGGCCGCTATCTGCCGGGCGTTATTGACCGTGATCAACGCGCCGGCGCTGTTCAGTGCATTGGCCATTTCCTGCTGATGGTATAAATAAGGCCCAGCCAGTACCGCTTTGCCGCAGGCTGCCGGTTCCAGCAGATTGTGGCCGCCGATATCCACCAGACTGCCACCGACCAGGGCGACGCTTGCCGCGGCATAGCAGGCCTGCAAGGAGCCGATTCGGTCGACCAGTACCACTTGCGTCCCGTGTTCAATAGCTTCGTCAAAGCCTTTTCGTGTGAGGCCCATTTGTTTGATCAATGCCTGAATCTCACCGCTTCGTTCGGGATGGCGCGGAACCAGAATCAACAGGGCATCAGGATGATGCTGAAGTAGCTGACAATGTGCATCGAGCACCATGGCTTCCTCGACTGGACGGGTGCTGCCAGCGACCCAAACTCGCCGTGCCCCCCACAGCGCCCGTAATTGGCGTGCCTGCTGACCCAGATCATCCGGAAGCCGCAAATCAAATTTCAGGTTTCCGGTGACCCGAGCCTTGTTTTCGGCCAGTCCCAGCCTGACCAGTCGTTCGGCATCGTCATGGCTCTGGCAAAGGGCCAGGTGGACGGCGGCCAGGGTGTCGGCGAACAGGCGGCGAAATCGCAGTGAGCGGGTCAGGCCGCGCGCGCTCAAGCGGGCGTTGACCAGCACGATGGCGATGCCCGCCTGACGCGCCTGGTGAAACAGTTCCGGCCATAATTCGGTCTCGGCGATCAGCCCCAGTGATGGTTTAATACCGGACAGCCAGCGCCTTGTCGCGCCGATGGTGTCGGCTGGTGCCAGGCGATGATCCACCTGGTTTCCAAAGATCCGCATGGCCTGTCGTGCACCACTGAGGGTAAAGGTGCTGACCACCACACGACGGTCGGGGTAGCGTGCGACCAGCTCAAGCACCAGCGCGTTTACGGCATTGACTTCACCGACCGAGGCGGCGTGTACCCAAACTGGGCCAGCACCGGCCGACTGCACATGGCCACGACGTTCGTTTCGGCGTCCCTGCATGGACGCATCACCCTTGGCCGGGCGTTGCAACCGCCACAGCACAATTGGCGCGGTCAGAATGGCAAGTAAGCGATAGAGAAACAACATGGAAAGGGCAGTGTACCCGAACGCCTGCAGCCGCGATAATGTGCCCATGCAATTGCTATCAAATATCATCACCCGGCTTGGCCTGTTGATAACACGCGGGCTTGGCCATCTGCCCCTGGCGCTGAGTCGTCGCCTGGCCCAACCACTCGGACCGGTTTTGCAAACGGCGATGCAACGTCGTCGCCGCATCGTTGCGCGCAACCTGGCATTGTGCTTTCCGACCTGGTCTGCCCGGCATCGTAACGAGGTAATGCGTCGCCATTTTGCGCAATTGGCCGAGTCCGTGGCCGAGACCGCTTTTTGCTGGTGTCATCGGGGCAGACTGGATCAACGCTACGGTGATGTGGTGGGTCTGGACCATCTGGATGCCGCGAAGTCAACAGGTAAGGGCGTGCTTTTGGTGACCGGCCATGTGACTTGCCTGGAACTGGCTGCACGCCTTTTCGCCGAGCAGGCTGTCCACCGATTCGGTGATTCGATCGATATGCGAGGAATCTATCGGCCACTGCGCAATCCAATGCTTAATGATTTTCAGAATGCCGGACGCAACCGCTACAACCCGGGGATGATCGAGCGCAATAATCTGCGTGCCATGGTCCGACATCTTCGTGCCGGGGACCTGTTATGGTATGCACCCGATCAGGATTTCGGTCCATACCGCAGTGAATTTGCTCCTTTTTTCAATGTCCCCACCGCCACGGCCCGTGGTCTGCTCGACCTGGCCCGTATCGGTGACGCCATAGTGGTGCCGATGTATCCGATCAAGGACGAGCTCAGTGGCCGTGTAACCGTGACCATTGAACCGCCCTTCGACGATTTCCCTGGCCCGGATCCGGTCGCCGACCTGACCCGCTTCAATGCCTTTCTCGAACATCACATTCGTCAGGCACCGAGCCAGTACTGGTGGCTGCACCGACGCTTCAAAACCGCCCCCCCCAACCACCCACCTCGCTACCCGGATACGTAGGACGCTGAGCAAATCAAAAATCTTTTTGTCGCGACAAAAAGGTTTTGCTTTGAGGTTCTATGATTTTCCGGCAGATTTGGTGAGGTGGTGGAGGTGGCGGTATTTGTTCAGGGTGTAGCTGGCGTGCAGGCGGGTCATTTGCCAGCCGCCGCGACCGTCGAGAAAGGCGGTGCGGAAGATCAGGTTGTCCAGACCATTGAACAGGGCGCGCAGCCAGGGGCTTAAGGCAAAGCGGATTCGCTGGCCCTTGTCGAAGCGTTCGCGGGCCTGCAGGGTGGCGTAACGGGACAGTTTGGCTCGGGCGTGGTCAATGTTGCGGTAGACGTAGTGGTCGAGCGCGGCTTCCAGAAACCCGGTCCGTTCGGTGGGCTCAATCAGCACTTTTTCGTGCACGGCCACCGGCGTAAAGCGGGCCCGGTTGCGCTGGAACAGGCGCAGGGGCGAACGTGCCCAATGACCGAAGGACAGTGACTTTCCAAACGCATGAGTGACCCAGCTCAAGTGATAGCCGGGATGATCGGGTTCGGGATCGCTCAGAACGATATCGATTTCGCGCTTGAGCTCGTCGCTGAGCGCCTCATCAGCATCCAGGGACAAGACCCAGTCTGATGTCGCCAGGTCCAATGCGCGCTGCTTCTGGATACCAAAACCCGGCCAGTCGGTCTCGTGAACACTGTCGGTATAGCGGTGACAACGCTCGACAGTGTCGTCGTTGCTGCCCGAATCGAGTACGATCAGCTCGTCGGCCCAGCCGGCAACCGAGCCCAGGCAGCGATCAATTTCACCGGTCTGGTTCTTGCAGATCACAATGACGCTTAGCTTGTGACAGCGCTGGAAATGCGGGTCACTGAGGTCCTGGCGGCGGCGGGCATGAATCAATCCGGCAGACAGTGCAGTGAACAAGCCAAACCAGACGATGCCGCTGTTGCGCTCGAATAATGATTCTGACAGTGCCATAACGGCAAGGGTCGATAATCCGGCCAGGCCCGACCAGCCCAGGTAGCGAGTTCGTTTGAGCCCGGTCTGCCAGACCCGGCCATGGCGACGCAGCGCGATGCCAAACAGCAAAATCAGGGCGATCAGGCCCGGGATGCCGGCATGGGTCAGCGCCGACAGGTACTCGTTGTGCGGGTGATGATAGGCGTTGTAATCTGCGGGTAATTCGCCGGCATCGATGGCCCGTTCAATCCGGTGCGGAAATTCGCCGGGCCCCGCTCCGGTCAACGGGTGCTCAATAATAATGTCTGCGGCGATTTCCCACAGTGCCAGACGGCGCCCGAGGGTACCTTCGGCCTTGTCACCGCGCACCAGCGCGGCAACATCCTCAAAGCCATCAAGGCTGCGTTCGCTCATCGGGCTTTGCGGGCTGAGCACAAACAAAGCCGCGATCAGCATAAACGCCGCCGGAATGCCATAACGCCAGCGCGCCGGCTGGCTGGCACCCAGGGTAAACAGATAGATAATCAATAATGCCGGCAAAACCAGCCAGGCACCGCGCGAGCCGGACAGAGCACTGGCCGAAATGGCCAGAATGAGGGCTGCAACCGCGACCAGTCGGACCGGTGCAGGCAGGCTGAAATCACGCAGACGGGGTAGCAGCATCAGGGCAAAGGCCAGGGAAATGCCGCCGAAATAGAGCGGGTTGGTGGTGCCGACCACGCGTTCGCCAAACGGACCGACCTGGCCGCTGAGATAGCTCCACCAGGCGTAGCCCCCGGCCAGCAACGCACCCACCGTCAGGCCCCGCCACCAGGCTTGTTCGATGCCGTCGAGTTGACGAATCAGGAGCAGGATGGGGATGATCAGCAACAGCCGCGCGATGCGGCCAATCGCGTCGAAGCCGGCTGGATCAACACCATTGATCAGCCAGCCGCCTATCCAAACCAGTACATAAAGTACGATGGCCATGAACAGCAGGCGCTCGATCGGTACCAGGTCACCCGGCCGCCAGCAATTCCTGATGCTCAGCCAGACCAGTCCGGTCAAGCCCAGCAACAGGTAGCCGGCACCGGCGAGTTTGGGGATGATCAGGCCCAGGGCAAGAACGGCAAATACCGTGATGGCCACCAGTCGGTTCAGCCAGACCGGAGCGGTTGCCGACCGGCTTTGAGCATGGAGGTGATCGGTCACGCGGAAGTCATCGGATCACAGTTCACCTTGCCAGCCAGCGCCAAGAGACGCCGGGTAATGATCAGTCCTGGAGCAGGAAATTGGCCCCGCAATAGGGGCATTGGGCTTTTCCGGTCGCTTCTATTGCCAGGTAGACTCGAGGATGAGAGTTCCACAGGGCCATGTCCGGAGTCGGACAGCTAAGCGGCAGATCCTCGCGCTTGACGCGATACTGGCGCTCGGTGTTGGCCGGTCGCTGACCTGTACCTGTGACCGGTGTGGTTGAGGCCTCAGTAGCCATGCTGTTGCTTGCTCCAGATGATCGAAAAATTATCCAGCTTGCTATTGTAACCGGTCGAGAAGTCGACGCGCCGCCTCGTTGTAGCGCTGGCGGGTCTGTTCAATGATCTCGGGCGGAAGCCTTGGCCCGGGTGCGGTCTTGTTCCAGTCCAGTGTTTCCAGGTAGTCACGAACAAACTGCTTGTCGAAGCTCGGCGGGCTGATCCCGAGACGCCACTGGTCGACCGGCCAGAACCGCGAACTGTCGGGTGTCAGCACTTCGTCGATCAGATACAGTTCGCCGTCGGCGTCGGTGCCAAACTCGAACTTGGTGTCGGCAATGATGATTCCGCGCTCGCGGGCGTAGGCAGCGGCCCGCCAGTAGATCGCCAGCGCCGTGTCCCGAACCCGGATCGCCAGTTCCGATCCAATCAGCGACTGCATGGTGGCAAAGTCGATGTTCTGGTCGTGATCGCCCGCCTTCGCTTTGGTCGACGGGGTAAAGATCGGTTCCGGCAGGCTGCCGGCCAGCTCCAGATCCGGCGGCAGTGTGACACCGCTGATCATGCCGCTGGCCTGGTAGTCCTTCCAGCCAGAGCCGGCCAGGTAACCGCGCACAATGGCCTCGACCGGCAGCGGGGTCAGGCGTCGCACCAGCATGCTGCGCGGAGCCAATGCCTGAGCCAGCGTGGCTTCACCGACGATATCAACCAGATCACCGATCAGCAGGTGGTTGGCGATGCAGTCGTCGAACTGGCTGAACCAGAACATGGATATGCGCGTCAGGATTTCGCCTTTGCCGGGAATCGGATCGGGCAGAACCACGTCGAACGCCGACAGGCGGTCAGAGGCGACGATCAACAGTCGTTCCGCATCGACGGCATAGATATCGCGAACCTTGCCCTGGTGCAGCAGATTCAATGGCGGGCGGGGATAATCAGACACGGCGGGGCGGGTACAATAGAAGCTTGCATTCGATTATACGCTGGACAGTCCACCATGAAGCAGCCGCTGGTCATTGCGCCATCGATTCTTTCCGCCAATTTCGCCCGCCTGGGAGACGATACCCGCGCGGTCCTCGAGGCCGGGGCCGACTGGGTGCATTTTGATGTCATGGACAATCATTACGTGCCCAACCTGACCATCGGGCCGCTGGTCTGTCAGGCCCTGCGCGATGATGGCATCACCGCACCCATCGATGTCCATCTGATGGTCGAGCCGGTCGATCGAATCATTCCGGATTTTGCCGCGGCCGGGGCCAGTGTGATCAGTTTTCATCCGGAAGCGACACGCCATGTGGACCGCACGCTGGGTTTGATCAAGGAGTCCGGCTGTCAGGCTGGCCTGGTGTTCAATCCGGCCACGCCGCTGGATATTCTGGACTGGGTAATCGACAAGGTCGATCTGATTCTGATCATGTCGGTCAATCCCGGTTTTGGCGGTCAGCGATTCATCCCGACCGCGCTGGACAAATTGCGCCAGGCACGTCAGCGTATCGATGCCAGCGGGCGCGACATCAGGCTCGAGATTGATGGCGGCGTCAAGCCCGACAACGCCGCGGAGATTATCCAGGCTGGGGCCGATACCCTGGTGGCCGGTTCGGCGATCTTTGGGGCAGAGGATTATAAACGGGTCATCATGGCCTTGCGCGGGACGGCCGAATAAGGCAATCTCGGGTTCATACGCAGCATCCATGATGACCATCGAGATCAAACAAGTGTTGCTTCGGCAGCTTTTGAGTGGGAGAGGGAAATGCAATTCAGAACGGCGATCTTGATCAGTATTGCGTGCTTGACGCTTGGCACAGTCAGCGCTGTATCTGCTCAAACCGAGTTGAGCGGCAACATTATTGGTGGTGGTACCGAGCCGGTGACCATTGCCAATATTGGTGCGGCCCCCAGTGAACTGACCGTTTCCAGCATCAGCATCGACGACACTACGCATTTCAACCTGGTCGCTGGCGGCACTTGCCCGGCAGTACCTTTTCCACTGGCGGCGGGAGCATCCTGCACCCAGCTGGTCGAGTTCGATCCCCAGTCACTGGGAACGCACAACGCGACTCTGACGGTTCTGAGCGATGCCGACAGCGTCAACAACGATGTGGTCGCCTTATCCGGCACCGGCAAGGCCGGTCCGACGCCGTTGTTGCAGATTGTTCCCGATCCGATGGATTTCGGTATGGTCGATGCTGCCAGCCTGCCGGTCAGCGATGACTTTACCGTCAGCAATGTGGGTGATCCGGGGACCTCGCTGGATATTACCGGGCTGAGCCTGGGGGGCGATACGGAGTTCTCGGTCAGCCTGGACAACTGCACCGGCATGACCCTGTTTGACGGCGACTCCTGCACCATCACGATCGAATTCGATGCAGCGACGGATGGCATGTTCAATGGGTTGTTGACGGTTCAGAATACCGCCGGCGACGAGTCGGCCCAGATCCAGGGATCGACCCAGATCCCGGCCCAGCTGGCTTTCGTGGTTCAGCCGACCGATACCACAGTGGCGCAGCCGATTAGTCCTGCAGTTGTGGTCGAGGTTCAGGACAGCGGCGGTAATCGGGTGGTGCTGGATAATTCGACCGTGATCCAGCTCAGCCTGGCCTCTGATCCGAGCGGAATCGCCAATCTCGGCGGCACGATCAGTGTTCAGGTCAGCGGGGGTCAGGCCAGTTTTGCTGACCTGAATATCGACCAGGTCGGCAATGGGTTTTCCCTGCTTGCAGCCGACAGCGCGGCGCAGTTGACAACCGACATCAGCAGTCTGTTTGATATCGTCGCCGGTGCGCCTGCCACACTGGTCATTGGCAACCAGCCGACCGATACGGTGGTTGGGCAATCGATCAGCCCGGCGGTTACCGTTCAGGTGGTCGACAGTCTGGGTTTCCTGGTGACCTCGGATAACGCCACGCAAGTCAGTCTTGGTCTGTCTGGCGGAACACCGGGGGCTTTGCTGACCGGCGGCGATGCCACCACGGTCAGTGCCGGAGTGGCCACATTCGCCGGCCTGAGCGTAGACCAGGTTGGCAGCGCTTACCAATTGACACCTTCCGGCAGTCCGGGTGGGTTGAGCGGGCCGGCCAGTGCCGCGTTCGATATTCTGGCCGCAGCGTCGGGAACCGCCATTACCGGAGTGGTACCGGCCGGGTCGCAGACCGTCGGCCAGCCGTATACCGTTTCGGTCGATGTGACCGGCTTTTCGCCAACCGGCACGGTGACTGTCACCGACGGGCTGGGGCAAAGCTGTCAAATTATCCTGCCGGCAAGCAGTTGCGATCTGATATCCACCAGCGCCGGGCCGCGTACCCTCACGGCCAACTATCCGGGTGATGCCAATAACGGCCCAAGCAACGACACGGCCGCCTACACCGTCAATCAGGAGACCGCCGCAGTTCAGATCGACTCGATCACGCCGGCCGGTTCACAAGCGGTCAATACCCCGTATGCAGTCGCGGTCAGCGTGACCGGCTTCAATCCCACCGGTACGATCACGGTGGATGATGGCCAAGGTGCCAGTTGCCAGATCGTCCTGCCATCGACCAGTTGCAACCTCACCTCGACCAGCGTCGGACCCAGGACCATTACGGCGACTTATCCAGGCGATGGCAACAACACGGGCGACAGCGATACCATGGCCTACAGCATCGTGGCCGGCGCACCAGCTGAACTGGTGTTTATTGTGCAGCCGACCGATTCGTCCTCGGCAGTGCCGATCACTCCGGCCGTGGAAGTCCAGGTTCAGGATGCGTTTGGTAATCCGGTCCTTGCTGATAACACCACCCAAATCACCCTGACTCTCAGCGGCGGTACTGCCGGTGCCGTACTGAGCGGCGGCGGGCCGGTGACGGTCTCCTCAGGTGTCGCAGCGTTCAACGCCCTCAGCGTGGATCTGGCCGGTACGGGGTACCAGTTGCAGGCTTCTGCCAGCGGACTCAATGGCGATTCCAGTGATCCGTTTGCCATCGGTCCGGGGGTGCCGGTGGCGCTGCAATTCGACGCCCAGCCAACCAACACCCTGGTGGCATCGCCGATCACGCCGCCAGTCACTGTCAGTGTACGTGATGCGGCCGGCAATCTGGTTGATTCGGACAATACGACGGTGGTTGATTTAAGTCTTTCCGGTGGCACGCCGGGAGCACTGCTTTCCAATGGGGGCCCGGCCGCTGTAATGGCAGGTGTGGCGACCTATGCCGCACTGGAAGTTGATCTGACAGGAAGCGGATACCAGTTGACGGCCAATCACTTCAACGGCGGCTTTGCCAGCGACACCAGCAATACCTTTGCGATTGTGGCTTCAGCCTCCACCACCACCATTACCGGCATTGATCCGGCGGGGTCACAGGCCGTCGGGCAGCCGTACCTGGTTACGGTGTCGGTGACCGGCGCGGCACCCACCGGAGTGGTGACCGTCAGTGACGGAACCGGCGCGCAGTGCACGTTTGTGCTGCCCGGACAGGACAGTTGCTCCCTGATTTCGACGTCTGCGGGTGCGAAAACCATCACGGCCAGCTACGCCGGTGATGACAACAATGCTTCCAGCAGTGACAATCAGCCCTACACGATCGATCAGGTCATTTCGACCACCACGATCTCAAGCATCGTTCCGCCGACCGAGCAGGTCGTCAACCAACCCTATACGGTCAATGTTGTTGTCAGCGGATTCAATCCGACCGGTGTGGTCAGCGTCGATGATGGGGCCGGTCAGACCTGTCAGGTCATATTACCGGCTAACGCGTGTCAACTGACGTCCACCAGCGTGGGTCCGCGCACTATCAGCGCCAATTACCCGGGTGATGGTAACAATAGCGCCAGCAGTGACAGCCAGGGCTATGAGATCGTGCTGGCCGAGTCGACCACCACCATTCTGGGCATTACCCCGCCGAACGAACAGGTGGTCGATGTGCCCTATACAGTGACCGTCCAAGTCACGGGTGACAGCCCGACCGGAACGGTGACCGTTGATGATGGCCAGGGTGCCCAGTGCAGTATCGACCTGCCCGATACCAGTTGCGATCTGACCTCGACCAGTGTCGGCCCCAGAACCATCAGCGCCAGCTATCCCGGGGATACCAGCAATACGCCGAGTAACGACAGCACGAGCTACAACATCGTCAGCTCCGGCCCGGTTGCGCTGGTTTTTGCTGTCCAACCCACGATTGGTATCGTCAACGGCCCGCTGCTGCCTGGCCTGGTCGTGCATGTGGTCGACAGTCAGGGACAACTGGTGACAAGCGACAACACCACCGTGATAGCCATTGCGATCGAAACCAATCCAACCGGTGGCAGCTTGTCGGGCACGCTCAGTCTGCAGGTCGAAAACGGCGTGGCCGACTTCGCTGATCTGAGCATCGACCGGCGCGGCCAGGGCTATCGCCTGCAGGCCAGCGTGCTGAGCCGCGGCCTGCCGCCGGCCCTGACCGACTTCTTCAACGTCGTGAATGACGGCATCCTGCAGGACCGCTTCGAAGCCCCCACCGACGAACTCTTCCAGGACCGCTTCGAATTGCAGTAATAGATACACCTTATTAATAAACCTTTTTGTCGCAAAGCAGCGAAGCAGCGAAGATACAAAGAAGAAAAAAACTTTTTCAACTTGTTTTTTGCTTTGCTGCTTCGCGTCCAAAAGGTTTCCTTGTCTTGGCGGTGTCGATACAATACGGCGCTGTTTGACGTGAGGCGCACGCCTTGGATTCGTCCCGTTTCAAGGCCCTGGCTGACCAGGGTTACAATCGCATTCCCGTCTTCCGCAGTATTGCGGCCGATCTGGACACCCCGCTGTCGGTCTACCTGAAACTGGTCGACGGACCGTCGGCGTTTCTGCTCGAATCGGTCCAGGGTGGTGAGAACTGGGGCCGCTATTCGATTATCGGTCTGCCTTCCCGGCGCGCCTGGCGGGCCAGGGGGCGGGTACTGGAGCAGCTTGATTTTGGCCAGGTCATTGATCGATATGACGATATTGATCCGCTCGATCGTCTGGCCGAGGTGGTGCGCGAGGTTCACTCCCCCCGACTGGAAGAATTACCCGGCTTCAGCGGCGGACTGGTCGGCTATTTCGGCTATGAAATTGTCGCCCATCTGGAATCACGTCTGGATTTCAGCACCAAGCCGGATGATCTGGGCGTGCCGGAAATTCTGCTGCTGGAAGCCGAAGAGTTGGCAGTTTTTGACAACCTGGCCGGCCGCCTGAATCTGATTGTGCTGGCCAATCCGGCCGAAGCGGATGCCTGGGAACGGGCCCAGCGTCGCCTCAACCAGCTCACCCATCGCTTGCGCTGCGGATCACCCGGTTATCCGCCGGATATGACCCTGCCGGTGCCGGCCGAATCGGATTATCAATTCGAATTTGAACGGGAGGATTTCAAGCAGTCGGTCAATCGCATCAAGGACTACATCCTGGCTGGCGATGTCATGCAGGTGGTGCTGTCGCAGCGCATGAGCGTGGAGCTGGCCGCGCGACCCATTGATGTGTATCGCGCCCTGCGCAGCCTCAATCCTTCGCCTTATATGTACTTTTTTGACTTTGGCGATTTCCAGGTGGTGGGTGCCTCGCCTGAAGTGCTGGTCAGGGTTCAGGACAAGCAGGCCATGGTCCGTCCCATCGCCGGCACCCGCCCGCGCGGTAAAACGCCGGAGGAAGACCGTAAGCTGGAAGCCGAACTGAAAGCCGATCCCAAGGAGCTGGCCGAGCATTTGATGCTGATCGACCTGGGGCGCAACGATATTGGCCGGATTGCCGAAACCGGTTCGGTCGTGGTGACCGACCAGATGGTTATCGAGCGCTATTCCCATGTCATGCACCTGGTCTCGGAGGTTCACGGCCGTATCGCCGGTGATCGTGATGCCATTGATGTGTTGCGCGCCACCTTTCCGGCCGGCACCTTGTCCGGCGCGCCCAAGGTTCGGGCGATGGAGATCATTGCCGAACTCGAACCGGTGCGGCGCGGCATCTACGCCGGGGCGGTGGGTTACCTGAACTGGTTTGGCGAGGCTGATCTGGCGATTGCCATTCGAACCGCGCTGGTCCGGCATGGCATGGTTCATGTCCAGGCCGGTGCCGGCATCGTGGCCGATTCCGATCCTGACAGGGAATGGGAAGAAACGCTCAACAAGGGCAGGGCGCTGATTCGCGCCATCGCCGAAGCCAGCGGAGGGCTGCATCAGTGAAACTGCTGATGATCGACAATTACGACTCGTTTACCTACAACCTGGTCCAGTATCTGGGCGAGCTGGGTGCCGAGGTCGAGACTTATCGAAACGATGCCATCAGCCTTGATGATATAAGCCGAATGAAGCCGGATGGCATCGTGCTCTCGCCAGGCCCGTGTACGCCCGACCAGGCCGGTATCTGCCTGAATGTGCTGAAAACCTTTGCCGAGGACTACCCCATTCTCGGCGTGTGCCTGGGCCACCAGGCCATTGGCCAGGCTTTCGGTGGCAAGGTGGTGCGAGCGCGCTCGGTGATGCATGGCAAGACCTCACCGATGCATCATGCCAATGAAGGCGTGTTTACGGGTTTGCCCAATCCGATGGAGGCGACTCGCTATCACTCGCTGATCGTTGAGCGTGAAAGTTTGCCGGACTGCCTGATCGAAACGGCCTGGACTGAGCGCGACGGTGACAACAATCGTGACGAAATCATGGGGTTCCGGCATGCCAGCCTGCCGATCGAGGGCGTGCAGTTTCATCCCGAATCCATCCTGACCCGGCAGGGTCATCAACTGTTGAAAAACTTTCTGGACCGCTTATGAGTGAGATTCAACGCGCGCTGGCCCGGGTAGCCGATGGCCAGCACCTGGATGCCGAGCTGATGCGATCGACCATGCGCGAGATCATGACCGGCCAGGCCGATGAAGCCCAGATCGGCGGGTTTTTGATGGCCCTGCGGGTCAAGGGCGAAACTCCGGTCGAGATTGCCGCTGCCGCCGAAGTCATGCGCGGACTGGCCAGCCGAGTCGATATTGATCGCGACGGCCTGACCGATATCGTTGGCACCGGCGGTGATGGTGCGTCGCTGTTTAATGTCTCCACGGCCTCGGCTTTTGTCGCTGCGGCTGCTGGAGTGCGGGTTGCCAAGCACGGCAATCGCTCGGTGTCGAGCAAGTCCGGTGCCGCTGATGTGCTGGAGGCGGCCGGTTGCAAACTGGATCTGGATGCCAGTCAGGTCGCCGCATTGATCGGTGAGCTGGGCGTCGGCTTTCTGTTTGCGCCCAGCCATCATGCGGCCATGAAGCATGCCATTGGTCCGCGCAAGTCGCTGGGCCTGCGAACCCTGTTCAACCTGCTCGGCCCACTGACCAACCCGGCTCTGGCCCCGCATCAGGTTCTGGGTGTGTTCTCTGGCGATCTGGTGCGGACCATGGCCGAGGTCATGCAGGCCCTGGGGGCAAAGCACGTGATGGTGGTCCACAGTGACGAGGGCCTGGACGAAATCTCTCCGGTAGGCCCGACCCGGGTCGCTGAGCTGCGCGATAACAAGATCATTGAGTATCGTATTGATCCGGCCGAATTCAATATCCGGGTGGATGGCCTCGATGCATTGACCGTCAGTGGTGCCGCCGACAGCCTGGTGTTGATCGAGTCGGCGTTGGGTGGCCAGCCGGGACCGGCCGCTGACATGATCGCCTTGAATGCCGGTGCGGCGATTTACGTGTCCGGGGTTGCGACCGATCTGGCCGAAGGATTGAGTCTGGCGCGCGACGTACTGGCTGACGGTCGTGGCCTGGAACGATTGCGCCGCTATGCCCAGCGGAGTCATGGCCTGTGAGCGCCGATATCCTTCAGCAAATTCTGGCGGCCAAGGTCGATGAAGTGGCTCGCCGCCGCTCGGACCGGTCAATCGACGAACTCACAGCGATTGTCAAGGACCTGCCGCCCCCGCGCGACTTCGCCGGCCAACTCAAAACCCGCGCCGCGGCAACCAAAGACGCGGTCATTGCCGAAGTCAAGCGCGCCTCGCCCTCGGCCGGCATTATCCGTACCGACTTCGATCCCGCAGCCATTGCCGGAAGTTATGAGGCGGGCGGAGCGACCTGTCTTTCTGTTCTGACCGACGAAGGCTTCTTCGGCGGCCAATCCGCCTTCCTGGTCGAAGCCCGCAACGCCAGCCGCCTGCCGGTGCTGAGAAAGGACTTCATCATCGACCCCTGGCAAGTCATCGAAACCCGCGCCATCGGCGCCGACGCCCTGCTGCTGATCGTCGCCGCCCTCAACGACAACCAACTCGCCGAACTGTCCGAACTGGGCAAAGAGCTGGACCTGGCCGTCCTGGTCGAAGTCCATGACGAAGCCGAAATGGAACGCGCGCTGAAGGTCCCCGGCGACCTGGTCGGCATCAACAACCGCGACCTGCATCGTTTTGTGACTGATCTGGATACCACGCTCAGGCTGGCACCAATGGTGCCCTCCGACCGGCTGGTGGTATCCGAGAGTGGCATTCATTCGGCACAGGATGTGAAGCGGCTGCAGGCCGGAGACATCGGTAGCTTTCTGATCGGCGAATCACTGATGCGCCAGCCCGATCCCGGCGAGGCATTGGGAAAGCTTTTCGGTTGAGATTTTCAGGTATCCGTTGACTCGGGGGTACACGAGTTCTGTCTTCCCGCTTACCAGCCGCATCGCTCGCGCGCCTTGTTGAATACTTCGGACCGATTCGTATCCAATGCCTGGAGCATGAGATGATGAGTCCGACCTGGGCGGTATGAGTGAAACCCACGCCGGCCCCGCCCGAGCACCGCCTGAACTGATCCTCCTCACGCGACCGAGTGCATTCATCTCGCTTTGCATCATCTGAGCCATACTTGGGCTCTTGTTTCTCGTGTTGGTTGCGGTATTTGATGCCAGCACGAAGGCTACGAGCTGAGGAATTCATGAAA
The DNA here is from genome assembly GCA_964523755.1 of uncultured Wenzhouxiangella sp. Taxonomy (GTDB): domain Bacteria; phylum Pseudomonadota; class Gammaproteobacteria; order Xanthomonadales; family Wenzhouxiangellaceae; genus Wenzhouxiangella. Next base: position 55,714 of record CAZFYM010000001.1, on the reverse strand, counting down.
ACCATTCGTAATGCGTTCGCGATTATCATTTTCGGCACGCTGGCTGGATGCGCCGGGCGTGGAGTGCCGCTCGAGACGGTGTCCTACGTCGACCTGGAGCGATTCATGGGCGACTGGTACGTCATCGCACATATTCCGACTTTCATCGAGGACGAAGCGTATAACGCGGTCGAGAGCTACGAACTGAGTGGCGATCGAATCGACACCACCTTTACTTTCCGCAACAAGGGCTTCGACGGGCCGGAGAAGCGGTATGAGCCCAATGCTATCGTCAGAGATGCCCAGTCGAATGCGGTCTGGGGTATGCAGTTCGTCTGGCCGTTCCGCTCGGATTTTCGCATTGTGTATCTCGATGAAGGCTACGCCACTACCATCATCGGGCGGAACGCCAGAGACTATGTGTGGATCATGGCCCGCGAGCCAGAGATCAGCGATGTCAAATACGACGAGCTCGTCCAGGCCGTATTGGACATGGGATACGACGTGAGTGAACTGCGGATGGTCCCACAGAGCTGGGGGGTCACCTCTGAAGGTTGAACTCGGCGAATATAATGCGTAAAGTATGATCCAATCATATTCGAGTGCAGGCCGATCATGAAAACCATCACTGCAACCGAGCTGGCGCGCAATCTGCGCAAGGTGCTCGATCAGGTCGCCGAGACCGGGGGTGAGTACTCAATCGAGCGCAACCGGCAGGTGGTGGCGCGGGTCTTGCCCGGTGTGCGCGAGCAGAATGCGCTGGAAGCGATGGCTGACCTTTACCAGCGCCTCCCGGTCAGCGCGGCCGAAACCTGGGAAGAAGTAGCAAAAAGGGCAGCAGGCAAACTCGATGACACCTTGCGCGACCCCTGGAGGAAATCAAAGGGTCGACGAAAATGACCCGCGGCTACCTGATCGATACCTGCGTCTGGATCGATGTGGAACAGGGCCGGATCGGTCCGGCAGACGTGGCAACGATTACCAAAAATGCACCGGTCTTTCTTTCGCCGATCACGCTGGCCGAACTTAAACTCGGCGTGGAAGTCTGCACTGAACCGGCCGTCAAACAACAGCGGCAGGTCACACTTCGTCGCATGTTGCGCAAGCCGACCTTGCAAATCGATGGTGATACCAGCCAGGTTTTCGGCGAAATCGCCGCCGTTGTTCTGCAACAAGGCGCCAGCCATCGCCACCGCATCCAGGATCTGTGGCTCGCCGCCCAGGCCATACAGCACGACTTGAAATTCCTCACCCGCAATGAACGCGACTTCCGCGACATTCCCGGTTTGCGCCTGGCAGTGATTGGCTAAACCAGAACTCGTCAATGTCCCAGAAATCCCAGAAATGCGCTCTCCATTTCTTGAGTGTTCCCGGATTCACTGGCGTGGATCAGGGAGGCGTGTGGAACTCCAGCACTTCTGAGGGACGGCTGATCAGAGTGGTTTGCAGGGGATAGTCAAGGGCGAAGCGGGGCAGCGTGATCGAGCGCACCGCGACTCGGTAGCGAGTGTCTGGCGACAGACCACTCAGAGTCACTCCGGTTGCACTGTAGGTAGCGGTTTGCTGCTGGATCGGAGCCGTCAGGGGCGGGGCCGGTCGATCGGCTTCGAAGCGATCACTGAACAGGCCTGCCAGCGGCTCGGCACTGATCTGATAAAAGCCGCCACCGGGCAATGCATGGCCAATGGGCGTCCAGCTCAGGCTGGCCGAATTCGGGCCCACCGTGGTTAGCGCAACCTCGTTCGGCGGCACGGTCTGCCAGTTCTTCCAGTCCGGTTCGAGTGAGTCAAGCAGGTTGATCAAGGCCGGGTTTGTGGTTTCCAGGCGATTGTCGAACAGGCGAAGCTCGCTGAGCTGATCAAGCGCGAGCAGGCCGACCGGTATTTCGCCTTCGAATCCGTTCACCCTCAGGCGCAGGATTTTGAGGTTGCCCATGCCACCGAGCGCCTGCGGTAACGGGCCGGACAGGCAGTTGCCGCTGAGATCAAGCTCCTCAAGCAGGGGCCACTGGCCGGGCTGATTCGGCAGCTGGCCGCTGATGCAGTTGGCATCCAGCCTGACCAGTCGAAGTTGATCGAGATCGGCCAGGCCTGCCGGAAACGGCCCCTCGAGCTGATTGAACTGTAGATTCAGCCGGGTCAGATTCGTCAGTTGAGCCATGCTTGACGGCAGCGAACCAGTGAGCTGATTGTTGAACAGGAAAATTTCTTCCAGGTTGCTCATCTGGCCGATCTGCGTCGGCAGACTGCCGGTCAGGCCGGCCGAGATGATAAAGAGTCGCTTCAGGCGAGTCAGATCAGTCAGCGCCTGCGGCAGCTCGCCGCCGAGCGGGTTGTCGTTCAGAAACAGCGCTTCGAGCGCGTTCAACTGCCCCAGGGCAGCCGGCACGCCACCGGTCAGTTGATTGGCGCTGAGATTCAATACCTTCAGCGTAGCGATTTGTCCGAGGGCCGGGGGAATCGCGCCGGACAGATCATTGCCGGACAGGTCCAGAAATTCCAGTGAGGCCATCTGGCCAAGGGCCGATGGAATCGTTCCAGTCAGCAGATTGTCGCGCAGATTCAGGGTTTTCAGGATGGTCAGGTCGGCTAGCAGCGGCTGAACGAAATCGAACAGCTGATTGCCGGACAAATCGATTTCTTCAAGCTGGGGCAGACCGGTCAGCTCGGTCGGAAAAAAACCTGTGAGCTGATTGCGGCCCAGGCGCACCACGCGCAGATTCCACAGAGCGCCAAGTGTGCCCGGAATCGACCCGCTCAACTGGTTGTCGTTGAGCAGCAGCCAGCGCAGCGAAAGGATCTGCCCGAGCTCGGAAGGGATCGTGCCCGAGAACTGGTTGTTGTCCAGATTCAGAAACTGCAGCTGCGACAGATTGCCCAGCGAGCCTGGCAGTGGGCCGCTGAGCTGATTGAATGACAGAAAGAGGAAGTTGAGTCCGCTCAGATTGCCGATACTGGTCGGCAGGCTGCCGCTGAGATTATTGCCCTGAAGGCGCAGATCGAATACCCGATTGTCGATGCAGATGATTCCGAACCAATTGCACTCGCTGCCCTCCGGCCCGCCCCAGCCCGACTGATCAAACCAGGCCGGTCCGTTGGTCTGACTGTACAGATCGAGCAGCGCCTGACGCTCGGCCGACGGCACCTGGGCCATCGCTGTGCCGACGAACAGAAGCAGTGCCAAAAGCGCCGCGTATTTGATCAGAATGGATTGCATAATTGATAAAGCGGCAAACCTGGCCGAACTGGTTCACAGGCGCTTTCCTTCCTGACAAGCTTATCGGAAGTCAATCACGCATAGGCACGTCATCTGTTGCCACAGTTGCATTCATGCAGCGAGGAGACTATCTTCGTTGTCGTCGTTGCTCGTGCAAACAAGCGTTTGCATTCACTCTAACCGAGGAGATTCTCATGGAAGGTATTCTGATCTGGTTGATTGTCGGCGGGATTGCCGGCTGGCTCGCGGGACTGATCGTCAAGGGTGGTGGACAGGGTATTCTGATCAATATCGTCGTCGGTATTATCGGCGCGGTTATCGGTGGCTGGGTTTTCGGCCAGTTGGGTGTCGCCATTGGTACCGGCCTAATCAACAGCATTATCACGGCCGTCATCGGTGCCGTGATCCTGCTTCTTGTCATTGGATTGATACGCGGCAAAAAATGACGGCTGGTCGTCGCCCCTTGCTGGGTAAGCATCGTCCTTGATCCGGTCAGGCGACATGGCACTTTCTGATTCCCGGGTTCAAGTCATCGTCGTTATCGGAGCAGGATCGATCGGGCAGGCGATTGCCCGCCGCGTCAGTGCGGGCAAGAGGGTTTTGCTGGCTGACTTGCGGCGCGAAAACGCCGAGGCCGTCACGACGGTCATGGGTGATGCCGGGTTTGATGTGCATGCGACGACCGTGGACGTGACCTCCCGGGAATCGGTCGATGCATTGGTCCGGGAAGCGCTGCAGTTGGGAGATGTGACCGGCGTCATCCACTCGGTCGGCGTCTCTCCGTCGAATACGCCACCGGCTGTGATCTTCAAGGTGGATCTGTACGGGACGGCAGTCGTGCTCGAGGCCTTCGGTCGGGTGATTGCTCGCGGCGGCTCGGGCCTGGTCGTCTCATCACAGGCCGGTCATCGACTCGCAGCGTTGGAGCCTGAACAAACCCGGGCGCTGGCGACAACACCTGCCGATGAATTGCTTGATCTCGAGATGCTGCGGTCCGACCGGGTGACCGACTCGCTGCTGGCCTACCAGATTGCCAAGCATGGAAGCTCGCTGCGAGTACGGGCCGAAGCGGTTCGATGGGCCAAACGTGGCGCACGCGTCAATGCGATCAGTCCTGGAATTGTCGTTACACCGCTTTCCCGGCAAGAGCTGAGTGGCCCCCATAGCCAGGATTACCGGCGCATGATTGAGGTGTGCGCGGCCGGTCGTGCCGGCACGCCAGATGAAATCGGATCTCTCGGAGCGCTGCTGATGGGCCCGGAAGGTCAGTTCATATCCGGCAGCGATTTCCTGATGGACGGCGGCGTTACAGCGGCTTACTGGTACGGCGACCTGGCACCGGAGTAGGTTTCCTTTTTTGGGCAGGCTGGCGAGCGATCACGGCCAATGCAGGTTCGACGTCTTACGTCCCTTATTGTGGAGCCCGGAAAAGGTATTCCAGTGATAGAGATCTTCTTCGGGTTTGAGTATTTGCGGCGCATTGCGATTTTGCCGGCATTGCTTGTTGCGATACTGACAAGCCCAGCATTTTCCGCGGATTTCGATTCGGTGATTGACGATGCACTGAGCCGGCAATCGATCCCGGGTGTCAGTGCAGTTGTCATTCTCGACCATCAGGTCATTTATGCGGCTGGCCGTGGCGTTGCCGATATTCAAACCGGGAGGCTCATGAGCGAGCAAACGGTGATGTATATCGGTTCGCTGAGCAAGGTCCTGACTGCGGTGCTTGTACTCAATCAGGTCGAAAGCGGTGCGCTGGTGATGACTGATACGCTGGTTCTACAACCGCCGATCACGCTGCTGCAACTGATTTCCCATCAGTCCGGGCTCAGGTTCCGAATATCGCTTATTGCTCAAATTGCTCGACCGCCGGTTTCGCTTGGGCAGCGGAACAAGCGGCACCGATGACGGCGGGCATTCACCCCGTCTATGCGATCGATACAGTCTTTGGCGAAGTTCGATATTTTGACGTTCATGTCTGGTGGGATTGCGGCGGGAACCATGTACAGTCTTTACCTTCGGGTAACGCAACTAGATCTGCTGATTCAAACGCATCCATTCAGTCCAATTGCACCCAGGTAGAAGCCATCCAGGGAGAAGGTGATCCATCCGTGATTGCCGGCATGATTGAGGCTCATTTCGCCGTGCATGAGTTTCTGTCCCCAGAAACCTTTAATATTGATAGCGGAGACCTTCCTAATGCCGGTGATTCGGCGATTGATTTGATCGGACCGCACGATAGCGCAGCAGGAGCTGCTCGAGGAAACTTGGCCAACGGAGTTGCAAATCATCTGCAAGGTTTTTGGATCTCGCAGTTACACGGGCTAACTGATACCGCCATACGGCTGGCCAACCGTTTTATCGGAAGCAGCGATTATCTTAATCCGGCCAGCCTTGTGACGGTAACCTATCCTGATGGAACCAGCGTTAAGCTCAGGATTGTCCAGATCAGCACGACCGCCTTCTCTCCCACTGTCACGGTGCTGGTGGAAATCTTGCCGGAAACCTCGCAATTGCCTGATGGCCGTATGGTGCCCCAGACAGGAGGGCAATTCGACGGCTTCGCCTACGGTGACGATTCAAATGTTGTCGATGCACTCATCAATTTGGCCAATCGGTACGGGATCCCGGTCACCGGTGCTGGTGGTGGCCGCACCATGACCTGCATCAGGGACGAACATGGCATCACCTGCCGCATTGAGTAGGACGAATTGTCCTTGACGCAGCGAACCCAGGCCGACTCTGCCTGACGGCAGGGTCGGTCGGTAAAAGACTGTTGTCGGTAACAAACTGTTGGGGCTATTCTGCTGAAGTCGCCTTGATCATCACGGTATCAATTCCGATGTAGTTGCTGTTTGACCCTTTCGGTCCGGGAATGCCGGGACAAGCATGGAATGAGGAAATTTCCTACGACTCCTTGAAAAAAGGCGTTCACTCGATCAACGGACGCCCGGCGAGTCCTCGCAATCGGGCCAGCGCGGCGCTGCGGGATTTGACCTCGAGTTTTGTGTAGACGTGTTCCAGGTGTTTCTTGACGGTGGCGACGCTGATGAACAGGTCATGCGCAATCTCGTGATTGGTCTTGCCTTGTTCGACTGCGCGCAGGATTTGGCATTCGCGCGCGGTCAGCCCGAATTCATCAACCGACCAGACGCCATTTGAGTGCTGCCGGCACCAGCGGGCCAGACGCGTGTAGGCTTTCGCGTTGCGCCAGGCGCGCGCGATGTGCGGGCGCAGCAGGTCAAGTATCTGGTGATCGCGCACGGTGAAAGAGCGGCTGCCGCGCCCAAGCCCGATGCCAATCACCACTTGTCCCGGCGGGGTTAGCAGGATACCCAGGTGATCCTCGTAGCCCAGATCTCGATAAAGCTCGTTGTAAAGCGCAGTCTGGTGATAGCGTCGGGCCGACATGAAATCCGAAATGGCCCCGGCCGATAGATCGCCTGTCATCAGGTAGTGATGGATCTTGGGATGCTCGTGCATATGTTGGAGAAACAGCCGACTGCTGCCTGCCAGATCGTCCAGTTCCGGCCGGGCGATAAACCAGCCATTGCGGCTGGAAAGGTCGAGGTAATTGAAAATCACCTGATCGGCAGCGACCAGGCCTGGCAGTTCCCGGATCACCCAGCCGGCCAGTCCGGCGGTATCGCGACAGGCATACAGCGGGCCGAGAAAATCCCACAATTGGCTCTCAATCCGAAGCGTGGATACCCTCATGGCGGGTTCCTCAAGCTGGTTAGTCCGCCTTTCTCGCCATCCTCTCCGCTGCCGTGCCTGAAAGTCCCATCCCGCGAATCGGAGGTAAATAAGGCCCTGTCGACTGAAAAATACGCCTTTCGGCTGATGGTGACAAGACTTTTTTCCCTGATACTTGGTTTGTGCGCGCTGACATGTCGGGGTGGGACAGACTGGTACGCGAGTGTTTTCTCGCAACAAGTAGGAGATCCGCCTTGGCATCGTTGTTGCAACCTGCCGTTGAAAATACCAATGAATATACAGACAGTAATGGCATTCTCAGTTCTGGCATTCGGATTCGCGACCGATGCGGTGGCCCAGGCGCTGTGCGCGGCTGACGGCACGCCGGTGGAAATCAAGATCATCGGACCGACCGGCGCGGTCGGTTTTGGCGAGCAGATCGCGCTCAGCGCAGATACCTTGGCCATCAGTGCACCGAGAGAATCGGTGGATGGCATTGGCGAGGCCGGGGCCGTGTATGTGTATCGCTACGCCGCCGGCACCTGGTGGTTGGAGCAGCGACTGCCGGCACCGGAACCAGGTGCATTCAACAAGTTTGGCCGGGCGCTGGATCTCGAGGGCGATCATTTGATCGTCGGTGATCCGATACGTGCGGACGGGCCGACCAAACCGACGGCCGGTGCGGTGCATTTCTATCAACGTTTCGGCACGATCTGGACCCGAACCCAGGTATTCGCCGGTCCGGCAGACAACGATTTTCTCGGCACGTCTGTGGCCATCGATGTCAGCATCCCGAAAAACTCGTTGTCCGGCGAGCCCCTCTACACCGCCGTGGCCGGTGCGCCGAATCACGATTTTGGTGGACCTAACCATGTCAGTTTCGGCGCGGCGTTCGTGTTCGAACTTGGCCCGTCCGGCACCTGGGCACCGACCCTGGCCTTATGCCGTACGCCCCAAGCCGATGACTGGTGCCTGGCCGATCCGTCGCCGGAGACTGGTGAAGGCTGGGGGCAGGAAGTCGGTTTGGGCGGAGATTTTCTGCTGATCGGTTCCACCCGATTTTCGGCTGGCGTGGGTAACGGCGGCGGAATTCGTCCCATGCGCCGGGCCAATGATACCGGCACGTTCTTCACCTGGGCTTCTGACGGAATTTTCACTGCCAGTCCGCCGCAGCCGGGCGAGCGCTTTGGCGGAAAACTGGCGGTTTCTGGCGGGAGTTTTCCCGTCCTCGTGGTCGGACGAGCACCCGATTGGGCTGGCAGCACCTCGCGCGTGCGCATTTACGACGCGGTGATTCCGGGCTTTGGATTGCGACAGATACTCGACCGCGGTGTGGGCGAAAGCCGATTCGGCATCGACGTGGCGGTTACCGACCGCGGCAGTCTGGTGGCAGTGGGCACCGACAACCCGGCGCAAGGAACAATGGGTGGGGGCCTGGTCGATCTGTTTTTGCGCTCACAGGGCAGTTGGGTCAACCTTGTCACCTTGACCGCCAGCGACGGCTTCAGCGGGGATTTGCTGGGTGCCAGCGTCGCGGTCAGCGAACGATTTGTCGTTGCCGGAGCGCCCGGGGCGGTTGCGGTGTATGTTTTCGGACAATGCGAGTCCCTATTCGCTGATAAATTCCAATGAATCTCTCATCGGCCACACTTCCAATGTTAAGAAATTACGCGCTGCTGGCGGCTATGGTCTTGTGCGCCCTACCGGCGCTGGCCGGCGTGATCACCGTCACCACGCTCACCGACGAGCTAGTCGATAACGGGCAGTGCAGTCTGCGCGAGGCGGTCCTCAAACTGCACGGCAGTGGTGGCGATGATTGCCTGGTCGTTGGCGCGGTCTGGCCGCCACGGATCGAACTGATGTCCGGCGTTCATGGTTTAACAATCCCCGGTACTAACGAGGATCAGGGCCTGACCGGCGATTTAGATGTCTATACGCCAATTGACATTGCTGGACTGGATCAGGACATCAGTATCATCGACGGCAACGGCTTGGATCGTATTATCGATGTGCACAAAGGCGGTGGGCTGAGGCTGTCCAACCTGACCCTACGGGACGGCCGCGCGCCCGACGTCGACGCAAACGGCAGCCAGCGCGACGCTTCCGGCGGCGGCATTCGTCTCGACAGCGATACATTCCTTGTCATCCGTTCGTCGTCGATCCTGAACTCTCGGGCTGGTGACGGCCTCGATGTGGCGAGCGGATTCGGTGGCCGCGGCGGTCACGGCGGTGGCATATTCGCCGGCGTGGTCTTCGATTGGAGTGGCACCCTGATACTCGACAATGCCAGGTTGGAAGGCAATCTGGCCGGCAATGGCGGCGACTCCGCCGACGGCAATGGCGGAATCGGCGGTAGCGGCGGTGCCATCAATGTCCTCGGCGGCGCGGACAGCTCTTTCCTGGCAATTGGCGTGAACGTAGTGAACAACTCCGCCGGTGAAGGGGGCAACGGGACCAGCGGTAATCGCTCCGATGGCGATGGTGGGGGCATCAAACTGAGGAGTCTGGGCGATGCATTGATCGGCTCGGCGATCATCAGTGGCAACAGTGCCGGACCGGCCGGTGACCCGCGTGGATCGGGCGGTGGTGTGCACGTTGGCGGCGGCCCGGTGGCCGTGATTGGCAGCACGTTGGTCGACAACCAAGCGACCTTTGGTGGCGCGGTCACCGTCAGCAGCAGTGAATCCCTGGTGGCCATCGTCAACTCCACCCTCACCGACAACTCCGCCAACTTCTCCAGCGGCGTCAGTGTAGTCAATGCCCAACTCGTAGTGGCCTCGTCGACAATAGTCGACAACCCTGGCGGCCAGGGCGGCTTGCGCGCCAGCGGCAGCTTCAATAACCCGGCGATCTTCCTGGTCAACTCGATCATTGCCGGCAACGCCTTTGTCGACTGCCAGGACAACATCTTCAGCCTTGGCTTCAACCTGGTCGGCAGCGGAGGCAATTGCCCGACTGATGGCGAGGGCGATGCCGACTCCAACGATCCCGACCTCGGTTCGCTGCAGATCCAGGGCGGCCCCACCCCGACCAGACCACCCAATCCGACCAGTCCGGCGGTGGACAGCGGAAATGCCCTGGCTGCCGGTAGCCAGATCGACCTCCTGGCTGAATCCGATGCGGACTTCTCGCGCCTGCTGAGCATCACACGCCGCTTGGTCGAACATTGCGACCAGCGCGGCGCGGAACGCGCCATCGACATCAGCCAGAACCCACTCCCCCCGCCGGGCGACCACAGCGACAAAGGCGCACACGAACTGGGCTCTTCACCGTCATTAGTCTACTCTGATCGCTTCCAAACCTTTCCCGGTTCTGGCGGCCTTGGGGGATTCGTGGTTGGGTTGGTTGGCTGCGTTATCACCTACTGAGCGGCCTGTTTCGCCAGAACCTCGAGCCCTGCGGGTGTTTTTCAAGCTTTCGCTGTGCTGACGAATAGTCGGCATTTATGGCATTTCCTGGTATGTTGGTGGCCGGGCAAGGTTTGATCAGCAGGAGGATGAATGCCTGCGGTACCAATTCGAACCAGGGAGTTTGTGCAACGAGTTCCCCGCAGTATCGGAACGAGCGATCTGTTGATCGCCTCGTTAGTTGTTGGTCTGGCTGGAAACGGCCGGAGCCATTCAGGCTGCGGAGCGTCGCTGGGGTGTCGAGTTCAGGCTGTGGTGAGCTGAGCCGACATCTACCGGCCGGCCGCACGCGCACCAAACCTCAAGCACAAAACCCCGATCCGCGCCCAAGCAGCACCCAAGGCGGTCCTTGCGCGACCTCGGTCCACCCGGCAGAATGCCCGAAATTGGCGTTTGAACTTCCTTTGCGCGGTGTTCGGCGCCGCCGATTCATTAGTTCTGAACGCTGGCTATTCTGCGGCTTTTCGCGGTAGAAAACTCTAATTCTTTATACTCACCATTTCTTGCGATTGAGGACGCCGATGTCAAAATCAATCACAGAGCTTCTCGCAGAGCGCAGCGGCGACAAATTCGGCTTACACGAGAGGCACCTTAACGCTCAAATGGTCAGAGTATTGAAAACCATCGGTTACGATCGGGAATATACCAAGGCCCGTGGACAGTATCTTTATGACCAGGAGGACAAACAGTATCTCGACCTGCTCAGCGGTTTCGGGGTTTTCGCGGTGGGCCGCAACCATCCGAGCGTTATCAAAGCCCTCCAGGACGTCCTGAGCGCCGAACTGCCCAATCTGGTGCAGATGGACGTCTCCCTGCTCAGCGGTATCCTGGCAGAAAGGATTCTGGCGACAACCCCGCCCACACTGGAGCGGATGTTTTTTTGCAACTCGGGTGCGGAAGCCGTGGAAGCGGCCATCAAATTCGCCCGCTACTCCACGCGCCGGTCGAAAATCCTCCATTGCGAGCACGCTTTCCACGGCCTGACTCTGGGTGCCCTCTCGCTCAACGGCGACAACATTTTCCGCGAGGGATTCGGCCCCCTGCTGCCCGATTGCAGCGCGGTCCCCTTCAATGATCTGGTCGCCCTGGAGAAGGCTTTGGCAACAGGCGACGTGGCGGCATTCATCGTCGAACCGATCCAGGGCAAAGGCGTCAATCTGCCCGCCGCAGACTATCTTCCTGAAGCGGCCCGCCTGTGTCGGAAGTATGGCACCCTCGTAGTTGCCGACGAAATCCAAACGGGCATCGGCCGAACCGGCAAGTTCTGGGCAGTGGAGCACTGGAACGTGGAGCCCGACATGATTCTCATGGCGAAAGCCCTCTCCGGCGGCTTCATTCCCGTAGGGGCGGTTGCCATGAAACGGTCGATCATGGACAAGGTGTTCAATCGCATGGACCGTGCCGTGGTCCATGGATCCACTTTCTCCAAGAACAACATGGCCATGGCTGCCGGAATTGCCACCCTGGACGTCATGGAAAACGAACGCATGGTGGACAACAGCGCCCGTGTCGGCGGCGGAATCCTGAAAGGTTTGAAAGGCCTGATTGCCAAGTACGAATTCCTCAAGGAAGTCCGGGGCAAGGGCATGATGATCGCGGTCGAATTCGGAACGCCCCGCAGCCTGTCACTGAAGTCCGCCTGGAAACTGTTGGAAGCCGCCAACAAGGGGCTCTTCTGCCAGATGGTCACCATTCCCCTGTTCAAGGATCATCGCATTCTCAGTCAGGTGGCCGGACACGGCATGAACGTGGTCAAGCTTTTGCCTGCGCTGGTTCTGACTGATCGGGATCGGGACTGGATCATCAATGCCTTCGACCAAGTGATCGCCGACTGTCACAAGCTACCCGGCTCCATCTGGGACTTGGGAAAAACCCTGGCAGGCCATGCCATTAAAGCCAAGAGGGCCTCTTAAGGAACCCACCCACCCAATGCCTGTCCCGAAATACCCGCCCATTCAATCCAATTGCACCCAGATAGAAGCCGTCCAGGGAGAAGGTGACCCATCCGTGATTGCCGACATGCTTGAAGCTCATTTCGCCGTGCAAGAGTTTCTGTCCCCAGAAACCTTTAATATTGATAGCGGAGACCTTCCGAATGCCGGTGATTCGGCGATTGATTTGATTGGGCCGGAGCAAGGCCCGGCGGGATTGGCCCGAATGGGCTTGCAGAATGCGATAGCCAATCATCTCCAAGGTTTTTGGATCTCGCAGTTACACGGACTAGCCGATACCGCCATACGGCTAGCCAACCGTTTTATCGGAAGCAGCGATTATCTTAATCCGGCCAGCCTTGTGACGGTAACCTATCCTGACGGAACCACCATTAAGCTCAGGATTGTCCAGATCAGCACGACCGCCTTCTCTCCCTTTGCCACGGTGCTGGTGGAAGTCTTGCCGGAAACCATACAACTGTCCGACGGCGGACCGGTACCGCAATTTGAAGGTCAATTCGACGGCTTCAGCTTCAGTGGCGATCAAGATATTGTCGACGCACTCATGAATTTGGCCAATCGGTACGGGATCCCGGTTACCGGTGCTGGTGGTGGCCGCACCATGACATGCATCAGGGACGAACATGGCATCACCTGCCGCATTGAGTAGGACGAATTGTCCTTGACGCAGCGAACCCAGGCCGACCCTGCCTGACGGCAGAGCCGGTCGGTAAAAGACTGTTGTCGGTAACAAACCGTTGGGGCTACTCTGCTGAAGTCGCCTTGATCAGCACGGTATCGATGCCGATGTAGTTGCTGTTTGACCCTCCCGGTCCGGCATCGGTGACAAAGTACCTGAACGCGATTCGCCCGTTGCCGGATTGGGGAATTCCATCTTCCTGTCCGAACTCAAATTGTGTCCAAGTACCCGGATAACCTGACACACCATCAGGGTCGTAGGCACCACCCAGATTCGGGTTGATCGAACCCAAAAGCTGATTGAAATCCCCGGTAGCCGTTGCGGTCAAGGGAATCAAGTTGCAAGGATCACCCGAGCAGACTCTTATTTCCAGTCGATCAGGAAAAGAAGTCGGCGCAATGGCGCGCGTATAGAAACTCACAATCGAGCCCGGCCGGAACTCGACAAGAGGGCTTAGCAACCAAAGACTGATGGTTCCGCCTGTCGTCGTGCTGTTGAAATTACCACCAACGTATGAACTTGGTGCTCCTTGATGAGCACCGAATACTTCAGGATTTCCAGTGAACCAATCCAATGACCCTTCGGGAGCACTCCGTTGCGCCACGAGCCATCCACGATTTCCCGCCGCGTCAAGATCGTCAAAGTTCTCGGCGACAACCGGATCCTCAAAGCGGCTCTGGAAAATAAAATCCTCATCTGGTGGTGCTGGGGCATCAGGTTGGTCGGGAGTCACCAGCAAGGCCGGGAACGCAAAATCCCAGAAATTGGAAAAGACTTGCGCAGTACCAAAATTTACAAGCCAGAGGCGACCAAAATTGAAGGTATCCAGCGTGCCGGTCCAATGCCAGAATAACCGGGTATTGGGAAACCAGAATCCCGGACTCACACCGTCTGTCGCGAAAAGATTCTGGTAGAACACGGCCAATTCACCGTTAGGGGAACCTGCCGCCGAGCCAACTGCATAGCTGCCCCCCGGCAAGCGCCAGTTGCTGGATCCACACAGTCCTATTTGATTGTATCGATTGATCAAGGCTTCAGTATTGCAAGTCGCTGGTGCCAATGTATTGCTGCAGCTGGCCGTATTTCCTGCATTACCAGTACTGCCGGATCGCCAGGTATAGTTGTGACTGGCGGCCCGTAATCCCGAGCTGCGTTTGACCTCCCAGGTCAGGCCTGTGCGATTGTCTCGCGTACAGGCCCAGTCATTCGGTCCGTCACCCAGGATCGCCGTCATGGGCAATGCCTGGCCAGAGTTCGACACTTTCGTGTACAAGTTGGCGAACCCATCGTTGGCGAACCCATCGGAGACAGTAAACAGTAATAAAAGCCAACAGATCCTCAGAATTCTTGACAACATTTGAGATCTCCACACTAATCGGGGCGGGGCGATGTTTTCTTTTCTACCCTCGCCATTACCCCATCTGGCGGGATTGGCATTGAAAAAGGTTCACTTTCGATGCTTGCCGTGCAGAAGATCTTTGCGGTTGCGGCTCAGGGGGGCTGCAGGATTTGGTACCCTTTCAAGAAGTGAACCGGTGAAGTTTATCGCTGAAAGAATTTTGGCTATATGCCGGTCACGTAGGTGAATGAGCAGGGAGTGACGTTCCCGGGAGGGGGAGGTGTTCAGCTTTTCAATCCATCCGCAGCAGGGTTTGGCATGACGAGTGACGCATCGATCACTCGGTATCTGCTCGCCTGGCAGACGAATCCCAGCGATGTGGGCGCTGCCCGGCAATTGGCCGAATTGGTGTATCGGCAGCTTCGGCAAATTGCCGAGTCCAGACTGTGCCGGGAATCAACCCGCCCCTTCACTCCGACCGAACTGGTGCATGAGGCCTGGCTGAACCTGAAGCCTCCTGGCAAAGCACTGGAGGGGCGCGAATCATTCTTCAAGCTGGCCTCGATTGTGATGCGCAATTTGCTGGTCGATCAGGCCCGCGAGCGGCTGGCTGTCAAGCGCGGCGGGGACCGGGTCCGCGTGACCCTGTCACTGGCCGAGCACGAGCAAGGATTTTGTGATCAGGATCTGGTGGATCTGGATCGTGCCCTTGATCAGCTGGCCAAAGAGCATCCGCGGCACGCCGATGTGGTGATGATGCGCTGTTTTGCCGGAATGAAAATCGACGAGATCGCGGCTGTGACAGGAACCAGCCGTGCCACAGTCAAGCGCGACTGGCAATTCGCTCGCGCCTGGCTGGCGCTGGCGCTAAAGGGAGACAAGAAAGGGAGACAAGTATGAAAGTGGAACCCCAAACGATTGAACGGCATTTCAATGCCTTGTGCGAGCTCTCGCGCGAACAACGCGCTGAAGCCATACGCCAGCTGATGGACCAGGATGAAGCCCTGGCTCGTCGAGTGGCCGCTTTGCTTGATGCCCATGATGGGGACACGATTGGGCTCGAAGCGTTGCGCAAGCAGGGAGCACTAGGAATTTCGGGGCTGGATTTCACCGACCTGGTAGGCAGTGAACTGGGTGGCTGGCGACTGACTGAGGAGCTGGGGCGCGGTGGTCTGGGCGTGGTTTACCGTGCTGAGCGTGAGCGCGACGGGGTGCAAGAGAACGCTGCCTTGAAAGTGCTGTCTGTCCCGATGTTTGAAAATCAGGTTGGTCAGCATTTTCTGCGCGAAGCGGCTGTTTTGGCTCGGCTGAATCACCCCGGCATCTGTCGCTTGCGTGACTTCGGACGCAGCGAGCAAGGTTGGCCCTTTCTGGTACTCGATCTGGTTGATGGCCAGCCCATTGACCTTGCAGCAAAAGGAATGGGCCTGACCGAGCGGATCAAACTGATGATTCAGGTTGCCGAGGCCGTAGGCGCGGCCCATCGTCAATTGATTGTTCACCTGGACATCAAGCCAGACAATATTCTGGTGACCCCGCGCGGCAGACCAGTATTGCTCGATTTCGGCATCTCACGAGTGCTTGGCGAGCGCAATGACGGTGCCACCGTGACATTGATGCGCTGGTTGACACCGGACTACGCCAGTCCCGAGCAACTGCGAGGCGAGTCTGCCACTGTAGCCGCCGATCTGTACTCGCTGGGAGCGGTGCTTTATGAACTGCTGACGGGTCGACGACCGTTTGACCTCAATGGTCTTCCGATCACCGAGGCATTGGAGCGAATCGAGCGCGGCGCTCCACCGCCCAGCCGGCTGGTGTCGGGTTGTGGAAAGGATCTTGATGCGATCATCGCCAAGGCCACGCACCCTGACCCGGTTCGCCGCTACGCCAGTGCGGCCAACTTGGCCGATGACCTGCGCGCGGTGCTGGATCATCGCCCGGTTGCAGCCCGCCCGGACAGCCTGGGCTACCGCTTGACCAAACTGTTCCAGCGCAATCCTATCGCCGCGCCGACGGCGCTGACATCGTTTGTCGCGATTGCGGTATTGACCATCATGTTGGCCTTGCAGGCCAATGATTTGCGCCTGCAGCGCGACCATGCCGAACGCGAAACCACACGCGCCCGGGCGGCTACAGACCTGTTGCTGGGTTCAATCCGGGCCGCCGACCCAACCGGGGTAAATGCCACCGCGACCACGGTAGGCGACCTGCTTGATGCCGCCGTGACCCGTATCGAACGCAACCATCATGCCGATCGTGGGCTGCTTGTCGCAAGCCTGTCGCAAATCGCTGAAGTCCATCGCTCGCTGGGTGAGCGCCAGGAGGCCATCGAACTGTATCGTCGGGCCATGGACATGGTGAATGAAGCGACCGCTATCGACGGCGAAGAGCGCGTGGCCGTCGTGGCAGGACTGGCCGGAGCCCTGCGCGAAGGCGGGCAGCCGGATGAGGCCCGGTTATTACTGGAAGATGAAATGGCGCAACTGGCAGAACCCGGTCATTGGCAATTATGGATGACCCGAGGCAACCTGCGGTTCAGTCAAGGGCGCATGACCCAAGCCCAAAGCGACCTGGAACGAGCCTTGGCGATGGTTCCGGACTCTGCCCATGGGAGCCGTGCATCCATCTTGAATAGTCTGGGGCTGATCGAGGACAATGCCGGGCGCTATCGAGAGTCGCTGGACTGGCTTGCGCGTGCCGCCGAAACGGTGCGTATTTCGCCGGTTGATCGCGAGCTGCTCGCCACCATCCTGCTCAATACCGCCAACGCGCAGGCACGGCTGGGCCGGATTGACGAGGCGCTTGCCTCGGCTGACGAGTCATTAGGCCTGCGCATCGACATGTTCGGCGAGCGTCATATCCAGACCATACCCAGCCATCTTATCCAGGCCTATGTTCTCCTGGAAGCCGGACGCTGGGACGACGCCATCGAAACGGCCCGTCACACTGCCGAACTGGAGCAGGAGTTGACCGGTGGTGATACCCCACGCATGGCTGCGATCTGGAGTGCCATCGCATTGGCTGCCGAACGCAAGGGCGATTACGATACTGCCCGTGACGGCTTTGAACGTGCACTGGATGTCCAGAGTCGCCTGCTTCCGCCAGATCACCCGGCACTGGCCGGCACCCGTGTCAACCTGGCCAGTACCCTGATGGCCCAGGGTCAATACCGGGCCAGTCTTGAACCGTTGAAAAAGGCTTGGGAAGTCCACACTGCCGCCGCCCTGGGCCAACCGTCACGTCCGCGGGCAATCGCCGCGGTCAATATTGCCTACAGCTACCTGCGCCTGCAAGAACCGGAACCGGCCCTCCAATGGTCAGCCGAAGCCTGGGCCGAGGCCCAACAGGTTCTGGAGCCGGACCAGTGGCTGCTGGGTCATTTCCGCAACGTTCATGCCGAGGCATTGCTGGCCAATGGCTCGGTGGCCGAGGCAGAGCACCATGCCCTGGCTGTTGAGCAAGTCTATGCTGCCTCCGAAATCCCGGTTCGACCGAAGTCGCAGGCCGACAATCTGCGCCTGCTCGCACGTATCTACCAGCACGAGTCCGATGCCGACCGCGCCGCCGTCTACGAAAGCCGCCTGGCCGAACTGCAGGCCTCATCGCCCGACACGTCATGACTCTGGTGAGTCACGCATGCGGGCTCGGTGAGCCGATTCGTTCGTGGATTCCGTCAGATCCATCAAGAGTCCATGGATCCGACACACATCACTCATGCCCATCCTGTCGAACACTGATGCGAGTAACAAGCTTTTCCCGCTATGCAACCGGGATGCCTGTTCGGCGATAAGACTTGGCGGCATCACCTTGCCGTTGTGTGCGCGTTGTATTGCCTTGATTGGGGGTGTTCTGGCTGGCTCCATGCTGAACTTTGCAGTAGCCCTTCCATTCAGTCTGCTGATGCTGCTGCCGGTCCTGGCAGATGGCACGCTGCACCATTTTGCCAGGGTCCGGTCTTCCAATCTCAGACGTATAGCGACTGGAATTCCCGGAGGATTGGGCCTGTGGGCGTTAACCAATGATTTATTGTCTATTGCAGGAGAATTCTGACGATGCTGGTACTTATTGCGCTTGTTCTGTTGATCGTCTTTCTTTGTGCGGCGATTTCCATGATGTCCTCGAGTTCCAAGGCCAACAAGCTGGCTCAGGAGAAGCTGCGCCGTGAGGCAGAGCAACAAAAGGAGGAAAAGCAGGCGCAGCAGTCTGCTGCAGATCGTGAGTTCGAAGAAAACTGGGCTGTCATGACGCGTTATGACAATGATGTTCGTTCCCAGGTAGATCGTCTCGAGCCGCATGGCGACCAGGCGGTCAATGAACTCAAGCGAGCGTTCAGAGTGACGGGCGACAAAACTCGGCTGGCCGATATCACCGACCGAATTCTCGAAGATATCGAGACCGGTAAATTGAAGTTCGATAGCGACGACTCACCGTCCTCATCCTGAGCCTCTCGCCAGGGAGAGCGGACGATCACAGGATGTTGAGCCAATTGGAACCCCAAATCCGCCAGTCCCTGTAAGACCAATCAATTTTCATCTTGCCGTTAGGAGAAATTGACAGAGCAGCTGAGGAAATTGGCAAATTCGCAGCGAGGCGGAACAGGCGTCGCTGCTGGTAATGAGTTCAGGGGAAGGGGTTGAAAATTCGGTTCACCAAGGAGGAAAACATGAAGTTCATGACCAGAATATTCTTTCTGAGCAGCTTGCTGATAATGGCCTGGCCGTCACAGGTTTCCGTGGCCAATACAGGCAATACGCATCTGAAGCCCATCGTGGCGGTATCACGTTTTGATAATCGGTCATCCTACGGGAGTGGCGCGGACTACTCGTTGTCCAATGCGCTGACAGACCAACTGACCGATGCGCTCGTCCAGACCGATGCCTTTATCGTGCTGGAACGCCAGGTTCTGCAAGATGTACTGGCTGAGCAGGGTTTCGCCAACAGTGAACGGGTCTCACAATCACAATCGGCCCGAATTGGTCAGTTGACTGGTGCCCAGGTGTTGATCATGGGAACCGTGACGGATTTCGAGCAGACCGAGGGCAGACGAGGCGGTGGCCTGAGAGTTGGCGGCGTTCGTCTTGGTGGCAACCGGCAGCAGGCCCATGTCGGGCTGATCATACGCCTGGTGGATACCAACACCGGGCAGGTTCTGGCCTCGCAACGCGTTTCGGGTGAGGCACAAGCGCGGGGTGCCAACATTGGCCTGGATATTGGTGGCGTTCAGTTCGATGGTAATGATTTTCAGAAGACCCCGCTGGGCGAAGCGACCCAGTTGGCGCTGGATGATGCGGTTGCCTTCATAGCCAGTGAGGCACGCCAGGTGCCGTTCCAGGCTCGGGTGATTCAGGTCGAGGATGGCACGGTCATCATATCTGCCGGCGAGCGTAACAATATTCAATCTGGAACGCGCTTTACCGTGATGTCAGTCGGACGGGAATTGAAAGACCCCTTTACCGGCGAAATACTCGGTTATGATCAAAGCCCCATCGGTGTCATCAGTGTCAATCGGGTATTCGATCGGTTCGCTTATGCCCCGGCCTCCGGATTGAGTGGTCAGGTCAAGGTCGGTGACTTCGTGATTCTCGAGTAAGGACGCTACAGCATGAAATGCTCGCCGAGAGTTCAGCATGAAATCAGCAGCCTGCCACCGTCCACATTTCGTGGCGGATGGCGGGCTGTCTTGCTGTTACCGATTGCACTGATGCTCGCCAGCTTCGGATATGCCGACGAGCCTGTGCCTGAGCAACATGACAACCCCTATTCTTCCGGTACGGGGGCGGAGCAACACGGCAATCCCTATCGCCATGGTCCTGGAGGTGGACTCCGGCATCCGCCAGGGCCACAGGGGGCACGGGCACGGACATGGACCGGACTGAAAGTACAAAGTGGTTCGACCTTGTCGCTGGTATTCGGCAGCGATCCCTACCATGATGGCGCCACCCTTGCTGCGATCCTGCATGGACTGGAGAGCGGGGAGCACCTGATGATCGAACGCACCGACTCGGGCGTGCTGTTGCGTCGACACGGTGGAAGCACAGGCAGTGCCTACGATCAGATTTACTACGAATCTGATCAGGAAAGACAGCGGCCATGAGATTGATGCTGATCAGCGGCGTGCTGATGAGTCAAGTGTGCGTGCTTCCGAATCTTCTGGCGCAAAACCCCTACCAGCAGGCACAGGAGCCATCTCCTTATGCGCAGACATCTACCCGGCATTTCGCCGGGATTCCTGGTCTGGAGGAATTACTGGAAAACCTGCGGCCTGGTGAGCAAGTGGTGATTGTGCGGAAGGATGATGGCTATGACTTGCGCCGGGAAAGTATTCCTGAAAACCCTGATAATCACATCATCCAGGGCGCTCTGGTCCAGCCGCGTGTGGAACGGTTGCGTTCAGTTGGTGGCAGCGATCTGCTGAACCGTGTGCCTACGCGGGAGGAGTTTCTGGAAGCCTGTACCCCGCGTGCCAAATTGGAGACCCATCGTTGCTCCGTGGTTTACTGCAATCACGTTTTCTTCCGCATGGGAGAAACAGACGTCCTCGACTGCATCCGTCACCAGACCGAGCAAAAGCGACGCCAGAACGAACGCCGTTGAGCCAGGAAGTTCATGCGGTCTGTTCCGCCAGAACCTTTGCGGGGCAATTGGTCCTGGTCGCGCCGCATCGCCTGACAATACCTCCTGGTCCATGCCATTGAGAATTGCGGTAGCAGTTTGACGCGCTTTCTTTCCCGGCCTGCCTTAACAGATTGGCGGCAACGGTGGAAAACAGCACCAGGTCCCTGGAACTGATAATGCTGATCATGACGCCAACTGCAGCCCATTGGTGCCGTCCGGGGTTTTCTACTCCGATTGCGGGCCCGGTTGCGGGGTTGGAGGCTTGGCGTCAGGTTGTTGAAGCAATTGGCCACAAGGTCCGTCGGGGATTTTACCCCGACGCCGTTGCGCCCCCTTGCGGGGGTTCGCCGGGCGCTGGGCTGGTGCCTTTTTCACGATCCCAATCCAGCGCTTTTTCCTTGAACTTGCTGAACTTTTTCGATGCGCTGTCAAGCTTGCCTTCCCACTCCGGGTTGGCCTGCTGACCTTCGGTAACCTTGAAAAACACCTGCATCAATGCCGTCATGCCGATCGGCTCGATAACCGCCTGCTTGATGCCCCAGGCCAAAACCACGGCGATAATCAGGGTCAGCGGGCCGGCAATGGCCGGGATGAATGACACGATGGCCAGCACCGGGCCGAGGATGATCAGGAATACCAGGAAAGTCAGACCCCAGATCACAAAGGCCAGGAAGAACGCGTTCTTCAGAAAGGCCTTGTAGTTCTGGGCATACAGAACCAGCGCGGTCCGGCTGGTCCGCCAGGGGTTGTCGGAACCGGTTTTGATGTTGTAGGCCAGGATCACTTCGTCGAGATAGGTCAGCGACAGGTTAATGACGGTATTGATGAACTTGGCAACCCCCTGTACGCCCGGAATGGGAATAAACGAGGTGATGGTGAAAAACACCCGGTTGAATGCCTTGAGCACCGCCTTGATCAACTGGTCCACACCAAACAGCACCGACGACTCGGCAAATCGCTCGCGCACGATCTTTTGCGCGTGCTCAATCTGGCCACGTCCCTGGGGCAATTCCTTTCCTTCCATCAATTCTACCAGCACGGCAATATGCCCGGCCTTGACCAGATAGAGCAGGTACTCGCGCAGGAAGTAGGCCACGGCCGAGACTATGCCAAAGCCGATGATGCCGCCCCACATACTGAACCCGGCCGGATCCTCCGTGGCAATGCGGCCGATGCCGTAGCCAACACCCGCGCCAATGCCGGTCATCAGAATATAGGTCAGGGTGATGGCGAAATAAATCAGGAACCGAAACACCAGAAACGGCAGGGTTTTGGCCATCAGGCCCAATACTTCACCGATCTTGAAATCCATCTGAGTCATCCCTCGATAAGTGGTTGCTTTCAGTCAGGTAGTACGGAATTTCTCATCCGAAAGTGACAGGCAATTGTCTGCCTTTTTACCGGCTTATCAGGAAAACCGCACTTCCGGTGCCTGCTCAAGCACGTCGGCGTAGCGGGCGTGGACGTGGCCCATACGGACCCGTCCGAGAAACCCGGAATAGGCCAGGTAACTGACCAGGAAGCGCCGGTCAGCGGCCCAGGGTGGCAGAAACTTCGGCGGCCTGACCAGACCCAGTTCGGCCAGTTGGCACAGAACCGGCACATCATCAAGATCCAGCTTGCCGCAGAACAGCAACATCAGTACATCGGCACGTCCGGCCGCGACCACCGAGCGCAAAAAATCATGCACCCGCAACAGCCCGTCCAGATACACCACATCTTTGGTAAACGGTGCGCCACCGGTCAGCACACCCCCGCGAAAGATTCGCCGGGCCTGCTCGAAAGCGGTTTTCTCGGCTACTGTGGGGCTGGACGAGGCTTCTTCACCCTGCGCACCATCGAGAAAATGCCGGTACACCTCGATAAAGTCTGCACCATCGACCGCCATCTGGATACCCAGCACGCGATCGGCCAGCCGACTGAGCCGGTCCAGATCCATACAGCCGGTAATGAACTCGGCAAACACCGCCAGGCCTTCCTGGGTGCGGGTAGTTCCAGGGTGACTGGCCGCGAGTATCGGTAGATCGTTCTGGTGGCGGCCATTGAGGCCGGTGGTGACATGAATACCGGCCTCGTGGTGAACCAGTTGCTCGACATCGCGGTCGGTAAAGCGGGCGGTGGAGCGAATCCGGATCCGGTTGGGGCCGGCCGTGGCGTTGGCCGACAGATTGTCGACAAGCTCAATGATAGGTGCTTCGTCGCCGAAAAACTTGTGTACCGCAGCACTCATCCGCCGGCTGACTTCCTCGGCGCTGGCATTGGCATCAATCGGTGCGCCCAGGTCGATATGGCTCATCCGGTCGATGATCCGCCGCAGTCGCCGGGCCAGGTCCAGCGGGCTTTGTCCGGAGTCTGCCAGGGGCTGTTCAGGGGCCCCGTAAAGACGGCTGGAATCGGCAAAAAAAGCCGCTGTGCCCAGGTGGTTGATCATATGGCTGGCCAGGGCAATGCGATCCGCGATCCGCTCCAGCCACTCGCGCGCCGGCCCGGCCTCGGCAATCAGCGGCCGCGCGGCTGCTAACGCCGATTCGACCATTCGGGTATCGACCTCCGGATATCGCACCTGGGGCATTGCTTTGCCGCCTGAGCCAAGAAATTGGTTGCGAACCTCCAGCGGCCAGGCCAGCAGGCCCAGAATGCGCAGGGGTTGCTCGGCTTCACGCAGGGCCAGGGTCGCTCGACTGATGCGGTTTTTCAGGGCTTGAGTTGCGGGCATCGTAAGCTGCGTGAAGGCGGGGAATAGTCGGTATAATAGCGGGTTAGAATTCTTAATTGCCTGCAGATGTGGGCCGGGATAACTTAAGTGCTGTTTGATAATGTCGTCATCAAGTCCGTCGTCCACGTCGAGCCACCGCATCGCATAACCAGCGAAGAGGTCGCCGAGGTCCTGGCACCCACTTTCAAGCGCTTGCGCGTGCCGGGCAATCCGCTGATCGATCTGGCCGGCATTCATGAACGACGTTTCTGGGATGACGGCATGATGCCTTCCGACGGTGCCACGCTGGCTGCCCGCAATGCGCTGGCGGCGGCTGATGTTGACCCGAAGCAGATCGGCATCCTGATCAATACCTCGGTCTCGCGTGATTTCCTCGAACCCTCGACGGCCTGCATGGTGCATGGCAATCTGAAGCTGGCCGATACCTGCCAGAGCTTCGATGTCGGCAACGCCTGCCTGGCCTTTATCAACGGCATGAATATCGCCGCCCACATGCTTGAGCGCGGTGAAATCGATTACGCCTTGATCGTCAATGGCGAAAACAGCCGTGAAATCAATGAAATCACCATTCAGCGTCTGCTGGGTGCCAAAGTGACCCGCAAGCAGTTCAAAAGCGAGTTTGCCACCCTGACCC
Organism: uncultured Wenzhouxiangella sp.; assembly: GCA_964523755.1. Lineage (GTDB taxonomy): Bacteria > Pseudomonadota > Gammaproteobacteria > Xanthomonadales > Wenzhouxiangellaceae > Wenzhouxiangella. The sequence goes on along the minus strand of CAZFYM010000001.1, from coordinate 31,481 downwards.
TGGGCTCCGGATCGGCCGCCATGATCATGTCGCGCGGCGATCTTGAGAATGACGGTCATCAGTATCGCGGCGGCGTTGCCCGTGCCGCGACCCAGTTCAACAACTTGTGCCGCGGCTGGAACCATCAGATGTGGACCGATACCAAATCGCTGCTGATCGAAGGCATGAAACTGGCCGGCCTGACCTTCACCGCCGCGCGCCAGATGATGGGCTGGGTGGTGCAGGAACTCGACCACGTGGTAATCCACCAGGTTTCCAAGGTTCACACCGAGAACTTCATCCGCGCCTTTGGCGCCGACCCGGCCAAGGTGTACCGCATCTTCCCGTTCCTCGGCAACATCGGCCCGGCCTCCATCCCCACTGTCATGGCCCGCCTGATCCAGGAAGACCGGGTCAAAAGAGGCGACCGGATGGCGTTGATGGGGATTGGATCCGGGCTGAATTGTGCGATGGCGGAGGTGGTTTGGTAAGGAAAGAAAAAGAGCGGTTTTGGGTTTACGGTTTCCGGTTTACGGGAAAGTCAAAACCAGAACAACAACCACCACCACGAACCCTGAGTCTTTATCTTTTCCCGGAAACCGGAAACCGGAAACCGGAAACC
>CAZFYM010000001.1:7987-30780 GCA_964523755.1 uncultured Wenzhouxiangella sp. | reverse complement strand
CCGGAAACCGGAAACCGGAAACCGGAAACCCGAAACCGGAAACCGTCTTTTGCCTTCCCCCTAAATCCTAAACCGCTTTTCAAACCGTGAACCTATTCCCCTACAACGCCAACTTCCACGTCCAGTCCGACGGACATCGTCTGCATTACCTTGACGAGGGGCCGGTGGACGGGCAGCCAGTGGTGATGGTGCATGGCAACCCGACCTGGTCGTTTTACTACCGGCGGGTGGTCGAGGCGCTCAAGGGTGAATTCCGCTGCCTGGTACCTGATCATATCGGCATGGGTCTGTCGGATCGACCCGCTGATGAGCATTACGTCTACACCCTGCAAAGCCGGCTGGATGATCTCGGTCACTGGCTGGACGCGGTCGAGCCAAAGCGAGCGATTGATCTGATTGTGCACGACTGGGGCGGGGCGATTGGTCTGTCCTGGGCGGCACGTCATCCGGAACGGGTCCGGCGCATCGTGATCCTGAATACCTGGGCTTTTAATATCCCGCCCGGGGAAAGCCTGCCAGGCTCACTGAAGTTCGCGCGCACGTCGCTGGGCGGCTTCCTGGTCAACCGCTTCAACGCCTTTTCCGGCCTGGCCGTTCGCATGGCGACCGCGAAAAAACTCGACCGCGACGTGGCTGATGGTCTGGTCGCGCCCTACAAGAACGGCCCTAAATCACGTCTGGCTACCCTCCGGTTTGTGCAGGACATTCCCTTGAGCGAATCCGACCCGGCCTGGGTGGTACTGGCCGAAACCGAAACCCTGCTCCACCAGCTCAACGACAAACCCGTCGAGATCCACTGGGGCGGCAAGGACTTCGTCTTCAACGACAAGGTCCTCGATATCTGGCGCGAACGACTCCCCAACGCCCACATCACCTACCACCCGGATGCCGGTCACTACGTCCTCGAAGATGCACACGAGGCAATCATCCCCAAAATTCAGCAACAACTCGAATCCTAGCTCGACCGGACCCGACCGCCGGTCATCGCAGGTAGACGATATTGGTTAGCATTGATTGAGATCCGGAAGGGGAGAAGGGGAGTTCCCCTCTTCCCTTTTTCCCTTTTTCCTTTTTTCCTTTTTTCCCTTTTTCCCTTTTTCCCTTTCCCCTTTCCCGTTGCCCATCTTGGTATCGGACCATTCCGACCCCCAAAGCGTGGCCGAGAAACGTGCGTAATCTGGTCGCGCGAAGACGTGTTTGGAATCAATCGCGGGCCGGGGGAACGTCGGGGGCGAAGTCGAAGGAGTCGTAGAACAATTGGTCTTCGTTGACGCCGGCTTTGAGGAATTCGGTGCGGGCGATATGGACCATGGCTGGCGGGCCGGACATGTAGACATCGAAGCGTGACAGGTCGGGTTGGGCGCGCAAGACAGCCTCGTGAACGAAGCCCTGTTCGCCATTCCAGTCGGCTTCCGGTTCGGCCAGGACCGGAACGAAGTCGAAATGATCAAGCCGATCCTGCCATTGCTCGATCAACTCCGATGCATACAGGTCGCTGTGATGGCGCACACCCCAGAACAGGGTCAGTGGGCGCTGATCATCGGATTCGGTCAACTCCTCGATCATCGATTTCAGGGGCGCGAAGCCGGTCCCGCCACCCATCATGATCATCGGGCGCTCGGAGTTCTTGCGCACGAAGAACGTGCCCAGCGGACCTTCCAGACGCAGAATTTCCTTCAGTTGCATATCGGAAAAAACATGCCCGGTGAAGCCGCCGCCATCGACATGCTTGACGTGCAGTTCCAGAAACTCGGTTTCAGACGGTGGCGAGGCAATGGAAAACGCTCGTCGCTTGCCGCCCGGCATCAAAATATCAATGTACTGCCCGGCCAGGAACTGCAGGCGTCCGGCGGCTGGCAGTTTCAGGCGCAGGCGCATGATTTCCGGCGTGAAATGGGCCATCGATTCCACCCGTGCCGGCAGCATTCGGACCGGAATATCGGCGACCTGTTCAATCTCGCGCGCGTCGATTTCCAGATCGGTTTCTGCGACCGCCTGACAAGTCAGGCAGTGGCCGGCGTTCAAGTCCTCGAATGCCAGCGCTCTTGGCGGGTTGTAGGGATAACTTAACCGTCCGCGATTTAGGCGACACTTGCAACTGGCGCAGGTACCGTTCTTGCAGGAGTAGGGCAGTACCACACCGTGGCGCAAGGCGGCTGCCAGGATGGTTTCGCCGGGGCGCGCCTTGAACTGACGTTGGCTGGAGGCCAGCGTGATGGTATGCAGCGTCGGTGTTGAGGTCACAGGAATGGTGCCGTTTTATCCGATGGATTGAGAGGAGGTAAGGGCAACAGACCGCAATTGCCAGCCTGCAGCTTTGCCAGGTTGTTGCTGTCTGGCTTGCTTATGCTAACCTGCGCCGCTTATCCTGACGACGGGCTGCAAATTCATTGTGAAAGGCTGGACACGACTGCATACGGCGGATAATCCGGTGGACCTGGGTTTTGTTCGCGGGCTGCTGGAATCGGAAGGGTTTGAAACGCGTGTTCAAAGCATGGACCTGTGGGCTGCGGCGGTTGAAATTTATTTCGCGGATGGGGCTCGCCCCTCGGTATGGGTTCGAGATCACGATGTTGAGCGGGCGCAATCCGTGCTCGAAGGGGCAGATCGCAGGGGCACGGGCGCTCCCTGGACCTGTTCGCGCTGTGGCGAAAAGCAGGAAGGCCAGTTCAGCGCCTGCTGGAGCTGCGGCCAGTCGAGGCCCATCGAATGAATTTGTCGTCTAGCGGCCAATGGTTGGTTGTTCTTCGGCTGCTCTGGCGCGTTCCCTTGCTGCTGGCGCATCTGGTGGTTGGTATTCCGCTGGTGTTGCTGAGCTTTTTGCCGGGGGTACGGAACCTTCCGGGCGGCGGCATGAAGCTGCATCAACGTGTTCACCTGACCTGGTCGCGCATCATGTTGCGGATATTCGGTGTTCGCCTGACGATTCAGGGTCGTTTGCCGGACGGCCCCTGCCTGGTGGTGGCCAACCACATCAGTTGGCTGGATATTGTACTTTTGCATGCGCTCTGGCCGCTTTGGATGGTGGCCAAATCGGAGATTCGGGGCTGGCCGATCATTGGCCACCTGGCCGCCATGGCAGGTACCCTGTTCATTGTTCGCGGCAGCGAAAGCTCGCGCCGGCGAATCAGTCGGCGAATGACCGCATTGCTCAAGCGCGGTGACCGGGTTGGCATTTTTCCGGAAGCCGGTATCTCACCCAACGCGGGAGTTGGCAGGTTCCACGCTCGCCTGTTTGCCCCGGCTTTGCGAGCCGATGTGCCAGTTGTGCCGGTTGCAATCCGTTATCATCGCGAGCGTGATCTGCATGACATCATGGTCTTTGGCCGGGGTGAGAATTTTTTCGGCAATATGTGGCGTTTGCTCTGTCAGCCGGCCTGTGCCGGGCAGTTGATGATCGGTTCGCCACTGACCGGCCAGGTCGGTGGGCGCAGTCAACTGGCCCGGGAATGTAATGACATCGTCAAGGCGTTTTATGAATCCTGATGCAAAATCCGGTTTCGATCAGGACCACGACGGTCTGTCCGAGTATCGTCCGCGTGGTCTGCTGGGCAATGCCCACGTTCAATCGTTGCTGACCTCGGGGCCGCTGCGCCGTCGCCGTGTGCAGAAGGCGGCCTCGGACTATCTGGCGCGCAGCGAGCGCGAAGTTCATGCGGCCGACGACGGCACTCGCCTGCTGGGCTTTCGCAATGTGGCCGACCAATCCGGTCGACGCAACGCGCTGGTTATTCTGCTGCACGGTTGGGAGGGCAGTAGCGAGTCGAACTATTTACTGGCGGCCGCCCGGTCCATGGACGCTGCGGGATTCGACACCTTTCGCCTGAATTTTCGCGATCACGGTCCGTCCCATCATCTTAATCTGGAGCTGTTTCACTCCTGCCGACTGCAGGAGGTGCTGGATGTGATCAGGAATCTGCGCCAGGATTACACGCATGGTCCGGTGTTCCTGGTCGGTTTTTCGCTGGGCGGCAATTTCGCCCTGCGGGTGGCGCGTCACGCGCCGGATGCCGGTTTTGATCTGGACCAGGTCATTGCTGTCAGCCCCGTGATTCGCCCACACCATGTGCTTGATGCACTGGAAAATGGTTTGGCGATCTATCATGCCTACTTTGTTCGCAAGTGGCGCAATTCGCTGCGCACCAAGCAGGCGCTTTATCCCGAGCACTTCCGTCTCGGGGACTGGTTTCGGCTGAAAAACCTGCGTGAGCAGACGGCCTGGCTGGTCGACAACATGACGGAGTTTGGCGATCTGAATGCCTATCTGGACGGCTATTCGGTGGCCGGTGATTATCTGTCCGAGCTGAGTACGCCGACCCTGATTGTGACCGCCGCAGACGATCCGATCATCCCGGTGACCGACTTTTACGCGCTGCCCCGCCCAGATGCTCTTCGCATCGAACTGCTGGACAAGGGCGGTCACTGTGGCTTTCTGGAAAACTGGCGATTGGAAAGCTGGATTGAAAAACGGTTGATTGACGAGTTATGCCCGTTGACCTGAACGCTGCATTCTATCGCTCCCTTTCTTATCCGCTTGTCATCGACTTGTTACATGGCCAATGTGACTTTGCGGTAGCATGCGGCTTTTCCCAGTACACAAGAACGTGAATCGCGTCATATTCCCCTCCTTATCGCTGGTCGCCACCCTGGCGCTGGTCGGTTGCTGCCCCGCTGAAAGCGTGGACGAGCGCGGCTGGCCGCGCGAGCTGGTCCTCGGGCTGGTGCCGGCGCTGGAAGCCGAAGCCCTGGTCGACAACCTGGACCCGCTGACCGATCATCTCGAAGCCGAGCTGGGCATTCCTGTGCGTTCGTTCGTGCCGCAGGACTACACCGGGCTGGTTGAGGCGCTGGGTTCGAGCCGGGCCGATATCGGTATGTTGCCGCCGTTTGCCGCCATGCTGGGTGCCCGTCGTTACGATATCGAGACTATTCTGATTTCGGTGCGCAAGGGCGAGACCGGCTATCGCTCGCAGTGGTTCACCAACGATCCATCGGTCTGCCAGGGCGACATCAAGCTCGTCGAGCGACGCTGTGAAACCCGGGTGCCGGGTCGTACCGCCGACATTCGCTCATTCGCCAGTTGCGAAGCTGATCTGTCGATTATGGCCGGCAACAGTATTGCCTTTGTCGATCCGAATTCAACTTCCGGCTATCTTTTTCCAGCGGTGCAGTTGATGGAAGAAGGGATCAATCCGGAGCGCGATATCAATGGTTTGTATGTCGGCGGCCACGATGCAGCGGTTCTGGCTGTGTATGCCGGCGATACCCGTTTCGGGGTCAGCTATGATGACGCGCGCAATATGGTCTGCGGGCAGTATCCCGACGTGGGCGAAAAAGTGATCGTGTTCCACCATGCACCGATGTTGCCCAATGACGGCGTTCAGGTACGCCCTGGTCTGCCGGCGGATCTGCGTCAGGCCATCATCGATGCCTTTATCGGTCTGGCCGAGTCGCAGGCGCATTTACCCGATGATGAGAAAGTCCTTTGGGTGTTGTACGAAATTGACGGATTTGCACCGCTGACCGAAGGGCTGTATGACCCGGTGCGCGATGCTTATGAGCTGATGCGCCGCTAATTTAGAGAGAAATCATGAGCAATTCCGACGGTTCAATCCGTTTCAGTAACGCCAGTATCGTTTACCCCAATGGTGCGGTGGGTATGAAAGACCTTGACCTGGAAATTCGTCCGGGCGAGTTCGTAGTGGTGGTCGGCTCGTCCGGGGCGGGCAAGTCGACCCTGTTACGCGCGGTCAATGGATTGAATCGACTGACCGCAGGCCAGGTCGAAGTCGACGGCATGCTCGTGCCGAACTCGGAAGGGCGCGAACTGCGCCAGTTGCGCAAGCGGGTCGGGATGATTTTTCAGGATTTTCGTTTGGTCAAGCGCCTGACCGTGATGTCCAACGTGCTGATTGGCCGACTGGCTCATGTGTCTGGCTGGCGCGCCATGCTCAATTTGTGGCCGCAGGCCGATCGTGAGATCGCCATGCAGGCGCTGGAAAGAGTCGGTATTCCCGACAAGGCCTGGGTCAAGGCCTCCGATCTGTCCGGAGGTCAGCAACAGCGGGTCGGTATCGCCCGCGCACTGGCCCAGGAGCCGGCGATTATTCTGGCCGATGAACCCGTGGCCTCACTGGACCCGGTCACCACCCACCAGATCATGCAGGACCTGGTTCGCATCAACCGGGAGCTGGGCATTACCACGGTGGTCAACCTGCATTTTCTTGATCTGGCCCGCCAGTACGGTGAGCGCATTATCGGACTGCGTTTTGGTGAACTGGTCTACGATGGCTCGGCATCAACCGTTACCGACGAAGATTTCCGTGAAATCTACGGGCGCGAAGTCAGTGAGGACGATGTGCTCGACGAAAACCTGGTGAACTGATATGGCCGTGCCTGCCAAGCCGGCGCGTAACTGGTGGCTATGGGGAGGGGTGGTTGGCTTTCTTGTTGCCATGACGCTCTGGTCGGCCCAGGGCATCGGATTTTCGCTGTTCGAGCTGTTATGCAATCTGACCAGCGGCAGCCGCTTGCTGCAGGAATCCTGGCCGCCGGATTTTTCCTTTGTGCCGCGGCTGTTTCAGCCGTTCATGGAAACCATTTACATTGCCATTATCGGCACGGTAGTCGGCGGCATTCTGGCCGTGCCGATCGCGGTACTGGCCGCGCGCAATCTGACCCTGGGGCCTCTGGTCTGGTTTGCTGATCGCAATTTCATGAATATTCTGCGCACCTTGCCTGATCTGTTCTGGGCCATGCTGTTTGCCACCGCCGTCGGCTTTGGCCCGGTTGCCGGCGCGCTGGCGCTGTCGGTGTTTACCATCGCCGTGGTGTCGAAACTGTGGTCGGAGTCGCTGGAGGCCATTGATATGAGCCTGCCCGAGGCTGTGCGTTCATCCGGCGGCAACTGGCTGCAGATGGTGCAGTTCGGTGCCTTGCCGCAGGGCCTGCCGCATTATGTGTCCTATGTGCTCTATGCCTTCGAGTTGAATGTACGCGCCTCCATGGTGCTGGGCCTAGTGGGTGCCGGCGGCATCGGCATGATTCTCGAAACCCAGCGCGCCAATTTCGAGTATGAGCGCGTGACCATGATCATTCTGGCGGTACTGGTCGCCGTGCTGATCATTGAAGAAATCTCCGACGCCATCCGGAAGCGGCTGACATGAGCGAGTATGTGCTGAGAAAACCCGGTAACCGAATCGGCTGGGCTACCTGGGTCACGTTTATCGTGGCGGTGCTGTTCACCTGGTCGCTGGTGGCCATTGAATTTTCGCCGAAACGAATGATCGAAGTCCCCGCGCAGGTGGCCCGGGTATTGTCCTTCTTCTACCCGGCTGATATGGCCTACGGCTGGAGCGCGGTGCTGCCGGCGATTGTCGAATCGATCCAGATCGCCTGGATCGGTACCATAATCGCGGCCATCTTGTCGTTGCCGCTGGCCCTGTTCGGGGCGCGCACGCTGTTTCCGCGCATTTCGCGCCTGGTCAAGTTCATTTCGGCCACAGCGCGGGCATTCCCCGAAATTCTGCTGGCGATTTACTTTGTCCCGATTGTGGGGTTGGGACCGTTTGCCGGGGCGCTGGCTATTGGTATCTCATCGGTCGGGATGCTGACCAAGCTGGGTGCGGAAGTGGTCGAGTCAATCGATTTCGGCCCGGTTGAGGCGGTCGAGGCGACCGGAGGCTCACGCATTCTCGCGCTGCGCTATGCCGTTCTGCCCCAGGTACTGCCGGAAATCGTCGCTCATTGGTTGTTTCGCTTTGAACTCAATATCCGCGCCTCGGCCGTCCTGGGCGTGGTCGGTGCCGGTGGTGTCGGCGGTGTTCTGCTCAACACCCTGCGCTACCGTCACTTCGAAAAAGCCGCCGCCGTGCTGCTGCTGACCATCATCGTCGTCCTGGCCATCGACATGATCTCCGGCGCCATCCGCCGAAAAATCATCCGCGGATAATACGATTGGATCCTTGCTCCTTGAACCTTGAACCTTGAACCTTGAACCTTGAACCTAGATTTTGTAAGCAACCGCCTTCATCAATCCGGCGGTCAAGGCCATAACAGCCTGGATCGGAGCGGGCAGGGTGCGGGCACCGTGTTCGACGGCCATGTCGGCGTGGCGGGCTTAATCGGCTTTCATCTGGCGCACAATCGCACGCGAGCGCTGATCCGGGGCGGGCAGGGTTTCCAGGTGCGAGTCCAGGTGCGCTTCGACCTGACGTTCGGTGGCCTCGACAAAACCCAGGCTCCAGCGGTCACCCGCCAGGCCGGCCATGGCACCGAGGGCAAAAGACCCGGCATACCAGACCGGATTAAGCAAGCTGGGACGATCCTGAAGCTCGTCCAGCCGCTCGGCACACCAGGCCAGATGATCCTCTTCCTCACGCGCCGCTTCGGCCATTTCGATTCGAACCTTGTCGGACCGGGCGGTGGCGGCCTGACCGGCGTACAGCGCCTGGGCGCAGACCTCGCCGGTGTGGTTGATACGCATCAACGCGGCCGCGTGGCGACGCTCATGCTCGGAAAGAACGATATCTGGCGTTTCTGCGGCCGGCGATGGCTGAGTATTGGCCGGCGGGGGTCCGATCGCTACGCGCAAGGCCTGGTCAGCGTGCTGAACCCAGCGATCGATCAGATTGGAATGACGCATACATAAACAATCGGTCAGGAGAACCGCCATTCTAAGCTGTTCGGGTCAGCAAGCGTGATAGTGGCGCGAACAACAAAGCTGGCTGTCACCGGTATAATGCGGCGTTTTATTATCACGCCTGGGGCCGGAATGCCTAAGCATCTGATTTTTCTCTGTGGTTTGCTATCCGTTTCGTCGGTCGCTGCCGACTTCAGTGGCAAGGGCGAATTGGGTCTGCTGTTTGCTACCGGCAATAGCGAGACAGAAACCTTCAATACGCGACTGCAACTGATTTACGAGAAAGAGCGTTTGATCAATGAAAGCACGTTCAGCTTTGTGCTGGGCCGGGATTCGGGTGAAACCAACTCCAATCGTCTCGTAGCGTCCAATCGGACCAAGTACAGCCTTGATCCGCGCAGCTATGTAGTGGGTGCGCTGCGCTACGACCGTGACAAGTTTTCCGCATTTCGCTTTCAGGGTACGGCCGCGCTGGGATACGGGCGGCATTTGATTGATTCGGAGCAGCATCAGCTCAGTATTGAAGTCGGTCCAGGTGTGCGCTTTGCTGAAGAGCGCGCCACTGGCGAGACCGAAAATGAGGTGATCGCGCGCGGCCTGGCTGACTATGGTTGGGTGATTTCCGAATCTACCGAGCTGAGCAATCGCCTACTGGTTGAATCGGGTGCCGACAATACCTTTGCCGAAAACACACTGGGAGTGACCGTGGCCATCAATTCGCGCCTGGCGCTCAAGGCTGGCGTGGCCGTGCGCCACAACACCGATGTGGATCCGGGGCGAGACAAGACGGATACACTGACAACCGTGAACCTGGTTTACAACTTTGGCGAGTAGGCGGGCCTGGTCGTGAGTTACTACCGCCAGCACTATTTCTTCTGTACCAACGAGCGCCCCGAGGGTGCGGACCGCCCATCCTGCGGCCGCTGCGGCTCGGCGCGTTTGAGAGCGTATTTCAAGGCCAGGGTCAAGTCGCTCGGACTGAACGAAGGCCCCGAACGGGTCCGGATCAATACCGCCGGGTGCCTGGACCGCTGCGAGGAAGGGCCTTGCCTGGTGGTTTATCCGGAGGGCATCTGGTACACCTACGTGGATGAATCGGACCTGGACGAGATTATCCAGTCTCATCTGATCGAGGGCAGGGTGGTCGAGCGACTCAGGCTGCCGGATTCAAAAAAAACCATCTGAACCACCGAAGACACCGAAGATTCTGGTTCAAGTCTCGGTGTCATCGGGGTCTTCGGTGGTTCCCGGTTTTTCCTTGCGTTGCCCTTTTCGATGCTGTAGAATTCCCGCTCTTTCGCGCAGCACTATTTCAAAGCGAGTTTGCATCAATGAAAACTTTCAGCGCCCGTCCGCAGGATATTCGTCGCCAGTGGCATTTGATTGACGCCGAGGGCAAGACGCTTGGCCGTTTGGCCACCGAAATTGCCCGTCGCCTGCGCGGCAAGCACAAGCCCGAATACACGCCGCATATGGATACGGGTGATTATATTGTTGTCATCAATGCCGAAAAGGTGCACGCCACCGGACGCAAGATGAGCGACAAGATGTATCACCATCACACCGGCTACATCGGCAACCTGAAGTCCATCAGCCTGGAAAAGCTGCTGGCGCGCAAGCCGGAACGGGTGATCCAGTTGGCCGTCAAGGGCATGATGCCCAAGGGCCCGCTGGGCCGGGAAATGCAGCGCAAGCTCAAGATCTACGCCGGATCCGAGCATCCGCATGCCGCCCAGCAGCCGCAAGCGCTGGAACTGTAAAGCATTCAAGGAATAATTGAACATCATGGCAATTGAACAATTTTACGGAACCGGTCGCCGCAAGACCTCCACCGCGCGCGTTTTCATGCGCAAAGGCAGCGGTCAGATCACCGTCAACCGCAAGCCGCTGGATGATTTCTTCGGCCGCAAGACCGCTCGCATGATCGTCCGCCAGCCGCTGGAACTGGTCGAACTGATTGACAAGTTCGATATCAACGTCACCGTCAAGGGCGGCGGCACCACCGGCCAGGCCGGTGCCATTCGCCTAGGTCTGGCCCGCGCGCTGATGGAATACGACGAGTCACTGCGCTCCTCACTGCGCCGCGCCGGCTTCGTCACCCGCGATGCCCGCGCCGTGGAACGCAAAAAGATCGGACTGCACAAAGCCCGCAAGGCCACGCAGTACTCCAAGCGTTAAAAGGTTTGCAGCCCGGGTCAGCCGGGCAAGGCGGTGGAAATGCCGACGATTTCGATGTTTTACGGCATCATTATCAGGATGTACTATGCGCCGAAAGAGCATCCACCACCGCATTTCCATGTGTATTATGGTGACTACCATGCAACTATCGGAATCGAGGATTGCGAACTAAGGGATGGAAACTTGCCGCCCAGACAGCGAAAGTTAGTGCTGGCCTGGTCAGAGCTTCATCGCGAGGACCTGCTGGCAAACTGGAGGTTATTGATGAGTGGTGAGCCTCCTTATCGGATTGATCCATTGAAGTGAGTGATCAATGACGCCAGAAATATGTGCCATCGAAGTGCGAGCAGATTACCGATTGCTGGTGCAATTTGAAAATGGTAACCGAGGCGAACTGGATATGACGCCATACCTGGATTTTGGCGTTTTCCGAAACTTGAAAGACGAAAGCCTTTTCGGCCAGGCGACCGTGGCATTCGGAACAGTGGAATGGCCGGGCGGAATCGATCTGGACCCAGCCTTCGTTTACGACAAGTGTCAGATGGAAGAAGTCGCTTCAGCCTAGCGACAAGTAAAAAACGATTCCTTGGGGGATCGTCTAGTGGTAGGACTACGGACTCTGACTCCGTCAGCGGGGGTTCGAATCCCTCTCCCCCAGCCATATACAAGAACGCCCGCCTTGCGCGGGCTTTTTTGTGGCTGGGGGAGAGGGGTTCGAACCCCCGCAATCAACAATGGGTTCGACCCGAGCCGAAGGCGAGCTCGCTGGAGCGCAGCGACAGCCCGAAGGGCAAGCGGCCGAAGGCCGTGCAGCAATCCCTCTCCCCCAGCCATATACAAGAACGCCCGCCTTGCGCGGGTCTTTTGGTATCTGGCTGGGGGAGAGATTCGGTTCGAACCCCGGTTCGAACCGAGCGTAGCGAGGACGATGCGGAGTCCGCGAAGCGGGCGGAGCTACCCGTAGCGAAGCGCAGGGCAAGCCGCACAGCGGCGCAGTCAATCCCTCTCCCCTCTCCCCTCTCCCCTTTCCCCCAAAAAAAGTGGCCCACTTCCCCCAAAAATTCCGTATTTACCAATGAGCACGCCAAATTCGGCAGAAAAAGCTGGTAAAGCCGGCTGCCGAAGACGGTGGATTCAGGAAAGCCGCTGCTTGCGAGTGTGGTTGAACTAGGCTACACTTCGGGCAGTGAGGGATGACCTCAGCGGTTTCAATTGGTTCCGGGGATTTTCCGCGGGGCCTGAAATTGCAGAAAGGCCAGCACCAGAGGCCACTATCGGCGTGATGAATTTTTGATGACTTCGCGAAGTTTTATACAAGAGGTGTTACCAATGAAACACGAAAATACCACCGGTTCGAGCCGCCCTGCTCTGACCCTCAAGACCCTGATTTCCGGAGTGGCACTGTCCGCTCTGCTCGGCCTTTCCCTGAACGTCCAGGCCCAGACCTGCACAACGGCCAATTGGGATGCAACAACCAATGTGGGTCCCGCCAATACGGGCACCCAGGGTGCCAACAATCGCCGCTACGGCGGTCCCTGTGGCCTGCGAGTCGCTGTCGATGGCACCGAGCGTGTCGTGACCGACAATTCTCCGACCGCCGAATCCACCTACATCGCTCGTTTCTATGCGTTTCTGAATAACGCTGGAGCCAATCCGATCATTATCTACGCGGCCGATGACGGTGCAGCTGATCAGGTGCAGGTCTGGTACAACTTCCCGAATGCTGGTGATCTGACGCTGCGCGTTTTTGATCAGGCGGCAGCTCCCAACGATCTGAGCTTCACCTCGGTGGGTTCAGGCTGGCACTCCATTGAGTTTGTCTGGGAATCAGCCGCGTCCGCCGACATCCGCTTCGCCGTGAACTCGGATGATCCAGGCGACGACCTGACCGCCACCATCAATACCAGCGGCATCACCCTGGCAGCCGCCCACCTCGGCAATGTCAACGCCGCTGCCGGCGGAACTTCGATTGATTTCGATGACTTCGACTCGCGCCGCATTTCGCGTCCAGGCCGCTTGCTTCTTGGTGATGCTGATAACAATGGTATCCTCGATATTTTTGACTCCATTGCATTGCGCGATGAGCTGGAAGAAATATCGTTCGCGCCTGGTCAGCCCGATTGCGATGAGAACGGTGCTGTTGATATTTTCGATGCGTTGTGCCTCAGAGATCTGGTGCTCTGATTGTCGGACTCACTTATTTCAAATTAGAGAGAATTAAAATGTTGAACCTTAAATTTATACAGAACTTGTGTGCATTCACGCTGCTCTGCTTAGGGAGTTCTGCATTCGCGCAGGACTGGACTTTCACTGTGTCTGATGAACAAGGGCAACCTAACGATACGGTAACTCTAGTTGTCACTATTGAGCACACCGGCACCACTGAAGCTTTTTCCGTTGATCTTCAGGTTGCAGACACGAGCCAATTTTCTAACGTTGATTTTTCGAATTGCATGGCGACTTTCCCACCCGCATTCATTCAGACGTGCGGGTTCAGGCCTGCTCCTAACGATGACTTCATCCGTATCCAATGGTCGTCAGCGACCCCTGGTGTTCCTTGGCCAGCATCTGAATCTGCCACCATTGATTTCACCATTGACGGAGCTGCGACCACTGGCAATATCGTGCCGATTACTATCGATAACGCTAACGTCGCTGGCGACACTACAGCCTTCAACGACGGCTCAATCGAGATCGTTTCCGGCCCCCCAGCAGTGCTCGACGTCTCCCCGCCAGCCATCAACTTTGGCACCGGAGTCGCTCCGACCACGCTGGGTCCTGAAACGGTAACCATTGCCAATGCCGGTGCCGCGGGTGCGCCTGACTTGACGGTCAACACCCTGGGTTTCAGCGGTGCCACTCCCGGTCAGTTCTCCATCGCGGGAGGAAGCTGTGCCGCCACCCCTTTCGACCTGGCGCAGGGAGCCTCCTGCACTGTTGATATCGAGCTGGATGCCAACGCAGTCGCTGTCTTTACGGCAGACTTCGACGTGGATTCCAGCGCCGGAGCCGATTCTGTCGCCCTGACGGGTGAAGGCACGGCCGGTCCGCAGTCAACCCTGACGATCACGCCTGATCCGATGGCATTCGGCACCGTAGACCTTGGCAACCTGCCAGTCACCGACACCTTTGTCGCCGAAAACACCGGTGATGCGGGCTCGTCGCTGACCATCGCTTCATTCACCCTGGGTGGCGATGTCGAGTTCTCTGTGGCGGCCGATGGCTGTACCGGCGCTACGCTGAATGCTGGTGACACCTGCTCCGTTGACATCGAATTTGATTCGGCCGTCAACGGCATGTTCAATGGAACCGGTTCGTTCGTCAGTAATGCCAACTCCGGTGCCAACCAGGACATCGCTATCTCCGGTGAAGCTGACTCGGTTGCCAATCTGGTCATCAACCCGCCATTTGGTCCGGTTAACCTCGGTCTGGGTGCTCCGGGTGACATCGTTTCTGCCAACGGATCGGTCGAAAACACCGGATCCGCCTCGGGTGACTTCTCCTGTGTCCTGGGCGGACCGGATGCGGCGATCTTCTCGACCGCGCCCGATCCACTGGTTGGACCGGTTGCTGCCGGAGATACTCTCCCGTTCACGCTGTCATGTGCCATCCCGACCGCAGCCGGCGAGGGCGATGTGTTCAGCGCCACGCTGACCTGTACGGGCGATCTTGATGGAACTCATGAGCTGACTTGTGGCGCATCGCTGGTACCGGTTATCCCGGTTCCGACCATGCAGCCCTGGGCTCTGGCGCTGTTCGCCCTGATGATGTTGATCGTCGGCGGCTTCAGCATCCGGTACTTCCGGACCAACTAAGCAAGCCGATAGTTCAGGCAGGACGTCCTGCCTGAACTGTCCAGGTAAGAAACAGAACCGCCGGGTGAAAGCCCGGCGGTTTTTTTGGAGTGAAAGGGTAGAGGGAGAGAGGGGTAGATGGCTAGAGTAGAGCCCCCTCTCCCCATCTTTCCCTTTTCCCTTTTCCCTTCTTTTCCCCTCTCCTCCAGCCTTGCTCCTTGCTCCTTGCTCCTTGAGCCTTGGTCCTTGAGCCTTGATCCCTTAGCCCCTTAGCCCCTTAGCCCTCTTTTTACCCCTCATCCGAAATCCCCCTCCCAACCAGCCAATCCCGTGCATCCTCGGCATCCTGTTCAAACCACGCCCGTGCCGAACCCAGACGAAAGCTATACCCCCAGGTATCCATATCCTGCATGCAGCGATCCTGGCCGAATCCCTCGATTTGATCAGACAGCAGAATCTGCAGGTAGCAGACCGCATTCTCCTCGTCATAGTCGCCGCCGGCATTGGTGTGCAAGTTATCTCTTCGGGCTGGGTCCATGCAAAGATAGTGGCAGGTTTCGTGCAGAATCGAGTGCAGTGGTGTGTCTCGTCGGACAAATAGCTGACGGCCGATCAAGCCGGCTTCGGGTTCACCCCAGAAGGATCCGGGAATGGTCATTGTGTCGTCGACCAGGCAAAAATCCAGGCCACTTTCTTCGACCAGGGCACGTACGGATGGCTCATTGTGCGAATTCAGGGTCACTACTCGGTTGCAAGTCTTTGCCGGCATGACTTCTCTCCCATGGTATCCGGACAGGTAAAGCGATTATGATAGTTGGCATGAACACTGATCGCCGGGGAACCATGAATCGCATGCTGGAATGGCAGCCAGTGGACTGGCTGCGCTATTTTGGCCTGTTGATCTGGGTTTTGGCTGCCGTACCCTTGGCTCTGCTGCCAATGTTGACCAAGCAACCGCCGACCTTCGAGGCGATGGTGGGCTGGTGGTCCGGTGCCGTGCTGTTTCTGCTGGCATTCTTGCACCCGGCGGTTCGTCTGCAATGGCGCAGTCCGCTGTGGAAACGCATCATGGTACTTGCCGTGATGTCGGTTTCAGCTTTTGCTGTCGGCTATTTCACCAAATCCGGTATTGGCAGTCTGCTGGCCATGGTGGTCGCCGCGATTCTGCCCTGGTTGCTCCCGGTCGCGTTGAGCATAGGCTGGATGATTGTCCTGGCCATGTCATTCGGGGTCTGGGCGCTGTTCACTCCGGAAGGGGGGTTGCTGCTGGCCCTGGTGTTTTTCCTGATGAATCTGGGTTTGACGCTGTTTCCGTTTATCGCCTCGCTGCTGGCATTGAAGCAGGTCAAGGCGCGCGGCGAGCTTAGGCGGCTCAACTCGGAATTGCTGGCCACACAAACCTTGCTGGCTGAAAATACCCGAATTGCCGAACGAGTCCGAATTTCGCGCGAGTTGCATGATCTGATCGGTCACCATCTGACTGCACTGACGCTGAATCTTGAGGTGGCCAGTCACATTACCAGCGACAAGGCCCGTGAGCATGTCGATCAGGCGGCCTCAATTGCCCGGCTGCTGCTGTCCGATGTGCGTGAGGTGGTCAGCGACATGCGCCGTGACGATCAGGTCGATCTGCGCCAGGCGCTTGAAATGCTGGCCGCTGGCGTGCCGGAGCTTGCTGTTCATCTCGATATCCCCGATCATCTGTCGCTGACTGATCCACGACGAGCACAGATTCTCCTTCGTTGTGCCCAGGAACTCATTACCAATACCGTGCGCCATGCCTCGGCCAGTAACTTGTGGATTTCGCTGGAAACCGGTCGCTCTGGTCTTTCATTGAAAGCGCGCGACGATGGTCGTGGCGTATCCGAACTTATGCCCGGCAATGGTCTTAACGGCATGCGTGACCGACTCAAAGAGCTGGGTGGACGACTGGATATTGCAACACGGCCCGGCGCGGGCTTCCAGGTGCGGGCCTGGATGCCCGAGGAGAGCCAGGCATGATCCGGGTCATGCTGGTGGATGACCAGACACTGGTTCGACAAGGCGTTCGCTCGTTGCTGGAGTTGGCCGACGATATCGAGGTGATTGGCGAGGCCTCGGACGGAGCGATTGCCATCGAAACAGTCCCAGAGACGGCACCGGATGTGCTGCTGCTGGACATGCGCATGCCGAACAAGAATGGCCTTGAAGTGCTGACCGAACTTGGCCGGGCTGGCACCTTGCCTCCCACCATTATCCTGACCACGTTTGATGATGACGAGTTGGTGCTCAGCGGGATTCGGGCCGGCGCGCGCGGCTATCTGCTCAAGGACGTGGCACTGGAGGAGTTGCTGGAGGCAGTGCGTTCGGTGGCCGCCGGCAAGACCATTGTCAAGCCGGCCGTTACTCAACGACTGCTCAAGGGTCTGGGCAAGATTCGCAACGATTTTTCCAGCCTGGAGCAGCCCGACCCGCTGACCGAGCGCGAAACCGAAATTCTGCGGCTGATGGCCGGTGGCTACTCAAACAAGGAAATTGCCAACGCGCTCAACGTGGCCGAGGGGACGGTCAAGAATCACGTTTCCAATGTCCTGTCCAAGATGGGCGTGCGCGACCGGACCCGGGCTGTTCTCAAGGCGTTCGAGGCCGGCGTGATCTGAATCCGGGTTTGCTGTCATCATTGCGATACAATCAGCGGTTGTTCCCCATTTCCAGGATATTCATGAACCGACTGATTCTGATGATTTCTTCAGTGGCCCTGCTTGCACTCGCCGGTTGTCAGCAGTCGCAGCCTCCCGCCGATGAAGCCCAAAGCGCGGCCGACAACCGGTCGTCGGTGACCGAATCGGTTACTGCCGAATCAAATCTGCCCGCCATCCCCGGGGGCGGAATCGACCCCGAGCGCTACGCCGAGCACTTGTCGACCCTTGCCTCCGACGAATTCGAGGGACGAGCACCAGGCAGTCGCGGCGAGCGCCTGACACTGGATTATCTGGTCCGGCAGTTTTCCGAGTTGGGACTGGCACCGGGCTATGGTGACAGCTACCTGCAACCGGTTCCGATGGTCGAGTTGACCAACGTTGAGCGCTCGTCCATTGAAGTTTCCAGCGATGATGGATCCTTTGAGCTGGGCTACCCGGAGCAGATGATTATTGGTTCGCGTCGATTGGGCACCGACCCGCATGGCGTGGCAGATTCCGAACTGGTGTTTGTCGGCTACGGCGTGGTCGCGCCGGAATATGACTGGAACGACTACGAGGGCCTGGATGTTGCAGGCAAGACGGTCGTCATCCTGGTCAATGATCCGGGCTTTGAAACCGGTAACGAGACGCTGTTCAACGGGCGTGCGATGACCTACTACGGTCGCTGGACCTATAAATACGAGGAAGCCGCCCGCCAGGGAGCCGCCGCCGCCTTGATTGTCCATGAAACCGAACCGGCTTCCTACGGTTGGGATGTGGTGGTCAACTCCTGGTCCGGAGCCCAGTTTGAGCTCGGTGACGCCGGTGATGCGCCGATCATGGCATTGGAAGGCTGGATTACGGTGGAGACCGCAAAGGATTTGTTCGCCCGCGCAGGGCTGGACTTTGCGGCTGAAAAAGCCAGGGCGCAAACGACTGACTTTTCCTCGGTCAGTCTGGCGGCCAGCGTCAGCGCTCAGGTTCGCAACAGCGTGCGCGAGGGCCAGTCCTACAACGTTCTGGCCAGTATTCCGGGGACTGAGCGGCCGGATGAGGTTATCGTCTACATGGGCCACTGGGATCATCTGGGCCGCAATCTTGCCCTCCCGGGTTCTGCCGGCATTTACAACGGTGCCGTGGACAACGCCTCCGGTACGGCGGCGCTGCTTGAAATCGCCCGACTCTACCAGGCGTCCAATCCACCGGAGCGCACGGTGCTGTTTCTGGCCGTCACGCTGGAAGAGTACGGTCTGTTGGGTTCGCGCTACTACGTGAACAATCCGGCTTTTCCGAGTTCGCAAACGGTGGCAGCGATCAATATGGATGCGATGAGTCTGATCGGGCCGACCCGCGATGTGGTGGTGGTCGGTTATGGTGCTTCGGAGCTGGATGATATTCTTGCCCGGGCGGTTGCCGTCCAGGATCGCGAGATGGTCCCTGAACCTACTCCGGAGGCCGGATTCTACTATCGCTCCGATCACTTCAACTTCGCCCGGGCCGGAATACCGGCGCTGTATGCCAAGGGTGGCGTTGATCACCGTGAGCATGGCCGCGAATACGGTGTGGCCCAACAGCTCGACTATCGTGATGTGGCCTATCACAAGCCGGCCGACGAGTTTGATCCCGCATGGGATTTCCGTGGCGTGGCCGAGGATCTGGAACTGCTGTACCTGGTCGGGCGTGAGCTGGCCGATGGTGATAGCTGGCCAAACTGGTCCGAGGGCAATGAATTCCGTGCCATTCGTGATGCCGATCGAAATGCGGATCGACATGCCAAGCGTGACTGACCTCATCCGACGGCGGATGATCAGTTTCTGACTGCTTTTGCATATGGACTCTCGGGGTCGACAGCGCCTGTTTCTGGCGCTGCTGCCCTTGGGTTTACTTGAATATGACCGGAAGTCGGGCGGTATTTCGTCGCTGTTTTTGCCGCATCGATCGTGATCCGCTTATGTCTGGCATGAAATATGCCTATCAGATAGCATGAATCAAGCGTACTCCATTACAGACACTGACGATACGGTTTTGGCCAAGGCCGCCGGGCTGTTGCGCCAGGCCAGCGTGTTCAAGCATACCGCCATTGGAATGGCGCTGCTGGACCTGCAGGGGCGCTGGATCGACGTCAATCCTGCATTTTGCCGCATGGTTGGTTTTACTCGGCGTGATTTGCTGGACCGGTCTTATGAATCATTGACCGTGGAGGACGATTTGCCGCTCAGCCGGCGGCGCGTCGATCAGTTGGTTACCGGCCAGATCGAATCCTGCGATTTAGAGAAACGCTACCGTTGCTCGAATGGCCAGATTATCTGGGTACATGTGCATGCCTCCCGCGTGCCGGCAACCGAAACCTGCGACTCGTTTTTGATCACCCAGGCGCGTGACATCACGCGCGAGCGTGAAACTCGCCAGGCGCTGGCCTATAGTGAGGAAAGCCTCAGCCTGGCCCTGGAGGGCGCGAATCTGGGCATGTGGCATTGGCAGGTGCGAGATGGTGGCTTCAATTTCAATGATGGCGCCCTGAAGCTGCTGGGCTATCGGGAAGGCGAAATAATGGAACATCTGGACGCCATCGTAGCGCTGAGCCACCCGGAAGACCGCGAGGGAATCGCTGAAGCCATGGAGCGCCACCTGAAAGGCGAGCTGGATGTGTTCGATCGCATTATGCGATTGCAGCGTCGTGGTGGCGACTATATGTGGCTGCTGGCGCGCGGTCGGGTGGTCAAGAAGGACTTGATGGATCGGCCGCTCAAAGTCAGTGGCACGATCATGGATGTCACCAAGTGGAAGAAGCTGGAACAACGGTTGACCGAACTGGCGACAACCGATGAATTGACCGGTTTGCTGAACAGGCGCTCTGGCGTTGCCGCGCTGGAGTCCGCCCTGGAGCAGGGACAAGCAAACGACCGCAATCTCAGCATGGTGCTGCTGGATATCGATCATTTCAAGGCGATCAACGACCGGCTAGGACATGATGTTGGTGACCAGGTTCTTGAGGCATTTGGCGCTTTCCTCAAGGCTCAGAAACGCCAGTCTGACAGCGCCATTCGCTGGGGCGGCGAAGAATTTGCCATTATATTGCCGGACACCGATGCAAGCGGCGCCTTGACTCAGGCCGAAAGGCTTTTTACGCACATCGCCAGCCTGGCCGGGTCTATTGCTGAACTGGATTGTCTGACGGCCAGCATGGGCGTTGTCACTCTGCGTAGCGGTGAGACGGCTCGCGATCTGATGAAACGAGCCGATGCGCTGATGTACCAGGCCAAGCGCTCAGGGCGTAACCGCATTGTTTCCGATCAGGGTTAACGACGGGGATAGATCACGCCCGACCGACGTCGCTGTCCATCGGCGAGTGCAGGTATTCGCTATCTTCGGCTGACTGCATGACCTGGCGTACCAGTTCTTCCACTCGCTCGCGCGAACTCATCAGATCGTCTTCATCCGGAAAATCCTGCGGCTGGTGAGCATACAACCAGAAATGAACGGCACCAGCAATCAGCCCGTCGGCCAATGCCCAGGGATCGGCATCCGGATTGTCGGCTCCCAGTCGATTGCCGAGATCGACAACGGCGTCGGCGGCTTCGTCAAACAGGGCACTGTTGTCGTCTTCGCGTTCTTCTAGCATGCTGGACTCCCTTATTCGGATTGCCGTTTCTCAATGGTGCGCCTGGCCAG
Organism: uncultured Wenzhouxiangella sp.; assembly: GCA_964523755.1. Lineage (GTDB taxonomy): Bacteria > Pseudomonadota > Gammaproteobacteria > Xanthomonadales > Wenzhouxiangellaceae > Wenzhouxiangella. Next base: position 9,835 of record CAZFYM010000001.1, on the reverse strand, counting down.
GCTGGCACCCAGGTCAATCAACTCGCGCTTGCTCATGCACGCAATTCTACGTTAACCCGAAACCTGGTTGACGGCTAGGCTCAATCGTCGATGTTGATCGATTGTCAGGCGTCGGATGCTGCCACCATACCGTGGTCGTTATGTCCGAACATTCGCTGCACGCCTCGAACCACATCGTCGCCGATCAGGTAGAGAATGGGAATCAGGCCCAATGTGATGACGGTGGCAAACAGAATACCGAAGGCCAGCGAGGTCGCCATGGGAACGACGATTTGAGCCTGCAGGCTGGTTTCCAGGAAGATGATCGGTGCCAGTCCGAGGAAGGTGGTCATTGAGGTCAGGATAATGGCGCGAAAGCGGGCTCGCGTGGCTTTGATGGCGGCATCGATGCGGGACTCACCGTCACGCCGGTGGCGGTTGACAAAATCAACCAGAATCAGGCTGTCATTGACCACTACGCCTGACAGCGCGATGATGCCGAACAGACTCAGCATGCTGATCGGTATGCTCAGTATCCAGTGACCAACGATGGCACCGACCATGCCGAACGGAATGACCGACATGATCAACAGAGGCTGAATATAGGAACGCAGCGGGATGGCGATCAGGGCGTAGATCAGAAACAGGGCGAACAACGTGCCCCATAGCAGGTCTGAAGCCACTTCCTGCTGACTACGGGTCGCCCCTCCCAGGCGATAGCGAACGCCCGGATAACTGGCCAATATCTCCTCCAGATGGGTTTCGCGAAGCTCGCTGGCGATCCGCCCTGGCTCGGCAACCTCCTTGTCAACCCGACCGGTAACGCTGATTGAACGCTCTCGGTCATAGCGGCGAATACTGGACGGACTGGACCCGACTTCAATATCGGCCACAGCGCCGAACGGTATCTGGTCGCCGTTGGGCGCGCGAATCCGCATGGCCTCCAGATAACCTTCAGACTCGCGCTGGGCCTTGGGATAACGGACCATGACGCGCACATCGTCCTGCCCGCGCTGAATGCGCTGGACCTCCTCACCGAAGAACGCCTGGCGCACCTGGCGAGCCAGATCCTGCTGGCTCAGGCCAAGCACTTCGGCTTCGGGTCGGATATGGAGCTGCAATTCGCGCAAACCGCCTTCAAACGAGTTGCGAATATCGAAAGTGCCGTTGTAACTTCGCATGCGCTGCTCAAGTTCGGCCGCGGCAGCTTCCAACTGGGCCAGATCACGCCCGACCAATTGAAAACTCAGGTCCGGTCCATCACCGCCAGGTCCGCCTGCACCACCAATCTGCAGGCCGCGCACACCGGGGATATCGCCTACTTCCTCGCGCCAGCGTCGTTCAATCTCCCGGTTGGGCAGGCGATTGGATTCATCGCGATTGAGTTCGACCAACATGCCACCGGTGGTATCAGAGCCGGACCAGGCAAACACCGTTCGAATCACCGGCTCGGCAAAGCCCTCTTCTCGCTGGATTCGTTCATCTACCGTGCGCAACGCCTCGTTGAGCCGATCCATATTGGCATGTGTCACATAGGCCGGGGTACCTTCATTCATCTCCAGATCGACTCGGAGAAAGTCGCTGGCAAAGTCCGGAAAGAACACCACTCGCAACAGCCCGCCGACCAGCAGACCGACCGAGAGAATCAGGATGGCAATGAATCCGGATAGCGCCAGGTAGCGATTGCGCAGCATTACGCGCAGTGATGGGATGTAGTAGTTGTCGACCAGATGGTAAAGGCGGTCGGAAAATCCCCGCTGAAAGCGAATAAAGCGATTGGTCGTATCTGGCTCGTAAGTTTTCAGACGCATATGAGCCAGGTGAGCCGGCAAGATCAGCTTGGACTCGACCAGCGAAAGAATCAGGCAC
>CAZFYM010000001.1:0-7977 GCA_964523755.1 uncultured Wenzhouxiangella sp. | reverse complement strand
CCCATCCGATGGGAGCGAAGAACTGGCCTTGTATGCCCGACACCATCAGAATGGGCAAAAACGCGGCGATGGTGGTCAACACCCCGAAGGTGGCCGGCACCGCTACCTTGAGCACGCCATTGACCACATTATCAATCGAATGACCATATTGGCGAATCTCGGTATAGGCGGATTCCCCCATCACGATGGCATCATCGACCACGATGCCAAGCACGACCAGAAAGCCGAACAGACTGATCAGATTGATCGTTACACCCACCGCCGGCAGCATCCAGATGGCACCGAGGAAAGCGATCAGCAGTCCGACCATGACCCAGAATGCCAGCTTCAGCCGCAGAAACAGGGCCAGAATCAGAAACACCAGCAAGGCACCGGCCAGCAGGTTTTCAGCCATCATTTCCAGCCGGCCCTTGAGGTAGTAGGAAATATCGGCCCACCAGTCGACGCTGATGCCGCTTGGTAGGCTGTCCTGAGCCTGATCGATATAGGCGCGAACTTCCTGCGAAACCGCCAGCGCGTTCTGCTCGCCCAGACTCAGCACCCGGATGGCGACCGCTGGTTGACCGTTGTGCCGGGCATAAAATTCGCGCTCGACAAACCCATCGCGGATCTCGGCAATATCGCGCACGCGAACCCGAGACCCGTCCGGGTTGGTTCGCACAACAATATCCTCGAAGTCCCGCCCGACATAGGCCTGGCCGATCGAGCGCAGCAGGATATCGCCGCCGGGTGCCTGAATGCGACCGCCGGGCAGGTCCAGCGATGACTGGCGAATGGACTGGGCCACTTCTCCGAGCGTCAGGTCGTAAGCCCTGAGCGTTTCCTCACGCACTTCAATACCGATTTCGTAGGGCAAGTCACCGGTCAGGTCGGCCCGGGTCACGGAAGGCAGGGCCGTGATGTCATCACGAATCTGGCGGGCCGCTTCCTTGAGCGTGCGTTGATCGACCTCGCCAAACACCGAAACCCAGATGACTTCCTGCGTCCAGGTGTTGCGCTGGTAGGTCGGACGCTCGGTTTCGGCTGGAAAGGTCGAGATGGAATCAACCCGGCCCTTGATGTTATCCAGGACTTCCAGCACATCGTATTCGGCGTCCACTTCGATGGTGACCGTTCCCGATGCCTCGCGCGCCGTTGAGATGATTTCACGCAGGCCCTCCAGATCCTGGATGGCTTCCTCAATCTTGATCAGAACGCCTTGTTCGACATCGCGCGGGGTGGCACCGCGATACGGCACCGAAACCGTGACATAGTTGGTTTCGATGCGCGGCTGAATTTCCTTGGTGATGGTGATCGCCGTAAACACACCGCCGGCCAGCAGACAGATCATCAGCAGGTTGGCGGCAACCGAATTGTGGGCAAACCAGGCAATGATATTGCCGTACCAGTTACGTTCGGTATTCATGCTCAGTTGTTGTCCCCGGCGGCCAGTTCGGCGGCAGGCAACACGCGCAGTTCCGGCTCGATCGGCGAGGTTTCCCGCAAGCGCAGCGACAGGCCGGGGACCGGGGCCTGGATGGCGGTGGTAATCACCTGTTGACCTTCCCGAAGATTATTTTGCAGATAAACCCGGTCAGGCGTGGCCCGGATGACCTCGACCGGCCGGATTTCCAGCTTGTTGTCAGCGTCAGCCAGATACACCGTGTCACCTTGACGCAGGGCGGCGCGCGGCAGCACCACCAGTCCGCTGGCATCGCGCCCCTGAACTTCGGCCTGAACAAAGGTGCCTATCTGCAGCGGAACCGGCCGTTGCTGGTTGAGCAGGCCGTAGGGATCGTTGATTTCGACCACGGCATAGCTCATGCGGGTGTTTTCATCGACCACGCCTTCGGTTCTTGAGATTCGACCCTGCCACTCGCCGCGCTGGCCGTCCACGGTGCCATACAGACGCACGGGCGGCCGCCATGCATCATCCCGGCCAGCGGCCGGAAGTTCAAGATAGGCCAGATCGTTGTTGGACAGGGGTAGACGAACTTCGGCTGTGTCGACTCCAAAGGCAACACCCAAAACAGTTCCGGGCGAGACATACTGGCCGATGTCTACCTGACGGCTGCGCACCAGACCGGTATAAGGCAGCGAGATCACGGTACGCTCAAGATTGCGGCGTGCGCGCATCACGCCGGCTTCAGCCGCCTGCACCGTGGCTTGGGCTTCGGCCACCTGTGGCAGGCGCAGCACCAGGTCACCCGGGGTCCGGTTCTCGCCGTGCATGCGCTGCCAGTCGCGCCTGGCCTGGTCTGAACGGGCCGTTTCGTCGGCCAGTCGTGCGCGTGCCGAGGCCAGTTCCGCTTCGGCCTGGAGCAGGGCGGCTTGGTAGTCGCTGGGATCAATCCGGGCGAGCATTTCATTGGCCTGGAAAAAGCCGCCGGCGACAAACTTGTCCGAGATCTCGATCAGCCGGCCGCTGACCTCGGCCGCAACGCTGGTCTGGGTCACCGGCCGCACCGTGCCCTGCGCCTGGATCATGAAAGGACCCGTGGCAATCTCGGCCGGGATGCTGTCAACCAGCATCGCCGCCTGGGTGATTTCCCGCTCTTCCGGATCGGGCCGCAAACCATACAGGATAACAACGACCACGATGGCGAAAGCGATGATCAGCAACGAAGCCAGGACAGTAATAACGGCGCGATTCAATTGAAGTTCCTGATGAGATTGATTTGACAATCTGTATGTTGCCATTGCCGCGTGATGAAAAGCACGTGCCAAAAGACACCCTTTGATTTTGCACGAAAAGCGCTGGAAAACCGGGTTGTTCGGGTAAACTGGTGTTTTTACAGGAGGCTCGACTTTTGCAATCGACCTCCGGAACCGAAAATGAATCACGCTATTCAGCTTAAAACTGCCGACGAAATTGAAGCCATGCGAGTGGCTGGCCAGCAAGCGGCCAGTGTTCTTAAAATGATTCGAGAACATGTCCGGCCGGGCGTGACCACGGGCGAACTGGATCAAATCTGCCACGAGTATATCGTTGAGGATTTGCAGGCCATCCCGGCCCCGCTGAACTATCGCGGATTCCCAAAATCAATTTGTACCTCGGTCAATCATGTGGTCTGTCACGGCATTCCGGGTGACAAGAAGCTCAAGGATGGCGATATTGTCAATATCGATGTGACGGTCATCCAGGACGGCTGGCATGGCGATACCAGCAAGATGTTTTTCGTCGGCGAGCCGTCAGTCAAGGCCAGACGAATCTGTGAAGTTGCCTATCAGGCTTTGTTGATCGGTATCGACCAGGTTCGCCCGGGCGCCACCCTGGGTGATATCGGCCATGCCATCCAGACCTTTGCCGAAGGACAGCGCTGTTCGGTGGTGCGTGAATATTGCGGCCACGGTATCGGACGGGTTTTCCACGAGGCGCCGCAAGTGCTGCACTACGGTCGTCCCGGACAGGGCGTGGTGCTGGAGCCGGGCATGACATTTACCATCGAACCGATGATCAATCTCGGCAAGCCGGGCACCCGGCTGCTGCCGGACGATTGGACCGTGATTACCCGGGACAGAAGCCTCTCGGCCCAGTGGGAACACACCATGGCGGTCACTGAAACCGGGGTGGATGTGCTTACCCGGCTGCCCGACGATCCATTGTGATTGAACGTCTGAATGCCGTTCCGGCGACTCGTAACTGCCTGAATCTGGCAGCGCTCAACTGCCTTTCAGACCAACCGATCATGCTGGCGCAGGCATTGCGCGAAGCCCGATCCTCGGCGGATCGGGCCTTGCATCAGGCCTTTGTCGCCAATACCGATATCCGCGAGCTGGTACACGCCCGAGCCTGGGTGCTGGAGCAGCTGGTCCTGATCGCCTGGGAGCGCCTGGCACCGGACGATGCCGGCCTGGAGCTGGCCGCGGTGGGCGGTTTCGGACGCGGCGAACTGCATCCGCACTCGGATGTCGATTTGCTCATACTGCGTCCGCAGACCCGTCATAAGAAACATGATCAGACCGATGATTCCGATGCCCTGGAGCGCTTTATCCAGGTGCTTTGGGACGCCGATCTGCACCCGGGCCAAAGCGTTCGAACCCTGAATGACTGCATTGATGAAGCCCGGCGCGATGTCACCGTCGCAACCAACCTGATGGAAGCCCGTCTACTGGCCGGCAGCGGTGAGTTGTTCAAGGCCATGCGCGAGGCAACTGATCCGCCGATATTGTGGCCGGCCAATGAATTCTATGCCGCCAAGGTGGCCGAGCAGGAGCAACGCCACAGCCAGCACGAAGACACAATCTACAATCTCGAGCCCAACCTCAAGGAAGGGCCGGGTGGCTTGCGCGACATCCAGATGATTGGCTGGGTGACCCATCGGCATTTCGGCACCTCGACCTTGCACGGCCTGGTCGAGCATGGCTTTCTGAGTGAGCGTGAACATGACGACCTGGTCGACGGGCGTGACTATCTCTGGTCGGTGCGCTGGGCGCTGCATGAACTGGCCGGGCGCGCCGAAGAGCGGCTGTTGTTTGAGTATCAGCGGCGCTTGGCCGAGCACTTCGGCTTTGGCAATCCGGCCGAAAGCAACCAGCCGGTCGAGCAGTTCATGCAGGGCTATTACCGCCACGTCATGCAACTGGCTCGATTGAATGAACGCTTGTTGCAGAGTTTCGATGAGGAACTGCTGGCCGGTCGCAAACACCTGCCATCGGCCGATATCGACGAACATTTCCGGCTGCGTCATGGCTACCTGGAACTGAAGGATTTGCATGCCTTCGTCATCCAGCCGGACCTGATCATGCGGCTGTTCATGGTGTTGTCCGAGAATCCGGATATTCGCGGCGTGCGGGCAGCGACCATTCGTCTGGTGCGCGAGCATCTGTACCTGATTGACGAAGATTACCGGACTGATCCGGCTATTCTGGATGCTTTCTTGTGCTTGCTCAAAAGCCCGCGCCTGGTCTACAGCCAATTGGCCAGAATGAATCGCTATGGCGTACTGGCAGCCCTGCTGCCGCCCTTTGGTCAGATTACCGGGCGCATGCAGTTCGACCTGTTTCATGTCTACACCGTCGATCAACACACCCTGTTTGTCATTCGCAACCTGCGCCGCTTCGCCTACAACAAGTATCCCGACCAGTTCGGTCATGCGATTGATGTTTTTAGCCGCATCGAACGTCCCGAGGTGCTCTATCTTGGCGCGCTGTTTCACGATATTGCCAAGGGCCGTGGTGGCGATCATTCCGAACTGGGGGCCGAAGATGCCAGGGAGTTTGTTGATCGTCTGGACATGCCGGATGAGGATCGTGATCTGGTCGTCTGGCTGGTACAAGAGCATTTGTTGATGTCAAGAACCAGCCAGCGAGAGGACATCTCAGATCCGGAGGTGGTCAACCGGTTTGTTCGGCGGGTCGGTACCCGGCGCCGACTGGATCATCTGTTTGTATTGACCGTGGCCGATATCGCAGCGACCAGCCCCAAGCTCTGGAACTCGTGGAAGGACAGCTTGCTTTGGGAACTTTACGTGGCCAGCTGCGATGCACTGAGTCGCGGTCCTGACCAGGCGGTGGACCGCCAGGCTTCGGTGGCCGAAACGCGTGCCGAAGCGCTGCAATTGCTGATCGGCCGTGGTGCCGAAGCAAGCGATATCGAGCGCCTCTGGAGTCAATTGCCGGATGCGGCCTTTCTGCGCCTGGATGCCGAACAACTGGGCTGGACCAGCTCGGAAGTTGTTGCTGCCGACAGTTTGCCGCTGGTGGCGTGCCGTCGGATTCCTGACAAAGGCATCAGCGAGATTTTTGTCCATGCCGAGGACTTTGCCGGGCTGTTTGCGGTGGTCGCGCGCGAACTCGATCGCATGCAGCTCAATATTCTGGCCGCACGCGTGGTGACCAGTCATGACGCCCGTAGCTGGGATATTTTTCAGGTCATGGACGCCAACGGCCAACCGCTGAATCATTCCGATGCCGCCCGATTGCGCCAGTCATTGTCCGAACAACTGTCGATCAAGCAGGTCCGCTCACTGCCGCCGCGCCCCGTGCCGCGGCGTCTGCAACCTTTCATGGGCCGGGCAGAAATCAAGTTGAGTGGATTTGACGGCAAAACCAAACTGGAAATTGCCGCCACTGATCGCCCGGGCTTGTTATCAGCCATCGCCGAAGCGCTGGTTGCTCGCGGTGTACGCTTGTATGATGCCCGCGTGGCCACCTTCGGCCAGCGCGTCGAGGATGTTTTCCTGGTCGCCGACGGTAACGGACAACCCCTGACTGACCAGGCGAATGCTGAACTTGAAACCGAACTGAGATCGCGCCTGGATGTAACGAAAAAAAGCGTTCAGGGTTCAGCTTTCAGAGTAAACAAAACCCCAAGCTAAAACCCATTTCCTTTTTCCCTTTCCCTATGCTAAACAACATCGAAAAAATCAAACTAACCATCGAACAGGCCTGGGACAACCGCGCCGAACTCGGCCCGGATAATGTCAGCGGTGATATTCGCGGCGCGGTCAATACCTGTCTGCAGGGACTGGAAAGCGGCACCTTGCGGGTGGCCGAACCGGGTACCGATGGCTGGGTCGTCAACGGCTGGCTCAAGCAGGCCATTCTGCTGCATTTTCGAATCACGGCCAATCGCGAGATGGCCGGTGGCGTGAGCGACTTTTACGACAAGGTGGATCTGCGCTTTGCCGATGAGACCGATCCACCAGCCAACAGTGGCGCGCGTATCGTGCCCACAGCCACGGTTCGTCGTGGCGCGCATGTTGGCAATGACGTGGTGCTGATGCCAAGCTACGTTAATATCGGTGCCTTTGTCGGCCAGGGCAGCATGATTGACACTTGGGCGACCGTGGGTTCGTGCGCCCAGATCGGAGCCGGCGTGCACATCTCCGGCGGTGCCGGTATCGGTGGCGTACTCGAACCACTGCAAGCCAACCCGACCATTATCGAAGACGGCTGCTTTATCGGTGCCCGCTCGGAAGTGGTCGAGGGTGTGATCGTCGAAAAAGGTGCGGTCATCGGCATGGGCGTCTTTCTCGGTCAGTCGACCCGCATCTATAACCGAGCCACCGGCGAAATCATCACCGGCCGCGTCCCGCCCGGCTCGGTCGTCGTCGCCGGCAGCCTGCCTGCCAAGGATGGCAGCCACAGTCTATACGCTGCGATCATCGTCAAGCAGGTCGACGAAAAAACCCGCTCGCGAACCTCGGTCAACGAACTGCTGAGAAGCGCCTGAAACTAGCGTACCCCGCCAAGCACGCTGTAACTTATAGCGAGTCGGAGAGCGTTTAGCTGCAAGGCCTGTCTCGCCGGGAATGGCAGCGTCCTTGCCAAGAGACAGAACACGCGCGACGGCACTACGGCTTCGCTTCATCGAGCAAGCTCGAAATCGCAAAGCCTGCGTTGCCTGCGCCGTCATCCATTGGCACTGTTTGACCTCGTCCCGACGCAGGTTTGAGTGAAACCTGAGATAAGGACGATCCGACCATGTATATCCCCACCTTTTTCCGGCTATTGCCGGTCTGCTTTCTGGTGCTTTTCCAATCGCCGGCTCGAGCTGGGCTCGAACCCATCACGACCTGGTGTGTTACCACCGCCACTCAACTTCAGAATGCGCTCACGGCCGCTCAGGCCAATAATAGCGGTGATGTGATTCGCATCGCCACTGGAGTCTACGCCGCTCCAACTGGAGGCTTCAATTACAACGCCTGGGGCACGGGTGGTGACGGCTTCTCGCTCACGCTAAGTGGCGGCTGGTCCGCGTTCTTCGACAATCCCTGCGGTCAACAACTGACCGAGAACCCCTTCAATACCATCCTTGACGCCGGAGGTGACAGTCGCGTACTTCGCCTTCAAGTGCGACCATCCTCCAATGTGACCGTGCGTCTGCTCTCCTTTTTCAACGGGTTTGTCGAAGGGACGGGAGCACGTGGTGGCGGATTGCAAATCAATTCTCTTACCACTGCCGGTCCCCACTCGGGAAGTTTCCAGATCGAACGCAATGCATTCCTGGGCAACCAGGCCCAGTTCGGCGGGGGAGCAAGCGTTGGAGCGAAT